>DDYH01000017.1:1310-2688 GCA_002347615.1 Gallionellaceae bacterium UBA2239 | reverse complement strand
AGATGTGTATAAGAGACAGTCACCGCGCCGATGATGTGGCGGAACATGTCCTGGGGGGAGGTGAAGCCTTCCCAGCGGAAGGACTTGGTGATCAGGGCGTAGACGAAGGAGCCGATGCCGATGCCGAACACGGTGGCGATGCCGAAGGTCACCACGGTGCTGGTGTCGGTCCAGTAGGCCCACAGGTCCATGGTGTAGGAGATGGGGGCGACGAAGGACATGGACTCGGCCAGGTGGGAGTTGGTGCCGAAGAAGGTCATTTCCAGGGTGTCGGGATTCTCGGCGTAGCCGATCTTGCCGGTGACGTACCAGCCGGCGGTGACGATGGCGCCGATCACCAGGCCCGCCAGGACGTTGTCCAGGCTGTGGCGGAATTCCTTGTCCAGGAAGCAGAAGACGATGATGCCGCCGGCCAGGAGCAGGGTGATGGCGATGTGCAGGGTGCGGTGGTCGAGGCCGAACAGGCCTTCCATCAGGTAGGGGATGGTCTGGCTGCCGCCGAAGTTGTGGGTCACCGGGGCGGACTGGAGCACGCTGACGCGGAACTCGCCGAAAATGCCCTTCAGGGTCACCAGGGCGGAGTAGCCCAGGAACAGGAACACCACCACGGACTTCATGTTGCCGCCGCCCACCCGCACCAGGCACTTGTTGGCGCAACCGGAAGCCAGGGTCATGCCGACGCCGAAGCACAGGCCGCCGAGGATGTAGGCCAGCCAGGTGAAGTTGGGGGTGGTGTAGATGGTCTTGGTGAGATCCAGGTCGCCGTGGAGCACCAGGGCGTTGGTGCCGATCATGGCGATGGCGATGGCCAGCAGCCAGGCGCGCATCCGGCCCCAGTCGCCCATGTTCACCACGTCGGATACCGCGCCCATGGTGCAGAAGTTGGTCTTGTTGGCGATAAAGCCGAACACGAAGGCGAGACCGAAGCCGAGCCAGGCCACGGTGGTCGCGAGATTGGTTGCCGCTTCTTCCATGAAACTCCTCCTTAACTAATTATCTGAACGCTCACCCTGCCCTCCGCCGCTTGCGGGCGAGGGGGGACTGAAGTGTCGCTGCGCGACTTTCCCTTTACGGCCAATGGGGGTCGATTCTAATCGAGAAAGCCCGCCGCTCTCAACNNTCAACATAATATTCAAAATAATCCAAACAAATTATATAGTTAGTACATTCGTACTATTACGTACCCGGGTATCCGGCCTTTATGCCCCCGCCGACGAGTGATACAGTAGCGGCCAACCATGAATCACGACGCCATCGCCTTCCAGAACGTCACCAAACGCTACGGCAACGTCCCGGTCCTGAACGGCCTGGACTTCTCCGTACGGGCCGGAGAATGCTTCGGCCTGGTGGGCGTCAACGGTGCCGGCAAGACCACGCT
>DDYH01000017.1:0-1282 GCA_002347615.1 Gallionellaceae bacterium UBA2239 | reverse complement strand
TCCATGGCCGGGCCTTCGCCGCCGGCGACGCCGTCGCCATGCTGGAAGCCCTTGACCTGGACCCGGCCGCCTTGGGCCGGCCGGTCCGCGCCTATTCCAAGGGGATGGCGCAGAAACTGGGACTGGCTGCCTGCTTTCTCAGCGGCAAACGGCTGCTGATCCTGGACGAGCCCGTGAGCGGCCTCGACCCCAAAGCCCGGGCCCTGGTGAAGCGCCACCTGTTGCGCCTGAAGGCCGCCGGCCATACGCTTTTCTTCAGCACCCACGCCCTTCCCGACGTGGAGGAACTGTGCGACCGGATGGCGATCCTGCACGGCGGCGAAATCCGCTTCGTCGGCTCGCCGGCCGAGTGCCGCGAGCGCTTCGAAGCGGAAACGCTGGAGCAGGCCTTCCTCAACTGCATAAACTAGGCAAGCCCATGTATCTCGACTTCTTCGGCCTGGATTCCCCCCCCTTCAAGATCACGCCCCGCCTGGATTTGTTCTATCCCNNGGCGGCAAGCGGGGCACCGTGCTGGACGCGCTGCTGTATGCCGTTTCCAGCAACGAGGGCATCGTCAAGGTAGTGGGGGAGGTGGGCAGCGGCAAGACCATGCTGTGCCGGATGCTGGAGGACCGGCTCTCCCAGAGCGTGGAAACCATCTACATCGCCAACCCCAGCCTCAACCGGGACGAGATTCTCTGCGCCGTGGCGGAGGACATGGGCATCGACATCGTCCAGCGCACCACCTTCATCATTCGCGCCCTGCAACAACGCCTCATCGAAAAACACGCGGAAGGGAAGCAGGTGGTGGTGTTCATCGACGAGGCCCAGGCCATGCCGATCGAAAGCCTGGAAGAGGTGCGCCTGCTGTCCAACCTGGAAACCGGCACCCACAAGCTGCTGCAAATCCTTCTGTTCGGCCAGCCGGAACTGGACGCCCACCTGGCCCAGCCCCACATCCGCCAGCTGCGGGAGCGCATCACCCACAGTTTCGAGCTTTCCCCCCTGAGCCCGGACGAAATCCGGGACTACCTGATGTTCCGCCTGCGGGCGGTAGGCTACAAGGGACCGGACGTCTTCAGCCGGGAAGCCGTGGACCTCATCGTCCGGTCCTCCCAGGGCCTGATCCGGCGCGTCAACATCCTGGCCGACAAGGCCATGCTCGCCGCCTTCGCCGAAAATTCCCACGAAATCCGCGCCACCCATGCCCTGGCCGCCATCCGGGACAGCGGCCTGAAGGCCGGGTGGCCGTGGAAGAAAATCGCCGTCGCCGCCACCGGCGCCGCGGCCCTGCTCGCGG
>DDYH01000045.1 GCA_002347615.1 Gallionellaceae bacterium UBA2239 | reverse complement strand
CCTCGAGGGCGGTCGCAGCGTCAATAGACCAACGGGCGAATGGTCCTCGGGACGTAAGCTCAACCCGGAAACGGGGAGGCAGAAACCGCCGGATACGTGATCCGTATGTCCGGTGGTGTGGGAGGACGGCTGGGGCGACCCCGCCTCCTACCCGATTGCGGCTGGTTAGCGCGGGGCGAACTTCTTGTGGCCGCCGCTCTTGCCTTCCCCGTGGCGGGGAGTGGCGCGGGAGTGGTTGAAGCCTTCGTTGCGGGGCTTGCCGGCGCCGCTGCCGCTCTTGTTGCCGTAGGACGGCTTGCCGCCGAAGCGCTTGCCGCCGCCGGGCTTGGGCTCGGTGCGCAGGGGGCGCTTGGGTTCCAGGCCGGCCACGGTGTGGCGGGGGATTTCCAGGCCGATGAAGCGCTCGATGCGCTTCAGGTGCATGCCGTCCCGGTTGCTGGCGAAGGACACGGCGATGCCCGAGGCGCCGGCGCGGCCGGTGCGGCCGATGCGGTGCACGTAGTCCTCGGCGAACTTGGGCAGGTCGTAGTTGATGACGTGGCTGATGCCGGGCACGTCGATGCCCCGGGCGGCCACGTCGGTGGCCACCAGCACCCGCAGGGCGCCCCGGCGCAGCTGGGTCAGGGTGCGGTTGCGTTCCCGCTGGTTCATGTCGCCGTGGAGGGCGGCGGAGTGGTGGCCCAGGTCGTAGAGGTGGCCGGCCAGGTCGTCGGCGTCCCGCTTGGTGGAGGTGAACACGATGGCCTGGGAAATGTCGGTGTCGGCCAGCAGGTATTCCAGCAGCTTGTTCTTGTGTTCCATGTCGTCCACCACGTGGAGGCGCTGCTCGATGTTCTCGTGGCGGGCGGTCTGGGCGGCAACCTGGATGCGGACGGGGTTCTTCAGCATGCGCTCGGCCAGCTTGGCCACGGTGCCTTCGAAGGTGGCGGAGAACAGCAGCACCTGGCGGCTGGCGGGGGTGGCGTTGAGAATGGTTTCCACGTCCTCCAGGAAGCCCATGTCCAGCATGCGGTCGGCTTCGTCCAGCACCACCATCTCCAGGCGGGAGAAGTCGATGCGGCCGCGCTGGATGTGGTCGATCAGGCGGCCCGGGGTGGCGACCAGGATTTCCAGGGGCTGGGACAGCAGCTTGTTCTGCAAGGGGTAGGGCATGCCGCCGAGGATGCTGACGGTCTTCACCTTGGGCAGGTGCTTGCCGTACTTGATGGCGGCTTCGGACACCTGGGTGGCCAGTTCACGGGTGGGGGTCAGCACCAGCACGCGGGGGCCGCGGCTTTTCACCGGGGAGGGCGTGGCCAGGCGCTGCATGGCGGGCAGCATGAAGGCCGCGGTCTTGCCGGTGCCGGTCTGGGCGGAGGCCATCAGGTCGTGGCCGGCCAGGGCTTCGGGAATGGCCTGGGCCTGGATCGGGGTCGGTTCGTTGTAGCCGCAGTCGGCCAGGGCTTGAAGGACGGCGGGATGGAGGTTCAGTTCTGCAAAAGTCATAGTATTTCCTGAAAAACAACGGCCCCGCTCCGCTCAAATGGAATGGCGGAAGGCCGCAGATTTAATAAAGCGCAAGCGGGGAACGGTATTGTTCCGGTGTTCTGGCGCACATTTAGAGGCCGATTCCAAACTGGAAAGGGCCACATCGTCGCCAACCGAAACAAGGATTGATTCAGGAAAGTGCCGAATCAGGAGGGTCAGGGAGCGATGAACCTCGGCGCTTAACCGAGAGGAGCGGATTATACTGAAATTCATAAGAAAAGCTAGAGGAATATGTTAGAATCTCGCCCTTTTCGCATCCCAGGAAATTTTCATGTCCCGCGCCCTCCGTAACATCGCCATCATCGCCCACGTTGACCACGGCAAGACCACCCTGGTGGACAAGCTGCTCCAAGAGGCCAACACCTTCGCCGCCCACCAGCAGGTCACTGAGCGCGTGATGGACAGCAACGACCTGGAAAAGGAGCGGGGCATCACCATTCTGGCCAAGAACACCGCCGTGGAATACGACGGCACCCGCATCAACATCGTGGACACCCCGGGACACGCCGACTTCGGCGGCGAGGTGGAACGCGTGCTGTCCATGGTGGACGGCGTGCTGCTGCTGGTGGACGCGGTGGAAGGCCCCATGCCCCAGACCCGTTTCGTCACCCGCAAGGCCCTGGCCCAGGGCCTCAAGCCCATCGTGGTGGTGAACAAGGTGGACCGCCCCGGCGCCCGCCCGGACTGGGTGGTGGACCAGACCTTCGACCTGTTCGACAAGCTGGGCGCCACCGAAGAGCAGTTGGACTTCCCCGTGGTGTACGCCTCCGCCCTCAACGGCTGGGCCACCCTGGACCTGTCCCAGCCCAGCGACAACATGCGCGCCCTGTTCGACACCGTGGTCAAGCACGTTCCCTCTCCCGCCGGCGACCCGGACGCGCCCCTGCAACTGCAAATCTCCGCCCTGGACTACAACAGCTTCGTCGGCCGCATCGGCGTCGGCCGCATCTCCAACGGCCGCATCAAGCCGGGGCAGACCGTGGCGGTGATGAACGGCCCCGACTCCACCCCCAAGATCGGCCGCATCAACCAGGTGCTGGGCTTCCAGGGCCTGGAACGGGTGCTGGTGGACGAGGCCGAGGCCGGCGACATCGTGCTGATCAACGGCATCGAGGAGATCGGCATCGGCGTCACCCTCACCGACCGGGAAAAGCCCATGGCGCTGCCCATGCTGTCGGTGGACGAGCCCACCCTGACCATGAATTTCCAGGTGAACACCTCGCCCCTGGCCGGCACCGAAGGCAAGTTCGTCACCTCCCGCCAGTTGCGCGACCGCCTGACCAAGGAACTGCTCACCAACGTGGCCCTGCGGGTGGAAGAAACCGCCGATGCCGACGTGTTCCTGGTTTCCGGCCGGGGCGAATTGCACCTCACCATTCTGCTGGAAAACATGCGCCGGGAAGGCTACGAGCTGGCCGTGGGCAAGCCCCGGGTGGTGATGAAGGATATCGACGGGGTGAAGTGCGAGCCCTACGAAATGCTCACCGTGGACGTGGAAGACGGCCACCAGGGCGCGGTGATGGAAGAACTGGGCCGCCGCCGCGGCGACCTGCAGGACATGCAGCCGGACGGCCACGGCCGCACCCGCCTGGAATACCGCATTCCCGCCCGGGGCCTGATCGGCTTCCAGAGCGAATTCCTCACCCTGACCCGGGGCACCGGCATCATGGCCCACGTGTTCGACGAGTACGGTCCCGTGCGCCCGGACATTCCCGGCCGCCGCAACGGCGTCCTGATCTCCCAGGAGCACGGCGAGGCCGTGGCCTACGCCCTGTGGAACCTGGAAGACCGGGGCCGCATGTTCGTCTCCCCCGGCGACAAGCTGTACGAAGGCATGATCATCGGCATCCACAGCCGGGAGAACGACCTGGTGGTGAACCCGATCAAGGGCAAGAAGCTCACCAACGTCCGCGCCTCCGGCACCGACGAGGCGGTGCGCCTCACCCCGTCCATCAAGCTGACCCTGGAATCGGCGGTGGAATTCATCGACGACGACGAACTGGTGGAGATCACCCCCCAGTCCATCCGCCTGCGCAAGCGCTACCTGCAGGAGCACGAGCGCAAGAAGGCCGCCAAGGCCGGCTAAGCCAGTCGGCGCCTCGGCAAACAAAAACACCGCGGAATTCCGCGGTGTTTTTTTCGGTGCGCCAGGCATG
>DDYH01000075.1 GCA_002347615.1 Gallionellaceae bacterium UBA2239 | reverse complement strand
CCTCCAAGTCATCTTCCCCGCCACCATAGCGGGGAAAACAGCGCCAGTCACGGCGCTCCGCGCCATGCCTGGCGCACCAACAAAAAGGGCGGCCAAGGCCGCCCTTTTTAATTCGACAAAGCCGTAAACTCAGGCGCGGCGCTTGAATTCGCCGGTGCGGGTGTCGATTTCGATCTTGTCGCCGATGTCCACGAAAGCGGCCACGGGCAGTTCGAAGCCGGTGCCCTTGAGGCGGGCGGGCTTCATCACTTTGCCGGAAGTGTCGCCGCGGACGGCGGGCTCGGTGTATTCCACTTCGCGCACCAGGGTGGTGGGCAGTTCCAGGGAGATGGCCTTGCCCTCGTAGAACACCACTTCGCAGGGCATGCCGTCTTCCAGGTAGTTGAGGGCGTCGCCCATGTTGTCCTTTTCCACTTCGTACTGGTTGTACTCGGTGTCCATGAACACGTACATGGGGTCGGCGAAGTAGGAGTAGGTGCACTCCTTGCGCTCGATCACCACCACGTCGAACTTCTCGTCGGCCTTGTACACGGCCTCGGTCACGGAACCGGTGAGCAGGTTCTTCATTTTCATCTTCATCACGGCCGAGTTGCGGCCGGACTTGTTGTATTCGGCTTTCTGCACCACCATGGGGTCGTTGCCCACCATGATGACGTTGCCGGCGCGGATTTCCTGAGCTTGCTTCATGATTTCGTCCTGCGGTAAGGGGGTGCGGGGTGAAAAAACGCGCTATTTTACTTATTTTTCAGAAAATTCACCAGCTTCGCCGCCAAATCCCCCTGGGCCCGCAGTCCCTCCGCCCAGCTTGGAGCATGAACCTCCAGGGCCGCACGGCAGCGCCAGAAGCCGCTCCAGGCCGGCCCCGCCCCGGCGCCCCGGTCCCAGGCATGCCACAAGGCCCGCACCCCGGCGGCGGCCTCGGCTTCCAGTCCGGCGCAATACTTATCCAAAAAAGCGTCCAACTTGACCCGGTGGGCCTCCTCCTCCTGGGGATAGATGCGCCACACCAGGGGTTTCGCCGCCCACTGGGCGCGGACGAAGGAATCCTCCCCCCGCACGAAATTGCAGTCGCAGGCCCACAGCAAGCGGTCGTATTCCTCCTGTTCGACGAAGGGCAGGATGCGCACTTCCAGCCTGCCCCGGGAAAACACGCTTCCCGGCGCGGCGCCCGCCGCGCCGAAAAAGGCCGCCGCCGGCCGGGCCGAGCGCCCTTCCGGGACCAGGCACAGCACCGGCTGTTCACCCCCGGCCCAGGCATCGAACAGCCCCGCCACATCCTCGTCGCCATAGCAGAACAGGGACACCCGCAATTCCCCGGCACGGGGGCCGAGGCCGAGAGCACGCCAGAACGCCTCCAGGGCCGCCGGATCGGCCAGGAAGGCCCGGCGCCGCGCCGCCAGTCCCGCTTCCCGCAACAGGCCGCCGGTGGCGGGGGTGAAGCCGGGGAAGAAGAAGTGCTTCACCAGGGGCAGCGCCGGATGGGGGGAAGCGAGGCCGTGGCAGTCCTCCACCCAGGTTTCGGCGCTGAGGTATTCCAGGTTGACCCAACCGGGTTTGGCTTCCCGCGCCGCCATGTCGGCCACGTAGGACGCCGGCAGGTGGCAGGCGAAGGCCTCCACCACCACGTCGGCGGGTTCCGCCGGGGGAAAATCCTTCGGCCAGTGGCGCACCTCCACCCCGCGGGCGATCTGGCGCTCCTTCGCGGGTTCGATTTCAGGGCACAGGGGGCGGAAGCTGGCCAGGTCGTCCACCCACAGGCGCACCCGGAAGCCGTGTTCGGCCGCCAGTTGCCGCGCCAGCCGCCAGCACACGCCGATGTCGCCGTAGTTGTCCACCACGGCGCAGAAGATGTCCCAGCGTTGGCCTGCCTGCATCAGTTGCCGCTTCTCAAATCTCCCTGGCCCAGCCTGGCTTCCAAGTCGGCCAGCACCCCGGCGAAGGCGGCGCCCAGTGCCCGGGCGGCGGCCTGGGGCGAATTGTCCGCCAGGGGAGCCCGCCGGTCGAGGCTGGCGCTGAGGGCGATGCCGCCGCTGCCCCCGTCCCGGGACAGGTAGAACTGGGCCGACACCACCGCCACCGGCTTGGCCCGGTCGCGGAAGTCCAGGTAAAGCTCGCTCACGTGGCCTTCCAGCAGATAGTCGGCATCGCCGGACACGCCGACCGCCAGCACGTCGCGGAACAGCCCGGACTGCCGCAGCCAGCGGGTGGTGCGGTCGGCGGCCATGGCCCGGGGGCTGACGAAGAACTCGTGGTAGAAGTCGGATTCGTAGCGGCTGTCGTCCAGGCGGTAGACCAGGCCCTTGCCCTCGAAGGGCGGCGCCACGCTGAAGGCGCCGACCCGCACCGAAACGGGCAGGGTTTGAGCGCTGGAGTCGGGGCGCTCGGCTTCCAGCAGATAGGTCTGCTTGACCACCGGCGGGCGATTCAGGGTGCAGCCGGTTAGGGCTAGTAGGAATGCGGCAGCCCAGACGGGCGACAGGCGTTTTCCCTCTCCCCAACCCCTCCCCCGCACCCGCAAGGGGTGTCCTCGTCGGGTGCCCGCCACGATGTGGCGACCACGACGGGAGGGGAGGGGCTCTTGCTCCCCTCTCCCGCAAGCGGGAGAGGGGGTGGGGGAGAGGGAAGCTTTTGCTAACCGAATCAACAATCTCATCATCTAACCACCTCGCTTCGGGGAGGCGGATCGGCGAACAGCACGCCGGCAGGGTAGCGCCGGGCGGATTCGCTCAAGTCCCGCAGGTTTTCGCTGGTCTGGCGCAGGGCTTCCAGGGTGCCGGCCATATCCTGCTCCCGGCCGGCAAAAATTTTCTCGGCCCGGGTCAGGGTGCGCTCCAGCGCCTCCACCGAGCGCTGGAAGCCGGGGTCTTCGGCGATCTGGCGCAGGCGCTTGGCGGTGGCCCCCAGGTTCTCGGGCAGGGCTGCCACGTCCGGGTTCGCCGTCATGCGGTTGAGGGCGGCGGTGAGGGCGCGCAGTTCGCCCACGGTAGCCGCCATGTCGCTGCCGATCTTGTCCATGGGAAATTTCTCCGCCTTGGCGTTGAGGGTCGCCACCAGGTTGTTGAGATTCCCCATCAGGCGGTCGATGTCCAGGCGGTCCAGCTTGCGCAGGAAGCGTTCCGCCGTGTTGACGAACTGGGTGACGGTGCTCGGAGCGGATGGGATGTAGATGTTTTCCGGCTCCCAGTCGATGGGCAGGGCCGGGTTGGCCTTGGGGTCCACGTAGTCCAGTTCCAGGTAATTGGTGCCGGTAAGCCCCTGGGCCGCCATGCGCACCCGCAGGCCCCGGTCGATGTACTGCTTGAGGTCGGCGCCGTCGCTGCCGTTGCCCGCCGCCCCCAACAGCTTCCGGGACAGTTGGGCCTCCACCAGCACGTACTGGCGGCGCTGGCCGACGGGCTTGTCCTGCTCGTAGCGGGTGTAGGTAAAACCGATACTGCTCACCTCGCCGATGGCCACTCCCCGCAGCTTGACCTTGGACCCCACATTGAGGCCCTGCACCGATTCGTTGAAATAGGATTCCAGGGTCTCCGTGTCCCGGAACAGGGCGCCCGTCCCCAGCACCAGCACCGCCGCCACCAGCAGGCCGGCGGCCACCAGGATGAAAATGCCCAGCTTGAAGTAATCGGTTTTCTGGCTCACTGCTCCGCCTCCCGGTTGAAGAACCGGCGCACCCAGGGATTGTCGCTATGGTCCCGCAGTTCCTGCGGCCGGCCTTCGGCGATGATGCCCCGGGCCGACTTGTCCAGCATGATAACCCGATCGGCGATGGCATAGATGCTGGGCAGCTCGTGGGTCACCACCACGAAGGTGATGCCCAGGCTGCGGGCCAGGCGCAGGACCAGCTGGTCCAGCTCGGCGGAGGTGATCGGGTCCAGGCCGGCGGAGGGCTCGTCCAGGAACAGGATCGCCGGGTCCAGGGCCACGGCCCGGGCGATGGCCGCCCGCTTCTGCATCCCGCCGCTGAGTTCCGCCGGCAGGTGGCCGCAGAAAGGCGCCAGCCCCACCAGGTCCAGCTTCAGCCGGGCCACCAGGTCCATGGCCTCGTCGGGCAGGTCGGTGTATTCCTCCAGGGGCAGGCGCACGTTTTCCAGCAGGGTCATGGAGCCGAACAGGGCCCCCGACTGGTACATCACCCCGAAACGGCGCAGCAGGGCCAGACGCTCCGCGCCTTCCGCCGTCACCAGGTCGTCGCCGCCGATCAGGACGCGCCCCGCCATGGGGCGGTAGAGCCCGATCAGGTGCTTGAGCAGGGTGCTCTTGCCGCAGCCGGAGCCGCCGAGGATGGCGAACACCTCCCCCCGGCGGACGTCGAAACTCACCTCCCGCAGCAGGACGTCGTCGCCGTAGCCGGCGGTAAGGCCCCGCACCTGGATGAGCGCTTCGTCAGTCGTCACGCCGTAGCGCAGGCGACCTCGCCTGCCCCTCAAACCGAATGCAGGCGAGGTCGCCTGCGCTACAAGAGCCCATGTCAGTAATCCAGGTAGTAGAACATCACCGCGAACATCCCGTCAGCGAGGACGATCAGGACGATGGCGCTGACCACCGCCCGGGTGGTGGAAATGCCCACCGCCGAGGCCCCGTTCCGGGTCTGCAGGCCCCGCAGGCAGCCGATGCCGGCCACCAGCAGGCCGAACACGCAGGCCTTGATCAGGCCGCCGAAAAAATCCTCCAGATTGACCGATGCAGTGAGCTGGCGGTAGTAAGTGACCCAGGGGATGTCGAAGCTCAGCATCACCAGCCCGCCGCCGAACAGGCCCACGAAGTCGGCGAACACCGTCAGCAGCGGCGTCACCGCCACCGCGGCGAAAATCCGGGGCACCGCCAGGAAGCGCACCGGGTCCAGGCCCATGGTGGTGAGGGCGTCGATCTCCTCGCCCACCTTCATGGCGCCGATCTCCGCCGCGAAGGCCGCCGCCGAGCGGCCGGCCAGGAGGATGGCGGTCATCAGGGGCCCCAGTTCCCGCAGCAGGGACAAGCCCACCAGGTTGGCGACGAAGATTTCCGCGCCGAACTGCTTCATGGCCACCGCCGACTGGAAGGCCAGGATCACCCCCATCAGGAAGGCGATCAGGGCCACGATGGGGAGGGCGTTGGCCCCCGCCTCCGCCGCCACCGCCAGGGCATCCTTCCAGCGCACCCGGCGGGGCTGGCGCAAGCCGGCGGCCAGGGCCGCCCCCGCCTCCCCCACGAAGGCCACCAATTCCCACAGCTCCCGCCCCGCTTGGGCGGCGGCCCGGCCCGCCCGCTCCACCGGAGAAACGGGCGGCGCCAGGGGGCTTGCGGCGGCAGCGAAACTTTCCGGATCGAAGGGCGCCAGCAGGCGCTGAAAAGGTTCCGCCAGGTTGAGCACCGTCACCTTCGCCCCCACCGGGCGCGGCTGGCGCAGCAGGTCCACCAGCAGGGCGACGCCGGCGCCGTCGCAGTACTCCACCCCCGATGCATCCACCGTCACCGGCAGGTTGCGGTTGCGCTCCAGGGCCTGGCGCGCCCCCTTCCAGGCCTCGGCCACCGAATAGGCGTCCAGGCGTCCCGACAGGGCCAGGATTGCATTCCCTTCGCCGCGCGTCTCAACCAGCTTCGCCGCCACCTTGCCCTTTCCTCGCCCTGTTGTCCGCCTTTAGCTTATACCAGATTATCCATTAGGCGGCCCTTCGCGCTTACGGGAGCGCTGGCGGCGCGGCCATTTTGGTTCCGGCGCCCCATTCGCCTGCGGCGGATGAGCCTGCACTGAACTTCGTTTTCGCCCCTTGTTCCTCGTCCATGGACCCCCCCTGGACTCCTCCCAAGCAACGAAACCGTCTCCCAACCCGCCTCGCCATCCTCTCGCGTCCTAATGGACAATCTGGGATTATTTCCACAGCCACCGGGACGGCGTCGCCGAGAGCGGCGCCGACAGTCTGAACCTGAGGGTGAAATCGGCGCGCAACCGCACCCTGCGCAGCCACCTGGGCGTGAACGCGTCCTGGGATGCCGCCCAGGCCGACGGCAGCGTGCTGTCCCCCACCTCCAGCGGGGCTGGGCGCGGGAGCGCCCCCGGGACGACCGGGCGGTCACCGCCGGCCTCGACGGGCAGACGGGGGCTTCACGGTCCACGGCGACACCCGGACCACCGACACCCTCACCGCCGGACTGGGCTTCGCCCTCACCCGGGGCCGGCATTTCGTCCTGTTCGCCCGCTACGGGCTGGAATACCGGCGGGATTTCAGCGGCCAGACCCTGGCGGCGGGGATGGACTACCGGTTTTGACCGGGCCGGGCCGCCCAGGCGGCCCGCAGGGTAATGCCTCCCCACCCGTTGCGTTCCATGGAGAACACCCCCCCGGAGAGAATGGCCCGCTCCTGCATGTCGGCGAAACGCATTTGCAGCCCCCCGTCGTCAGCGCCCGGCGCGGCACCGGCGGACGCTGTCGGCAGGTCATCGATCTCCAGCGTCATCCTCTGCCCCGCCTGGCGGAGGGAAAGACGGATGCGATCGATGTTTCCCGGTTGGGCGAGGGCCTTCACCGCCGACTCCACGATGCGGTACAGCACGACTTTCAAGGGCGGGGGAATGGCACGCTCCTCCATGGCCACATCCTGCTCCAGGCGGATGTCCGGATGCAGCTCCTCGAAACGCCCCGAGAACTCCTTGAGGGCCGGCAAAAGGCCCAGGTCGTCCAGGCTGGAGGGACGCAGTTCCGTCGCCATGGTCCGCACCTCCCGGATGGTGTCCTGCAACGCCGGCACGATGGCTTCCAGGGACTTGGCATCGTCGGCCCGCAGCCGCTGGCGGGCATTTTCCACCAGGACCTTGATGGCGGCCAGGGTCTGGGCCAGGCCCTCGTGCAGCTCGAAGGCCATTTTCTTCTTCTCCATCTCCTCGCTTTTCAGCAGCTGGGCCGACAGCACCTCCAGGATCGCCGTCCGCTCCCGGATGGTCTGCTGCTGCTCGTCGATGATGCCCCGGGCGTAGCGCACCAGGAGCACCAGGATGCCGTACAGGGCCAGCAGGATGGCCCCGGCGCCGAGGATGATGACGAACAGGCTGCGTTCGTTGTCCACCACCAGATGGTTCACGTCGGTATAGATTTCGAACACGCCTTCGATGGGCTCGGCGGGCCCGGCCTGCACCGGCAGGTAGGTCTGGACCAGGTTGTCCTCCTCGGTGACGGCATCGAAGGTATTGAAGGTATCGCGGTAAACCAGCTTGCTGGTGATCCGGCCGTTGAGGGCGGCAGCGAAAGCCGGGTTGCGGCTTTGATCCTTGCCGATCTGGGACATCCTGGTGGAAAAAACCACCGTCCCCTTGCGGTTGTAGACCTTGATCCGCGCTATCGCCGCGTCCCGCATCAGGGCACTGATTTCCCCCATCAGCCGGCGCGGCGGATGAAGTTCCGCGGCGGGCGTTTCCCCGCCGGCATCCGCCGCCGACGCCAGGTAGGCCACCAGGCCGTGACGGACAGAGGACAAAGCCGTCTGGGCCAGGGTGATGTTGCTCTTTTCCGCCAGTTCAACCACGCCGCTCACCGTCACCTGGCGATAGAACAGGGCCAGCAGCAGCGCCGCCACCGCGATGCTGATGAAGCTCGCCACCGAGTAGAACCGCAGTAGTTTGAACATGGCTTCCCCCCTCAAAAAACGGGCCGGGATCACAGAAAAATAATATTTAAAATCAATTCGCTGCAACAGCACTACTCCAGAACCCTGCCTGGATTTACTGTCTTCATTGTATGGCAAGGCCCCGGGTGGGGGACATACAGTGAATCCACCAAATGTGAACTCCGATAAAGGAGCGCCCCATGACTTTGCCGAAACGCCTGCAATTCCTGATGCTGTTGGGCCTGTGCCTGTCGGGCCAGGTGGCGGCCAACATCTATACCTATACCAGCGAGGACGGCACCGTTCATTTGAGCAACACGCCGACGGACCGCCGCTACACCGTACTGTTGCGGGAGAAAAACGGCGGCACCGACTCGGCCCCCGTCGCAGGCAAGAAAACCATGCCCCTCCTGGCCAAGAAAGCCAACTACGACCGGCTGGTGGACGACATCGCCCGCAGCCACGGCTTGGACAGCGCCCTGCTCCACGCCGTGATCTCGGTGGAATCCCGCTACAACCCCAAAGCCGTCTCCCCCAAGGGGGCGGCGGGAATGATGCAGCTCATGCCCATGACGGCGCGGCGCTACGGCGTCGCCGATTCCTTCGACCCGGCCCAGAACATCGACGGCGGCGCCCGCTACCTGCGGGACCTGCTGGCGATGTTCGACAACGACCTCAACCTCGCCATCGCCGCCTACAACGCCGGCGAAAACGCCGTCGCCAAATACGGCAACCGCATCCCCCCCTACCGGGAAACCACCAACTACGTGCCCAAGGTGCTGGGGTATTACCGGCAATATCAAGCCCGCAAGTAGGCGCGCCCATGGGGCGCTCCTACGGCAAGCTACGTGCCCCTTTCGAATACGCTTGCGACCGGAAGCGGGCCGTGCCCCCACGCCCGACCCGCTTGATTTCCCAATGGGTTTCCCCAGCCCACCCAGGCGCCCGGCATCACGGGGAAACGTGCAGCAAATGCGTCGGACATGTATGTCCGGCCTGCGTCTGTCGTCCTTATCTAAAGGGCTTGCCCGGCCTCCGATTACGGCCTTCCCACCGGGAAAACAGGGTGGATTCCTCATGGCCTCCCGCCGCCCGGGGCCTACCATGACTGTATAAGACGGGAGATAACCGGTACGGTTGGAAGACACATGTTCAACACGCTGATCGCCGAAGACAATGCGGTTTTCCGCCAGACCCTAAGCCGGGTGCTGGCGCGGCGCTTTCCGTTCATGCGCATCGCCGAGGCGGAGGACGGGGAGAACGCCCTGCAACTCGCCTCGGACACCCACCCCGACCTGGTCTTCATGGACATCCGCCTGCCGGGCATGAGCGGCCTGGACGCCACCCGGGCGATCAAGGCCGCCCATGCCGACACCGTCGTCTGCATCATCACCAGCCACGACCTGCCCGAGTACCGGGAAGCGGCCATCCACTGCGGCGCCAGCCATTTCATCGTCAAGGACGACTCCTCCGAGACGGTGATCGTCGAGACAGTGGAATCCCTCCTCGCCGCCCGCTTCAAGACCCTCATCATCGAGGACAACCCTTTCTTCCGCGACGCTCTCCACGCCCTCCTCGCCGCCCGCTGGCCGGGGATGATCGTGGTGGAGGCCGGGGACGGCCCCGACGGGCTGAAGGAAGTGGCCACCCTCAAGCCCGACGTGGTGCTGCTGGACCTGCACCTGCCCAGCGTCAACGGCATCGACCTGCTGAAGCCGATCAAGGCCGAACACGCCCGGTCCGCCGTGGTGGTCATCACCGCCTACGACCTGCCGGTCTACCGGGAAGCCGCCGCCCGCTTCGGCGCCGACCACTTCCTGGCCAAGGGGGACGCCCTGGACGAGGCGATCGGCGCCATCGTGGACGGCATCGCGGCAGCCAGGCACGCCTCTCCCCTGTAGGCCCGCCACGGCGTGGGAGCGACCGCCTGGTCGCGATCTCCCAGGCATCGCGGCCAGGAGGTCGCTCCCGCCCCCCACCACTTCCGTGAGCCCCCCACTCTGTCGCCAAACCCCGACACCCTCTACAGGGTTCCCCCCTCCGTTATGCGGGTTCCCCCCCGCGCCAAGGCGGGTTTCTTCTCGCAGGCAGAACGACTTCCCTCACCTAACGTTCCCTTAAGGGCACGTCCGTCACGGACGGCAAACCCTATTTCGGAACAGTAAACCCTTAATCCCGAGAAGGGGGCATGACATGAAGACCAGACGCAAAACCCAATTCCCGCGGAGCAAGATGAGTCTTGCCGTCGCCGCGCTCTTCGCCGCAATGGGCTCCAACCCGGCCGCGGCCCTCACCATCAATGTCGTCGACCAGGCAGGCGCACCGATCACCGGCGGCTTCCGCTGGCTGGTGGAGGAGGATGCCACCAAGGCCTCCAACCCCGGCGATCCGGCCGTGCCGGGGCAGCACCTGTCCCTGAGCTTCCATACCAGCTACATGCCGGTGCTGGATGCGGGCCGGACCGCGACTTCCTCGGCCAACGTGACCCTGCCGACCCCCGCTGCGCCCAAGCGCTATTTCGTCTCCGTCCTGCCGGACAGCGGCTATCAGATGGGCGGGGCCCCGGTGGCCGAGGGCGGTGAGAACGGCGCGGTGACCGTGGTGGTGAACCCGACCCCGATTCCCACGGCCCAGATTTCGATCTTCGTGTTCGAGGACAACCAGCCCGTCAACGGCACCCCCGACCTGCCCCAGGAATTGGGTCTGGCGGGCTTTACCGTCACCCTCAAGGAGGCCGGCGGCACCTACGGCGCCTCCGGCGGCCAAGTGACCCAGGATGCCTTCGGCAACCCCATCGGCACCGAATACCAGACCAATCCCGACGGCACGCCGGTGATGGTGAACGGCACCCCGGTGGTGTCTAAAATCGGCGACGGCTTCATCCGGACCACCGCCGACGGCACCGCGCTGATCAAAAACCTGGCCCCGGCGAAATACACCATCGAAATCATTCCCCCGGCCGGCACGGCCTACAAACAAACCTCCACCATCGAGGGCACCCGGGGCAACGACGCCTGGGTGAAGGCCAACGAGCCCAGCTTCTTCCAGGAATTCGGCCCCCCCGGGCACCACGTGTTCTTCGGCTTCGTGAAAATGGGCATCAACGACGCCTCGGTGCTCAACGGGCAAAGCACCATCACCGGCAAGGTGGTGAACATGCACATGTCCCGTTCGCCGAATTTCGCGTTCTACAACGGCGAGCCCTTTCCCCAATGCCTGATCGGCCTGAACGAATTGGCCGTGGCCGGCGGCCGCACCATCTTCACCGCCCCCTGCAACCCGGACAGCACCTTCTCCGTCCCCAACGTCCCTGCCGGCACCTACCAACTGGTGATCTGGGACGAGAACCTGGACGTGATCATCGCCTCCACCAACGTCACGGTCCCCGCCGGCGGCGGCAACGTGGACCTGCAGGAAGTTCCGGTGTTCAACTGGTTCGGCAAAGTGAAGAGCAAGGTGTTCTTCGACGCCAACAACAACGGCTTCCCGGACGCGGGGGAGACCGGACTGCCGGATCAGCTGGTGAACCTGCGCTTCCGGGACGGCTCCATTTATCAGTCACAGGCCACGGACCCCAGTGGCGAGGCCACCTTCTCCGAGGTGTTCCCCTTCTTCAACTGGCTGGTGGCGGAAGTGGACTTCGCCCGCTTCAAGGCCACCGGCGCCACCATCGTGGTGGACGCCGGCGGCCCGGTCCGGCCCGACGGCGGCTGGGCCGACCCCACCTTTGACGTGCTCAACCCCCAGCCCCAGTCGGAGAACGGCGGCGCCCCCTACCGCACCGAAACCGGCCCGGTCCTGCTGCAAGGCATCCAGACCTTCCTGGGCCAGACCAACGTCATCCAGTGGGGCAAGAACACTTACGCCCCCGGCGAGAACGGCGGCATTTCCGGCATCGTCCACTACGCCATCACCCGCGCCGAGGACGATCCCCGCTACGCCGTGGCGGAAAACTGGGAACCGGGCATTCCCCGGGTCCAGGTGAACCTGTACAAGGCCAACGCCGACGGGACCGTCGCCGACGCCAACGGCAACGGCACCGTCGAACTGGCCGACGCGGACCACATGCCCCAGGGCAATTTCCCCGGCCCCGAGGACCTGGACCGCAACGGCAACGGCACCCTCGACCAGGGCGACGCCATCGACGTCGCCTACACCGACAGCTGGGACGACAGCCTGCCCACCGGCTGCCAGGGCGACAACAGCATGCAGGGCCTGGCGGCGGATAGCTGCTACGACGGCCTGCGCAACTTCAACCAGGTGCGTCCGGCGGTGTTCGACGGCGGCTACGCCTTCGGCGGTTCCGCGGGCAAGCCCGAATTGCCCCCCGGCAAGTACGTGGTGGAATCCCTGGCGCCCAAGGGCTACCAGACCGTGAAGGAAGAGGACAAGAACGTGGACTTCGGCGACGCCTACCAGCCGCAGCCCCTGGTCCTGCCCCCGGTGTGCGTGGGCGACCCCCACACGGTGCCCGCCGAGCTGGCCCTGTTCCCCGGCGTGGCCGCCCCCTTCGCCGGCCAGACCCGGCCCCTATGCGACCGCAAGGTCATCGACGTGGCCCAGGGCAAGAACGCGGCGGTGGACTTCTTCATGCTCACCGAAGTGCCGGCCGCGTCCCACATCGTCGGCATGATCCTCAACGACCTGGCCAACGAGTTCGACCCCAACGCCCCCACCTTCGGCGAGAAGCAGGCGCCGTCCTGGGTGCCGGTATCGATCCGCGACTGGACCGGCAAGGAAATCTCCCGGGTGTACGCGGACCAGTGGGGCACGTTCAACGCCCTAGTGCCGTCCTCCTACTCGGTGAACGCCCCCATGCCCTCCGGCCTCGCCCCCAACATGCTCACCACCTGCATGAACGACCCGGGCCCCATCCCCGACCCCAACGGCACCGGCCAGATGGTGATCGACCCCAACTTCGACCGCCAGTACAGCCAGTTCTGCTACACCTTCCAGTACCTGCCGGGCAAAACCACCTACCTGGACACTCCGGTGATCCCGGTGGCCGCCTTCGCCGGCCCCGGCCAGTACCCCCTGGACTGCGAGTTCACCGACGGCACCCCGGTGGTCTACACCGTGAACGGCCGGGCCACCTCCAACACCGGCGGCGGCTACGTGTCCCAAAACGGCCCCTACGTGCCCCAGCGGACTGTGGACCAGACCCAGCTGCCCACCCTGACCATCGTTTCCGCCGGCAGCATGCAGGTGCCCAACCCGGCCTGGGACGGGACGGCCAACACGCCCCGCTACGTCACCCGGGACTTCGGCTTCGGCCCCAACGGCACCGTCACCCTGGGCGGCGTCAATCTGCCGGTCAATTCCTGGAGCAACGGCCTGGTGGAAGTTAGCGTGCCCTTCGGCACCCCCACCGGCGAACTGGTGGTCACCCGCGGCGACACCGGCAAAGCCTCCCTCCTGGGGGTCACCGTCACCGTGGGCGGCGCCACGCCCATCCAGGTCAAGCCCGGCCAGAGCATCCAGGCGGCCATCGACCAGGCGCCTACCGGCGCGCTGATCCTGGTGGCGCCGGGCCGCTACGACGAGTTGGTGATCATGAACAAGAAGGTGCGTCTGCAAGGCTGGGGCGCGCTGGCCACCAACATCAACGCCGCCAAGGTTCCCGCCGAGAAGCTGCAAGCCTGGCGCACCAAGGTGAACCAGTTGTACGCCGCCGGCACCTTCGACCTGGCTCCCGGCCAGACCGTGGGCTTCAACGGCCCCAACAACGAGCCCAACCTGTTCAACACCGAAGAGGGTCCGGGCGTCCTGGTGGTGGCCAAGAACGCCACCAGCGGCGCGGGAGCGTTCACCAGCACCAACAACGCCCGCATTGACGGCATCGGCATCTCCGGCGGCGACAGCGGCGGCGGCATCATGGTCAACGCCTTCGCCAAGTACCTGGAGATCAGCAACAACAAGATATTCAGCAACGCCGGCACCTACGGCGGCGGCATCCGCGTCGGCCACCCGACCATCGAAGACAACGGCGCCGACAACGATTTCGTCAAGATCCACAACAACCACATCGCCCTCAACGGCGGCCAGGGCGGAGCGGGCGGCGGCGTGTCGATCTATGCCGGCACCCAGGTGTACAAGGTGAACAACAACTACATCTGCGGCAACTTCAGCGCCGGCCACGGCGGCGGCATCGGCCACCTGGGCAGCAGCAACCGGGGCGAGATCACCAACAACACGGTGATCTTCAACCAGAGCTTCAACCAGGGGGTCAACGTGTCCGGCGGCGGCATCTTCGTCGGCGGCCAAGCACCCATCGTAGCCGGCACCCTCTCCCCCGGAGCGGGCAGCGTCACCGTCAGCGGCAACCTGGTCCAGGGCAACCTGGCGGGGGCCGGCGACGGCGGCGGCATCGCGGCCCAGTTCGTCAACGGCCAGGACATCGCCAGGGCGCCCAACAGCGAGTCCACCTGGCACAAGCTGACCCTGGCGAACAACATGGTGGTGAACAACGTGGCCGGCATGGCGGGGGGTGGCGCCTCCCTCCAGGACGTGGTGGTATCCACCATCGCCAACAACACCATCGCCGACAACGACAGCACCGCCACCGCGGGCGCGGCCTTCGCTCCCGGCAGCCCCAACCAGTCCACGGCCCAACCGGCGGGCATCGTCTCCCGGGCCCACAGCACCCAGTTGTACAACGCCATCGGCAGCGGCACCCGCGTGCGCCCCTTCAAGACGGAGTACGCCAACCCGACCTTGGTGAACAACATCCTGTGGCACAACAAGTCGTCCTACTGGGCCATCGACAACACCACCGTGCCCCCCTCCTTCGGGCTGTATCCCAACCCGAACGGCGCGTACTGGGACCTGGCGGTGCAGGGGACGTCCAACCCGGCTGACAAGCTGAACCCCACCTTCAGCGTCCTCACCGACGCCACCGGCTACGCCGCCGGCAACCTGGCAGCCGACCCGCTGTTCGCCGCCGAATCGGCCATCGGTCCGAAAGGGCAGACCATCCAGCAGGCGGAGCTCACCACCGGGATTTCCACCGCCGCGGCCTTCGACGAAGGGGGCAACTGGATCGACGTGCGCTTCGGCATCGGCACCCAGGGTTCGCCAAACCTGCTCAGCCCTGCCGGCAACTTCCACCTGCAACCGGGCTCCCCGGCCATCGACCAGGGGACCCAGATCACGGACGTGACGCCGACCACCGACATCGACGGGCAAGGACGCACCGCCCCCCTCGACATCGGCGCGGACGAACAGCAGTAAAGCCGGCAAATGACCCGCCGGGCATCGGCCCGGCGGGTCGGGAAAAGGAGATAGATCATGCGCACCAACACCCTTCGCGAACTGTTGCTACCCCTCGCGGCGGCCGCCGCCTTCGGCGCGGCCTCCGTCCCCGCCCACGCCGCGGTCTTCGTCCAGTGCCCCGGCGACACCAACGGCGACGCCGTGCCCGACGGTCCCGGGGACCCCAACGTGGTGTGCAAGCACCTCACCGCCGGCGACGGTTTCGCCACCATGGGCGACGGCCAGGTGAAGTACATCTTCAGCTACCACGACATCACCGGCATCCCTCCCGATCAAGTATTCGACAAGGGCCGGCTGGCGGCCAACCTGCCGGCCCCCACCATCGAGCTCAAGGAGGGCAACAGGTTCTACCTCAATCTGACCAACGTAGGGATGCTGATGCGGCCCGACCTGTTCGACCCCCACACCGTGCACTTCCACGGCTTCCCCCAGCAGGCGCCGGTGTTCGACGGCATGCCGGAAGGCTCCTTCGGGGTGAACATGGGCTCCAGCGTCACCTACTACTACAACGTGTCGGACCCCGGCACCTACGTCTACCACTGCCACCAGGAGGCCACCGAGCACATGCAGATGGGCATGCTGGGCAACATCTACGTCAAGCCCGCCCAGGACGGCACGCCCTTCGTGGTCAACGGCAAGACCTACACCCAGTTCGCCTACAACGACGGGGACGGGTCCACCGGCTACGACAAGGCCTATCCCCTGCAATTAAGCGGCTTCGACGGCAACTACCATGACCAGCACATCGCGGTGCAGCCCCTGCCCTTCTCGGAACTGAGGGACACCTACCCGATGATCAACGGCCGGGGCTATCCCGATACGACGAATCCGGCCGCCATCGACGGCCCGGCGGAAAACGGCAGCCTGCCGGGAACACAGGGGGTCAGTTCCCTCATCACGGCCACCGCCGGCCAGAAGGTGCTGTTGCGGCTCTCCAACCTCAGCGTCAACCACTATTACACCGTCGGCATCCTCGGCCTGCCCATGAAGGTGGTGGGGGGAGGCGCCCACATCGCCCGGGGGCCCACCGGCCAGAACCTGGCCTACGACACCAGCTCGGTCACCCTGGGGGGCGGCGAGACGGCGGACGTGCTGGTGGACACCACCGGAATCGCGCCGGGAAGCTACTTCCTGTACACCACCAATCTCAATTACCTGAGCAATAACGACGAGGATTTCGGCGGCATGATGACCGAAATCGTCATCAACTGACCGGGACGAGGAGGACGAAAATGAACCAGCTAACCATCAAACTGCCGCGATTGGCCGACGTTGCCCTGGTGCTGCTGCTTGCAGTCACCCGCACCGCGTGGGCCACCGTCGACGGCGTCCCGGGGCCGACCTTCAACTTCACGGCCAAGGCGGACTACATTTCCAGTGCCGACGGCAACACCCACTACTCCTGGGGCTATGCCCTCAACGGCGGCACCATGCAATACCCGGGCCCCACCATGATCGTGAACCAGGGGGATACCGTCACCGTCAACCTCACCAACGCGCTGCCGGTGCCGGTGCCGGTGTCCATCGTCTTCCCCGGCCAGGCCAACGTGGCCGTCGCCGGCGGCACGGCGGGCCTGATGACCAACGAAGTCCTGCCCGGCGGGGCGGTGACCTACACCTTCGTCGCCTCCAACCCCGGCACCTACCTCTACCACAGCGGCAGCAACCCTTCGCTGCAAGTGGAGATGGGACTGCTGGGCGCGATGGTGGTGCGCCCCAACGTGCCCGATCCGCTGCACCAGGCTTACGGGCACGCCAGCACCGCCTTCGACCGGGAATACCTGTTCCTGCTGACGGAGATGGATCCGGCCATCCACGCCCAGATTGATGCCCTGGTTACCGCGAACCCGCTGGCGGCACCGGTGGCGGACATGACCGCCTACCACCCGGTGCTGTGGTTCATCAACGGCCGCAACGCCCCGGACACCCTCCTGGACCCCCATGTCGCTTGGCTGCCCACCCAGCCCTACAACAGCGTGCCCCGGATGCACCCGGGCGAAAAGCTGCTGATGCGGGTGGTCAATGCCGGCCGCGACCTGCACCCCTTCCACACCCACGGCAACAACTTCTGGGTGCTGGCCAAGGATGGCCGCCTGCTGGAAAGCGCTCCCGGCGCCGGCGCTGACCTGGCCTACTCGGACTTCACCCTGCGCGCAGTCCCCGGCGAGACCTACGACGCCATTTTCGAGTGGACCGGCAAGAACCTGGGCTGGGACATCTACGGCCACGCCCCCGGCGACCCCATGGAGCCCAACGAGTACGCGGCGGACCACGGCAAGCCCCTGCCGGTGACCATGCCCAACCTCCAGGACATCTCCACCGGGGCCAACTACAGCGGCAGCCCCTTCCTGGGCATGTCGGGCGCACTGCCCCCGGGCGTGCCCTCCCCCGGCGCCGGCTACTTCCACATGTGGCACTCCCACAACGAGAAGGAGCTGACCAACCACGACATTTTCCCCGGCGGCATGATGACCATGCTCATCATCGAGCCCTGGGGCGTGCCCATACCGTAACGAGGGAGCGACCATCATGAAAACCACCATGCTACACACCAAGCGGCTCGTGCAGGCACTGGCCCTGGCAGGGCTTGCCTCCGCCGCCGCCCCGGCCTCCGCCATGGACTACTACCTGCGGGCGGAAGCGGTGAACGTGACCATGCCCGACGGCAACCTGGTGCCCATGTGGGGCTACGCCCTGGATGGCGCCTCCTGCCCCGCCGCTCCTTGCGCGGCGACGGTTCCCGGCCCGGCCCTGACGGTGCCCGTGGGCGACCCGAACCTCAACGTCCACCTCGCCAACGCCCTGACGGTGCCGGTATCCGTCGTCATCCCCGGCCAGTCCGCCGCCATGGCGCCGGTGAAGTTCACCGACGCCTCGGGACGCCAGCGGGTGCGTTCCCTCACCGCGGAAACCGCCCCCGGCGCCACGGCCACCTATTCCTGGAGCAACCTGCGGCCCGGCACCTACCTGTACCACAGCGGCACCCATCCCCAGGTGCAGGTGCAGATGGGCCTGTACGGGACGTTGGCCAAGGATGCGGCCGCCGGCCAGCCCTACACGGGCGTCGCCGCCGCCGCTGAAAAGCGGCTGGTGTTCAGCGAGATCGACCCCGCCCTCCACACGGCGGTGACCGCCCCCGGCGGCTACGGCCCCGGCACGGCCATGCCCAGCACCCTCAACTACCAGCCCAAGTACTTCCTCATCAACGGCAAGCCGCACCAGGCCGGGGATGCACCCATCCCCCTCCAGGCCGGGCAGCGGACCCTGCTGCGCCTGGTCAACGCCGGCCTCCAGACCCGGGTGCCGGTGATCAACGGCCTGGACATGGAACTGGTGGCTGAGGACGGCAACGCCTACCCCTGGGCCAAGCACCAGTATTCGGCCCTGCTGCCGGCCCTTAAAACCCTGGATGCGGTGGTCACGCCCCGGCTTCCGGCGGGAGCGGCCATGGCCAACCATCCCCTCTACGACCGGCGCCTCGGCTTGACCAACCCCACCGGCACGGACGACGGCATATTCGCCAAGCTGGTGGTGGCCAACGGCATCTCCAGCCCGGTGATGACCTCCACCCCGGTCACCGCCGCCACGGTGGGCAGCGCCTACAGCTACCCACTGACGGCCAGCGACCCGGACGGCGGCGCCCTCACCTTCTCCCTGGTGAGCGGCCCCGCCGGCATGACCGTGGACGCCACCGGCCTCATCACCTGGATGCCCGACGCGGTGGGCAACCCGTCGGTGACGGCGCGGGTGACGGACCCCACCGGCCTGTACTACGACCAGGTGTTCACCATCTCCACCACCACCACCAACCATCCCCCGGCCACGGCGGACGACACCGCTTCCGCCCCGGTGCGGACCGCGGGCGTGGCCTATCCGGCGGTGGCGATCAACGTGCTGGCCAACGATTCGGACCCCGACGCGCCCGCCAACACCATCGACCCGGCCACGGCATGGCTCACCACCCCCCCGGACAAGGGCGGCACCGCCACGGTCAACGCCGACGGCAGCATCTCCTACCGTCCCGTAGCGGGCTTCACCGGCACCGAGACCTTCCGCTACAAGGTGAAGGACACCCTGGGCCTGGCGTCCAGCCCCGGCGCCTATGTGCGGGTCAACGTGACCGCGGCCAACCAGGCGCCGGTGGCGGTGGACGACACCTCCACCGCCCCGATGCGGACGGCCACCCCCTACCCGGCACGGGTCCTCGACGTGCTGGCCAACGACACCGACGCCGACGGCACCGTCGACCCGGCAACGGTGTGGATCACGGTGGCGCCCAACAAGGGCGGATGGGCCGCGGTCAACGCCGACGGCACCATCTCCTACCGTCCCAAGGCGGGATTCGTCGGCACCGAGACCTTCCGCTACAAGGTGAAGGACAACCTGGGCCTGGCAACCCCCACCGCCGCCTACGTGCGGATCAACGTGGTGCAGTAAGCACAGAGGGGGCGGCACCCGCCGCCCCCCCATGCCACTGAATTCGATGGGAGGAAACACCATGAACACGCGCCACCTGCCCCTCCTGGGCCTGCTGCTCCTGGCCACCCTGGCCGGCTGCAACGGCAACAACCGGGGCTACTACAGCGAGCGTCCCACGGACCCCCCCAAGGAATCCGCCGAGGGCAACGGCAACGAAGCCCGACTCGGCATCCGGGTGGAAGGGCTGCACCTGGCGGCCGCGGGCAACATGCTCGCCTTCCGCTACCGGGTCCTGGACCCGCAGAAAGCGGCCCCCCTATTCGACCGCCACCTCCACCCCTACCTGCTGGACGAGGCCACCGGCGCCGCCTTCGCCGTGCCCGACTCCCCCAAGGTGGGCCAGCTGCGCACCACCCGCCGCAACAGCGACGCCCAGGCGGACCGGGCCTACCACATGCTGTTCGCCAACCCGGGGCACTTCCTGCAAGCGGGGCAGAAGGTGTCCCTGGTGATCGGGGAGATGAAGCTGAAGGACTTGGTAGTGCAGTAGGCCGGGCAGAAATGCCCGACATGACGAAAGGTAGGAGCGCCCCATGGGCGCGACAGTCGCGCCCATGGGGCGCTCCTACAGAAATTTGAACCGGGGAGACGACCATGGGCAACAGCAGATCAGCACGCCTCCGCCCCCTTCTGGGGGCGCTCCTCCTGGCATTCGCGGCCATCGGCCATGCCTCGGCGGCGGTGGTGGACCCCGAACTGGAAGCGGAGCTGAAAAAGCGCGCGCCCCAGGAAGAAGTGTCGGTCATCGTTTCCCTCGCCGACCAGGTGAGCCTCAAGCTGTTCAAGGCCAAGACCCGGAAGAAATTCGACCCGGCCCTGGTCAAGGCCCTGCGCGCCAAGGCGTCCCAGACCCAGGCCCCCATCAAGCTGTTCCTGCAGGGCAGGGGCGCCAAAAACCTGAAGGAGCTGTGGGCGGTCAACGGCATCGCGGTGACGCTGCGGGCCGACGCCGTCAAGGATCTGGCGTCCCAGGCGGGCATCGACCGCATCAAGCTGGATTCCATCCTCCAGGCCCCCGCCGTGACCCTGGGCACCCCGGCGGCGCCGGAGTGGAACCTGACCACGGTCCAGGCCCCGGACCTGTGGGCCCTGGGCCACACCGGCACCGGCGCGGTGGTGGCCTCCCTGGACACCGGGGTGGACGTGAACCACCCGGACCTGGCGGCCAAATACCGGGGCGGCGCCAACAGCTGGTTCGACCCCCACGGGGAGCACCTCACCCCCTACGACATGAACGGCCACGGCACCCAGGCCACGGGCATCATGGTGGGGGGCGCCGCCGGCGGCGCCGCCATCGGCGTGGCCCCGGACGCCCGCTGGATGGCGGTGAAGCTGTTCAACGACGCCGGCTTCGCCACCTACAGCGACATCCACCTGGCCTTCCAGTGGCTGCTGGACCCGGACGGGGACCCCGCCACCGCCGACGCCCCGGACGTGGTCAACGCCTCCTGGGGGCTGGGGAGCGCCACCGGCCAATGCATCACCGAATTCAACCTGGACGTCGAACAGCTCAAGGCCGCCGGCATCGCCGTGGTGTTCGCCGCCGGCAACGACGGCCCGGCCCCCATGACCGATGTGAGCCCGGCCAACAACCCGGCCAGCTACGCCGCCGGAGCGGTGGACAACACCCTCACCATCGCCGGCTTCAGCAGCCGGGGCCAGTCCGCCTGCGACGGCACCATCTATCCCGAGCTGGTGGCCCCCGGCGTCAACGTCAACACCTCGGACCTGTCCTTCGGCGGCATGGCCCTCTACGCCACGGTTTCCGGCACCTCCTACGCCGCCCCCCACACGGCGGGGGTGATGGCCCTCCTGGCCGGCGCCTTTCCCACCAACACCGTGGCCGACATCGAAGGGGCCCTGACCCTGGGCGCCCTCGACCTGGGGGTGGCCGGGCCGGACAACAGCTACGGCAATGGTTTGACCCAGGCCAAAGCGGCCTACGACCGACTGGCGGCGGCCAACAACAAACCGCCCATGGCCGCGGGCGACAGCTACGCCATGATCGCCGGGGGCACCCTGACCAAGGCCGCCCCCGGGGTGCTGGCCAACGATTCCGACCCGGAGACCAAGCCCCTGACGGCGATGCTGGACACCCCCTCCGCCCAGGGCAACGCCACCCTCAACCCGGACGGCAGCTTCAGCTTCACCCCGGCGGCGGGCTTCACCGGCAACGCCAGCTTCCGCTACACCGCCCGGGACGACTTCGGCAGCGCCAGCACCCCGGCCACGGTATCCATCGCCGTCACCGCCAACCGGGCACCCGTCACTGCCGACGACACCGCCACGGCGCCGGCGCGGGGAACGGCCACCTACCCGGCGGTGATCCTCAACGTGCTGGCCAACGATGCCGATCCGGACACCGCCATCGACCCCGCCAACGTCATCAACCCGGCCACGGTGTTCCTCACCACCGTCCCGGACAGCGGCGGCACCGCCAGCGCCAACGCCGACGGCACCCTTTCCTACCGCCCCAAGGCCGGATTCGCCGGGGTGGAAACCTTCCGCTACAAGGTGCGGGACTCCCTGGGCCTGGCCTCGAACCCGGGGGCCTTCGTGCGGGTCACCGTCTCCGCCGGCAACGCCCCGCCGACGGCGGTTGCCGATGCCTACACCGCCGTCCAGGGCACCCCCCTCACGGTAGCGGCCCCCGGCGTGCTGGCCAACGACGGCGACCCGGACGGCAACCCCATCACGGCGGTGCTGGTCACCCCGTCCCCCGACGGGACGGTGGCCCTGAACCCGGACGGCAGCTTCAGCTTCGCCCCGGCCGCCGCCTTCACCGGCACCACCAGCTTCAGCTACCAGGCGGTGGACAGCCAGGGCGCCGCCAGCGCCCCCACCGCCGCGACGGTCACCGTCAACATCGCCGCCCCCGCCGGCAACCAGGCGCCGATGGTCATGGACGACACCGCCACCGCCCCGGCCCGCACCTCCAGCACCTACAAGCGGGCCATCATCAACGTCCTGGCCAACGATAGCGACCCGGACACCGCCACCGACCCGGCCAACGCCATCGACCCCGCCACCGTGTCCCTGACCACGGCTCCCAGCCAGGGCGGCTCGGCCATCGTCCAGGCCGACGGCAGCATTGCTTACCGGCCGGCCCTCAACTTCCGCGGCACCGAAAGCTTCCGCTACAAGGTCAAGGACACCCTGGGCCTGAAATCCGCCACCGGCGCGTTGGTGCGGATCAACGTGCAGTAACCACGAAGGAGACCGTCATGCATACCCCCCACCATTCCCATTCCATTTCCGGATTCCTCCTCGCCGCCCTGCTGGCCGGCGTGACTTCCGGTTCCGCCCTGGCCGGAGGCGACGAGGCCAAATTGCGCCAGCACGCCCTGGCCTCCCAGACCTCCTGGTCCGGGCTGATGGTGCTGGCGGCCCTGTTCGCCGGCATGTCCGCCACCCCCGCCGCCGCCATGGACGGCATGGAGGGCCACGACCACCATCATCACCACGCCGCCATGGCGGCGCAGAAATCCGACGTGGCCCGCAGCAGCGCCGCCTACCCGGTGCCCGACGTGAAGCTCAAGGACGCCGCCGGCAAGGAAGTCTCCCTGCGCACGGCCCTGGATACCGACGAGCCGGTGATGCTGAACTTCGTCTTCACCACCTGCACCACCATCTGCCCGGTGATGAGCGCCACCTTCTCCCAGGTCCAGTCCCAGCTGGATCCCAAACGGGAACGGGTGAAGATGGTGTCCATCTCCATCGACCCGGAGCACGACACCCCGGCCAAGCTGAAGGAATACGCCCGTAAATTCGGCGCCGGCCCCCAGTGGCAGATGCTCACCGGCAGCGTGGAGAACTCCATCGCCGTCCAGCGCGCCTTCAACACCTACCGGGGCGACAAGATGAACCATGAACCCGCCACCTTCCTGCGGGCCGGCAAGGGCAAGCCCTGGGTGCGGCTGGACGGCTTCGCCAGCGCCGGGGAGCTGGTGAAGGAATACCGGCAGTTGATGGCGGCGAAGTAATTTCTTGAACCGCAGAGGACGCGGAGGGGCGCAGAGGAAAAGCGAAAATTAACCACGAATGAACACGAAGAAGGCCGTGCTTCGCCAAGCTATATCAATAATTCGTGTGAATTCGTTGGCTAAACGAAGTTGCCTTTCCTCTGCGCCCCTCCGCGTCCTCTGCGGTGAAAAGCCTTTCCGGGAGAGAAGAATGAAGCCCTGGCGCAACAACCTAGCAGCCCTGGCCCTGCTCGCCGCCCCCTGGGCGATGGCCGGCGATGCGCCCGAAGCCCAGGGCAAGGCCCTCTACCGCCAGGGCCTCCTGCCTTCGGGCCTGCCGGTGACGGCCACCCTGCAAAACGGCGTGGTGCTGAAGGGGGCCGACGCCGCCTGCGCCACCTGCCACCGCCGCAGCGGATTCGGCGGCAGCGAGGGGCGCAACACCATCCGGCCCATCGTCGGCCGCATGATCTACGGCCAGCCGGACCTGGCGGATGCCCCGCTCCATCCTTCCCTGGAGCGGGGCCGGGAGCGGGTGCCGGTCTACACCCACGCCTCCCTGGCCCAGGCCCTGCGCAAGGGGGAGGACCCCAACGGCCGTGCCCTGAACACCCTGATGCCCCGCTTCGACCTGAGCGACGCCGACGTGGCCAAGCTGGAAGCCTACCTGCGCCACCTGTCCGCCGAGGTGGCGCCGGGGGTGGACGCCGAAAACATCCACTTCGCCACCATCGTCGCCCCCGACGCCGACCCGGCGGCGGCCAAGGCCATGCTCGACGTGCTCCACGGCTTTTTCAAGATCAAGAACGGCGGCACCCGCCAGGAAGCGAGCCGCCGCTCCAGCGGCACCGAGCGCATGTATCGCGCCTACCGCAAATGGATGCTCCACGAGTGGGCGCTCACCGGCCCGCCGGCTGGCTGGGGAAAACAACTGGAGGACCATTACCGCCGCCAGCCGGTGTTCGCCGTCCTGAGCGGCATCGGCGCCGGGGATTGGCAGCCGGTCCATACCTTCTGCGAGACCGCCGAAGTCCCCTGCATCTTCCCCAACGTAACCGCCCCGACCGTGGCGGGGCCGGACGCCTATTCCCTCTACTTCTCCCGGGGCCTGGCCCTGGACGCCGAAGTGCTGGCCAAGCACCTGGCCGAGGCCGGCAAGCCCCCCGGCCCCCTGGTGCAGGTCTATCGGGACGACTCCGCCGGCCGCCTGGCGGCCCAGGCTTTCCGCGACGCCCTGGCCGCCCAGGGCCTTCCTCCGCCGGTGGAGCGCCGATTGGGCGGCGACGCCGCCCCCGCCTTCTGGTCGGCCCTGGTCCGGGAAGATAAGCCCGGCGTCCTGGTGGCCTGGCTGGGGGACAAGGATGCCGCCACCCTGGGTGCCCTGGCCGACGGCGCCCCGGAAACCGTCTATCTCTCCGCCAGCCTGCTGTCCCCCGCCGGATGGGCCCTGCCCGGGAATATCCGCAACAGGGTCCGCCTGATCTACCCCTACGGCCTTCCCGCGGAGCGGGACCGCCACCTGGCCCAGGTCCGCCTGTGGCTCAAGCTGCGGGGCATCCCCGCCAGCCACGAACTGGTGCAGGCGAACACCTACTTCGCCGCCACCATCGCCGGCGACGCCTTCTACCATCTGCTGGACAACTTTTCCCGGGACTATTTCATCGAGCGCATCGAGCACATGACCAGCCAGTCCCTCTTTTCCGCCGCCTATCCGCGCCTGAGCCTGGGACCGGGGCAGCGGTTCGCGTCCAAGGGGGCCTATGTGGTGAAGGGGGAGGATCTGGCGCCGGTGAGCGGGTGGATAGTGCCTTGAGACGCAAGGCCCGGGCGGTTCCGGGACACCATACGATCCGCGGAATAGGCATGAATCGGCCCTGGCGAAGTACCGAAAAATCCGTTCGTGCCGAGGTATCGAAGCACGAACACGCCATGGGACAAGAAGTTGTCGTTCACCCTTCGACAGGCTCAGGGCGAACGGCCTGGATTAATCAACGCTTCCTTAGTCCTGCAGCGCCAGCCGCGCCATCTCCAGCGCCCCGTCCTTCGTCCGATGCCCGGCGACAAAGCGTCCCCGGTGGCAAAACACGCAGCCGGCAAAGCCGACGACCGCATCCAGCTCCTCCCCTTCCAGGCCCGCCCAGGCGGCGGGGAGGGACTTTCGGTTGCCGAAGCTGCCCGGGGCATCAGGAACGGTATTCACGTGCCATTTCGCCTGGGTGTCGGGGGAGACGACGTACAAGAGCCGCTCGTATTCCGGCGAGCCCAGGACGGCTTCCTTCCAGGGGACATCCCGCTCCAGCACCAGCAGTTTCCCGCCCTCCAGGAGGGCGCCCTGGGCCACGACGGCGCGGGCGGCTTCCAGGCCCTTGGCGTCCCGGATGGTGTTTTGCAGGATGGCCTGGGCCCAGGTGACGGCCCGTTCGAAGGCTTCGTTGCGGGCTTCCGGCGAGGTGTCGTCCTGCCAGCCGGGGTTGAAGCTGCCGATGGCGGAGGAGATGGACATCACGGTGACGGCTGGGATTTCCTTGCCCAGGGTGACGCCGCAATCCACCGCGTCCACGCCCTGCACCAGCCAGCGGTCGACCCGGGACGCGGCGGCGTCGGAGCCGCAAAGAACCGTTCCCAGTTCGCGCCAGATCAGGCCGAAGGAGCTGTAGGGGATGCCGTTTTCCCGGGCTTCCTGGTACTCCAATTGATGATGGTCGAAGCGGCCGGCGGCGGGGTCGAACACGCGGCCCACGTCGAAGACGACAGCGGCCGCGGCCATCTGCTCCGGGTCCCGGGTGCGCAGGATGGGCAGCGCAGGGCAGATCAGGCGCAGCGCCGCGGCGGCCAGCACGTCGTCGGCGTGGAAGGAGCCCGAATGGGTGGCGGCCACCGCCCCGGAAAGCTGGAGGCGGGCATGAAGATTCGATAGGGTGTTCATGGGGGGAGTCATTCCATGGTCGGCGGCCTCGGCTGCCGCGCGGGTCCGGTTATTCGGGAAAGGGGAAAGGCTGGCGCCGGTCCCCTGCGGCGTCAAGGATTGGGCTTGGGGGGCCGCTTCTGGAACTTCTTGAACGGCTTCCGGCCCGGCCCGTCGCCGCTGGGCTTCGGCCGGTTTTGGGGCGCCGCGGCGTTCTGCCGGTTTTGGGGCGCCGCGGTGTTCTGCCGGGGACCGGAGTCGCGGTTTTCCACCCGGTTCACGGAAGCCAGCGTGATCTCCAGTTCGTTGATCTCGTCCCACTGGGCGTCCGTGCGCTGCCGTTCCGGAATGGCCAGAAGCTCTTGCAGGCGGCGGCGAGGAGAAGTCGGTTGTTGTTCGTTCATGGCGCCATTATCCCATCATCGCCGTAGTTTTTGCGATGATTTATCGTTTTCGCAGTGGATCGAGCAAAGAAGACAGTCCATTGTGGTCCAACTCCTGCATCAACGCCAGCAGGCGGCCGATTTCGCCGGGAGGAAAGCCTTCCCGGGCGAACCAGTTGAGGTAATTGCCGGGCAGATCGGCGATCAGGCGGCCTAGAACCTGTCTCAGAAAATCCTGGGCCCGCGTTGAGGCCAGAATGGCGCGAGGGCTAGGCGTGGCAAGCGCCGTTTGGTCATTCCAAACAAGCGAGCTACAACAACGCCATCGCGCCATTATGGCCTCAACCCTTCGGGCCGGTGGCTCTCGGGCCCCATGGCTTTGTTGCGGGCCGCTTATTTGGAATGACCAAACTGCGCGTCCCGCGTCGCGCCCTGAGGCCCGAGAGCCGCCGGCGCGGGCCCAGGATTTTCTGAGACAGGTTCTTTACTTACCGTAGGGCATGACGCGGGTAAGCAGGAGTTGCAGGTCTTCGGGGTTCATGGCCATCCAAACGTCGGCGCGGCTTGCGGTTTACGTCCATTGTGACCGGTTACGCGACGGGCTTCAACGGGCCGTTCGGGCAGGGGCGCCTTGCGGCGACAGCCCCCTCAACAGCGCCAGACCCGCCACCGCGGAAAAGACCGAAGCCAGGAAAATGCCCAGTTTGGCGCTGTCGATCAGGCTCGGGCTGAACGCCAGGTTGGCGATGAACAATGCCATGGTGAAACCAATCCCGGCGAGCAGGCCGCCGCCGGCCAGCAGCCCCCAGCCAAGGTCAGGGGGGCGCAGTGCGATGCCGGAGCGCACCGCAAGCCAGCTGAAAGCCAGGACGCCGATGGGCTTGCCGAGGGCGAAGCCGACGAACACGGCGACCGTGACGGAATTGGCCAGATCGCCCGACGATATCGGCACCCCGGCGTTGGCGAAGGCAAAGAGCGGCATGATGACGAAGCCGACCCAGGGGTGCAGCGCCATTTCCAGCCGTTCGACCGGAGACAGGGTTTCGCGCGCGGCGACCTCGGCCACCTGCAGGGTGTGCCGGTCCTTGGTGTCACCGCTCCCCTCGTCGCTGGCGGGGTACGCGACGACCCGGTCCAGGATGGCATGCAGGCGCTCGTCGCTGACCCACCGGCGGGCCGGCGTCAGCAGCCCGAGTATCACGCCGGTGACCGTTGCGTGGATCCCGGACGCATCCACCGCGAGCCAGACCATGCCCCCCACCAGGAAGTAGAGCGGAAAACCCCGGAAGCCGGCCAGCGCCATGGCGCGCACGATCACGATGCCCAGCGCCCCCAGGGCGAGCGCGCCCCAGGCAATGGGGCCGCTGTAGCCGATGGCCACGACAAGAATGGCGCCGATGTCGTCCACGATCGCCAGCGAGAGCATGAATACGCGCAGGCTTTGGGGAATGCGCGATCCCAGAAGCGCCAGGCAGGCGATGACAAAAGCCGTGTCGGTTGCCATGACCGTGCCCCAGCCGCTTTCGCCGGGGCGGCCGGATTGCAGCATCAGGTAGAACGCCGCGGGCACCAGCATTCCGCCCAGGGCCCCCGCAATGGACAGCGCGGCCATGCGCGGATTGTTCAGCTCCCCCAGGACGAGCTCCCGTTTGAGTTCCAGGGCCACCAGGAAGAAGAACAAGGTCATCAGACCGTCGTTGATCCAGTCTCTTAACGAACGGGCAAACTCCAGGGCGCCGACCTGAAAGCCGACCTGCGTCTCCCAGACGCTCAAAAAGGGATGGGCCCAGGGGGAGTTGGAAATGAGCAGCGCGGCGACGGTGAATGACAGGAGAACGACGCCGGCGGTGGCCTCGATGGCGAGAAAACGCGCAAACGGCTTCCTCAGCCGATCGACGAGTTCCCTCGGCAAGCGTCCGAGATCGCCATCGGTCTGCCGGTCTTCACTCATGGGGTCGGGTCCTCTCATCTGACGGCATCACGGCGTTGCGCTCCCCGGCTGCGCACAGGGTCGATTCATGACCTTAGCACTTTCTCCGAAATAGTGGGCCGAGGGAGAGAACAGCATCGTCGCCCCCCTCGGCGCAAATCCCCGGCCCGACTACTCCTTAGCTATTCTTGGGATTAGTTCTAGAATCAGAGTCGGCCGGCCTGACAAGAACAACAACGGCCACAACAGGGAGCTAGCGACAATCCGTGGATAGCATCAAGGTAGAACAGGCCCGGCAACAGTGGGAGGTCGCGGCGGATTCCATTCCGCTGCTGATCTGCATGGTGGACAAGGAAGGGCGCATCGTCCTGTCCAACCGCACGGCGGAGCGCTGGGGGCTGGGTTCGGCGTCAGCGGCCCGGGGGCGTTCCCTCCATGAGTTGATGCATCCGCGCTGCAGCGACGGGGACTGCTACCTGCGGAAATTCGAGCAGCAGGCGGTGGCGGAATTCGCCCGCAGCCGGCGGGCCCAGTGCGATGCCTTCGATCCCGTGCACCAGCGCCATTTCGCCATCCGCGTCCAGCCCCCCATCCGCTCCCTGGAGCAGCAGGACGCCTTCGCCATCGTGATGGTGGACGACATCAGCGAACTCAAGTACTACGAGAAGAAGATGGAAGTCCTGCACCTCGCCCACCAGCGGCACATCGCCGGCGAGGTGGCCAAGCGCCTGGAGGCGGAGGGAATCAAGAACCGCCTGGTGTCCATCCTGGAAAAGACCCCCAATCTCATCGCCATGGCCGACGCCGACGGCGCCTTCCTCTACCTCAACCCCGCGGGGCGGGCCCTGATGGGGGTGAGCGAGGACGACGACCTGGCGAGCCTGACCCTGCTCAACTCCCACGCCGTCGGCGCCCGGGAAACCCTGGCACGGGAGGCCATACCCACCGCCCGGCGCTGCGGCATGTGGAGCGGCGACTCCGCCCTCCTTGCCCGGGACGGCAGCGAAATCCCCACCACCCAGGTGATGATCGCCAACCAGGACCGGCACGGCCTGGTGGCCGGCTTTTCGGTGGTGGAGCAGGACATGACCGCCTGGGTGGTGGCGGAAAACGCCCTGCGCCACTCCCAGGGGGAATTGCAGCGGCTGTCGGACCAGCTCATCACCATCCAGGAAACCGAGCGCCAGCGCATCGCCGCCGACCTCCACGACGGCCTCGGCCAGTCCTTGAGCCTCATCAAGCTGTCCCTGGAAGACGCCGCCCGGCAGGCGGACGAATCCGCCCCGGGCGTGGCCGAAGCCCTGCGGCGCCTGTTGCCCAAGGTCAAGGGCACCCTGGTGGAAGTGCGCCGCATCTCCATGGACCTGCGCCCCTCCACCCTGGACGACCTGGGCCTCCTCGCCACCCTGTCCTGGTTCTTCCGTGAATTCGAGGAACACTGCCGCACCATAAAGGTAGAAAGGGATTGCACCATCCAGGAGAGCGAGGTTCCCGGCCCCCTCAAGATTTCCCTCTTCCGCATCCTCCAGGAGGCGGTGAACAACATCGTCAAACACGCCGAGGCCACCCTGATCCGGGTGAGCCTGAAGCGGGACGGCGATCTGCTGCGCATGACCATCGAGGACAACGGCAAGGGCTTCGACCCCGCCGAGCGGGCGATCCGCCCCACGCCGGAAGGGGGCGGCCTCGGCCTGCGGGGAATGAAGGAACGGGCCCGCCTCTCCGGCGGCACCCTGACGGTGGAATCCGCCCCCGGCGAAGGCGCCCGCATCAACATCTGGTGGCCGGCGCCCCCGGTGGAGGACAATCCGTTCTTGTAGCGCAGGCGACCTCGCCTGCTGTTTTGTATGCGCTTTGCGCATAGATGGATTGAGTGTCGGGGGTAGCCCGACAGCTAGTTACTTTCTTTTGCTTCGCCAAAAGAAAGCTAACCAAAGAAAAGGCGACCCCACTACCCCGGCCCTTCGGGCTAAATCTCGCCTTGCCGGAAAAATCGGGCGGGCGCCCAAACTCGGGCCTAAAGGCCCTCAGACAAGTGCGCCCGACTTCCCCCGATTTTTCCGGCAAGACGAGACGGGGCAGAGGGGAGGCACTTCAAAGCCACCGCGATCTGGTTGCCCTGGTGCCCGCTTCCACCGGGGAACTCCCCTCTCCCGCAGGCGGGAGAGGGGCGGGGGGTGAGGGAGGCTTTTCGTCCCCTCTGAGCCGCCGAGGATTTGCGGCCGAAGCGGGGGCAGTCGGGCGCGTTTGTCTGAGGGCCTTTAGGCCCTAGTTTACGCGCCCGCCCGCTTCGGTCGCAAACCGCAGGGAAGCCCGTAGGGCCGGCGAAGTGGGGTCGCCTTTTCTTTGGTTACTTCTCTTTTGGCGAAGCAAAAGAAAGTAACCTGCTGTCGGGCAGCCCCCGACACCCAATCTATTCATGCGCGCAGCGCATACAAAACCTCAAGAGCAAGCAACCTCGCCTGCGCTACAAAATCACTTTGCGTCCATCTTCGCCGACAGCCTCACCACCTCCTCCTCGGTCATGGGCCTCGGCTCCAGATCGATCGCCAGGGGTTTCACTTCCGGCTCCTGCGCCCTCTGGGCTACAGGCGTGGCCTCCGGCACCTCCAGCGCCACGGGCTTGGCCTCCGGCACGTTGCACGCCTCCGGCGCCAGCAGGGCCAGGGCGGCGGACTGGGCGGCAAGGTTGGCCCGGGCGCCGGTGTAGCCGGCGGCGGCGTTGTGGGCGGCGGCCTGGTCGTCCACCAGTTCCGACAGGATGTTGCCGGGAGCCTCGTGGAAACGGGCCTGGGTGCGGGCCAATTCGGCCTTGGCGGCCTGGGCCTGGCTTTCGGACCGTTTCACCGTGGCTTCGGCCAGGTGGTAGTTGGCGGTGGCCTCGATGAGCTTGTGGGTCAGCTCGCTTTCCTGCTGGGCGATCTGCAGGGAATAGCTCTGCACGCTGGCCCCCAGGCGATCCTTGCGGGCGCGCCGGGCTTCGGCGGCCCCCAGGGGCAGGCTGAATTCCAGGCCCACGGCGGCGGTTCGGCCGTGGCGGCTGTCGCCGACGTCGTTGGTGGTGTGGACGCCGACGCTGAAGGCGGCGTCCACGTGGCGCCATTCGGTGAGCCCCTGCTCGGCCCGGAGGGCATCGAGCTTGGCGGTCAGGCGGCCCAGGGTGGGGTCGGCGCGGCGGGCTTCCGCCAGCAGCATGTCCTGGCCGCAGGGGCCGCCCAGGGACGGCGCCTCGGCGGTGAAGGCCGGCAGATTGGAACCCAGGAGGGAGCGCATTCCCGCCAGGGCCTCCTTGGAGCGGCCGGCGGCCTTTTCCACCTCCAGGGCGGCCTGGTTCTCCAGGTCGCGGAAATGCAGCATTTCCGCCGCGGTCCACACCCCTTCCCGGCGCTGGGCTTCGGCGGCCTTGACGCGGCCGGCGAGGGAGGCGCGGAATTCCTCCGCCAGCCGCGCCGATTCCTGGGCCTGCCAGTAGGCGATGTAGCGGGCCCGCAGGGCGTACAGGGCCTGGCGCCGGGCGGAGGCATAGTCGGTGTCGCTCATGGCCTGCTCGGCGCCGGCGTTGATGACCGCCTCCTGTTCCTTGGCCCGGCTGCCCAGGATGGGATAGCTCAGCTTCAGCCCGCCGTCCAGGCCGGTGTAGCTGGGCGTCGCCTCGCTGCGCACCAGGGGGCGGTGGTCGGCGACGGCGATGGCGGCCCCCAGGCGCCAGCCGCTGTTGGCCTGGGTTTCGGCCAGGGCCTGCTTGGCGGACTCCAGGGCGGCATCCGCCGCCCGCACCGACAGCACTTCCGGCAGGCGCTTCTCCAGGGCCGGCAGGGGAATGGTTTCGGCGGCGGCGGCCAGAGGCGCCAATCCGATGAAGAGAGTGCACAGTGCTTTTGGGTATTGGATACGCTGTTTCATCGCTTGCCTCCCTAAATCAAGTAGCGCAGGCGACTCGCCTGCCCGACTGTCGAATGCAGGCGGGATCGCCTGCGCTACAAAAGCGTTACCAATGGGGAATGCGCTCCCAGATGCGGCGTGGAACATAGGGGTGCCACAGCTGGATGCGCAGCAGTTCCCGCAAAATGCTGATCCCTTCGGCGACGCGGATCGGCAGCCGGTAGAAGGGATAGAAAGGCACCAGCCACAGCCGCGCCAGGCCCGGGGTGCGCAGCAGGTCGTGGGCCACCAGCAGGCGTGCCAGGAGCAGGAAGATCACGACCCAGTACAGCCCGGTGAGCATCAGGGGATGGGCCAGGGGCTCCATGGCGGTGTACACCACCACGCCGGCCAGGGCCAGGAAGGGCAGCAGCACCCGCAGCAGGAACAGGTCGGCGAACACCATCGCGTTGGACAGGCCGAAGCGCCCCGGGTGGTACAGGTCGCCGTGCTTGTGGAGACGTATCTTCACCATGTTGCGGGTCCAGCGGCTGCGCTGCCTGAGCAGCCAACTGAAGGTATTGGGCACGTCGGTCCATACCACCGCGTCGGGGGCGAAGCCCAGGCGCCAGCCCAGCTTGCGCAGGCGCAGGGTGAGGTCGGTGTCGTCCCCCAGCCCCGAGTCGTAGCCCCCCATGGCGCGCAGGGCGCTGGCGCGGAACATGGAGCCGGCGCCGGGGAGGATGGAGAGCAGGCCGAGCTTGCCGCGCCACAGGCGGGAGACGCTGACGTTGAGGGCGTATTCGCATTCCTGGAAGCGGGTGATCCAGTTTTCCAGGGCGTTGCGCACCCGCAGGTTGGCGGCCACGGCCCCCACCTTGGGGTCGCCGAAGTGGGCCAGCATGGATGGGATGGCTCCGTGCTGCACTTCGCTGTCGGCGTCCAGGACGAACAGGTATTCGCCCCGGGCCAGGGCCATGGCCACGTTCAGGCTGCCAGGCTTGCCGGTGTGGGCATCGGCGCCGAACACCCGCACCCGGCCGGTGCGCTCCAGGGTGCGGGCCTGGAGCACCGAATCGTCGCTGGAATGGTCGTCGACGAAAATCACCTCCAGGTTGGGATAGCCGCAGGACAGGGCCGAGCGGATGGTGGGGACGATGGTTTCGGCCACGTTGCGCCCGGCGATGAGCACCGATACCAGGGGCAGGCGCGGCGCCGCCTCCGCGCCCGGCGGCAGCAAGGCCGCCGGGCGCAGCAGGTTCACCCCCCAGAGAACGACCGCCGGCAGCGTCATGCGCAGCATGATGAGGAACAGCAGCCAGAAATAGGGGTCCGCCGAGGTCAGCATCATGCCCAGCACCCGGGGCATCTGGCTCAGGGTTCCCCACTCCAGGTAGGAGAACAGGTAGTCCAGGTAGCCGGAGATCATCGCGTCACCCGTGCCCGGGCGGCGGCCAGCAGCGCCACCGTGTCGTCGCCTTCGCGCACGGCCACCGCCGCCGAGCGCAGGTCGGGGGAGATCAGCCGGGACAGGGCGATCTCGATGCCGGCGGCGTCGGTGGAGGGGAACAGCAGCAGCAGGTGGGCCCGGTCCAGACGGCCGATCTTGTCCGAATCCCGCAGTTTCGGCGCCAGCCGGCGGGCCATGGCGAACACGTCCTCGTCGTCGGCGTCCTCCGCGTCCGGGCGCACGATCACCAGCCCGAAGGGAATGGCGTAGCGGCGCCTGCGCCGGCGCTCATCCTCGATCAGGCTGAGGAAGATGCTGCGGCGGTAGATGGGCGTCCCCTCCTCAACCAGCTGCTCCTGGTCGGAATCGAACAGCCGCCCGTGGCGCAGTGCCGCGGCCCCGAGACTGCTGAGGCGGAAGCTGAACACGTCCTCGTGGACCAGGTTGGCGCCGGCGTGGGTGGTGCCGCAGCTCAGGCACAGGGCCTCCACGTCGGGCACCTGGAAGGAGGATTCGCAGCTGCGGCAGCTCCAGTTCTCCCCCGGGTGGTCGTGGTCGGTGCCCAGGTGTTCCAGGGTGCCGTGGCACTTGGGGCAGATGCGGTGGCCGTGATCGTCCTTGCCGTAGGCATGGATCGGCCCCACGTAGCCGCAGCGGAAATGGTGCAGCAGGGGCACCGAATGCAGGTTGGGCCCGTGGCAGGACACGCACACCTCCCTCACGCTCAGGTGGTGGCTGCCGCAGCTGGGGCAGCGGGTGAGGCGGTTGAAGAAATCCTGTTCCAGGTAGTCCAGGTCGGCGAGGTTTTTCAGGTCCCGCCACAGCATCTCGTGCTCCTGGTGCTCCAGGGCGGAATCGTAGACGTAGCCCCGATCGGAGCGGGGATTCCAGATCGGCCGCATTTCGCCGCCGGACGATTGGCTGCGGCGCAGGACATCGATGTAACGCTTTTGATCGACTTCAATCATGATAAATCCCTCCCAACAAATAACTGCGTTTTGCCGTAGGAGCGCCCCATGGGCGCGACCCTTTCCTGTTGCCTTGCTTATCGCGCCCATGGGGCGCTCCTACCCTTCGAAAATCGCGGGTGGGAGCGGCCTCCAAGCCGCGATCCGGAGCTTCGCGACCGGGAATTTCGCGACCTAGAGGCCGCTCCCTTTTCAGCTGGCCCAGGAGCGCAGGGGAATGCGCACCTCCACCCGTCCGCCGTACAGCAGATGCTGGCGCTGGGCGGCGGGCAAATCGTCGAAGCCGACGCGGACCGGCCGGTACTGGGTCCATTGCTTGCGCTCCCAGAAGTAGCGGGTCAGGGTTTCGGGCAGCTGGGACATTTCCGAGCGCACCGACAGCACCCTGCCGGCCACTTCGCCCACCCCGGGCAGGTCCACGTAGGCGGTCATGCCGCTGCGCACCCGGTCCGCGTCCTCCGGCGGGATGAAGGCGGTGACGTAGGACTGCTCCGGCTGGAAAATCTTGTACAGGTTGGCACCCGCCTCCACCGAGTCGCCGGGCCGGGCTTGGCAATCCAGCACCTCGCCGGCCACCGGGGCGGTGAGCACCTGGTCGGCCACCGAGCGGCGCAGGGATTCCTGCAGGGCGAGTTGGCTTCCTGCCGCGCTCACCCGCGTTTCCGCCGCCTGGCGGGCGCTTTCCAGTTCCAGCTTGGCCTGGCGGGCGGCGGCAGCGGCGGCGCCGGCCTGGGCCTGGGCCTGCTGCCACTCGGACCGGGACGTATCCAGGGCGACGCGGCCGATGGCCTCGGCCTCGAACAGGCGCTGGTTGGCCCGGTACAGGTTGCCCAGCTTGGCGGCGTTGGCCCCCTGGGCGGCGGCGTTCTGCGCCGCCGCCGACGCCGCGGCCTGCGCCGCCGGCACCCCGGAATCCCGGTCATCCTCGGCCAGAGCCATGGCCTGGCGGGCATCCGTGGCGGCCTGGGCGTACTGGCCGGCGAGCATGAAGTTGCTCACCCGCGCCAGGGGCTGGCCGGCGGACACCTTGGTATCGCAAGGCACCAGGGACTGATCGATGCGGGCCCGGTACATGGGCCCCACCGGCACCAGATCGCCGTCCACCAGACCATCGAGATGCAGGTTCAGGATCGGCGGCAGGAAGAAGGACCCTCCGAGCAGAGCGGCGGCGCCGAACATGGCGTAGCGCTTGGGGGAAGTGGTGAAACGGCGGCCGGTTTTGTCCGGCGAAGCCGATGGTTTGGAAGCACGGATACGGAAGCGCATGATCAACCCTCCAACAGTTCACGCAGGGACAGATAGTCGTTGACGGCAATCCCGAGATAACCCGGCCGCCCCCTCAGTCCTGCATCCAACGAAACCAGCGCCGTCTTGAACGTCGCCGGCGAAACACGGCCGTAGGAAATTTCGGCCGGGGCATCCCGCTTGGCGGTCACCCCGAACCACCAGGGGCGCTTGCAGCCGTCCAGCTGGTCCAGGCTGCGCCGGGCCACCTTCAGCGCCCGCTCCGGGTCGCTGCGGTAGGCCATGAGGGCGGTGGACTGGGACAGCTTGGCCACCCGCTCCATCACCGTGCCCCCTTCCGCCACCGGCTGGTTGCTGTAGGCCGGCACCGTGGCGGCGCACAGGGACAGGCCGGCGGCCTTGGCCCGTTCGGAAGCCCGGGCCATGAAGGCCACGTAGCCGGCCATCAGTTCGGGCCGCGACTCCCGCCAGGCGGGCAGGGTGTGGGGCTCCACGTCCAGGCACAGGCCGTCGAAAGCGCCCTTGCCGCCGAGCTCGATCAGTTCCGCCAGGGGACGGGGCAGGTTCGGCTGCCGGGCCCAGGCCGGGGAGCCGGCCACTGCATAGACGCGGATGCCCCGGTCGCGGAAAGCCGAGAGTCCCGACGCCACCTTGGCCGCCCCGCCCCGCTCCGCCGGCGGCACGGAGTAGAACACCGTGCCGAAGCCGTGGCGATGGGCGAAGGCGGCGGCCTCCGGCGCCCGGGCCAGGGGGGTTTTCCACACCCACAGGCTCTTGGGCAGCGCCCGGAAGCCGTCCGGCGCGGCGTGGGCCACCAGGGGCCACGCCGTCGCCAGGCCGAGGAGGGTCAGGAAACGGCGGCGGTACACGGCGCGGATTCCTCTTGCAGGCCATGGCGCCAGCTCACGCGGGGCAGCAGGCCCACCTCGCTGACGCGGCCGGCGGCGGCCTCGGCCCGCTCCAGCATGCCCACCAGCACCTCGTCGTCGAGGAGATGGGGCTTCAGGCCCAGTTCCAGCAGGCCGGCGTGGACCGCCTTGTAGTAGTGGTCCTCCTGCTCGGCGCGGGGGTTGGCCACGTGCTGGAGAGTCACCACGTGCCCCAGGTTCAGGGCCGCTTTCTGCACCCGCCGCGCCAGTTCCATGATGGAAAACTGCTCGGTGAACTGGTTGTAGACCCGGAATTCCCCCGGCTGGGAGGGGTTCAGGGCGGCCAATTCGACGCATTGCAGGGTGTCGCGGATGTTCAGGTAGCCCCGGGTCTGCCGGCCGTTGCCGTAGACCGTGAGGGGCATGCCGATCACCGCCTGGACCACGAAGCGGTTGAGCACCGTGCCGAAGATGTCGTCGTAGTGGAAGCTGGTGCACAGCATCGGATCGCCGTCCATCTCGGGGGTTTCGATGCCGTAGACCACCCCCTGGTTGAGGTCGGTGACCCGCAGGTTCCACACCCGGCAGGCGAACTCCAGGTTGTGGGAATCGTGGACCTTGGACAGGTGGTAGAGGGAATGGGGCTTCTTGGGATACAGCACCCGGTCCCGGCGGCCCTTGTGTTCCAGCTCCAGCCAGCCTTCCTCGATGTCGATGTTGGGGGTGCCGTACTCCCCCATGGTGCCCAGCTTGATCAGGTGGGCGTCGGGGCAGTGGTCCCGCATGGCGAACATCACGTTGAGGTTGCCCTGGACGTTGTTGTGCTGGGTGTACAGGGCGGACTCCTGGTTCATCATGGAAAACGGCGCCGAGGGCTGTTCCGCGTAGTGGATGATGGCGTCGGGCTTGAAGTCCCGGCAGATGCCGTGCATCAGGCCGGGATCGCCGGCGATGTCGCCGTGGACCACCTCGATGGGACGGCGCCAGCCCCGGCGCCAGTGCTCCGCCCGCTCTTCCAGGGTCGGCACCGGATCCAGGGGCACCACGTCCACCGACTCCTCCCAGGAGCGCTTGGCCCCGTTGTCCACCGCCACCACGTCGTGGCCGCGAGCGGCGAAATGCATGGCCGTCGGCCAACCCAGATATCCGTCCCCACCCAAAATGCAGATACGCATGATTTTCTCCTCACTCACGCATTCGCCGGACTCCCCGGCCCCATTTACGATCTGGACTCTAGGTGACGCCTGTCCCCCCTCCCATGAGGTGGATCGCTTATTTGCCGGGGGGGAATTGACCTGCTTGGGGAAGAGAGGCTACAGGCCCGCCTACAGGGAGGCGACAATCGGCCTGAAACCCATATCGGCCAGCGTTTTGCGCTGTTTGACGGCGGGGTGCGGCGAGGGACGGAAGCAGTAATTTTTCTCGAAACCCGGGCGTCGCCCCCTGCGGCGTGGAAGGTAATGATTACGGGCCTTCTGCGGCCTTCCCTAGGGTCCCCCGCAAGGGGACCGTAGTTACGTAGGGGGCAGGTAGGGTGTTGCCCCTATGATCGGGGGCGGGTTGTGGGGTGCGCTGTGGGCGTCAGGGGTTTGTAGCGCAGGCGACCTCGCCTGCTTGGTTTGTATGCGCTGCGCGCATGGATGGATTGGGTGTCGGGGGTAGCCCGACAGCTAGTTACTTTCTTTTGCTTCGCCAAAAGAGAAGTAACCACACCCGCAAGGGGTGTCCTCGCCGGACGCTCTGTGCTGCGCACAGGCCACGGCGGGAAGAAAAGGCGACCCCACTACCCCGGCCCTACGGGCTAAATCTCGTCTTGCCGGAAAAATCGGGCGGGCGCCCAAACTCGGGCCTAGAGGCCCTCAGACAAGTGCGCCCGACGGCCCCCGATTTTTTCAGCAAGACGAGACGGGGCAGAGGGGAGGCACTTCAAAACCACCGCGATCTGGTTGCCCTGGTGCCCACTTCCACCGGAGGGCTCCCCTCTCCCGCAAGCGGGAGAGGGGCTGGGGGTGAGGGAGGCTTTTCCTCCCCTCTGCGCCGCCGAGTAGCGCAGCCGGGCCGGGGGTAGTCGGCTGAGGGTGTCTGAGGCCAAAGGCCGAGTTCCTCAGCCGCCCGGCGCGGCGAGCAACGCAGGGTACCCGCAGCGTAGCGGAGGGCGGTGTAGTGGGGTCGCCTTTTCTTCCCGCCGCGGCCTGTGCGCAGCACAGAGCGTCCGGCGAGGACACCCCTTGCGGGTGTGGTTACTTCTCTTTTGGCGAAGCAAAAGAAAGTAACCTGCTGTCGGGCAGCCCCCGACACCCAATCATCCATGCGCGCAGCGCATACAAATCCCAACCCCAAGCAGGCGAGGTCGCCTGCGCTACAACCCCCACCCCCCTTGTGCCCACGGCGCACCCTAGATTCCCCCGCTCTCCGCGCAAAACCCACAAGCCCCCGCAAACGCCCCGTAAACAGTGGCTTCCACGCCCTCCCTACGCTCTTGCACCGCCGGGAAAATACAGTCTACCCCCCACTGCCGATTACGGTGATATCCCCACAGTAAGCCCTTTAGCGAGGCACTAAGGTTAGACCAACGCGGCGACGGAACACCCCGCCGCCATCCGTAAAACCCCGTATGGGGCCAGATTTGGAAGGTTGGACATGGGCACTTTCAAGCATACATGCCTGATGGGAAACCGGGGCTTCACCCTGCTGGAGCTGCTGGTGGTGATGGTGATCATCGGCCTGCTGGCGGGCTACGTGGGACCCAAGTATTTCGCCCAGGTGGGCAAGTCGGAAATCAAGGCGGCACGGGCCCAGATCGACGCCCTGGAAAAGGCCATGGACCAATACCGGCTGGACACCGGGCACTACCCCTCCACGGAGGAGGGCCTGGAGTCCCTGGTCACCCGGCCCGCCAACGAGGCCCGCTGGGACGGCCCCTACCTGAAGAAGGCGGTTCCCTTGGACCCCTGGGGGCGGCCTTACGTGCTCAAAACCCCCGGCGATCACGGGGAAGTGGACCTCTTCTCCTACGGCAAGGACGGCCAGCCGGGCGGCGCCGGAGAAGGCGCCGACATCGTCAACTGGTGACGTCGGACCGAGCGGAGACGGACATGCGCTACGAAGTGAAAGCCATGCGGAAAAGCGAGGGCCTCATCGCCCTGGCCCTGGACGCGTCGGACGCCACGGACGCCGCCGGCCAGGCCCGCGCCCAGGGCTACACGGTGATCGCGGTGAAGGAAAAGCAGGCGTGGCCGACAGCCAGGCTGTTTTCCGGCGGCAGCTTTCCCCTGGTGCTGTTCAGCCAGGAACTGCTGTCCCTGCTGGAAGCCGGCCTGCCCCTGATGGAGGCGGTGGAAACCCTGGCGGAGCGGGAACACCGCCCGGAGGTGAAGAAGACCCTGGAGCAGATGATTACCAGCCTCTACGAGGGCCATCCCCTGTCCCACGCCATGCAGCAGTCCCCGGCCCATTTCCCGCCCCTCTACGTGGCCACGGTGCGGGCCAGCGAAAAGACCGGCGACCTGCCCGAGGCCCTGTCCCGCTACATCACCTACCAGACCCAGATGGACAAGGTGAAGCGCCAGGTCATCAGCGCTTCCATCTACCCCGCCCTGCTGGGCATCGTGGGGAGCCTGGTGACCCTGTTCCTGATGACCTACGTGGTGCCCCGCTTCAGCCACATCTACGCCGACATGGGGGGCGACCTGCCCTTCCTGTCCCGCCTGCTGATGGGCTGGGGGCAGCTGATGGAACAGCACGGCGCCCTGGTGCTGGGGGGCATGGCCGCCGCCGCCGCCGCCCTGGGCCATCTCGCCACCCGCCCGGGTGCCCGCAAGTGGCTGACGCAGAAGCTGTGGCGGCTGCCCGCCGTGGGCGAGCGCCTGCACCTCTACCAGCTGGCCCGCTTCTACCGTTCCCTGGGGATGCTGCTGCGGGGGGGCATGCCCATCGTCACCGCGCTGCAGATGACCTCCGACCTGCTGCAATCCTCCCTGCGGGGCCAACTGGCCCTGGCCTCCGCCGACATCCGGGAGGGACAGACCATTTCCCAGGCCATGGAGCGGCACCGCCTCACCACCGCCGTGGCCCTGCGCATGCTGCGGGTGGGGGAGCGCACCGGACGCATGGGGGAGATGATGGAACGCATCGCCTCCTTTTATGAGGACGACATGGCCCGCTGGGTGGAACGCTTCACCAAGCTGTTCGAGCCCCTGCTGATGGTGTTCATCGGCGCGGTGATCGGCGTCATCGTCCTCTTGATGTATTTCCCGATTTTCGAACTGGCGGGGAGCATTCAATGAGTTTCGAAAAACCGGATCAGCCGCCAAGACGCCAAGAAATGAACCCAGATTATCCATTAGGACGCGAGATGATGGCGAGGTGGGTTGCGAGACAGTTTCGTTGCTTGCGAGGAGTTCATGGTTATTCCATGGACGACGAACAAGCGGCAAAAATGGCCGCAAACCGGCCGCCAGCGCTCGCGTAGGCGCGAAGCGCCGCCTAATGGATAATCTGGGTTGAATAGGCATTCCCAAAAATGCGCCCACGGCGACGAACGAAATGCTGATATTGCCTTTCTTGGCGTCTTGGCGGCAAAAAGGAGGTTTTAAATGAACCTTGCGGAGCCTGTTGAAATGCAGCCGGAAGCCGTCTTCACCCCTGAACAGGTGCGCCGGGCGCGGGCCGCGGCGACGGAGATGCGGCGCACCGTGGACGTGCTGGAGGAGCAGTCGGGCATGAACGCCGTGCGCTTCGTCAAAGCCCTGGGCGACACCCTGCGCTATCCGGCCTTCGGCATGGTCGACCTGCACCGGATGGCGCCGGCCTTCGACGTGCTGCCCTTCACCAGGGCCCTGGAGCGGGAATGCCTGGCCCTGCGGGACGCGGACGAGAAGCTGCTGCTGGTGATCGGCGACCCCTTCGACGAAGGCCTCCAGGCCTGGCTGGAACAGCAGATTCGCGTTCCCTTCGTCCTGTCCCTGGCCCACCGGGACGACATCGCGGCCTACCTGTCCCGCCACGAGGAAACCCTGCGCGCCATGGACAGCCTGTCCGCCCTCAGCGAGCGGGAATCCGCTTCCGGCGCCGAGGTGGAGCACTTGTCCTTCAAGACCATCAGCGAGGACACCAGCCCGGTGGTCAAGCTGGTCCACTCCACCGTGTACGACGCCCTCAAGGCGGGGGCCAGCGACATCCACCTGGAAACCGGCGTCGCCGGCCTGTCCATCAAGTACCGCATCGACGGCGTGCTCACCACCATGGGCTCCCTGGGGGGCGGGGAGCTGGCGGAGCAGGTGATTTCCCGTATCAAGGTCATGTCCGAGCTGGACATCTCCGAGCGCCGCATCCCCCAGGACGGCCGCTTCAAGGTGTCGGTGCGGGGCCACGAGGTGGACTTCCGCGTATCCATCATGCCCAGCATTTTCGGCGAGGACGCGGTGCTGCGGATTCTGGACAAGCAGACCCTGTCGGACCAGATCAAGGGCCTGCGGCTGGACTACCTGGGCTTCGACGACAACGCCCTGGCCATGCTGCGCCGCCTGTCCAACGAGCCCTACGGCATGATGCTGGTCACCGGCCCCACCGGCAGCGGCAAGACCACCACCCTCTACGCCGCCATCAGCGAAATCAACCACGGCCAGGACAAGATCATCACCATCGAGGACCCGGTGGAATACCAGCTCCCCGGCGTGCTGCAAATCCCGGTCAACGAGAAGAAGGGCCTCACCTTCGCCCGGGGCCTGCGCTCCATCCTGCGCCACGACCCGGACAAGATCCTGGTGGGGGAGATCCGCGACCCGGAAACCGCCCAGATCGCCGTGCAGTCGGCGCTGACCGGCCACCTGGTGTTCACCACCGTCCACGCCAACAACGTGTTCGACGTCATCGGCCGCTTCATCCACATGGACGTGGACCCCTACAGCTTCGTCTCGGCCTTGAACGGCATCCTGGCCCAGCGCCTGGTGCGGGTGAACTGCCCCCACTGCGCCGAGGAAGTCCGCCCCGACGACCAGTTGCTGGCCGACTCCGGCCTCAGCCGGGAAGAGGCGGAGACCATGAGCTTCCGCGCCGGAAAGGGCTGCGGCCACTGCCGGGGAACCGGCTTCAAGGGGCGCAAGGCCATCGCCGAGATACTGGACCTCAACGACGAAATCCGCGAACTCATCGTCAACCGCCAGCCGGTGCGCCTGATCCGCGAAGCGGCCCGGGCCAACGGCACCCGCTTCCTGCGGGAAAGCGCCATGGACATGGTGCGCCGCGGCGATACCACCCTACAGGAGATCAATCGTGTCACCTTGGTTGCGTGATGAACTTCGCATAGCGGTGTGCCCCGAGTGGGTGGCCCTGCTGCGCATCGAGCGCCGTCTCACCCGCCGCGGCCTGAGCCGCCACCTGCGGGACAAGGACATCCGGCCCGGCGGCGACGACGGGGCCGACGCCCCCCTCTGGTCCGGCGCCCTGAAGACCCTGGAGCAGGCCCTGGCCGCCCCCGGCGAGCGCAAGCCGATGGCCGCCGTCACCCTGTCCAACCATTTCGTGCGCTACGCCCTGGTGCCCTGGAGCGAGCTGGTGAACGACGAGGAGGAGGAAATCGCCCTCGCCCGCCATTGCTTCCGGGAGGTGTACGGCGAGGCGGCGGACCAGTGGGAACTACGCCTCAGCGCCGACGATTCCGGCGCCCCCCGGCTGGCCAGCGCGGTGGATGTCGCTTTGCTGGAATCCCTGCGGGGGGTTTTCGACCAAGCCGGAGTCGCCCTCAAATCCGTCCAGCCCCACCTGATGGCGGTCTACAACGCCTGCCGCCCCCAGTTGGGAAAGCGCACCGGCTGGCTGGCCCTGGTGGAGACCGGCACCCTGACCCTGGCCCTGCTGAAGGAGGGCCGCGTCGTCCGCCTGCGCACCCTGCGCCTGGGGGGCGACTGGCGGGAGGAACTGGCCACGGCCCTGGAACGGGAATCCTACCTGGCGGAAACCGACAGCCGCAACGTTTACCTGTGGGCCCCCGGCGCCTTCCACGAGCACGGCTCCTGGCGCGTCCAGTCACTGCAGACGGCGGCCCGGCCCGGCTTCACCGTGTCCTACGACGGCCAGTTCTCCATGGCCATGGGGGGATAAACCATGCCTGCCGTTTATCTCGATTACCAGCGCAAGCTGAAGCCCTTCCCCAGGGCGGGGGCGGTCCTGCTGGCCTGCGCCGTGGCGGCCCTGGTTGCGGGGGGCGGATATTACGTCAACCTGGCCCATCAAGCCGCGGCCTGGGAGAAAAAATCCAGCCTGTACCTGGAAACCGCCAAGCGCAAGGGCCTGGTGGCATGGGCGGGGGAAAGGGACAGCGGCCGGCTGACCCAGGAAATCAAGGGCGCCAACCAGGTGCTGCGCGAGATCACCCTGCCCTGGGACCGCCTGTTCGAGGCGGTGGAGGCGTCGGGGGGCAAGGAAGTGGCCCTGCTGGCCCTGGACCCGGACACGGAAAAGCGGACGGTGAAAATCAGCGGCGAGGCGAAAAACCTGGTGGCCGTCCTGAACTATGTCCGCACCCTGAAAACCCAGCCGGAGTTCGACGACGTCCAGCTGCAAAACCACCAGATCCAGCAGCAGGACCCGGAAAAACCGGTGCGTTTCACCCTCACCGCCGACTGGAGGGGACTGCCATGAACCTGGCCAAAAGTCTTTTGCCGCCAAGACGCCAAGAGCGCCAAGGCAAAAAAGTATGGGAAAGCATGGTTTCCTTCCGCGGAACTCCTGGCGTCCTCTTGGCGTCCTTGGCGTCTTGGCGGCCCAAAAAAATCAAACCCAATCCCCGGCGCTGGCTGCGCCGGCTCGGCTGGCCGGGCATGGCCGCCGCCGCCCTCCTGGCGGGCCTGGGGGCGTTCTATTTCTCCGCCATCCTGCCCGCCGAAGCGCGGCTGGAAGCGGCCCGGGAGGACACCGCCTCCCTCTTTGAGCGCATCCGCCAGGCCGGGCCGACCCTCCAGGGCCGCCGGCGCCCCCCGGCGGAGCAACTGGTGGAGTTCTACCGCCTGCTGCCCCGGGAGCAGGACCTGCCCGAGCGGCTGGAAAAAATCTTCGCCGCCGCCGAGGCCCAGGGCCTCAGCCTGGACCAGGGAGAATACAAGACCGTGCGGGAACCGGGGAGCCGGATGTTGCGCTACCAGATCACCCTTCCCCTGAAGGGCGCCTATCCCCAGGTGCGCAAGTTTCTCGCCGACCTGCCCCAGGAAGTGCCCACCGTGGCCCTGAAGGCGATTCAGTTCGAGCGCCAGAAAGTGGGCGACCCGGTGGTGGAAGCCCAGGTCAAGCTGGTGCTGTTTCTGGAGCAGGAATCATGAAGCGGAACAAGCGATGGAACCGCACAGGCGCGAAGACGCAAAGAAATCTGAAATCCCTATTTTTCCGGGTTTCCTCCGCGTCTTTGCGCCTGTGCGGTTCCTCGGTTTTATTCCTGGCGTTGTTCGGCTTGGCTTCCGCCGACGAGGGCAGCCGGGCCGCCCGCCAGTTGCCCACGGCGCCCGTGAGCCCCAAGGCCAAGGCCCCGGTGATGGAAGCCGGCCACGTGGAACTGGAACGGCTGAAACGGCCAGCCCCCGCCGCCAAACTGGAAGCGGAAGCCGCCAAGGAGCCGGGGAAGGATGCCGCAGCCGCCAAGGAGCCGGGGAAGGAATTCCACGGCGCTTTTGCTCCGACCTCCTGGTACGTGCCGCCGCCCCCTCCCCCGCCGCCGAAGCCGGAGCCGCCGCCCAAGCCCACCGCGCCGCCCCTGCCCTTCACCTACCTGGGGCGCTACGACGAAGGGGATACGGCGGAAGTGGTGATGCTGCTTAAAGGGGACCGCATCTACACGGTGTCCGAAGGGGAGGTGATCGACAACACCTACCGGGTGGAGAAGGTAGCCCCGGGAGCGGTGGAGCTGATCTACCTGCCCCTGAACATCAAGCAGTCGTTGCGGACGGGTTGAACAATAGGCTTAAGGGTCGAGGAGACAACAACATGAACAACAAGATTTCGCTCTTCGGAAAAAGCGGCACGGCGCTTCTGCTTACCGCCGCCCTGGTGGCCGGCTGCGCCGGACAACGGGAGCACCGGGAGGGGATGGCCCTGATCGACGAGGGGCGCTACGAGGATGGCCTGTTGAAGCTGGAGGAGGCCAGCAAGGCCGATCCCTCGAACCTCTCCTACCGCACCGCCCTGAAGCGCAACAAGGACCAGGTGATCGCCCGCCTGCTGGGGACGGCGAACACCGAACGGGCCACCGGCCGCCCGGACGCGGCTCGCCTGGCCTACGAGCACATCCTCAAGATCGCCCCGGAAAACGAGCAGGCCAAGGCGGGCCTGGAATCCCTGGAAATGGACCAGCGCCACGAAGCCAACCTGGCCCAGGCCCGGGAGGCCGTCAAGAAGGGGGACCTGGAGGGCGCCCGGGCGGCCCTGAAGCCGGTGTTCCTGGAGAACCCGAAGAACGCCGAGGCGGTGGCCCTCCAGCGCCAGATCGACCAGCAGCTGGCGCGGGAATCGGCGGAAGCCCCGACCCTGCGGGCGAAATTCAAGAGGCCGGTGACCCTGCAATTCCGCGACGCCAACGTCAAGCTGGTGTTCGAGGCCCTGTCCCGCACCAGCGGCATCAACATCCTCCTGGACAAGGACGTGAAGCCCGACATCAAGACCTCCATTTTCGTCAAGGACGTGTCGGTGGAGGACACCATCGACCTGATCCTGCTGCAAAGCCAGCTGGAAAAGAAGGTCCTCAACGAGAGCACGGTGTTCATCTACCCCAACACCCCGGCCAAGCTGAAGGACTACCAGGACCTGAAAATCCGCAGCTTCCACCTCACCAACGCGGATCCCAAGCAGATGCTGACCATGCTCAAGACCATGCTCAAGACCAAGGACCTGTTCATCCACGAGAAGACCAACTCCATCGTGATGCGGGACACCCCGGACGCCATCCGGCTGGCGGAGCGGATGATCGCCGACCAGGACGTCCCCGATCCGGAGGTGATGCTGGAAGTGGAAGTGCTGGAGGTGAGCCGCACCAAGCTGAGCGAACTGGGCATCAAGTGGCCCGACCAGTTGACCCTGACCTCCCCCACGAGGGTGACTACCGGGCAAACCGCCACGGTTTCCGCGGGCGTCCCGGTCATCACCAACACCAACACGGACCTGCCCATCACCTTCGAACAACTCCGGCACACGCCCCTGAACAACTACCTGGCAACGCCCCTCTCCCTGACCCTCAACCTGCACCTGGACGACAGCGACACCAACGTCCTGGCCAGCCCCCGCATCCGCGCCAAGAACCGGGAGAAGGCCAAGATCATGATCGGCGACCGGGTGCCGGTGATCACCAACGCGGTGACCCCGGTTTCCACCGGCACGCCGGTGGTCACCGGCAGCGTCCAGTACCTGGACGTGGGCCTGAAACTGGAAGTGGAGCCGGACATCCACGCCGACCACGAGGTGGCCATCAAGGTCAACCTGGAAGTCAGCTCCATCATCAAGGAGGTGAACAACCCCCAATCCGGCACCCTGGCCTACCAGGTGGGCACCCGCAACGCCTCCACCGTGCTGCAGCTGAAGGACGGCGAGACCCAGATCCTGGCCGGCCTGATCAGCGACGAGGAACGTTCCTCCGCCTCCAAGGTGCCGGGACTGGGCCAGATTCCCGGCGTGGGACGCCTGTTCTCCAGCCACAAGGACGACGGCAAAAAGACCGAAATCATCCTGTCCATCACCCCCCGCATCGTGAACCCGGCGAAGCAGCCCGAAGCCCGGGAAGTGGAATACTGGTCCGGCACCGAGGCCACCCTGCGCAACACCGCGGTAACCCTGAAACCCATGGGCTCGGTATCGGTCACCAGCACCGGCGGCGCGTCCCCCCGTCCGGCCCCGGTCCGCCCCGCCGTAACGCCCCCGGTCAAGCCCCCCGTCCCCGCCGAAAAGACCGGCGCGGTCGAGGGCGGACCGATGCAGCTTTCCTGGCAGGGCCCCAACCAGGCCAAGGTGGGGGACAGGATCAGCCTCACCCTCAACACCGACTCGGCGCCAGACATGCACAGCCTGGGCTTCCTGGTGAACTACGACCCCTCGGTGCTGAAGGCGGTGGACGCCACCGAAGGCAGCATCCTGAAGCAGGGCGGGGGGCCGTCCACCTTCAAAAAGAGCATCGACCAGCCGGGGGGACAGGTGCTGGTGGACCTCTCGGGCCAGGGGCCGAAGGACCCGGGCCAGCCCGGCACCGTGGCCACCGTCACCTTCGAGGTGATCGCCCCCGCGCCCCAGTCCAAGATCGCCGTCAGCCGCATCTCGTCGTCGGGGTCCGGCGGCAAGGACCTGAGCTTCGCCGCCCCCGAACCCCACGTCGTCGCCCTGGTGAAATGAGCATGAACGCCTTCGCAACGCTACAGTACGCTCCCCTCCCCCGTCCCGCCGTGGTCGACGCGAAGCGGCGGGCACCCGGCGAGGACACCCCTTGCGGGTGCAGGGGGAGGGGCTGGGGGAGAGGGAAACCCCAGGCTGGGACCAGCCTGTCCGCAGCGGGCTTCACCCTGATCGAACTGGTCATCACCGTGGCCATCGTCGCCCTGCTGGCCACCGTGGCCCTGCCCATGGCCGAACTGGCGGTGCAGCGCCACAAGGAGGGGGAACTGCGCCTGGCCCTGCGGGAAATCCGCACCGCCCTGGACGCCTACAAGCAGGCGGTGGACGAGGGGAGGATAACGAGTTCCATCATGACCTCGGGCTATCCCCCGTCCCTGAAGACCCTGGTGGAGGGTGTCCCCGACACCAGGAGCGTTGACGGCAAGGGCCGGATCTACTTCCTGCGCCGCGTCCCCCGGGACCCCATGATGCCGGACCCGGAAAAGGCCGACGAGGACACCTGGGGCAAGCGCAGCTACGTCAGCAGCGCCGATTACCCGGACGAAGGCAACGACGTATACGACGTCTATTCCCTGTCGGAAGGCGTCGGGCTCAACGGCATTCCGTACCGGAGGTGGTGACATGGTGACGATCGAGAGGCGTGAGGCGAGAGGCGAGAAGCAAAAAGCGCGCGCAGGAGGAAACCCCTCACGCCTTCGCGCCGGAGCGAGGGCCTTTTGCCCCGCTCCCGGCGGGGATGCCCCTTGCGGGCACACGCTTCACGCCTCACGCCGCGAAGGGTTCACCCTGGTCGAACTGCTGGTGGTGATGGCGATCATCTCCATGCTGCTGACCCTGGCGGTGCCCCGCTACTTCGGCAGCGTGGAGCGCTCCAAGGAGGCGGTGCTGCGGGAGAACCTGTCGGTCACCCGCCAGGCCCTGGACAAGTACTACGGCGACAACGGACGCTATCCCGACGCCCTGGATGCCCTGGTGAGCAGGAAATACCTGCGTAGCCTGCCCCAGGACCCGATCACCGGCAAGAACGACAGCTGGATCATCGTGCCCCCCGAAACGCCGGGAAAGGGCGCCGTGCTGGATATCCGCAGCGGCGCCTCGGGCAATGGACGGGACGGCTCCCCCTACAAGGAGTGGTAAAAAATCATGCTCACCTTTGACATAAGCCATTATTTACCGTACATAAATGGTAGGGAAAAGCGGCAGCGAGGTTTCACTTACATCGGGCTGCTCATCTTGATCGCCACCATGGGGGTGATGCTGGCGCTGACCGGGGATGTATGGCACGTGGCCCAGAAACGGGAAAAGGAACTGGAACTGCTGTTCGTGGGAGACCAGTACCGGCGTGCCATCGACCAGTTCTACGAAAACAGCCCGCCCCAGGCCAGGCGCTACGCCACCCGCCTGGAAGAATTGCTGAAGGATCCGCGCCAGCCGGGAACCCAGCGCTACCTGAGGAAAATCTACCCCGACCCGATCACGGGAACCACCCAATGGGGGCTGGTGAAAGGGCCGGCGGGGGAAATTTACGGCGTCCACAGCCTGTCCGAGGAGGAGCCGTTGAAGAAGGGCAATTTCAGTCTGGCCAACGCGAATTTCGAGGGCAAGAAGATGTATTCCGATTGGGTGTTCATCCATGCGCCCGGTCAGGTACGGATCACGCCACCTGGTGGGAGGAAGTAAAATGGACGGAGAAGTGGGGGTTATCATGAGTGGAAAATACCGGATCCTGATCGTCGAAGACCACACCCTGTTGCGGGCCGGCCTGCGGGCCCTGCTCTCCCAGGACCAGGACATCGAAATCGTCGGCGAGGCGGACAACGGCCGCGACGCCATCCGCGCCGTGGGCGCCCTGACGCCGGACCTGGTGCTGATGGACCTCAACATGCCGGGCATGAACGGCATCGAGGCCATCGCCTACATCAAGCGGCGCTACCCGGACACCCAGGTGCTGGTGCTCACCATCCACAAGACCGACGAGTACATCCACGAAAGCCTGCGGGCCGGGGCCAACGGCTACATCCTCAAGGACGCCAGCCACGACGAGCTGCGCATCGCCATCCGCAGCGTGCTCAACGGCAAGACCTACCTCAGTCCCGACATCTCGTCCAAGGTCATCACCGGCTACCTGGGCACCGGCAGCAAGGCCGCCCCGGCCACGTCCAGCCCCTGGGACACCCTCACCCACCGGGAACGGGAAGTCCTCAAGCTGGTGGCCGAGGGCCACCCCAACAAGTACATCGCCGACTTCCTGAGCCTCAGCGTCAAGACGGTGGAAAAGCACCGTTCCAACCTGATGAAGAAGCTGGACCTCCACAACGCCTCCACCCTGACGGCCTACGCCATCGAAAAGGGGCTGGTGGTGACGTGATTATCCCCGTGGGAGCGACCTCCAGGCCGCGAAACTAACCAATCGCGGCCTGGAGGTCGCTCCCACAAAATCGCTCCTACCGGCCTGTCCCAGGCCCCGCGAACTCCTTGGCAATGGTGCGGAAATGCCCCTCCACCATGCGGCGGTAACGGGCATTGCCGCCTCCCGACCGGATGCGCTGGCACCCCTCCTCCACCGCCCGGGGCAGGGGAATGACGATGGTCCGCAGCACCGCCGCCGTTTTGGGCAGGGGCAGGGGGATATAGCTGCCGCCGCCGTCGGCTTCCGGCAAGGGAGGAGGAGGCGTGTCGTCGATGACCCCTCGGGGCTCGCCGCGGCGCTGGCCCACGCCGTTGGCGTCCAGCCAGGTGGCGTTGGGGTCGCCGGCGTGGGGGTTGGCGCCGACTCCGGTGGGATAGAGGCTCTCGAACACGCGGCAGGCGCCGAAGTTGCCGGCGGCGGCCAGTTCCAGCAGGGCGGCGGTGGCCTGCTTGCGGTAGGCGGGGTAGTCGGTGAGCACGGCGGCCACGTCGGCCCAGGACAGGGCATAGAGCGTGACGCTGCGCTCTTCGCTGATTTTCACCTTGCGGGTGGTGCGCAGGGGGGAGCCGTCGCCGTTGAGGGCGGCGATGAACTTGCCGTCCACCATGCTCCACAGGGCGACGAATTCCGCCTTCGTGGCCGTCTCGGCCAGGAGCTTCATGCCGTCCGCGGCAGCCTGGCGGGCGTCCTTTCCTTCCTGAAAACGCTTGTAGGACTTGGCCCGGTAGATGTTGTCCAGGACATAGCGCAGCTTTTCCTCCGCCGGCAGGCGGGCCACTTCCTCCGCCGGCAGCGGCGCATACATGTCCCGGGCGCCCTGGGCCAGGGCGTGGTGGGCGGTCAGGTCCCGCTCGCCGACGATGACATCCATCATGTCCGCCGGGGCCACGGCCGGCAGCAGGAGAACGGCGGCCAGGGCCGCAACGGCAACCGGGCGCCTCATGGCAGTTTCACCGTGGCGGCGGCGCCGGCCCGCAGGACGTCGTCGGTGCGGAACAGCACGTCCGCCGGATAGGTGGGGCCGTCCTTGGCCATCACCGGCTCCAGGCCCAGGGTGCGCAGGGTGCCGGGATAGCTCTTGCCCCCCACCACCACCGTCACCCCCTGGCCGGCCTTGAGGGGGCCGATCTGGCTGTCGTAGAGGCGGAAGCGGGCCAGCATCTCCCCCGCTTTCGCCAGCACCAGCACCGGCTGGGGCTGGAAGCGCACCACCAGGTTCTGCCCCGGCTCCACCCGGCGGTCCACCACCAGGGCGTCGAAGGGGGCGACCAGGCGGGCGTCGTCGGCGTTGCGGCGGTCCTGGTCGAGGCGGGCGGCGGCCTCGTTCACCCGGGCCTGGGCCTGGGCCTGGCGCAGCTTGGCCTGGTCCAGTTCGCTGATGGAAATCACCGTGCGGTTGTAGAGTTCCTGCATGCGCCCCAGGTCCCGCTTGGCCTCCGCCGCGTCCTCCCGCTGGCGCTTGAGCACGGCGGCGCTCTCCGCCTGCCGGGACTGGTAAAGGCGGCTGTCCAGGGTCAGCAGCACCTGGCCCTGCTTCACCCGGTCGCCCACCTGGGCATTGACCGTTTCCACCACGCCGGACACCCGGGGGGAGAGTTCCACCCGCTGGGACCATTGCAGCACGGCGGGCACGTCCAGGGCGAAAGCGGGGGTTCCAAAGCAAGCCGCCAAGACGCCAAGAGCGCCAAGAAAGTCCAGACGGCGAAGCAGCCGGTTTGCCCCCTCTCCCCTTGAGGGAAGCGGGGTAGGCAGGGATGGGCGGCATGCCGCCCACCTCCCAGGGGGTTGGGGTGAGGGGTGAGCTAAAAATCCATCACCCCTGCCCCCCCCCTTCAAGGGGGAGGGAGAGAAACGGGGTGATCGTTTCGTATTCGTCATTTCGCCGACTCCTTGTTTTTCGCCGCCTGCTCCAAGGGCATCCCCAGCAAGGCTTCCAGCCGCGCCAAGGCCAGAGCCAGGCGATATTCCGTGCCCCGCTCCCGCACCCGGGCTTCCATGGTGGCGGCCATGGAGGTGCCCAGGTTGGTTTTCAGTTCCACTTCGTATTCGCCCTGGGCCCGCTCCAGGGCCAGGTCGCGGTATTCGGCGTTTTTCTTCGCCGCGCCCCGGGCGGTGGCGCGCAGCTGCTCGATTTCCAGCCAGTTTTCCAGCAGGGCCTGGGTCAGCTCCATGCGCAGCTTCTCCACCCGGGCCTGGGCCTGCTGGAAGCGGGCACGCTCCTTGGACTGCCGGGCATCCACCCGGTCCCCCTGGTAGATCGGCCAGTTGAGCACCAGGCCGGCGCGCCAGTCGTCCCGGCCGCTGAGTTGGCGCCCGGCGTAGTGGGCGGATTCCAGTTCCGCTTCCAGGGTGGGATTGCGGTCGGCCCGCACGCCTTCCAGGCGCTGGCGGGACGCTTCCAGCTGAGCCTGGGCGGACTGGAGGCGGGGGCTGCCGGGAAGCAGCGCCAACAGCTGCTCGTATTCCGGCACCGGGCGCTCGTTGCCCTTGAGGTCCGGGTCTTCCAGGTCCGGCGCCAGTTCGCCGGGACGGTTCATGGCCATGGCCAGCAGGGCCCGGGCCACCCGCTGGCGCTGCTGGCTGGCGTTGCGCTTCACCAGCAAGTCCTGGTAGAGGGCTTCCAAAGCCCCCAGTTCCACCGGGGAGAGCGTACCCACTTCCAGGCGGTGGCGGCCGTTGTCGAAGTCCACGTAGGCCGCCGCCATGAATTCGTTGTCGGCGGCGGCCTGCATGTCCGCCAGCAGCACGTCGAAGAACCGGGCCATGATGTCGATGCGGCGCCGGTCCCGGGTTTCCAGCAGCTCGGCGGTGCGGGACTCGGTTTCGGATTTGGCCGCCGCCTCGGCGGAGGCCGTGCGGCCGAAATCATACAGGGACTTGCGCAGGGACAGGCGCGCGCTGTTGTCGCTCAGGTGGGAATAGCCCTCGGGAGGCAGGGACGGTTTCACCCGGCGCAGGCCGGCCTCGAAATTGACGTTCAGGTCCTGGCGGGCGGCGGCCAGGTCCTGGTCCGCCTGGGCGGCGTCCCGCTCGGCTTCCGCCAGCAGCAAGTCGGGATGGGGCGCTTCCGCCGCCTGGAGGGCCTCGGCCAGGGTGAGGGGCTTGCCCCCCTCGGCCCAGGCGGCGGAAACCAGACCCAGCAACACGGCAAACAAGCCGCCGGCGAAATTCCGGATTAACCACGAATGAACACGAATGTTCACGAATAGTTCCGTGGCCGGTGAAACGGAAAAGGGAGGTGACATCCTCTGGGTTCTAATTCGCGTTCATTCGTGGTCAAACACTACTTCGCCTGCTGCTTGTACTTGACGAAGGGCATGGCCTTGTAGGCGTCTTCCACCACGTAGCGGCCCAGAAGCAGGAACTCCTGGGCGTCCTTGGTGGCGCCGGTGTAGCGGGCCAGCTGGTTTCCGGCCAAGTCGTAGAAGGCGAACACCGGGGTGGCCCGCACCCGGTTGTCGAAGGAGAAGGCCTTTTCGGTGGTGGCCTTGCCCTTGAAATCCACCATGGCGGTGTCGCCCTTGGTGTCGATGGTGAAGATCAGGAAATGCTGGCGGAAATAGTCCTGCACGGCGGCCTGGTTGAGGACGGTGCCCTTCATGCGGTGGCAGAAGGGGCAGTCGTCCAGCTCGTACATCAGCAGGATGCCCTTCTTGCCTTCCTGCTTGGCGGTGGCCAGCTCCGCCTTGAAGTCGCCCATCTTCTGGTCGAAGAACTGGTCCGCGGGGCGGGTTTCCCCCCAGGCCAGCAGCGGCAACAGCAACAACAGTCCGAGCAGAAGCTTCATTTCCCTACCCCCGTTTACGATTGATTTGGGGAAGAAGTTTGCCCCTGCCCCCGGCCAGCGTCAACGGTAGAAAAGGACTACTCGCGGGGCTTTTCAGCCGGTTGCTCGTGCCCTTTTTCCCCGCCGTGGGCCTCGGCGGCGTGGGAGAAGTAGAGGGCCAGGCCGATGAGGGCGATGCTGCCGCCGAAGTAGAGCATGTCCAGGGGACCGCTCATCTGGATCTTGATGGCCCGCTCGAACAGGGTGACGATGAGGATCATCAGGATCACCTTGGCCAGGCGGTTCTTCAGGTCGTCCAGGTCGTTGATCACCAGTATCTTGCTGGAAGCGCGGCTGCCGTGGGCCTCGTCGATGTCGCTGACGAACAGTTCATACAGGCCGAGGGAGAAAATCACCATCACCGTGGCCAGCAGGTAGCCGTCCACCACCCCCACGATGTGGGTGATGGTTTCGTCGTGCAGCACCTTGCGCATCTCGGAGGTCAGGCTGGGGTCGGCATAGTGGGCCACGTGGAGGATCAGGTACACCACGTCCACCGTGGCGATGTAAAAAATGGCGAAGGCCGCCGCCATGCTGGCGACCACCGCGAAAATGATGACGAAACGGCTATTCCACAGAGCCGCCTCGAACAGCCTTTCCAAAAACTTCATTCCACTTTCTCCCGGTTCAACCATATGCTCAACAGCCAGCGGGGCAGCAGCCGCGCCGCCAGGGACACCGCCGACACGCCGATCAGCGCCGCCGCCCAGAGGGGGAAGAATAACACGCCCGGCAAGCCCCGCTCTTTGTGGGAGCGGCCTCCAGGCCGCGANNTCGCGGCCTGGAGGCCGCTCCCACGGGTGGCCGGAAAATCCTTTCCCAAGGGAAACAAAAAACCGGGACGGACTCGCGCCCGCCCCGGCCATTTTACGCCGACGGCTTATTTCTTGCCGCCGCGGCCGCCCTTCGTTTTTCCGCCATCGGCCTTGCGCTCCTCCTGGTGTTTTTCCTGCATGGCCTTGCGTTCCTCCTGGTGGCGCTGTTCCATGGCCTTGCGTTGCTCGCCGGAGGGCTCCCGTGCGGCCTTGCGTTCTTCCTGGCGCGTTTCCGTCTCGGTGCGGTGTTCCTCGCGTCTTTGCTGCATCTCGCTACGCTGCTGCCCCACTTTCGATTTGACTTCGGCCGGGGCCCCGGGCTCCTGGGCCAGGGCAGCGCCCGCCGCCAGGGACAGGGACATCAACAACAGGGACGTTTTCTTCATCTTCAGCTCCTTTCAGCGTTCAGGACTCGGCATGTCACCGGATGCGAACAGTTGGTGCAGGGTGACATCCGTCACCTGCTCCCACCGCCGCCCCAGCTCCCGCACCGCGGGGGGGAAACCGTCCATGGCGGTCCCCTCGGTGGATATAACGAAGCAGCGGTAGATTTCGCTGACCTTCACTTCGTCCAAATTGCGGGACGCCACCCAATCGCCCCCTGCCACCCGCTGGGTGAGCTTGATTTCGGCCAGTCGCTCCAGCACGTCTTCCATGTCCTCGAAGCCGAGGGAAATCTCCCGCAGCAAACGGCGCAGGCTGACGGTTTCGCCCTGGTGCTGGGCATCGTGGAGCGCTTTCAACACGCGTAATGCATCGTAAAACTGCCGCCCGGGCATTTCCTTCACCTGCCACACGCCGCCCCGCCAGTAGGAGAGGGCGGCGGCCACTTCGGCCCCCACCAGCACCACCAGCCAGGAGAGGTAGATCCACAGCAGAAAAATGGGAATGGCGGCCAGGGCACCGTAAACCAGGGTGTAGGTGGGGAAGTGGGTGACATAGAAGGCGAATCCCCGTTTCATTCCCTCGAACAGCAAGCCCGCCAGCAGCCCCCCCGCCATGGCGTGAGGGGCTGCCACATGGCGGTTCGGAACCATGGCATACAGCAGGGAGAAGGCCGCCACCGTCAGCAGCACCTGCACCACCTTCAACGCCGCCACGCCGGCGTCGGACAGGCCGGGCGTCAAGCCGAAGGACAGGCCCACCAGGTAGGAAGTAAGGGACAGGCTGGCCCCCAGCAGCAGCGGCCCGAGGGTGAGCAGCGCCCAGAACGCCAGGAAACGCTGGATCAGGGGCCGCGGCCGCCGCACCCGCCAGATGACGTTGAATACCTGCTCGATGGTGTACATCAGCATGTAGGCCGTCACTCCGAGGAAGGCGATGCCTATCATGGTGAGCCCGGCCGCCTGTTCGGAAAACTGCTGCATGTAGACGGTAACGATCTTGCCCGCCTTGTCCGGCACCAGGGTGGTGAGCAGGAATATCTTCAGTTCGATCATCAGCCCGGTGAACACCGGAAAGGCCGCAAACACCGTCAGGGCGATGGTGACGATGGGGACCAGGGACAAGAGGGTGGTGTAGGCGAGGCTGGCGGCCACCTGGTTGCAGCGGTCGCGGAAAAACCGCTCCAGCACGAAGCGGGCGAAGCCCCAGTAGGGCGAAATCTTTTCGGTCAGGGAAGTCATGGATTTATAATAACGCCAAAATCTATCCGGAGTTTCCATGTCCGACATCCTCGTTCTCTACTACAGCCGCCACGGCGCGGTGAAGGCCATGGCCCAGCTGGTGGCCCGGGGCGTGGAGCAGGTGGCCGGAGCCCGGGCCCGCCTGCGCACGGTTCCGGAGGTGTCCACCGTATGCGAGGCGGTGGCGGATGCCATCCCCGCCGGCGGGGCGCCCTACGTGGAGCCCAAGGACCTGGAGGAGTGCGCCGGCCTCGCCCTGGGCAGCCCCACCCGCTTCGGCAACATGGCCGCCCCCCTGAAGTATTTCCTCGATTCCACCTCGGGCCAGTGGCTCAGGGGCACCCTGGCGGGCAAGCCGGCGGCGGCATTCACCTCCACCTCGTCGCTCCACGGCGGCCAGGAGACCACCCTGCTGTCCATGATGCTGCCCCTGCTCCACCACGGCATGGTGATCGTGGGCCTGCCCTATTCGGAGCCGGAACTGCTCACCACCGCCAGCGGCGGCACGCCCTACGGCCCCAGCCACCTGGCCGGCCCCGCCAGCGACCAGCCCCTCAGCGAGGATGAAAAGAAACTGTGCATCGCCCTCGGCCGGCGCCTGGCCGAAATTGCATTGAAGCTCGGGAAATAACTTCATGAATCAACCACGAATTGAGACGAATGAACACGAATTAAAACCTTTGGACAGAATGGCTTTTAGGGAATCCCCGTCGCGACTCGGCATAGCTAAGCACTTGCCCTTTCATTCGTGTAAATTCGTGTTCATTCGTGGTTAACCAAATCAACATGACCCCCACCGCAGAAACCGTCACCCAGGCCCGCGCCCTCCTGCGCGCCCGCCACGCCGGCGCCCTCGCCACCCTGTCCAAGCGCCTCAACGGCTATCCCTTCGGCTCGGTGGTGGACTTCATCCTGGACGAGGAGGCGCGGCCGATCATCCTCATCAGCACCCTGGCCCAGCACACCCAGAACATCGACGCCGACCCCCGGGTCAGCCTGCTGGTCCACGAGGCCAGCGCGGACCTCCAGGCCAGCGCCCGGCTGACGGTGATCGGCGACGCCGCCCGCATCGACACCAGCGACGCCTTGAAGGCCCGCTACCTGCGCTACTTCCCCAACGCGGAACAATACTTCGCCATCCACGATTTCTTCTTCTACCGCATCGAGCCCACCCAGTGGCGCTACATCGGCGGCTTCGGCGACATCTACTGGATCGCCCCGGAGGCGGCCCGGCCGCCCAAGGGGGAGCTGGTGCAGATCGAGGACGGGGTGCTGGAACACATGAACCGGGACCACGCCGACGCCATCCGTGCCTATTGCCGCCACTTCTACGGCATGGACAGCGGCGACGCCGCCATGGTGGGCATCGACGCCGACGGCTTCGACGTGCGGGCGGACGGGGAACTGCTGCGCTTCGACTTCCCCCACCCGGTGCTCACCGGCGAGGACGCCCGCAGGGTGCTCACCGCCCTGGCCCACGAGGCTAAGAGCCTCTTTCAGTAGGTTTCATGCCCCGCGCCATAACCATTTGGGGTACAGTGCTAGGCGCGAGCCGCGCGGTTTGGTCATTCCAAACAAGCGGCGAGCAACGACGCAATGTGCCCCAAATGGTTATGGCCCTTCGGGTTGCGGCCAAAAAGCGTGTCTGCGTTGTTGCAGGGCTTGCCAAAGGAACGACCCTTGGCCGCGCCCCGCGCCTAGCAGCCATCGCTTTCTGGCCGCAACGCGGGGTATGAAACCTACTGAAAGAGGCTCTAACCTTGAACCGATTGACCCTGTGCCACTGGGGCGCCATCGTCAGCCTGATCGGGCTGATCTTCCTCGGCACGGCGTGGGAGCTTTGGCTCGCCCCCCTGCGGCCCGGCGGCACGATGCTGGTGCTGAAGGTGGTGCCCCTGCTGGCCGCCCTGTTCGGCATCCTGCGGGGCAAGCGCTACACCTACCAGTGGGCGTCCATGCTGGCGCTGCTCTACGTCATGGAAGGGGTGGTGCGAGCCATGAGCGACAAGGGATTCTCGGCCACCCTGGCCGTGGCGGAAATTGTGCTGTCGGTGATTTTCTTCATCAGCGCGATTTTCTATGCCCGGCTGACGGGAAGGCACTGATCCCCATTCGTCATTGCGAGCGTAGCGAAGCAATCTCGCTTTTCCAGTTCAACGGCGAGATTGCTTCGTCACTTCGTTCCTCGCAATGACAGTCTGGCCGACGCAGAGGCAAGATCAGTCGGCCCTTCTCCGGCTGCCGCACCGGCAGCCAATCGGGGCAAACTGGTCGGCGCCTAAGCCTTCTTCAATACGACCAGCGCCACCCCCGGCAGAATCACTCCCATTCCTGCCATCTCCAGGGGGGGAAACGCTCTCCGGCCAGCGCCACCCCCAGCAACACGGCGATGGGCGGGTTGACGTAGGCATAGCTGGTGGCCACCGCCGGGCGCACCATATGCAGCAGGTACGGGTAGGCGCTGAAGGCGACGAAGGAGCCGAACACCACCAGATAGGCCAGGGCCACGACGGCCTTGAGGGAGGGAACGTCGGCCAGATGCTCGCCCATGGCGAAGCTCATCGCCATCAGCGCGAGGCCGCCCCCCAGCATCTGCGCCGCGCTGTTCATCATGCCGGCGGGCAAGGGCAGGCGCCAGCTCCACACCGAACCGAACGCCCAGCTGGCCGGGGCCAGCAGCAGGATCACGGCGCCGGTCGGGCTGCCCCGCAGGTTTCCTGCCAGATTGAGCACCACCATGCCGACAAACCCCAGCAGCACCCCCGGTAGCTCCCGCCGGGTGGGGTATTTCTTCCACAGGGCGGCGAACAGCAGCGTCCACAAGGGCACGGTGGCCACCACCAGGGCCGCGATGCCCGACGCCACCGTCTGCTCCGCATAAGCCACCGCCCCGTTGCCCCCCAGCAGCAGCAACGTGCCCACCGCAAAGCAGGACGCCCATTGGGCAAGGGTCGGCGCCGGCGCCCCCCGCCAACGGAGATACGCGTACATCAGCCCCCCGCCACCACGAAGCGCAGCCCGGCCATCAGGAAGGGCGGAAAGCCCTGGATGGCGAACAGCATGGCGAGATAGGTCGAGCCCCAGATCAGGTACAGGGCCAGGAGAGCCAGGCCAATGAGCCAGCGTTCGCGGGGGTGCGGGGGGTCATGGAGATATGGTGGGGGCTTCGGGAGCAGCTGTCACGCCTTCGCGAACCGGGAATTCACGGGAGGATCAACCATCGCCGCCGTTCGCCCAGAGGTATCGAAGGGCGATGCAAAGGGGTAACGGGCGCCGGTTCTTCATGGTTCGATACCTCACCACGAACGGATAAAAGGCTGTCAGCTGCTATTGCGATTCTCAATAATCGGAAACACGCTTTTTCGCGTCGTCCAGCCGCCGAACAGGCAGGACTGGAAAAACCGCACCGGCCGCTCGAAGCCGGCCTCCACCAGCAGGGCCTTGATGCGCTCCTCCGGCTCGAAGCAGATGTCCCGCTGGATGTGCGCCCGGTCCTGGGCCACGTCTTCCGCCGCAACCCCTTGGGTGGCGTAGAAGCCGAGCCAGTTCTCGAACACGATGCCGAAGCCGGGGTCGGCGGCATCCCCGAACAAATCGGCGAACACGAAAGGCGCACCGGGCTTGAGGCTGGCCGCAATAGCCTTGAAATAGGCCAGCCGCGCGTCCGGGTCGCGGATGAAGTGGGCGACGAAGACCGAGGTCGCGCCGTCGAAGGGCTTATCGGCGCGAAATTCCTGCATCGTCCCCAGATGGAGGCTGGCACGGTCCGACAGGCCCGCTTCATCCAGACGCCGTTTGCAGGCCTCCAGCATGTCCGCGGACAAGTCCACCCCGTGCAACTCCGCCGTGGGGTGGCTGGCGCCCAAGGCCAGCAGCTCGACCCCGGTGCCGGCCCCCACCGACAGAAAACGCGCCCCTTCCGGCGCCCCGGAAAACCACCCCGGCAGCATCCGATGCAGGGCGTCATAGGCCGGGCAGAACTGCCGGATGTTGCGCTCGTAGCGGCCGGCCCAGCCGGCGTCGAAATGGGCCGCGGGGTCGAAGCCGGGGGCGTCGCCGCTCACGGCGTCACACCTGGGGGTGGGCCCGCTCCAGCTTGGAATGCAGCTTGTTCAAGGCATGGAGGTAGGCCTTGGCGGAGGCGATGACGATGTCGGTGTCCGCCCCCTGGCCGTTGACGATGCGCCCGCCCTTGGACACCCGCACGGTCACCTCGCCCTGGGCATCGGTGCCGCTGGTGATGTTGCTCACCGAGTACAGCAGCAACTCCGACCCGCTCTTGACGATGTCCTCGATGGCCTTGAAGGAGGCGTCCACCGGGCCGCCGCCGTCGGCTTCCGCCTCCCGCTCCATGCCGCCCTCGGCCAGCACCACTTTGGCGTGGGGGGTTTCGCCGGTTTCGGAGCACACTTTGAGGCTCAGGAGCTTGAAGTGCTCCTGTTCCAGGGTGGACTGCTCATCGCTCACCAACGCGTGGAGGTCCTCGTCGAAAATATCGTGCTTCTTGTCGGCCAGGTCCTTGAAGCGGGCGAAGGCGGCGTTGACCGCTTCCTCGCTCTCCAACTGGATGCCCAGCTCGGAAAGGCGGGTCTTGAAGGCGTTGCGGCCGGAGTGCTTGCCTAAAACCATTTTATTCGCGGTCCAGCCCACGTCCTCGGCCCGCATGATTTCGTAGGTCTCGCGATGCTTGAGGACGCCGTCCTGATGGATGCCGGACTCGTGGGCAAAGGCGTTGGCGCCGACGATGGCCTTGTTGGGCTGCACCGCGAAGCCGGTGATGCTCGCCACCATGCGGCTGGCGGAGACGATCTGGGTGGTGTCCAGGCCGGTGTCGCAGGGGAACAGGTCCTGCCGGGTGCGCACCGCCATTACCACTTCTTCGAGCGATGCATTCCCCGCCCGCTCGCCCAGGCCGTTGATGGTGCACTCCACCTGGCGGGCGCCGTTCATCACGGCGGCGAGGGAGTTGGCCACGGCCAGGCCGAGGTCGTTGTGGCAGTGGACCGAGAAGACGGCTTTGTCGGCGTTGGGGATGCGGCTGCGCAAAGTGCCGATCAAAGCGCCGAACACGTGGGGCAGGTTGTAGCCCACGGTGTCGGTCACGTTGATGGTGGTGGCGCCGGCGTCGATCACCGCCTCGATCACGCGGCACAGGAAATCGGTTTCGGAACGGCTGGCGTCCTCGGGGGAAAACTCCACGTTGTCGGTGTACTGGCGCGCCCATTTCACCGCCTTCACCGCCTGCTCCACCACCTGGTCCGGCGTCATGCGCAGCTTCTTCTCCATGTGGATCGGGCTGGTGGCGATGAAGGTGTGGATGCGGCCCGAATTGGCGCCCTTGATGGCATCGCCGGCGCGGGCGATGTCCTTCTCCAGGGCTCGCGCCAGGGAGCATACGGTGCTGTCCTTGATGGCGTCGGCCACCGCCTTCACCGCTTCGAAGTCGCCGTTGGAGGCGGCGGCGAAGCCGGCCTCGATCACGTCCACCCGCATCTTCTCCAGCTGCTTGGCGATGCGGACTTTCTCTTCACGGGTCATGGAAGCGCCCGGACTCTGCTCGCCGTCGCGCAAGGTGGTGTCGAATATGATCAATTTTTCTTGTTTCATGGCTGGCTCCATAGCTGGAATTCTTACAATACGCCCATCAACCGATCACTTCCGGCTGCGGCACACACTTCGAATTGGGGGGTGGGGGGTCAGTGCGCGCGAACGCGCAGCAGCAGGCCGGCCAGTAGCAGGCTGCGGAGGGATGGCTCGGAAGGCAGGAAGCTGACGAACTTGAACATAGTGGAATCCACTATAAAGGCTTTCCGGCGACCGTGCAACAGGGGCCTACCGCCACGGTATAATTTCCCCATGCACAACCCCTTCACCGCCCGCTGGACCCAGACCGGCAACAACCTGTGCCTCGGCGAGTGGGAAATCCATTACCAGGGAAAACCCATCAAGCTGGACGCCGCCCGCCGCGACGCGGACATGGGCACCTACGGCATTTTCAGCTACATCTTCCCCGACGACGAGGACTACGCCGAAGGCCTGGCGGAAGACGAGTGGATCGTGGCAAACGCCGGCTGGCTGGGAGAACTCTTCGCCGCCCACGACATCCCCATCGACGAGGAGCACATGCGCGGGTTCTACCGGGCGGTGAACCCGAAGGACTGGCGCTGCGGCAGCTGCGGCGGCTGTTTGTAGAAAGGCTTGGACAGGATTAACGGGATGAGCAGGATTTACAGGATACGCATCCTGTTCATCATGAAAATCCTGCCAAAAATCACGCCGGCTGCGCCACCAACTCGCCCGCGGCATCCGCCGCGTTATGCCGCTCGATCACGCTGTCGATGAAACGGCGCAGGAAACCCTCGGTCTGGGCGCTGTGGAAGCGGTCGATCTCCTCGCCGCGGCTGTAGACGATCACCGTGGGAAAGCCGCGCACCCCGTGGCGTCCGGCGATGCGCATGTTCTCGTCGGCGTCCACCTTGGCCAGCAGGAACCGGCCGGCGTATTCCTTTACCAGCCGGTCCAGCACGGGGCCCAGCACCAGGCAGGGACCGCACCAGTCGGCGCCGATATCCACCAGCACCGGGGTCTGGTGGGAGCGGGCCACCACCCGTTGGTCGAAATCGGCTTCTTCCACGTCGTAAGCGTAAGTCATCGCATTGAACCTGATCAGCAAAAAACCAGCTCAGTGTAGAGGGGCAGCGCATCCGCCGCCATTACCCGGATGGGTAAGGGCGCCGAACGTCAACCGCGGTAGGATCGGATTTCCTCCAATTCCGCCAGGGCGTCCTCGGTGATGTCGGCCAAGTCCTCGGCGTTGAGGCCCAGGTAGTCCAGGGCTCCTTGGCCGCCGGTATGCCATTCGGCGTCGTCGGGCATGGCCAGGAAGGAGGCGACGATATGCTCCGCCACCAGGGTGATGGCCGCCAGGGTACAGACCACCGGCGTAGCGCAGCCGTCGCTGCGGGTGAAGATGCTGCGGTCGTGGTGGACCAGGATGGCCTCGGCGATGTGGGCGGGCAGGGACCAGTTGCGGGCCAGCATATTGCCGACCACGGCGTGGTTGGTGGCATAGCTCTCGTCCTCGATGGCGATGACCATCTCGGACGAGTTGTTAGCGGCGGCCAGCTTCTGCTTGTAGTCGGGAAAGCGCTGCATCAGGATGGGAATGCCGCAGTCGTGGAACAGGCCGAAGGTGTAGGCGTCCTCCCGGGAAACCCCGTGCAGCCGCGCCGCGATCTGGGACGCCACCACGGCGGTGAAGTTGGAGCGGTCCCAGTAGCGCTCCATGGTCACCTTGTCCCCGCCCAGGGCCTGGTGCAGGGCGGACCCCATCACGATCTGCACGATGTTCTTGAGCCCCAGCACCGACACCGCCTGGTGAACCGAATCGACTTTGTGGCGCAAAGCGAAGAAGGGGGAGTTTGCCGTCTTCAGCATCGACGCCGCCAGACTCACGTCGCCGCTGATGAGTTTGACCAGCTTGGAGAAATCCACTTCCGGCCGCCGCGTCTCCTCCAACAGCGCCACCACCACGGCGGGGCAAGGCGGAATGTGGATGCTCTTCAGAATGTCTTCCGCCAGCTGGCGGCCGATTTCGGCGGGTTGGGTTGCGTTGTCCATGACCTCGGCACCTGAATTTGGAGTAGCGATTTGTCAACTATAACGCGGACTGGAAAAATGACGCTAGCGCGCCCGCACCTATTTCCCGAACAGTTTCCCCACCGCCTCCCCCACCCCCTTGACCACGGCCCCTCCAGCGCTGCCCATCCCCTTCGCCAGCCCGCCGAGGCTGATGCCCAGGCCTTCCGCCACCGAGGCGCCGACGCGGGTGGAGAAATTCTCGTTGAGGGAGAAACGGGGATCGTTCAGATTACCCGCCAGGGTGAAGTTCACTTGGATGCGGCCCTGGCGGTCCTTTAGCATGGACACCACGGTATTGCGGGGCATTCCCATGAAAGTGCCGCCGGAGGCCAACTCCAGGCCGGTAAGGGTGAGCGTCCCCGGGGCGCGCAACTGGTTGCTGCGCACGGTGGATTTCAGGCCCATATCCAACGTGCCGCGGCGCACGCCGGTTTCCGCCGCCTTGATGAGATAGGGCTGGAGAGCGATCAGGTCCACCCCCCGCAATTGGGCGGAGATGTCCGAATCCCGGGTGGCCAGTTCGATGTTCCCCCGGAGGGCCACCTTGCCGTCCCGCCGGACGCCCTTGAGCACGCCGTCGACTTGAAACTTCGACTGACCGGTCAGCTCCGGCAGGCTCAAGCCGTCGAGGCGGGCATCCAACTGCTCCAGGCGCAGCTTGAGGGGCGGCTTGCGCACCGAGGCGTCAAAAAACTCCAGGGCGGAGCGTTTCAGTTCCACCGTCCCGATGGTCACGGCGGCGCCGGGCTTTTCCTTCGGCTGATCCAGGAGGGAAGGCAGCACCCGCAGTTTCCCATCCCGGGTGCGCAGCATGGACAGATAGCCGCCCTCGATGACGATACGCGCCACCCGTACCCGGGGCGAAAACAGGCTGCGCAGGTCCGGCTCCACCACTATGCGCTCCGCCCGCAACTGGTCATCCGCCGGCCAGCCTTCGCCGCCCTTGATGTGCACCCCGATGACTTCCACGCTGCCCCGGGTGACGCGGATTTCGGCCACCTCCCCCTGAGGGCCGAGAGCCTCTTCCACCTTGCCCTTGAGGACCTGGACGGCGAGGTGGAAAGCGGCAAAGCCGCCGCCCGCCAAGAGGACGGACACGGAAACAAGGATGACTGCCCAGCGTCGGATACGGGGGTCGTTCATGGTGTTATTCGGTATCGGGAAGACTCTATTTGCTAGCCTACACCATCCGGGCATGGAAGTAGTACCCTGTCCGCCCCATTCCAAATTTCGCGCTTCTCGACGATACTTTAGAACCTGTCTCAGAAAATCCTGAGACAGCTTCTTAAACCCATCGCCCGGACGGAGACAAGACATGAAACTCTGGACCATCCTAGCTGCCGCGCTGCTGCTCGGCGCCTGCGCCAGTGCCGGCTACAGCGGCAGCGACCTCAGACCCGGCGAGGCGCGCCTGGACGACGTGCTGCGCGCCATGGGCCAGCCCGCCCTGCGCTGGCAGAGCGCCGACGGCTCCCAGCAGTTGGCCTACCCCCGGGGCCCCTGGGGCGTCCACACCTATATGGTGCACCTCGGACCGGACGGCCGCTTGAAACAAATCGAGAACGTGATGGACCCCGACGCCTTCGCCCGCATCAAACCCGGCATGAGCAAGGAAGAGGTGCTGCGCGCCCTGGGGCCGCCCTATCCCGGCTGGACAGCGTATTTCCCGGCACGGGACGAACTGGTATGGGAATGGCGCTACTGCGACCCGTGGAGCGAAGCGGCGCGCTTCGACGTGCTGTTCGACGGCAGCAAGGGAACGGTACGCTCCACCCAGAGCCAGACCGAAGCCCTGCGCGGTCTGTGCGAGGAAGGAATGTGTTTCTGCGGCCGCTGAGTGCACCGTTTCCCTCCTTCCCCCCCTTTAGAAACAAACGGATGCATGTTTGCCTGGCCATGTTGCATGGCCTAGAACGCAACATACGAAAGCGATGCTCTACCTGCGCCAAAAGCAAGGGATTGGCGGGCTCGTAATTGAGATGGTGGCTTGGCAACTGCCGGCCGCCACAACGGATCGTCCCCATGGCTTCAAATATCGGCTCTATTGCGGGCGAGGAAATGAATGCTTGGTGCGGCATGACAATGAAAGCGGCAAGGGTGGCCATGTACGCCGTGAGGGCAAGGAACTTTCTTATACCTTCGTGCCGCTGGAGCAATTGATCAAGGATTTCGAGGCGGATATGTTGCGCCTGGCTGGAGGCACAAATGGCTAAAGCGATTATTGGAACCGAATCCCCGCAAACCTTTTTTTGCGCGGGCTCATGACGTTGCAAAACGGCTCGATGCCGGAGCGCAACCGCCCGAAGCGGATTACCACCTCAACTTCGAAAGCGCGGCCCAGTTGTTCTCCGAACTGACGCCGCGACGTCTGGAACTGCTGGAAGAATTGAACCCAGATTATCCATTAGGACGCGAGATGATGGCGAGGTGGGTTGCGAGACAGTTTCGTTGCTTGCGAGGAGTTCATGGTTATTCCATGGACGACGAACAAGCGGCAAAAATGGCCGCAAACCGACCGCCAGCGCTACCGTAGGCGCGAAGCGCCGCCTAATGGATAATCTGGGTTAAAGG
>DDYH01000049.1 GCA_002347615.1 Gallionellaceae bacterium UBA2239 | reverse complement strand
TGCGCCCTGCCGGGCGCACCAAAAGGAAACGGGCCGGCAGAGGCCGGCCCGTGAGTGATTAACTTACCCCTCACCCCTGCCCTCTCCCTCAAGGGGAGAGGGGGTTAATGCGAGGCTCGTTCACACCCTTACAGCAGCGGCACGATCAGCAGCGCCACGATGTTGATGATCTTGATCAGGGGGTTCACGGCGGGGCCGGCGGTGTCCTTGTAGGGATCGCCCACGGTGTCGCCGGTCACCGCCGCCTTGTGGGCGTCGGAACCTTTGCCGCCGTAGTTGCCTTCCTCGATGTACTTCTTGGCGTTGTCCCAGGCACCGCCGCCGGTGGTCATGGAGATCGCCACGAAGATGCCGGTGATGATGGTGCCCACCAGCACGCCGCCCAGGGCCACCGGCCCGAGGATCAGGCCCACCAGCACCGGCACGGCCACCGGCAGCAGGGAGGGAACGATCATTTCCTTGATCGCCGCCTTGGTCAGCATGTCCACCGCCTTGGAATAGTCGGGCTTGGCGGTGTGCTCCATGATGCCGGGGATTTCCTTGAACTGGCGGCGCACTTCCACCACCACCGAGCCCGCGGCGCGGCCCACCGCTTCCATGCCCATGGCGCCGAACAGGTAGGGCACCATGCCGCCGATGAACAGGCCGATGATCACCATGTGGTTGGACAGGTCGAAGGTCAACGCCTGGGCGAGGGGATCAAGCAGAAGCGCCTGGGCGTTGAGCGCATGGGTGTAGTCGGCGAACAGCACCAGGGCGGCCAAGCCGGCGGAGCCGATGGCGTAGCCCTTGGTCACCGCCTTGGTGGTGTTGCCCACCGCATCCAGGGGATCGGTGATGTTGCGGATGGAATCCGGCAGTTCGGCCATCTCGGCGATGCCGCCGGCGTTGTCGGTGATGGGGCCGTAGGCGTCGAGGGCGACGATGATGCCCGCCATGGACAGCATGGAGGTGGCGGCGATGGCGATGCCATACAGGCCACCCAGGGCGTAGGCGCCGAAGATCGCCAGACACACGGCCAGGACCGGCGCCGCGGTGGATTTCATCGACACGCCCAGGCCGGCGATGACGTTGGTGCCGTGGCCGGTGGTGGAGGCTTGCGCGATGTGACGCACCGGGCTGAACTCGGTGGCGGTGTAATACTCGGTGATCCACACCATCGCCGCGGTCAGCGCCAGACCGATCAGGGAAGCCAGATACAGGTTCATGGAAGACACCAGCTGGCCGTCGATCATCACCCCCTCGCCCAGCATGGTGGTGGTCACGGGGTAGAAGGCGATCACCGCCAGCACGCCGGACACGATCAGGCCGCGGTAGAGGGCGTTCATGATCTTGCCGCCTTCCCGCGCCTTGACGAAGAAGGTGCCGACGATGGAAGCGAGAATCGAGACGCCGCCCAACACCAGCGGGTAGATCACCGCCTCGGGGGAGCCGGTGATCATCAGGCCGCCCAGCACCATGGTGGCGATGATGGTCACGGCGTAGGTCTCGAACAGGTCGGCGGCCATACCGGCGCAGTCGCCCACGTTGTCGCCCACGTTGTCGGCGATCACCGCCGGGTTGCGGGGATCGTCCTCGGGAATGCCGGCTTCCACCTTGCCCACCAGGTCGGCGCCCACGTCGGCGCCCTTGGTGAAGATGCCGCCGCCCAAACGGGCGAAGATGGAAATCAGCGAGCTGCCGAAGGCCAGTCCCACCAGGGAGTGGGTCGCCTCGGTGGGGCTGGCGCCCAGCCCCAGGGTCAGGAAGGCGTAGTAGCCCGCCACGCCCAGCAGGCCCAGGCCCACCACCAGCAGGCCGGTAATCGCGCCGCCCTTGAAAGCGACGTTAAGCGCCGCATTCAGGCCCTCGCTGGCAGCCTGGGCGGTGCGCACGTTGGCGCGCACCGACACGTTCATGCCGATGTAGCCGGTGAGGCCCGACAGAACCGCTCCCAGTGCGAAGCCGATGGCGGTTTGCCAACTCAGCGCGACCAGGATGACGAAAAACAGGATGGCTCCCACGATGCCGATGGTGGTGTACTGCCGGTTGAGGTAGGCGGACGCCCCCTCCTGCACCGCGGCGGCGATTTCCCGCATGCGGTCGTTGCCGGTGGGTAAGCTCAGAATCCACTTGATCGAAATGACACCGAACAGAATGGCCACTACCGCACTGGCCAATGCGAACATCAAGCCTGCTGACATACACTCCTCCCTCTGGGTGATTAACCTTCTTTAGCCTCTAACACTCTAGTTCACGAACCGGAAAATTTCGCCCCCTATCCGGCCGCAAAACCCAAAAACAAAGGGCGCCAATGGCGCCCCCTTGCAAAATTACAACTTGAACTCGCCGAGTTTCTTCGGCACCGCCACGTTCTTCAGCGTGACGTAAACCGGCAAGCCGTCCGCATAGGGCGGATAGTCCTCGCCCTGGATCAGCGGCGTGAGGTAGCGCTTGCACTTGGCCGTGATGCCGAAGCCGTCCTTGGTGATGAAATCCTTGGGCATCATTTTTTCCACGTTGGCCACCTCGGCCAGGGGCGCCATGCCGATCTTGTACTTGTAAGGCGCGTCGGAGAGACGGTCCACCGTCGGCATCACCGAATTGTGGCCCTTCAGCGCCAGGTCCACCGCCGCCTTGCCGAGCTGGTAAGCCTGCTTGACGTCGGTCTTGGAAGCGATATGGCGCGCGGCCCGTTGCAGGTAGTCCGCCACCGCCCAGTGGAACTTGTGGCCCAGGGCGTCCTTGATCATGTTGGCCACCACCGGCGCGGCACCACCCAGCTGGGCGTGGCCGAAGGCATCACGGGTGCCCTGCTCGGCCAGGAAGCGGCCGTCGGGATAATGGCAGCCTTCCGACACCACCACGGTGCAGAAACCGTGCTTCTTCACGTTGTCGTCCACCTTGGCGAGGAATTTGGCCTGGTCGAATTCCACTTCGGGGAACAGGATCACCACGGGAATGCCCTGGTCCTCCACCAGACCGCCGGCAGCGGCAATCCAGCCGGCGTGGCGGCCCATCACTTCGAGCACGAACACCTTGGTGGAAGTCTTGGCCATGGAGCGCACGTCGAAAGACGCTTCCAGGGTGGACACGGCGATGTACTTGGCGACGGAACCGAAGCCGGGGCAGCAGTCGGTGATGGGCAGGTCGTTGTCCACGGTCTTGGGCACGTGGATGGCCTGGATCGGGTAGCCCATGGCTTCGGACAACTGGGACACCTTGAAGCAGGTGTCGGCGGAATCGCCGCCGCCGTTGTAGAAGAAGTAGCCGATGTCGTGGGCCTTGAACACCTCGATCAGGCGCTCGTATTCGCGCTTGTTGGCTTCCAGGCTCTTGAGCTTGAAGCGGCAGGAACCGAAGCCGCCGGAGGGCGTATGGCGCAGGGCCGCAATGGCCTCGTCGGATTCTTTGGAAGTGTCGATGAGGTCTTCGGTGAGGGCGCCGATGATGCCGTTGCGGCCGGCGTACACCTTGCCGATCTTGTCCTTGTGCTTGCGGGCGGTTTCGATCACGCCGCAGGCGGATGCGTTGATGACGGCGGTGACACCGCCGGATTGGGCGTAGAAAGCGTTCTTCTTGGCCATGCTGCTGATTCTCCCTTAATGGAATTGTTAGTCCAGCATACTGCCCTGCCGCGAAAACCCGAATCTAGTTGGCGCGCTGCTCCGCTGCAAGCCGGCGCTCGTGGTCGGCCTGAACCTTGAGGAGCGTGATGACGCATTCGGCCAGGTCGTCGTACTCCTCCCGGCCGGTGCCGTACTGCTCCCTTACCGAATAGAAAAACTGGGCGCGGAAACGGCCTTCGCCCACCTTGGCCACCAGGAAGGCGCACTTCCCTTCCTGCCACACCAGGGCGGGGCAGGCGGTCAGCACCGGCAGCACCGGGTCCAGGCGCAACTCCACGTCGGCCTGCTGGATTTCCACCGCGCGGGCGTAGCGTTCCTTGACGGCGGTTTCCACCGCCCAGATTTCTCGTTCAGTAAAGTCGGGTATCTTCTTTGGCATAACAGTCAACAGATTAAACGGCTCAGACTCCCAGGCCTTTGAAGACCGCGTCGCGGATCTCTTCGACCTTGCCGATGCCGGCGATTTTCACGTACTTGGGCGCCTTGGCGTCGCCTTGGGCGGCCCAGTCGGAATAATACTTCACCAGGGGCTCGGTCTGTGCATGATACACGTCCAGGCGCTTCTTGACCGTCTCTTCCTTGTCGTCGTCGCGCTGGATCAGATCCTCGCCGGTTTCGTCGTCCTTGCCCGCCACTTTGGGGGGGTTGAACACCACGTGGTAGGTGCGGCCGGAGGCCAGGTGCACGCGGCGGCCGGACATGCGGCGGATGATTTCGTCGTCGGGCACGTCGATTTCCACCACGTAGTCGATGGGCACGCCGGCGGCCTTCATGGCCTCGGCCTGGGGAATGGTGCGGGGGAAGCCGTCGAACAGGTAGCCGTTCTTGCAATCGTCCTGGGTCAGGCGCTCCTTCACCATGCCGATGATGATGTCGTCGGACACCAGACCGCCCGCGTCCATGATCGCCTTCGCCTTCATGCCCAGCTCGGAGCCGGCCTTGACGTGGGCGCGCAGCATGTCGCCGGTGGAAATCTGGGGAATACCGAATTTTTCTTTGATGTAGTTGGCTTGGGTGCCTTTACCGGCGCCAGGGCCGCCCAGAAGAATCAAGCGCATGTTACCTCCGTTATTTATCGTTCGTGTAAGTGCAGGATTCGGATACGCTTCCCGTTGGTTTTTATTTTTCCGGGAAACTCGACCACGGAAGAGCATAGGGAAAAATGCGTCCGAGTGCACATACAAAAATTCAATCAATCCATAAATCAGCGTTTGGCCGCCAGGAGAGTCCGCACCCGTTCCAGGTCCTCCGGCGTATCCACCCCCGCCGCCGGCGCTTCGCCCGCCACCGCCACCGCGATGCGGTAGCCGTGCCATAGGGCCCGCAGCTGCTCCAGGGCCTCCAACTGCTCGATGGGCGCCGGAACCAGCCGGCTGTAAACCTTGAGAAAGGCGGTGCGGTAGGCGTAGATGCCGATGTGGCGCTGGGCGCTCATGCCGGCGGGAAACCCTTCCCCGGCGGCAAAAGCGTCCCGGGCGTAGGGAATCGGCGCCCGGCTGAAATAGAGGGCGTAGCCCAAATTGTCCGTCACCACCTTCACCACGTTGGGGTTGAACAGGCTCTCCCGGTCGTAGACCGGATGGCAGGCGGTGGCGATGGCCGCGTCGGCGCAGGCGTGAAGCTGGGCCGCCACGTCCCGGATCAGGGCCGGGGCGATCAGGGGCTCATCTCCCTGCACGTTCACCACCGCGGTGTCGTCGCTCCACCCCAGGCGCACCGCCACCTCGGCGATGCGGTCGGTGCCCGAGGCATGGTCGGCGGAGGTCAGCACCGCATCGAGGCCCGCCTTTTCAGCCGCCTCGGCGATGGCCTCGTGGTCGGTGGCGATCCACACCTCCTCCGCCCCGCTCTCCTTCGCCCGCTCCGCCACGTGCACCACCATGGGCTTGCCGGCGATGTCCAGCAGGGGCTTGCCGGGGAGGCGGGTGGAGGCGTAGCGCGCCGGAATCACCACTTTAAACGGAACCATTGCACTCTCTCTTCACCATAAGGTTTCCACATACCGCTCCCGGCCGTTCACCAGCACCGCCTTGATGCCGGCAGCGCCGGCGCGGTCCACCGCGACACGCAAGGATATTTTCTCGCCGGCGGCAGGGCGCTCCAAGGCCCGCCCCGCCCCCTCCGGCACATAGTAGCTCTCGATCCCGTAGCGTAGCCTGAGGTTGCGCACCTTTTCGCTGGTGCGCGTTTCCTGGTTCCACAGGGAATCCCCGGCGTACTGCACTTCGCCCCGGATCGCCACCTGGCCCGGCGCCAGAGCCGGCATCTGGTGGTGCACGGAAACCGGCTGCCAGTACGGGTCCCCCGGCTTGAGCACGACGTAGGCGCGATCATGGGGCTTGAAGTCCTGGTCGCTCCCCGGTTGATCGAGGCGAAGCGTGCTGATGGCGTAGTTGAGCCGCACGTAGTCGCCGGAAAACAGCGACCTCGGGTCGATGGGCTGGGTTTCCAGCACGATCGGGGTGCCAGTGTCGAGGGTGCGCTGCTTCAAGGCGATCATCGCCGCCAGCGCCAGGGTCTGGAGCAGCACGATCACGGCGATGCGGAGGCCATGGCTCATTTTCCGCCCTCCCCCCGCAAGAGTATCTCCTGGTTGAGCCGCCTGCGCTGGCGTTCCAGGAAATAGCCCCCCAGGAGAAGCAGCAAACCGCCGCCCATAAAAAAGAACGAGCGGTCGAACAGGGTCCAGAACGTATCGAAATAGCGCGCCAGCACCCACAGGGCGAAGAAGCCGAAAGCCTGGTTGACCAGGGACCGGTTGCCGGTATGCAGACCGGAATACACCAGCCAGACCACGCTGGCGAAATAGGCCAGGTTGAAGAGCAGCGCCAGCGCCCCGCCCCACGCAGGGGGAGCGAACAGGTTGACGGCCAGGAGCGCCGCCACCGCCGCCAATAATGCCTGTCCGGCAACAAAATGGGGCGGGCGCTCCTCCGCCGGGGCCGAACGGTGGTGTAGCCAGGCCAGGCCCGCCACCACCGCCAGCGCGAGGAAATTCCCCATCAGCCAAAGGGCGGGTTCGCCGTCCAGGGCCTTCTCCGCCCCGGCATGGCCGAGTCCCCAGCGCCGCAAGCCGGGAAATGTCAGCACATAGAAACAGGCCAGCACCGCGAACGACGCATAGCGCTGCACCACGGACGAGAGCGCTTCCGCATCAGGGCGCAAGGCCATCAATTTGCCGATCAGGAACAGGGCCAGGTAAGACAGCAGAAACAGCTCCACCACCTGCGCCAGCAACCGCCCCTGCCCCCTCATCACGGCCTGCCAGAAGGTTTCCCAGCTCCAGAACAGCAGCCCCACCAGGGCGAAATGCAGCGCAATGCGCCAACGGTGGCGCAGTACCGGCACCAGGAAAGCCGTCCAGAGCAGCAGGAAGGGCCAGTGAATTCCCCTTCCGAAGCCGAAGCCCTCCATGCCGGTCCACAGGATGCCCAGCAGAAGGCCCGCTGCCAGCGCCGGCTGCGAACTCATCAGCCAGCCCGCCAGCAACGCCCCCAAAGACCAGGTCAGCACCCCGTCCGGGTAGTGGGAGTCGATGTGGTAAATCTGGGCGACGAGTGCGATGTTGGCGCCGAACAGGATCACCGCCAGGAGCAGCACGGCGTGGCCGACCATCTGGGAACCCCTTGCCATCAGCAGGCCGGAGCCGGCGTAGGCCGCCCACATGCCCCCGAACAGCACTGCCAGCTTGGCCAGTTTGGTCATGGCGCCCCAGTTGGCGGCGAAGAAAGTGATTACCCCCGAACCCAGAAGAATGGCGCCCATCACTCCCAGGGCCAGGGTCAGGTGGCTCGTCCCGCCTCCCGACTGGGTGGCGGCATAGGCGAGAATGTCCTGCTGGTGCTCGGGCCTGACCCAACCGCGTTCGGCCCAGACCGGCAGTTCCTGCTGTAAGCGGCGGATGAACTTGCTGTCCCTCAAGGCAGCCCCCCCTTATTATTGTGCCCGGCCAAAGGTGGCAATACTCCGTCAGGCAAGACGACTACCGCAAAGACAAACCCTGCGCTCCCCCGGCAGGGCCGGGGGCTTATGGGGTGAGCGCCTCAAAGGCGCCGATAAACCCATGAGCCGCCCAGGACGGCTCGGCAACACCCCTTCCCCGGCACCCTGAAGGGCGTCCTCGCCGGGTTCCCGCCGCTTCGCGGCGACCGCGGCGGGAGGGGAAGCTTGGGATGGGGGTGATACGCGGCAACGTGCCCACCTCCAGCATCTCACCCCCACCCCTGCCCTCCCCCGTCAAGGGGGAGGGAGACGAACGTGGCGGCGAGCCGGGGGTTTACCTCACTGGATTACTTCGCCGTGCCGAAATGCTTGCGGTAGAGCTGATGCCGTTCCTGGCGCTGCTTGGCCTGGAGTTTTTCAAACTGGCGGTAACGCGGTTTGCCGCTCACCCCATCCTTGTTCAGCTTGTCCGCCAGGTCTTTCCGCGCGGCGGCATGGCTTTGTTCCATGTCATCCACGTCCTTGAGCAATTTGCCTTTGCCCACGGACGCCTGGTCGGCATGCTTCTCCGCCATGGCGCGCCGCTCCTGGTGGTGCCGAACGTTCAAGTCCTGCCAGTCCTTGCTGACCTGTTCGTTGGCGGGCTTTTGCGCCATATGCTGCTTGCGCAGCTCGGCCCGCTCTGCACGGTGGCGCTGATGCAGGGGGCGCTCCGCTTTTTGCACCGCGGAAAGGCCGCTTCCCTTGGCCATGCCCATTGGCTTGCCCGGCGCATCCGCCGCCGGCTCGGCCAAGACACCCTGGGCGCCAAGGGACAGCACGGCGGCAGCGGCGATTAGAAATTTCTTCATGACTCACTCTCCTCGTTCGGAAAACCCGGAATCGGCACTCGTAGCCTCGCCACAACCGCCACCAGCACCTATCCTAGGTCAAATTTCCTCTTCGGGGGGCAAAGCCCGCGCCTCGTCCTCCAGCATCACCGGAATGCCGTCCCGGATCGGGTAGCCCAGGCGGCAGGGCTTGCACACCAGCTCCTGGGCGTCCTTCTTGTACACCAGGGGCCCCTTGCACAGGGGGCAGACGAGAATTTCAAGCAGTTTGGCGTCCATCGTATCTCCTTAACATGTCCAGCACTTTGTAGCCCAGGGCGGGGTCGATTTCCGCTTCCACCGGCAGCATCCAGCACAGGGGCGTGGCGAAGGGGGCGCATTTTACGGCGTCCTTCTCGGTCATCACGACCGCCTCCGCCCCCGGAAACTCCAAGTCCCCGGCAGTAAACACATGGTGGTCCGGGAAGGGGTGCTCCACCACCTCCAGCCCCAGGCCCCGCAAATGGTCGAAAAAGCGGCGGGGGTTGCCGATCCCCGCCACGGCGTGGACCCGCCGGCCCCGGAATTCCTCCGCCGAAGCGTAGCGCTCCGGCTCCGCCAGGTTGCGGAAGGTCGCGCCCTTGAGGGTCATGGCGAACTGGTTGGGCCCTTCCAGCCAGGCGGCGCCGTTCACCACCACCGCGTCCGCCGACTTCAGCCGCCCCACCGGCTCCCGCAGGGGCCCCGCCGGCAGCATGAAACCGTTTCCGAAGCGGCGCAGGTATTCCATCACCACCACCTCCATGTCCCGCCCCAGGCGGTAATGCTGCAAGCCGTCGTCGCTCACCAGCACGTCGCATTCGGGATGGGTGCGCAGCAGTTCTTGCGCCGTGGCCACCCGGTCCTGGCCCACCCACACCGGGCAGCCGCTGCGCCGGGCCAGCAGCAGGGGCTCGTCCCCCACCACCTCCGGGTTGGACAGGGCCGTCACCGGCCGCGGATGGAAGGCGCCGCCGCCGTAGCCCCGGCTGACGATGCCCGGCTGCCGGCCCTGCTGCTTGAGGTAGTCCACCAGCCACAGCACCGTGGGCGTCTTGCCCGCCCCGCCGACGGTGATGTTGCCCACCACGATCACCGGCACCGGCAGGCGCTGAGAACGGAAATAACCCAGATGGTAGAAAACCCGCCGCAGAGCCACCAGGGCACGGAACGCCACGCTGATGGGCCACAGCAGCACATGCCAGGGGGTGTAGGCGTACCACTGGCCTTCCAGCCAGCGCGCCCAGTTTTCCTTGTCGGCCAAGATCGCCTCTCGGGCTTACTTGCCGGCCTGGACCTGGGTGGCGAAGGTGATGCGGGTGTAGCCGGCGATGCGCGAAGCTTCCATGATGTTGATCACCGACTGATGGGTGGCCTTGGCGTCGGCGTTGATCACCACCGTGGGCTCGGCCTTTCCGCCGGCGGCCTTGCGCAGTTCGGCGCTGAAGGCTTCGGCGTTCTGGAACACCACCGGGTTGTTGTTGATTACATAGCGCCCCGCCGGGTCCACCCCGACGTTGATCACGTTGGGCTTGTCGGCGGTCGCCTCCGCCTCGGCCTGGGGCAGGTTGATCTGGAGTTCGGCGATCTTGGAGAAGGTGGTGGTGGTCATGAGAAAAATCAGGATCACCAGCAGCACGTCGATCATCGGGATCAGGTTGATCTCCGGCTCCTCACGCTGCCTGCCGCGCTGGAAGTTCATGGCGCCCCCTTACTTGCGTTCGCCGTGGACCATTTCCACCAGCTTGATGGCCTGCAGCTCCATTTCCAGCACCAGGGAATCCACCTTGCCGCGGAAGTAGCGGTAGAACACCATGCAGGGGATCGCCACCACCAGGCCCATGGCCGTGTTGTACAGGGCCACCGAAATGCCGTGGGCCAGCTTGGACGGGTCGGCGTTGGTGGGGGTGAGGGCGGAGAAAATCTCGATCATGCCGATGATGGTGCCGAACAGGCCCAGCAGGGGCGAAATGTAGGCGATGGTGCCGAGGGTGTTGAGGAAGCGCTCCAGCTCGTGGGCGGCGCCGCGGCCCGCCTCCTCGATGGCCTCCTTCATCACCTCCCGGGAACTGTTCACGTTGCGCAGCCCGGCGGCAAACACATGCCCCAGCAGCGGGCCTTCGGACAGGCGCTGGAGGGTGGCGGGGGAAATGCCGCTCTTCAACTCCTGCGCCACCTCGGGCAGCAGGTCCGCCGGCGCCACCAGGGAACCCCGCAGGGACCACAGGCGCTCGCCGATGATAGCCAGTGCGATGACGGAAGCAAGAATGATCGTCCAGATCGGCCAGCCGGCCGCTTCGATAATGGCTAACACGGAATCCCCTTAGTAGGCTTTTTGCGAAAGCGTAACTTTAGCCTGAGCGGGGGGCGGGGGCAAGACGAGGGGAGCGTCGGCTATTGTCTTAACGCCTGCATTTCTCCCCCTTATCACCGAAAGACAACGCCAAGAATATTGCCCTATAATGCGCATAACACACCGCCATTAACGGAGCGCACCATGCCCCCCACCGTTGCCCCCGCCAAGAAAGCCACCAACATCACCCTCTCCGCCGACGTATTGGCCGAAGCCAAGGCCATGGGCATCAACATCTCGCAAGCCTGCGACCAGTTCTTGCGGGAAATGGTGCGCAGCGAGCGGGAGCGACGCTGGCAGCGGGACCACGCCGATTTCATCGCCGCCTACAACCAAACGGTGGAAGCCGAGGGCCTGACCCTGGAACAGTGGCGGACCTTCTGACATGGCCCGCTTCGACGTCTACCGCAACACGGGCACATACGCCGAGGAAACCCCCTACCTGCTGGATGTGCAAAGCGACTTGCTGCACGGGCTGGAAACGCGCGTCGTCGTGCCGCTCCGGCGCCGGGACCGCTTTCCTGTAGCCAAGCTCCCGGACAACCTCAGCCCGGCCTTCGAGGTAGAGGGAATCGAATGCTTCATGGAAACGCCGAAGCTTGCCGCCGTGCCGCTGCGCCTGCTGAAAACGCCCGTGTCCTCCCTGGCGGCCAGCCAGTTCCAGATCACCGCAGCGCTGGATTTTCTGTTTCAGGGTTTTTGAATGGGGCGCCGGGCATGGGAGAGGTGATCCGGTTCAAACGCCCCAAGCCGGGGGAGAAACACAAGGGCCGCGGGCTTTGCGCCAACGGCTTTCACAAGTGGGCCGCCGATGGGAAGACGGCCTTTGACGTGAAGCAGGGACGGCTGGTCACCCGGCTGGTGTGTGAGCGGTGCGGGGTAGCCAAGGTGGAGGCGCGGTGATTCGAAGCCGGACCTTTTTGTTGAATCGAACATCCGGCGCAATGCCCTTCGGTTATTGCCCCCACGCGGACAACACAGGCTATGCCATTGAAAATATAGGTTTCACCCCCAACTATTCCACGAAATAGGTTGTGTATGTAATGGACAGTAATTAAATAAGGAGAACCAAATGGATTTGTTGGATATAGTGACGTCAGACTTGAAGAAAAATCCATCATATCTTGATGTTAAATCGTCATATTTTGATTTTTTACATCCTCAAGAAATTGAAAAAACATGCCCTTATGGGTGTCAATTAATAGTTCCTGGGGAAAAAGATGGCAAGGGAAAATGGCGCTTTATCGAAGGAACGCAAGACAGCTATAAGCAAATACTAATTTGCAAGACCCATGGTTACGCACGAATATATGTAGCAACGGGTCTCGATATTTTGCATGCTGGTCAAACGATCAATGATTAACACCTGACTTATGACTGAAATCACTTCGCTCATTGCGGCTGCCACTGCTCTATTGGCCGTTATCTTGGGGCCTTTAGTCACACTATGGGTTGCCCAAAAGCATGCTCGTATTTCGATTCGATCACAGAACCGGCAAGCATGGATTAATACTCTTAGGGACACAATTTCCGAGTTTGTTGCTATTTCTACGTTGGGATCGGCTATCGTCGATGCTAAGGATATGCACTTGAAAGCAGAGCGTTTGCTATTTCTTGAAGCAAAAATCAAACTGCTATTAAATCCAAATGAACGGGATCACAAGAAACTGATTGAATTAGTAACTAAATGTCGTTTGGCGCTTGCAGACGATATTAAAAAACTTACACCTAGCGACGATGATTCGCCAGAAAAATCAGTATCCGAGTCTCAAGGCGAGTTAATTAGCGTTTTGGTTCCGTTGGCTCAGTCGGTTCTAAAGAGAGAGTGGGAGCGCGTTAAGAAAGCTGAATAATTTGTAATGACGGTCGCGCCCTAACAGGGCAAAAAGATACGAGAAGAGAGGTCGTTAATCCGTCAGCCCATGCGCCTTGCCATAAGCTGCCAGCAACCGCTGGTGCAACTCGCACCCTTCCAACCCCATCCCCGGCGCCTTGATACCGAAGAAGCGCAACTCCCCTCCCAGCAGCGCCTGCGCCTGCTCTAGCGTCTCTTCGCCGTAAAGCTGGCGCAGGGCATCCTCGTAGCCCTCGGCATCCTCCAGATTCAGCAGGCTTTCGATGCAGCGGTAAACCTTGCGCCGCTGCTCGTTCAACTGCCCGAAGTGGCGCACCCAATCGCAGCCTTCCCGTATCCCCTCCTCGTCGCCCAGGGCCAGGGCCAGCAGGGTTTTGAGTTCGCCCAGGCGCAGGTCTTCCCACAAAGAACCTGCGTCGGGGGCGAGGCCGATCAGGGCGGCGACGGGGCGCTGGTCGTCGAGGCCCAGGTCGTTGAGGGTTTCCAGCAGGTCGGCGCACTCGTCCTCGTCCAGGTTCGGCAGGTTGAGGATGGCGGGGCGGAGGGCGTTGGAGACGCTGGTGTTTTCCCATTCCAGGTCGTCCACCGGGTAGATTTCGCTCATGCCGGGGACCAGGATGCGGCAGGCGTAGACGCCCAGGTGGGTGAAGTCGGCGACGTAGATGTCGCGGCCTTCGCCGTGGATGCAGTCCACCTGCCAGGCGTAATCTTCGTCGGTGGTGGCGCTGAAGTTCCAGTCGTGAAAGTCGAAGTCCGGGGTGTCGCGCAGGAAGTTCCAGTGGATGACGCCGCTGGAGTCGACGAAATGGATTTCCAGGTTGGGGGCGCTGGCGATTTCGTCCAGGTCGAAGCCCGGCTCGGGGAAGCCGCCCAGGGCGTCCAGGCCGCGGCCTTGCAGGAGTTCGGTGAGGGCCCGCTCCAGGGCGATCTCGAAGCGGGGGTGGGCGCCGAAGCTGGAAAAGCAGCCCTGGTCGTGGGGGTTGAGCAGGGTGACGTTCATCACCGGGTAGCGCCCGCCCAGGGAGGCGTCCTTGACCAGGATGCCGAAGCCCGCGTCCCGCAGGGCGCGGATGTCGGCCTGGATGCGGGGGTAGCGGGCGATGACTTCGTCGGGCACCTCCGGCAGGCACAGGCCCTCGGCGATGATGCGGAATTTGACGTGGCGCTCGAAGATTTCGGCCAGGGCCTGGGCGCGGGCTTCGTGGGGGGTGTTGCCGGCGGACATGCCGTTGCTGACGTAGAGGTTGCCGATGATGTTGACCGGGAACCACACCGTGGCGCCGTCCCGCTGGCGGGTGTAGGGCAGCGCGCAGATGCCCCGCTCGGCGTTGCCGGAGTTGTGGTCCACCAGCATCTCAGGGTCGATGCTGCCTTCCGGGTTGTAGAAGGCGTGCAGTTCCGGCGTCAGCAGGTCTTCCGGCCAGGCGCCGTCGTCGCCGAATTCGAACCAGCGCTCCTGGGGATAATGGACGTAGGGCCGGTGGGCGATGTCCTCCCCCAGGTAGTAGTGGGACCAGAAATAGTGGGTGCTCATGCGCTCGAAGAACTCGCCCAGGGCGCTGGCCAGGGCCGCTTCCCGGGAGGCGCCCTTGCCGTTGGTGAACATCAGGGGGCATTCCCGCTCGCGGATATGCACCGACCAGATGTCGGCCACCGGATTGAGCCAGGAGCGCTCCTCCACGTGGAAGCCCAGGGCCGCCAGCTTGGCCTGCATGGTGGCGATGGAGGCTTCCAGGGAGGCGTCCTTGCCGGGGATGAAGTGTTCTGTTTGCATAAGCTGCCTAAAAGTTAATTGCTGCCGGCGAATCCGGGAAACGCCCAAAGCGTCTGCGTAAACCCCTTCCCCCTTGACGGGGGAAGGTTGGGATGGGGGTGAGCGCCGTTGTAGGGCGCACAACCTCTCACCCCCACCCTAACCCTCCCCCGTCAAGGGGGAGGGGACAAAAACGGGGTACCTTCACCGCCCCGACTGCTTTAGCATCTCGTCCCGCACCCGCCACACCTCTTCCGGCCAAGCGCTCTCGATATAGGACAGCACCGCCCAGATTTCCTCGTCCTTGAGCTTGCCGCCGAAGGCCGGCATGTCGCTCTGGTAGCCTTCCGGCGCCAGGGGCGGCACCATGCCGTGCTTGACGATGGAAAACAGCATCGGGTCCGGGTGGTGCCAGGTGTGGCCGGTTTCGTTGTGGGGCGGTGCGGGCAGGCGGCCGTCGGGTTTGCGGCGGCGCCAGTCGGCCTGGCCTTCCCGCTTCGCGCCGTGGCAGGAGGCGCAATGCTGGGCGTAGAGGGCTTCGCCCTGCTTCACCCTCGCGGCGTTCTTCGGCTCGGCCCCTGGCCTGCCGGTGCAGGCCGCCATTGCCAGGACAATGCACGCCACCGCCAGGATTTTTCTCCATTTTCCGTTGCCGCCGCTTGCCATAACCGGTAAATTCCCTGCCCATTCCGTGCCGAGCATTGTACCGTCATGTCCTACCCCCTGCCCAACGGCGGCGCCGTTTCCGTCAGCGAACTGAACCGCGCCGTGCACCAGCTGATCGAACAGGCCTTCCCCCTGCTGTGGGTGGCGGGGGAGGTATCCAACCTCACCCGCGCCGCCTCGGGCCACTGGTACTTCACCCTCAAGGACGCCGGCGCCCAGGTGCGCTGCGCCATGTTCCGCCACAAGAACCAGTACCTGGATTGGGTGCCGGAAAACGGCATGCAGGTGGAAGTGCGGGCGGAGGTCACCCTCTACGAGCCCCGGGGGGAATACCAGCTCAACGTGGAAGCCATGCGCCGGGCGGGCTTCGGCGCCCTGTTCGAGGCCTTCGAGAAGCTCAAGGCGAAACTGGGAGCGGAAGGCCTGTTCGAGGCCGAGCGCAAGCGCCCCCTGCCCGCCTTTCCCAAGCGCATCGGCATCATCACCTCCCCCGACGCAGCGGCCCTGCGGGACGTGCTCACCACCCTGGCGCGGCGCATGCCGTCTTTACCCATCGTGCTCTACCCCACCCCGGTGCAGGGGGACGGCGCGGCGCTGAAAATCGCCCAGGCGGTGCGCGCCGCCGGGGAGCGGGCCGAGTGCGACGTGCTGATCCTGTGCCGGGGCGGCGGCAGCATCGAAGACCTATGGCAGTTCAACGAGGAAGCCGTGGCCCGGGCCGTGGCCGAGTGCCCGATTCCGGTGGTGAGCGGGGTAGGCCACGAAACCGACTTCACCATCACGGACTTCGTCGCCGACCGCCGCGCCCCCACCCCCACCGCGGCGGCGGAAATGGTGAGCCCGAATAGGGAGGAACTGGCCCACCGCCTGGGCATCCTCGGCGGCCGCCTGGAGCGGCGCATGGAAGCCCTGCTGGAGCAGCGCATGCAGCAGGTGGACTACCTGGCCCGGCGCCTGGTCCACCCCGGCGAGCGGCTGCAGAACCAGGGGATGCACCTGGAGCACCTGGGCCAGCGCCTTGCCTCGGGCCTCGCCCGCACCCTGGACGCCTCCCAATGGCGCTACCGCCAAGCCGGCCAGCGGCTGGCCTCGGCGCAGCCGGACTTGGCGCGCCGGCAGGCGGAATGCCTGCACCTGGGCCGCCGGCTGGAAGGGGCCATGGGGGAGAAACTGCACCGCACGGAAGCCGCCTTGCAGCGGCTGGGCGCCAACCTGGTCCACCTCAATCCCATGGCGGTGCTGAAGCGGGGCTACAGTCTGGTGGAGACGGCGGAGGGGAAGATCGTCACCGACAGCACTATGGTGGATAAAGGGGATGCGCTCAGGCTCACCTTCGCCAAGGGGTGGGCGGAAGCCAGGGTGGAAGACAAAGCTTAGCGCCCTCCGGATTACCCTCACCCTCACCCATCAAGGGGGAGGGGACGCGGCTATACTGGAAGCATTCCCTTGCCCGGAAGAACCGCCATGCTCCGCTTCCTCCTCCTGCTCTGCCTCGCCCTTCCCTTTTCCGCCTTCGCCGGCGTGGCCGGCACCTTCCTCTACGTGGCCGGCGAAGTGAACATCATCGCCCCGGACGGAAAAACCCGCGTTCCCATGCGGGGGGATGCCCTCAACGAGGGGGAAATCCTGGTCACCGGCCACGACGGCTCGGCCCAGCTCAAGATGGCGGACCATGGCTTGATGGCGGTGCGCCCCGCCACCCGCTTCACGGTGGATGCTTTCGTCTACAAGGGGAGCGAGGACGGCACCGAACGCAGCTTCATCACCCTGCTGAAGGGCGGCTTCCGGGCGCTCACCGGCGCCATCGGCAAGGTGAATTACGACCACTACCGCATCACCACCCCCATCGCCACCATCGGCATCCGGGGAACCGACCACGAGCCGTTCCACATTCCGCCGCCGGAACCGGGGGAAACCTCCGTCGGCAAGGTCGGCACCTACGACAAGGTGAATGCCGGCGCGGTATCCCTGAAAACCCCGGCGGGAGAAGTGCTGATCCAGCCGGGGCAAGCGGGCTATGTGGGGGCCGCCGACGCGCGGCCCGAAGTGCTGCCCGTGGTGCCCGACTTCTACCGGGCGTCCTCCGCCCCCGCCTCCCCCCCGGTGCCGGCGCCCCTGCCCAACATGGTCGGGCCGCCAGCCCTGCCGCCGCCGGTCATCACCCCCAGCTTCGACTCCCACTCCAGCCCGCACCCGTAAGCTAGGGAAGCGTTGATTAATTCAGGCCGTTCGCCCTGAGGTATCGAAGGGTGAACGGCAACTTCTTGTTCTGTAGCGTGTTCGTGCTTCGATACCTCAGCACGAACGGATTTCTTCAGCATTTCCCTAGAGCCTACAGGCCTTAAGAGTAATCCTCCTCCAGCACCTTGGGCGCCCGATCCAGGCGGTAGAGCACGTAGATCAGCGCCGCCGTGGCCAGCAGCATGAAGTGGGGGCCGAACAGCCAGAACACCAGGGGCACCAGGAAGTAGTAGGCGCGCATGCCGACGCTGTAGAAATGGCCGGCCCGGTTGAGGTGGATCGCCACGTGCCGCGGCGAGAGGGCCTTGCGCTCGGCGGACAGGGGCACGTTGATCATGTAGCCCACGTGGTTGTAGATGCGGATGGACACGGAAAAGCTGAAGAAGGCGATGAACAGGTCCAGCAGCATCAGCAGCAGCTTGGTCAGCCAGATGCCCGAATGGGTGGCGCCGACGGCGTTGAGCACGTGCCAGGTGGAATCCGCCTTGTCCCCCTGGCCGCTCAGGGTGAGCACCCCCATGGTCAGCAGCACCGCGGTGGAAGCGAGGAAGGTGGCCGCCATGGTGGAATTGCGCAGGGTCTGCACCGCCAGGATGTCCTTGCCCCCGGCCATCACGCTTTCCACCCAGGCGGTGCGGGCGATGACGTTGACCGCCTGCACGGTGTAGGCCGGGTTGCGTCGCACCTTGCAGTGGAGGAACAGGTGGTAGGCGCCGAGCATCAGGGCGCAGGCCACGAAGGTGGCGATATCGGTGGTGGAAAAGGCAAGCCAGTCGGCCATGGTTCACTATCCTCGGTTCACGTTGACCGGGCGCCTTACAGCGCCCCCTGCAAATACCCCAACACCTGCCCCGCCAGATCGGACGACAGGCAGTCGAAAACCCGGAGATCGCCCATGGACCGCAGCCAGGTGAGCTGCCGCTTGGCCAGCTGGCGGGTGGCGGCGATGCCCTTCTCCCGCAGCTCGTCCCGGCCGAACTCCCCGTCCAGATATTGCCACGCCTGGCGGTAGCCGACGCAGCGCATGGAGGGCAGGTTGAGATTCAGCTCGTACCGGGCCCGCAGCCCCTCCACCTCGTCGATGAAACCCTGGGCCAGCATGGCGTCGAAGCGCTCGGCGATGCGGCGGTGGAGCACGGCCCGGTCGGAGGGAACCAGGGCCAGGGGAATCACCCGGTAGGGCAGCGTCCCCTCGTTGCCCTGGCGCAGGATTTCCCCCATGGGCCGGCCGGTGAGGCGGTACACTTCCAGGGCCCGCTGGATGCGCTGGGAATCGTTGGGCTTCAAGCGGGCGGCGGTTTCCGGGTCCACTTCCGCCAACTCGGCGTGGAGGGCCGGCCAGCCCTTTGCGCTGCCCCGGGCGTCCAATTCGGCACGCACCGCCGGATCGGCCTCGGGCAGGGCGTTCAGGCCTTCCCGCAGTGCCTTGAAGTACAGCATGGTGCCCCCCGCCAGCAGCGGGATGCGCCCCCGGGCGGTGATCTCCGCCATGGCCGCCAGAGCGTCGTCCCGGAACCGGGCCGCCGAATAGCTTTCCGTTGGGTCGATCAGGTCGATCAGGCGGTGGGGCGCCGAAGCCTGGGTGGCGGCATCCGGCTTGGCGGTGCCGATGTCCATGTCCCGGTACACCAGGGCCGAATCCACGCTGACGATGTCGCAGGGCAGCCGCTGCGCCAGCTCCACCGCCACGCCGGTCTTGCCGCTGGCGGTGGGGCCCATCAGCAGGATGGCCGGAGGAAGGACGCTCATTCCCGGACGGATTTTCTAGCCACGAATGAACACGAATGAACACGAATGATGATTGAATCTTTCATAGCGCTTATTCGTGTCAATTCGTGTTCATCCGTGGTTAACAAGCTTCAACCCAGATTATCCATTAGGCGGCGCTTCGCGCCTACGCGAGCGCTGGCGGCCGGTTTGCGGCCATTTTTGCCGCTTGTTCGTCGTCCATGGAATAACCATGAACTCCTCGCAAGCAACGAAACTGTCTCGCAACCCACCTCGCCATCATCTCGCGTCCTAATGGATAATCTGGGTTCAAACGTAAAACTTCACGGATTTCCGGGAGCCGGGCTTCTTCTTCTGGATCACCACGCCCTTCACCGCCGACGGGCCGGGAAATTCCTCCGTCGGGTAAGCGGCGTTGAGGGGCTTCAAATACCATTTGCCGTCCTGGATCAGCACCTGGCGGAAGATGTACTCCTCCTTGTGCCAGGCGATGACGAAGGAGCCGTCCTTCACCAGGCCGTCGGGCTCGATGACGATGATTTCGCCCTCGACGAACTCCGGCTCCATGCTGTCCCCCAGCACCATCAGGGCATAGGGCTCGCTGCTGGCGCAGTTGGACGCCTCCTCGTCGACGATGGGGATGATTTTCTGCTCGCTCATGATTCGTTCCTCAGTACAAGTACCATCAAAATGCGCCGCGGGCGCACATCGCCCCCTCTCCCGCAGGCGGGGGAGGGCTAGGGGTGGGGGGAACCGGGCAGGTCGCTTGCAGCATTCTCCGTCCAACGCAAGCGCCATGCCCGGTTCTGCCATCCATTCCGGCGATGGCGGCCGCTAATCCCGGCCGGTGGACACCACCGGCGTTGTTTGCTCTAATGAACCCACCCCCCAGACAGGACGCGACATGGACATCGAACAATCCCTTCAAGAAGCCGTGCAACACTACTCCGCAGGCAGGATCGCCGAGGCCCTCGAACTGTGCCTGGCGGTTCTGGACCAGGCCGGCGACAACGTGGACGCCCTGCACCTGGGGGGCCTGCTGGCCTTCCAGCAGGGGCAGGCCGAAACCGCCGCCAACCTGATCTGGAAAGCGGTGCAGCAGGACCCCGCCTTCACCGACGGCTACCTCAACCTGGGCCAGGTCTACCGGACCCTGGGCCGGGAAGAGGATGCCGTCGCCTGCTTCCGCAAAGTCCTCGAACTGGCGCCGGGCCACGCCGAAGCCCTGGCGCTGCTGGGGGAACCCGCCCCGGAAACCGCCCCCCAGCAAGCAGAACAGACGGCCACCATGAGCATCCCGGACGCCCTGCGCTTCGCTGTGGAACAGCATCAGGCGGGGGATTTCCAGCAAGCGGAAATCGTCTACCGGGCGGTGCTCAACACCGAGCCCAACAACCCCGACGCCCTGCATCTGCTGGGCATCCTCAACGCCCAGCAATCCCGCTTCGACGAAGGCATATCCCTCATCCGCCAAGCCCTCGCCGTCGCCCCCAACGGGGAAATGTACCGCAACCTGGGTCAGGCCTACCTGAACAGCGGCAACGCCGCCGAGGCCGAAGCCGCCTTCGCCAGGGCCCGGGAACTGGGCAACTGACTTGATACTCCTTCCCCCTCCCAGGGGGAAGGTTGGGATGGGGGTAATGACGAATACACCACCCCCACCCTAGCCCTCCCCCGTCAAGGGGGAGGGGATTTTTCAGGCACAGCAACCGTGTCGCGCGACCTCACTGCCCGCGCATGAACATCCGGTCCAGTTCCTCCAGGCTCATCCTGAACCAGCTCGGCCGCCCGTGGTTGCATTGGCCGGCGCGCTCGGTGGCTTCCATGTCCCGCAGCAGGGCGTTCATCTCCGGCAGGGCAAGCTGGCGCCGGGCCCGCACCGAACCGTGGCAGGCCATGGTGGCCAGCAGCTCGTTGCGCTTGGCCTCCAGCAACTGACTCCCGCCCACCGTCCGCAGTTCCTTCAGCATCTCCCGGGCCAGGGTCACCACGTCCCCGTCCTTCAGCATGGCCGGCACCGCCCGCACCGCCAGGGTCACCGGCGACAGGGCCGCGATTTCCAGCCCCAGTTGGCGCAGGGCGTCGGCGTGCTCCTCCGCCGCCGCCACTTCCAGCCGGTCGGCGGGGAAGGAAACCGGGATCAGCAGCGGCTGGGACGCCAGTTCCCGCCGGTCGAAGGCGGTCTTGAGCTGTTCGTACACCACCCGCTCGTGGGCGGCGTGCATGTCCACCACCACCAGGCCCTCGGCATTCTGGGCCAGGATGTAGATGCCGTGGAGCTGGCCGAGGGCGAAACCCAGGGGCGGGACTTCCGGCTCCGCTTCTTCCGCCACTGCCGGCTCCGCGTCGGGCTTGGCCAGCCGGCCGAACAGGGTCTGGTACAGGCCGCTGCGCTGGGCCACGCCCAGGGGCATGGTTTCCTGGCGGGGATAGGGCTGGGACGGCGCTCTTTCCATTGCCGGCGCCGAAACGGGCGATGCGACGGCCGGGGCCTCCCCTGCCGGGCGCAGGGTCCGCGCCAGGGACTTGTTCAGGGCGTGGAACACGAAGCGGTGGATGGCCTGGCTTTCCCGGAAGCGCACTTCGATCTTGGTGGGATGCACGTTCACGTCCACCCCGGCGGGGTCCATTTCCAGGAACAGCACGAAGGCCGGGTGGCGCTCCAGGTGGAGGATGTCCCGGTAGGCCTCGCGAATGGCATGGGCCAGCAGCTTGTCCCGCACGAAGCGGCCGTTGACGTAGAAATACTGGGCGTCCCGGGCGCCCCGGGAATAGGCCGGGCGGGCCACCAGGCCCCACAGCCGCAGCCCTGCCGCGTGCTCGTCCACCGCCACCGCGGCGGCGGCGAAGTCCTCCCCCAGCAGGGCGGCGATGCGGGCCTCGGGCTTTTCCGCCGCCCGGGGCAGGCGCCACACCGGACGGTCGTTGTGGTGCAGGGCGAAGGCGATGTCCGGGCGGGACAGGGCGACGCGCTTGAACGCCTCTTCGCAGTGGGCGAACTCGGTGGCCTCGGTCTTGAGGAACTTTCGCCGGGCCGGCGTGTTGAAGTACAGGTCCCGGGCCTCCACGCTGGTGCCCTGGGGATGGGCCGCCGGCTCCGCCGGGGACACCGCGCCCCCTTCCGCCTCCACCCGCCAGCCCTGTCCCTCCCCCGCCCGACGGCTGGAAAGGGCAAGACGGGAGACGGAGGCCACGCTGGCCAGGGCCTCGCCTCGGAAACCCAGGCTCGCCACCCGCTCCAGCTCCTCCAGGGAGGCGATCTTGCTGGTGGCGTGGCGGGTCAGGGCCAGGGCCAGTTCGTCCTTGGCGATGCCGGCGCCGTTGTCGGTGATCTTGAGCAGCTTCACCCCGCCCTGGAGCAGGGACACGGCGATGTCCGTCGCTCCCGCGTCCACGCTGTTCTCCAGCAGTTCCTTGACGGCGGAGGCGGGGCGCTCCACCACCTCGCCGGCGGCGATCTGGTTCACGAGATGGTCGGGGAGGACCCGGATGGCGGACATGGAAATAACCTGGGTTGCTATCGCTGACGACGGTCCCTCACCCCCAGCCCCTCTCCCGGTGGGAGAGGGGTGCGCGACAGCGCGGGTGAGGGACCGTTGCCGGACATCGGCACGACATTGGGGGGCGATTATACCCGTGTTTGGGATTCAACTTTAGGACTTGCTCGCGGTTTCTTAGGGACGTACTGAAGAAATCCGTTCGTGCTGAGGTATCGAAGCACGAACACGCCACAAAACAACAAGTTGTCGTTCACCCTTCGATACCTCAGGGCGAACGGCCTGAATTAATCAGCGCTTCCTTAGCTCCGCGCCAGCCGCGACTTGGCCACCGGCGGGTTCTTGGCGAAGTAGCGCTGGACGCCGCTGACGATGGCGTTGGCCATCTTGTCCTGGTAACCGTCGTCCTTCAGCCGGCGCTCTTCCTCGGGATTGCTGATGAAGGCGGTTTCCACCAGGATGGAAGGGATATCGGGGGATTTCAGCACCGCGAATCCGGCCTGTTCCACTTCCCCCTTGTGCAGCCGGTTGATGCCCCCCAGTTCGTTCAGCACCGCCTTGGCCAGCTTGAGGCTGTCGTTGATGGTGGCGGTCTGGGACAGGTCCAGCAGGGTGCGGGCCAGGTAGGGGTCCTTCACGTCCAGGTTCACGCCGCCGATCAGGTCGGCGTCGTTCTCCTTCTTCGCCAGCCAGCGGGCGGCGGAGCTGGTGGCCCCGTGCTCGGACAGGGCGAACACCGACGAGCCGTTGGCGGACGGGGTCATGAAGGCGTCGGCGTGGATGGAAACGAACAGGTCGGCCTGCACCTTGCGCGCCTTCACCACCCGCTGCCCCAGGGGGACGAAATAGTCGCCGTCCCGGGTGAGGTAGCCGCGCATGCCGGGCATGTCGTCGATGCGGGCTTTCAGGCGCCGGGCGATGGCCAGGGTCACGTCTTTCTCCCGGGTGCCGTTGGCGCCCACGGCGCCGGGGTCCTCGCCGCCGTGGCCGGCGTCGATGGCGATGGTCACCAGGCGGTCCACCACCGGCTTCTTGCCCTTGTCGGCCTTGTCGTGCCTAGCCTGCCTGGTTTCGGCCGGCTTTTCCTCCTCGTCCCGGGGCGGGTCCGCTTCCGCCGGTTTTTGGGCGGCTTCCGGCCCGGCGGCCTCGTTGCCGAACGACCTCACCAGGGACATCAGGGGGTCGGCGGGGTGCTCGGGATAGATGTCCAGCACCAGACGATGGCCGTACTGGCCCACGGGTTTCAAGGTGAACACCGACGGCTTCACCGCCACTTTCAGGTCCAGCACTATGCGCACCACGCCGGGCTTGAACAGGCCGGCGCGGAATTTCTGGATATAGGGGTCGGAGACGGACAGGTTGTCGGCCACGCCCTTGAGGACGCTGTTGAGTTCCACGTCCTCCAGGTCGATCACCAGGCGCTCGGGATTCTTGACCGTGAAATGCTTGAACCTGACGGGGATGTCGGATTCCAGGGTGACCCGGCTGTAATCCTCGGCCGGCCAGATGCGCACCGCCAGGACGCTGGGCGCGGCGGCGAATCCCCGGGGGGAAACGAGCAGCAGAAACGTCGCGGCGGCGGTCTTGATGAATTCCCGCCGTTGCAGTCCACCATGTTTCAAGAGGGCATCGACCTCAGTCTTTCCAGGCATTGCTCACCCTTTTCCGTTTCCGCTCTTATATCGGCCCGCCGGCCCGGCCCTTGAATCGCCAGGCTGATCCGCAGGTCCGGGGAGGGCAGTTGGCCCAGGGCCTTTTCCGGCCATTCCACGAAGCACACCGAGTCGGTGTTGAAGTACTCGTGGAAGCCGGCATCCATCCATTCCCGCGGATCGCCGAACCGATACAAATCAAAGTGATATAAGTTTAACTTAGAAACGGTGTAATGTTCAACCAGGGTGTAAGTCGGGCTTTTCACCTTTCCCCCGTAGCCCAGCCCCCGCAGCACCGCCCGGGCCAGGGCGGTCTTTCCCGCCCCCAGGTCGCCGGACAGGTAGACCACCAGCCCCGGTTCCAGAGCCGCCGCCATGCGGGCGCCGAAGGCATCGGTTTCCCCCTCGTCGGCCCAATAGGCGCTCAGGCTGCGTTCGTCGCTCAAGACGCTCTCCCTCTTTGATTGACGGGCATTATAGGGCATTCCCCAGGTGCCGCGACGGGCAAACTACAGTGTTGCGATACCGCTCAGTTACAGCAAAACCCGCATATGCAGACTGCATGGGAGAATCGGCGCCTCCCTAACGGCTGACAGGGTATAATCGGCGCATCACCCGTGTGGGAGCGGCCTCCAGATCGCTCCCTCGGATTTTCGGTTGCGCCTCCATGCCCGCCTCCCCACCCCTCGACCCGCACCAGCTCACCGCCCGCATCAAGGCCTGGGGCAAGGAACTCGGCTTCCAGTCGGTGGGCATCGCCGGGGTGGACCTGGGCGATGCGGAAGAGCGCTTGCAGGACTGGCTGGAGGCCGGATTCCACGGCGAGATGGACTACATGGCGCGGCACGGCACCAAGCGCAGCCGCCCCGCCGAACTGGTCCCCGGCACCCGGGCGGTAATCGCGGTGCGCATGGCTTACCACGGCGGCGACCCCGGCCCCCACCGGGCGCAGCTGGCCGACCCCGCCCGCGCCTACGTTTCCCGCTACGCCCTGGGGCGGGACTACCACAAGCTCATCCGCAACCGCCTTCAGGCCTTGGCCGAGCGCATCGAACAAGCCGTCGGACCCTTCCAGTACCGGGCCTTCACCGACAGCGCCCCGGTGCTGGAAACCGAACTGGGGGCCAATTCGGGCAACGGCTGGCGCGGCAAGCACACCCTGCTGCTGTCCCGGGAAGGTTCCTGGTTCTTCCTGGGGGAACTCTACGTGGACCTTCCCCTGCCCCCGGACCCGCCGCAGCCGGGCCACTGCGGCTCCTGCGACGCCTGCCTCCGGGCCTGCCCCACCGGTGCCATCGTCGCCCCCTACCGGGTGGATGCCCGGCGCTGCATCTCCTACCTCACCATCGAGCTGGCCGGGCCGATCCCTCCCGAACTGCGCCCCCTGATCGGCAACCGGGTCTACGGCTGCGACGACTGCCAACTGTGCTGCCCGTGGAACCGCTTCGCCCGCCCCGCCCTTGAGGCGGATTTCCAGCCCCGCCACGGCCTGGACCAAGCCACCCTGGCGGAACTCTTCGCCTGGGATGAAAAAGCCTTCGAGGAAAGACTTGCCGGCAGCCCCATCCGGCGCATCGGCCACCCGCGCTGGCTGCGCAATCTGGCGGTGGGCCTGGGCAACGGGCCGGCCACGGCGGAAACCCTGGCCGCCCTACGCGCCCGCCTGGACCATCCTTCGGCCCTAGTGCGGGAACACGTGGAATGGGCGCTGGGACGGCTGAAAAATAGGGAACCATAGCCCCCCCTGTAGAGCGCAATAAGCGAAGCGCATTGCGCCGCATGGGTACCATCCGGCGCAAGACGAACCACGACATCTCCCGTTGTGTAGCAATTGTTACAGAACGCGGCCCCCGGCGGGGGTAGCCTTCCTAGCACTACATCCCGTAGTGCCACAAGGAAAGGAAACCGCCATGCAAGCAATGCGCTTTTTTCTCGACACCCACGACCGTGCCCGCAACACTTTTCCGGCTCAACTGACCCCCGCCGAATTCGAAGGCTTCTTCGAACAGTACGAACAGGCCTGCTACGCGGAAGGGGTGATTCCCTTGCGCATCCACGTGGGTTACGAGGACGGCCGCGCCTTCTGCCTCAACATGGCGCCGGACGCCGAAGCGGTGAAGCGGGTCCACGAACGGGTGGGGCTGCCCTTCGACTCCATCACCGAGGTGGCCACCGCCACGCCGGGGGACACCTTCTACCGCCGCCGGGCCTGCGCCTGATCCTTCGCCCCCCTCCCGCACCCGCCGGGAGGGGCCGGCAACCCCATCGGAGGAACGAAAAATGAACATGGGTCTTTCAACTCTGCTCGACGTCGGCGTTCCGGCGCTCCTGATTTCGCTGGCGGTTCTGCTGCTGATGGTCCACCGGGAACTGGGCCCCTTCGCCGGCCTGAAGGAAGGCGGAAAATGGCTGTTGATGGGCGCTTTCGGCATGGGAGTGCTCGCCTTCGGCATCAAGCTGACGGTGGCCACGGCGGTGGCGAAAATGCCGGAGCGGACGGTGGGGCCCCTGGTGGCGGCCTACACCCGGCACGAACCGGCCGATGCCGGCGTTCCCGCCCTCCCCGGCGCGCCGCCCCGCCTGCCGGAGCATTACGTGTGGCAGGCGCTGCCGCAAACGGCCCCGGCCCCGGCGGACAACCCCACCACGCCGGAGAAGGTGGCCCTGGGCAAGCGCCTGTTTTTCGACCCCGGCCTGTCCGCCGACGGCACGGTATCGTGCAGCTCCTGCCACGACCTGACGGGAAGCGCCGGCGCCGACGGCCGCCGCACCGCCCTGGGCATCCATGGCAAGACCGGCTCCCGCAACGCACCCACGGTATGGAACGCCGCTTTCCAGTCGGTGCTGTTCTGGGACGGGCGGGCCGCTTCCCTGGAGGAGCAGGCCAAGGGGCCGATGCTCAACCCCCTGGAAATGGGCATGCCCTCGGCGGCGGTGGTGGAAAAACGGGTGGCGGGAAACGCCTCCTACCGTGGGGCCTTCGCCCGGGCATTCGGGCCCGATCGCCCCATCACCCTGGACCACATCGCCGAAGCCATCGCCGCCTACGAGCGCACCCTCATCACCCCCGATTCGCCCTACGACCGCTTCGTGCGCGGCGACCGCCACGCTCTGGACACCGCCCAGCTGCGGGGCATGGCCCTGTTCGAATCCCTGGGCTGCGTCTCCTGCCACAAGGGCGCGAACTTCAGCGACGCCAGCCTGCTGGGGGGCCAGTTCCCCCTGCGCATCTTCCCCTCCCGGCCCACGCCTTTCGATGCCCGCTACGACCTCACGGCCGACGGCGGCGCTGCGGGCCGTTCCGGGCGCGGGGTGTGGCGCGTCCCCTCCCTGCGCAACGTCGCCCTCACCGGGCCCTATTTCCACAACGGCTCGGTGGACAAGTTGAGCGACGCGGTGCGCGTCATGGCCAACGCCCAACTGGGGGTGGCCATGGGAGCGTCTCCCGGCCGCACCCTCTACTGGTCGCCGGAGGAACGGGTGCTGAGCCGGACGGAGCCCCGCGCCATCGGCGACCGGGAGGTGGAAGACATCGTGGCCTTCCTCAACGGGCTGAGCAGCGACGCCCTGGCGAAGCGCGACAAGAACTGAAAAGTCCGTCCGCGCCGAGGCAGCGAAGCACGAACACGCTTGAGCGCAACGAGGCGTTGTTCACCCTTCGATACCTCAGGGTGAACGGGCAGAGCGAAACGGTGCGTTCCTGGCACCCCTACCGGCTTGCGCTCCATGGGGCTAGAATGCCCCCATGTCCATGACCGAACTGGAAAACTTCGCTCCCTTCCGAAACCTGACCGACGGCGGCAAGGAAATGCTGCGCCGGGGCCTGGTGAGCAAAAACTGCCCGCCGGCGGCCATGGTGTTGCACAAGGGGCAGCGCATCTCGGGCGCCTATTTCGTCCTCCGCGGCCGCCTGCGGGTGCTCTCCCTGGCGCCCAACGGCACCGCTACTTCATCGACCCCGGCGAGACCTGCGTCTTCGCCCTCAACAGCCTGTTCAACCCAGATTATCCATTAGGCGGCGCTTCGCGCCTACGCGAGCGCTGGCGGCCGGTTTGCGGCCATTTTTGCCGCTTGTTCGTCGTCCATGGAATAACCATGAACTCCTCGCAAGCAACGAAACTGTCTCGCAACCCACCTCGCCATCATCTCGCGTCCTAATGGATAATCTGGGTTAATCAACGCTTCCTTAGGAAGCGGCCCACAACCGCCAGCGCTGCCGGAAAGTCAGCCCTCCGCCACCACCCGGTTCTTGCCCCCCTGCTTGGCGAGGTACATGCGGCGGTCGGCGATTTCCACCAGCTTCTTGTAGTCCGCCGGCTTGTCCTGGATGCGCTCGGCCAGGCCGATGCTGGCGGTCACCGGGGTGCCTTCGGGGCGCAGGCCGAAGCCGGCTTCCCGCAGGCGCTCCAGGGCCTGAACCGCGTCCTTGGAGAAGGTGTTGGGGAAGATCAGGATGAATTCCTCACCGCCCCAGCGGGCCAGCATGTCGCCGGTGCGCAGGCTGGCACGGACCTGCTCGGCGGCGGCGGTGAGCACCTGGTCGCCGGCCTCGTGGCCGTGGGCGTCGTTCACCTGCTTGAAGTCGTCCAGGTCGATGAAGGCCACGGAAAGGGGCGAGTTGCTGCGCAGGGAAATGATGAACTGGATTTCCAGCAACTCCTCCCCCGACAGGCGGGAGAAACAGCCGGTAAGGGGGTCGCGGATGGCCTGGCGCACCAGGGCGATCATGAAGCCCAGCTGGCTCATGCCGGAGAGGGTGGCCACCACGGCGATCAGCATCAAGAGCCAGAAGGTGCCGAAAAAGGCGCCGGGGTCGATCTTGTCCCAGTTGGCCCAGGCGGTGATCATTTCCGTCAGCAGCACCGGCGAAGCGAACAGGGCGCCTTCCAGGGCGGTGAGAGGGAAGACGCTCAGGCCCGCCACCATGACGAAGGGCAGGAAGGCGTAGCCCGCCGACACCGAAGCCGCCAGCCCGGCCAGGTGGTAGTCCGCCAGCAACTGGTGGGAGAAGAAGAAAAACAGCGTGGGAATGGCGAACATCACCCCCAGGGCCACGTAGGCGTCGTGCATCCGGGTGGAGCTGCGGTAGGACAGGGCCAGGGCGCCGAAGGCCATGCTGACGGCGATGCGCCCCATGGCCAGATGGCCCCACAGCGGCCAGGGGAAAACCAGCAGGTCCACCGCGATCCACAGGGGGGTGAGCACCGCGAACAGGGCGGCCACCAGGCGCACCCGGGAAATCACCATGGCCGCCCGGCGCGTGGAAAGGAGGCCCATGTGCTTGCCGGGGGCGAACAGCCACAGCAGTTCCTCCCGGGGCAACTCGTTCAAAATCCGGTTGAAGGCGGTCATAACGGCGCGGGTCAGATTGAGCATTGTTGTTATCGGCAGCGAGCAGCCCTTCCCAGGCCGCTTCGGCTATGCAGTTTACATTAAATTCACCCCGACACGGCGCCGCCGCCGTGGAAAAAACCAAGCCCCTACCCCTAATCGTCCCAATGTAGGAAAATTGCGTTTTCTTTCCACGGCCGCCCCATGCAACCTCATCCCGAAAATCCCATCGGCGTCTTCGACTCCGGCGTCGGCGGCCTCACCGTGGTGCGCGCCCTGATGGAGCGCCTGCCGTTCGAGAACATCGTCTACTTCGGCGACACCGCCCGGGTGCCCTACGGCGTGAAGTCGGTGGAGACCATCTCCCACTTCACCACCCAGATCGCCGAATTCCTCCTGGCCAAACAGGTGAAGCTGCTGATCATCGCCTGCAACACCATGGCGGCGGTGGCCTCCCAGGTGGTGAAAGACCTCTCCCCGGTGCCGGTGCTGGACGTGATCGACGCCGGCGCCCTGGGGGCGGTGGCGGTGTCGGACAAGAAGCGCGTGGGCGTCATCGGCACCCCCACCACCATCAACAGCAACGCCTACGCCCGGGCCATCCACCAGTACGAGCCGGACATGCGCATCCACTCCCAGGCCTGCGCCCTGTTCGTGCCCCTGGTGGAGGAAGGCTGGCTGGACCACGAAGTGACCCGCCTCACCGCCCAGGAATACCTCAAGCCGGTGCTGGCCCACGACATCGACTCCCTGGTGCTGGGCTGCACCCACTACCCCCTGCTCAAACCCCTGCTCCAGGACGTGGCCGGGGCGGGCGTGAAGCTGGTGGACTCCGCCGACGCCATGGCCGAACAGGCCGCCGCCCTGCTGGCGGAAATGAACCTGGCCAACCCCAACCGCACCCCCCCGGACTACCACTTCCACGTCACCGACGTGCCCCTGCGCTTCCAGACCATCGGCGAACGCTTCCTGGGCCGCACCCTGACCAACGTGCACGTGGAAAAGCTTTAGGGAGCCACTGATTTATTCCCCCTCCCCTTGAGGGAAGCGGGGCAAGCAGGGATGGGCGCACCTCGCAGAGGACTTGGGTGAGGGGTAATGCATTGATTTATCACCCCCACCCCGCCCCCCTTCAAAGGGGAGGGAGTATTGGAATAAATCAGCGCTTCCTTAACTCCCCTCCCCCGCAAGCGGGGGAGGGGCTGGGGGAGAGGGAAGTCCTTATTTGTGGGAGCGGCCTCCCGGCCGCGAAATCCGTATCGCGGCCGGGAGGCCGCTCCCACAAGCCGAGGGGAAACCCCGCAGCCGAAGCGGTCCAACGGAAAACCCCAGGAGGCCGCCATGCCCGTACTCTTCTTCCTTCTGCCGCAGCCCCGGCCGAAGACCTCCCCTGGCCCGACGACAGCGCCGCCCACGTCAACGAAGGCGCCCTCGCCTTCCTCCCCACCCCGCCCGCCAAGCCGGCCCACCACCACAGCAACCGCCTCACCCTCACGGAAGCCAGCCTGAAAAGCGGGTGGGTGAAACTGGAGCAGTGCCACGAAAACCTGAACCCGGTGCCCCTGACCCAAATCGTCTTCGGCCAGGGACGCATCCGCGCCCTGCAAATCACCTCCCGCGCCGGCATCGGCAAGGCCAGGGTGGAAGGGCCGACGGTGCAACTGGAGGACGTGAAGGCGGGGGCCCGGCTCTGCCTGGGGGCCGAACGCCGAGCCCTGGCGCGGGAAAAGAATGGCTGGGTGCTGCGCAACGGCCCCTACATGCGCCGCTTCCTGGACGGCTACTACCCGATGCACGTCACCATGGAAGTGCGCTTCGGCGAGGCGAGGCGGGGCTGCGCTTCGCCGGCATTACCCCCAAGCCCCAAGCGGGGTTCGCGGTGGCGGAAAAGAAAGGGGAAATCGGGGTGGATGCCTGGTTCGAAGGGCGGCTGACGACGGAAATCCGCTTCGAGCTGCCCCGCTAAAAGCCCCCCCACCCCGGCAGGGCCGCGGGATTACCTGAGCCCCAAGGCGGCTGGCACTCTTCCCCTTCCCCCTCTCAGGGGGAAGGCTGGGATGGGGGTCCCGCGGTGACTCCAGACTCTTCACCCCCACCCTAACCCTCCCCCTGCCAGGGGGAGGGGATCACGCGGCTTCGTCTGGCTTCATCCCAGATTATCCATTAGGNNGTTCGTCGTCCATGGAATAACCATGAACTCCTCGCAAGCAACGAAACTGTCTCGCAACCCACCTCGCCATCATCTCGCGTCCTAATGGATAATCTGGGTTCATAGCACAACTACCGCCGCAAAGGTCAAACCTTCAGGAGTCCCCCGGCATCGAAAACCCGCCTGCCGGGGAAACAGGCCTACTCCACAATCTCCACCCCCGTCCCCGCTTCCACCAGCTCGAACAACTCCAGCAAATCCGAATTACGCATCCGCACGCAGCCCTTGGACCCCGGCTTGCCCAGCTCCACCTCGTCCGGCGTGCCGTGGATGTAGACGTAGCGCCGCATGGTGTCGCACTCCCCGAGGCGGTTGAAACCCGGCTCGCAGCCGGACAGCCACAGGATGCGGGTGAGAATCCAGTCCCGCCCCGGATGTTCCGCCCCCAGTTGGGGCGAGTAGATTTCCCCGGTGGGACGGCGGCGCACGAATACCGTATTCGCCGGCTGCCCGGCGCCGATCTTGGCGCGGATGACGTGCTTGCCCCTCGGCGTCCGGTAGCTGCCCCGCTGCTCCCCCGCCCCGTTGGCGGCGGTGGACACCGCGTAATGCCGCAGCACCTCCCCCGCCTCGTCCAGCAGGTCCAGGGCCTGGCGGCCGATATCAATCCTGATCTTCATCGTTCTTCGCTTCTTTCCGCTGGCGGCGGCGCTCGGCGAAAAACGCCGAAACCAGCCCGCCGCATTCCTCCTCCAGCACGCCACCCACCACCTCTGCATGAAAATTCAACCGTTTCCCTCCCCTCTCCCCCTGGGAGAGGGGAGGGGGGTGAGGGATAGCCGTTCCCATCTTTCCATCAAGTTCACCAAACAAATCCACCACGCTGCCGCAAGCCCCGGTCTTCAAATCCGCCGCCCCGTACACCACCCGCGCAATCCGCGCATGGATGATCGCCCCGGCGCACATGGTGCAGGGCTCGATGGTCACGTACAGTTCGCACCCCGGCAGGCGGTAATTGCCGAGAGCCCGCGCCGCATCCCGCAGGGCCTGAATCTCCGCGTGGGCCGTGGGGTCGTGGCCGGAAATGGGCGCGTTGAACCCCCGCCCGACAATGGCCCCGTCCTTCACCACCACCGCCCCCACCGGCACCTCGCCCAATTCCCAGGCTTGGCGCCCCAGGGCCAGGGCTTCGCCCATGAACACCTTATCCTCCTCTCCCTTGACGGGAGAGGGTTGGGGCGAGGATGAAACGCCTGCCGCCCTATTTTCTTTCATCCCATATCCAGCGGGCTGGTCACGCCCTTGCCGCCCCGGTTGAGCACGTGGGTGTAGATCATGGTGGTGGATACGTCGCTATGGCCGAGCAATTCCTGCACCGTGCGGATGTCGTAGCCGCCTTCCAGGAGGTGGGTGGCGAAGGAATGCCGAAAGGTGTGGGGCGTAGCGGGTTTGACCAGATCGGCCGCCCGTGCCGCCTGCTTTACCGCCCGCTGCACCACCTGATCCTGTACATGGTGGCGCCGCTTGATATCGGTGCGAGGGTCCACCGCCAGCGTGGCCGCAGGGAACACATACTGCCATCCCCAATCCCGTGCCGCATTGGGGTATTTGCGCTCCAGTGCGTAAGGCAGATAAACCGCGCCATAGCCCGCGGCCAAATCCTGTTCGTGCAACGCCTTGACCCGCTTGAGATGCTCGCGCAAGGGATTGGCCAGGCTGGCCGGCAGCATGGTCACCCGGTCCTTGAAGCCCTTGCCGTCCCGCACCAGAATTTCGCGGCGGGAAAATTCAATGTCCTTCACCCGCAAACGCAAACACTCCATGACCCGCAGCCCGGAACCATAAAGCAGACTGGCAATCAGCCAGTGGGTGCCTTCCAGCCGGGACAGCAACGCCTGCACCTCTTCTCGGGTCAACACCACCGGCAATCGCTTGGGCACCTTGGCCTGCTGCACATTCCCAAGCCAGGGCAATTCGATTTCCAACACCTCCCGGTAAAGAAACAGAATCGCGCTCTTGGCCTGGTTCTGGGTAGAGGCGGATACCTTCCCCTCCACCGCCAGATGGGTCAAGAAAGCCTCCACCTCCGCCCCGCCAAGCTCCTTGGGGTGCCGCTTGTCAAAAAAAAGAATAAAGCGTTTAATCCAATCGACATACGCTTGCTCGGTGCGAATACTGTAGTGCTTCAGCCGAATCTTGCCCCGCACCTGATCCAGCAATTTCGGCCCGGCAGAACCTGACGGATTTTCTGACATCGTTAGGAAACCCTAAATTTTTACAACCCGATGATGGCACATTGTTTTTATTGTAAACAAAACGATTTATAAATCAAATGACGCAATATCTTCCATCAATTAGGATGGCTACTTTACGTTAGGCATTTGCTCTCCAAAGGGAACCAAGAACAATGAACTCGATTTTCTTGCTGGTAATTGTTGTCGTCGCGGTGGTTGCGATATTGGCTATTGCCAAAGCCAAATCACAAGGCGGTCTTGGTGATGAAATATGGCCGTTCTACGCCAAGAAACCTCTTTCACAACCTGAGCAAGTCTTGTATTTCCGTCTCGTCCAAGCGTTGCCTGAGCACATCGTTCTTGCCCAAGTGCAGCTTTCCAGATTACTTGGGGTCAAGAAAGGCAATAATTATCAGGCGTGGTTTAATCGCATCAACCGAATGAGTGCTGATTTTGTGGTGTGCAATAAAGATTCGAGCATTGTTGCTGTCATTGAACTTGATGACGCCACCCATCAGAAAGAAGATCGCAAGGCCGCTGACACAAAGAAAGACAAGGCACTGTCCTCCGCAAACATTCGTGTTGTGCGCTGGCAGGCCAAAGCAATTCCTGATACAGCCGCCATTAAAGCCACATTCATGCCTAACATTGCGGTCAACAGGGACGCCCCAAAAGCTGCGCTTTCGGGGCGCCCGTTACCTTAAACGTTGGCCGAGATAGCGAGCTCGGCCAACGAACGATGGTCAACTGGTAATTTTAGCGCTATCAGGTGCGGTACATACAGCGGGGGAAATATGCTAAAAAGCGAAGCGTTTTTTTACGCTGTCGCATAACGGAAAGCGTTGATGCGAACAGCGAAAGTTAACGCTTCGGTGCTGACGCACATTGTGGCCGGTGGCGGGTTGGTGACTGGCGCCATGAATTGTCTGAATCGAAGCGTGCCGCCCGCTCTCCCGTCCAACCCGTCGTTCGAGCGAACACCGCAAACTACGTTTGCGGCTGCGCCCCTGGCGGGGTGTCGCACAACTCCATTACGTTATGCGGCACTCATCGAAATGGAGATTGAAAATGAACAGACTAACTAAACTCATCTTATTCGGGGCGGCTCTAGCTGCGTCTGTAGCTCACGCACAAGATCCGAAAGACATCCCACAAAAATCTGGGGTAACACCTACGGATCTCATAGTACGCGGAGTGGACGGCACAGCGAATCTGGACTTCACAGTCATAGATGTGAAGTACGAGCCAGGTGGTGTCAACCGTCGCCATTTTCATCCGGCGGCGGTCACCTTCTATGTAGTTTCTGGGACACCAGTTTTCCAGCAGGAGGGCAAGGAACCCATTACCCTAAAACCCGGTGACAGCCTACTCGTTCCGGCCGGCACCACTCATTCCCATTGGAACCCTAGTAAGACTGAAGGTGTTCGATGGCTGGAATTCATCGTGGCTGAAAAAGGTAAAGGAAGATCCATCCGAAAGCCTTGAATAGAAAGTTTCGCCTCATAATCACGAAAGGAAAATGTAACCGCGACCAGCCGCCTTTGGTCGTAAGCAGAAAAGTAGAGGCCCATGAAGTACACAACCAAGTGCCGCATAACCATGCGCTGCAGCGAACCCGGCATGACGTCGTGGTTTGCAATCCACGCGTCCCGTGCGCCGGGTCGCTGAGCTTGGGTCGTTAGGAGATCAAAGTATGGACGATAAAGAAGTTAGGGAACGCCTCAATGCTATTGAGGCCAAGAAGAAAAGCGATGATTTTTTAGTTTATTGTTTGTTTGGAGCTTGTGTGAGTGCGGGTGCAGGTTGGTATATCGCTGATAAATTTGGCGTAGCAGGGGGAACCTTATTGTCGGTGATCGTCGTCTTTGCAATCATTGGCTTCATAGTTTCAGCGGTGGGTCGCTCTTTAAATGGCCCAAAGTAAAACACCTCCTAACCTAACATTCGAGAGGGACAGGCCAGAAGCGGCCTGCCCCTCAATTTAACGTTGGGCATCTTTGTAACGCAGCAGTTTCTCTAACCGCAAAGGAAAAATCATGAGTGATTGGTCGCAGCTTTCATTGCAAGAGCATGAACTGAATTACATCCTGAAGAAGTTCGGAAAAATGGAATCCGAGAAGAATAGGCAGACACTCCGTGGCTGGGAGAAGAAGTTCAAAGACAGCAAGGGCGGGCAGCAAACGAAGTCCTACACAAAGGATGAGTTCTACGATTACATCAAGGGGAAAGTAGAAGGCTCTTTGGAGTAACCCATTCGCCAGATGCCCAACCCTACAGTCGAGCGGACCTGCGCGAAAAGCCGCGCAGGCCGCTCACTTTCACGTTAGACCGCATGTACAACACCGACATTCTTCTCAACGATTTTGCTATTCGGTCATTCCGAGATGTAGCCGACTGCGACTACATTGCAGCTCGTTTATCTTTCCGTGCGCAGCTCGTGCCGCAGTTTCTTTGGCAGAGCCTCCAAGCGATTGAGAAGTATCTGAAGTGCATCCTCGTTCTGAATCGAATCAAAGCTCCAAGGAGTCATGATCTATCGAAGCTTCTCGACGCTTTCGAGCAGTCGAAGAAGTTTGAGGTTCGCCTATCCTCAGACACGCACAAGTTCCTTCAGTACCTGGATACGTATGGCCGTTTTCGGTACTACGAGACACCGTACTACTCCATGGGAGACGAGCTGTTCCGCTTGGATACGGCGGTCTGGGAGCTTAGGCGCTATGCGCGCGTTCTTGACTACAACATGAAGCCTCCCGGCGGTACAGAGGTCAACTTGCTAGCGCTTGAGCTCAAGCGGAATGAACGAGCAGAGACCAAGGCACCGCAGGAGTTTTCCATCATGGGTGGTCACTTGGAGAAAGTGCTTGGCAAGTCGGATCATCCCAGCAGGGCAGGATTGGTTTGGCACAACCTGAAGTTCGGAAAGCGGCGCAGAACTTCTGTCAGCTACACGCGAACCTCTATGAGTGGAAACTCGCCGCTCTCACTGCATCCTGAAATTCTGGATGAAGTTCTTAAGTATGTCTTCCTGCCAAAGGACGTTGTTGAAGCCTACAGAAATGCGGTCTAACAAGTCGCTCGAGCCGACTCGCGTCGGCAGGCCGCCGCTCGCGGCTCAGCTTCAACGTTAGGCCAACCCACCATGCGCTATCTCCCACTTCTGGCTATCGCGGTTAGTTCCTTTGCCTTTGCTAATACGCCAGGGGATTTTGTCGGAAAGAACAAGCACGGGCTTACGTTCTCAATCAACATGGATAGCTCCAACATTGAAGTCAAAGATGGCGATGAAATATGGAAACCCAGATATATATCCGCATATCAAGTAAGGACCAAAGGAAAATATTTGATACCTTTCAATGAAAGGCAACTCCCAAGCAATTGCACCATACCGAGAAGATCAAACCGGGTCGAATTCGAGTTCATCTCTTGCCACGAACACAAAGGCACCCCACTAAGTAACGTCCGATACGAACTGAACAGACAGAAGTTTGAACGGAGGCACATCCAGGAGATGAGATGTACCGGTGGCTGTAGTGAAGCCATACCAGCTATCTTCACCTATCAAGAGTTATGGGACTGACCGCTATAAACCACAATATATTTGTCATCGGGTGTGCCGAATGTTGGCCTAACCAATCGTTCGAGGCGACCTGCGCGAAAAGCCGCGCAGGTGCCTCAACTCCACGTTAGGCGCTTCATGAAGGCACTTTTGTTGATTTTGATGCTGTCAACTTTGTCAGCTGCTGTGCAGGCTGAGGGTTGGTCTGACCTTGTTGGGAAAAACAAAGCTGGTGATCTGATTGTGCCCATACCAGCAAGACTGGATCATCCAATGGATAGCATCGAGAATCCTGGGCCAGACTCATTTAATATCCACGTGTTCAAGGGCGGCCAGCTGTCAGATAAAACTGACACGAACTACAAAAACCAAAGATGCAAATTCGAGCAAAATACTGAGGGATGGCGCATACGATTTTCATGCGCCAAAGATGGCATTTCTCCTCTCGCCGGTGTTACCTACAAAATCGTTCCAAACAAAAATCCCGAGGACTGCAGTTATGAGTCCCGCTACATCTGCGTCAGCGGCTGCAAGCGCCATGACGTCCCACCTGTAATGATTAAGAGCTATTGGGAGTGCGGTGAGCTATGAACGCGCCTAACACTGCATTCGAGCGGGACGCGCCAAAAGCGGCGCGCCCCTCAATTTGAACGTTAGCCGCTGTGAGAGAGCTGCGTGGAAACCATTAGCTTCGACGACTTCATGAAGGTTGAGCTACGCGTTGGCCGGGTTGTCAGCGCGTCGGTGTTCGCGGAAGCGCGAAAGCCCGCCTATGTCTTGCACGTGGACTTCGGCGAGAAGCTTGGCGTCAAAAAGTCCAGCGCACAGATCACGGCGCTCTACCGACCTGAGGAGCTTGTCGGCAAGCTGGTGGTAGCCGTTGTCAACTTCCCTCGCAAGCAGGTGGGCCCTTTAATGTCCGAGTGCCTGGTGACCGGGTTCCATAATGAGCACGGGGAGGTTGCGCTCTGCGTGCCGGATCAGGCGGTTCCACTTGGTACGAGGCTGCTGTAGTAGCGGCTAACAAGTCATTCAAGCCGATGCCGCTTCGCGGCACGGCTCAATTCCAGCGTTAGGCTGCAAGATGATCGACTGCCGTCATCGTTCAAAATTTCTAGTTGCACTCACAGTCGCCCTGCTTTGCGTCGCCATGCCAGCACACGCCGCTCAGGTAACGTGGCTTGCTGCTCTTGCCTTCACTCCTTTCTCAGCGGGTTTCGTCGGCGGAGTAATCACCGGCCTATCCGCCCCCAACACTCGCTGGAATAAGTACGGCCCATTCATATGGTTTGCTTGTTGGGTTCTTCTGTACACCGCCGTCTTTGCCTTGCTCTCAGATCATCCGCTGGATGCCATTCCTACTGCACTCGGAATATCAGGCCTCTGGGGCATCATTCCTTTTGCACTCACGTTTTCCATCGGCCGCTTCATTACTGAAAAGTTGCGTGCGTACATTGTTAACCATGGCAAATGAGATGCAGCCTAACCCGGCGCTCCAGAGGGACGCTCCGCCGGCAAGCCGGCTTCGCGCCCCTGAGCTTGTACGTTGGGCATCTTTGTAACGCAGNNNNGCAGGCCGCTCACTTTCACGTTAGGCCCCAAACCCACGTCGAATCGTTCGACAAACTCTACAAGCGCGCACGTACGAAAGGAGGCTCGCCTTCATGCACACCCATGACCTAACTCGGTGGCAACACGAGCATGTGTTTGATTCCGGAAACCAGTTGGCAGAGCGCGGCGCCAAAGCTGTGATGTGGATCACCCTCGTAATGATGGTGGTCGAGATCGCGGGTGGCTGGTGGTTCAACTCCATGGCACTGCTCGCAGACGGCTGGCACATGAGTTCGCATGCCCTGGCGCTTGGCTTGAGTGCGTTCGCATACGTAGCAGCCCGTAACTACGCCCGAGATGCTCGCTTCGCGTTCGGAACCTGGAAGATCGAAGTCCTCGCCGGCTACACCAGCGCCATTCTGCTGGTATGCGTAGCCATCGTCATGGTCGTGAGTTCCGTTGAGCGCCTTCTTTCGCCGCGGCCAATCCACTTTCAAGAAGCGATATTCGTGGCCGGCCTCGGTTTGGCCGTAAACCTTCTATGCGCCTACATTCTTGGCGGCGTCCGTCACGAGCATGATCACAAACACGACGATCAGCACGATCACCATGATTTGAATTTGAAGTCCGCCTATCTTCATGTGATCGCTGATGCGGCAACTTCCGTATTTGCAATTGTCGCCCTCGCGGGCGGCTGGCTCTATGGCTGGTCGTGGCTTGATCCAGTCATGGGCATCATCGGTGCTGGTCTTATTGTCATTTGGGCACGCGGCCTGATAGCCGACACTGGCAAAGTCCTTCTGGACCGGGAGATGGATCACGGGGTGGTCGAAGAGATTCGCGACGTGATCGCTAAAGATTTTTCGAACAGCGGCTCTGCGCTGTCCGATCTACACGTATGGCGAGTCGGGAAGAGTGCGTATTCTGTCGCGCTTGTCGTAGTAACCCATGACCACACTCTGACGCCCGATCAAGTCAGATCCGCCCTGCAGATACATGAGGAACTCGTGCATGTAACCGTCGAGATCAATCAGTACGCATAACAGGCGCGTTGGGGCCTAACCCAGCGTTGCAGCGGACTCGCTCCGCTCGCCGCTGAACGCCAACGTTCGGCAGCCCCCTTGACATACGTTATTTCTTAAATACACTGTACGTATGATCAAGTTCGAGTGGGACTCAAGCAAGGCTGCGACCAACGCCAGAAAACACGGTGTTTCCTTCGAGGAAGCACAGTCCGTTTTCTATGATGAGTATGCCGTCCAGTTCTTCGATGAAGATCATTCGGGTGACGAGGAGCGCTTCTTGTTGCTGGGCATGAGTACGGGAGCAAGACTGCTTCTTGTCTGTCACTGCGAACGGGATGCAGGGAACACTATCCGCATCATTTCCGCTCGCATGGCCACCAAGCGTGAAAGTATTTTTTACGGAAGTGAAACGCCATGAAAGCCGAATACGACCTTTCCAAGATGAAGTCACGCAGGAACCCCTACGCATCCAAGCTCAAGAAGCCTGTGACGATGCGTCTGTCCGAAGACGTTGTTGCCTACTTCAAAAGCATGGCGGCAGATGCCGGGGTTCCTTATCAGAGCCTTATCAATCTCTACCTCCGCGACTGCGTTATGCAGCATCGGCAGGTGCAAATTGCCTGGCCAACCAAGTCCTGACTTGCCGCTCCAGAGGGGCGCTCCGCCGACAGGCCGGCTGCGCGCCCCTGAGCTAGCACGTTGGCCATATACGAAATTGCATCGGAGGTAATCCATGAAGCGCATTAAGGTTTCGCTTCTGGCAGTACTGCTGCTGCTGACAGCGCTATGGCTCGCCGCCGATACGCTGTTGCCCGAGCCGTTCACCTACTTCTCGTTTCGGGCCGCGTTCATGCAATACAGCGGGGTGATCGGCATCGGCGCGATGAGCGTGGCCATGCTTCTGGCGCTGCGTCCGAAATGGCTGGAACCGCATCTGGATGGACTGGACAAGATGTACCGCCTGCACAAGTGGCTGGGCATTGCCGCGCTGACGGCCGCCATCACTCACTGGTGGTGGGGCAAAGGCACCAAATGGATGGTGGGTTGGGGCTGGCTGGAAAGGCCGGCGCGCAAACCGGCCGCGGTAGAAACCCTCGGCGCCCTTGAAGGCTGGCTGCGCGACCAGCGGGGGATTGCCGAATCCGTCGGCGAATGGACGTTCTACGCGGCCGCGGTGCTGATCGTCGTGGCCCTGACCAAACGCGTCCCCTACCACTGGTTCTCCAAGACCCACAAATGGATCGCCGCCGCCTACCTCGCCTTGGCCTATCACTCTGCCGTACTTGTCAAGGTGGAGTATTGGTCGCAGCCTGTCGGCTGGTTGCTGGCCGTGTTGTTGCTGGGGGGCAGCGCCGCCGCGCTGATGACCCTGACGGGCCGGATCGGGTCTGATCGCAAGGCCCGAGGCGCCATCGTGGCGCTGACCGACTACCCGGCGCTGCGCGTACTCGAGACCGCCGTCGTTCTGCAGGACGGCTGGCGCGGCCATGCCGCCGGGCAGTTCGCCTTCGTCACCTCGGACAGGAGCGAAGGCGCGCATCCGTACACCATCGCCTCGGCCTGGAACCCCGCTGACCATCGACTCGTCTTCATCACCAAGGCGCTGGGCGACCACACCGGCCGCTTGCGGGAAAGATTGAAGATCGGCATGCCAGTGACGGTGGAAGGCCCTTACGGCTGCTTCGACTTCGAGGATGCGCAGCCACGTCAGATTTGGGTCGGCGCGGGCATCGGCATCACGCCGTTTATAGCCCGCCTCAAGCACCGCGCTGCCACGCCGGATGCAAAGACGATCGATCTCTTTCATCCGACAGCCGAGTTCGATCAGGCCGCCATCGACCGACTCACCGCCGATGCCGACGCCGCGGGCGTGCGCCTGCACCTGCTGGTCGGCGCCAAGGATGGGCGGCTGAATGGCGAACGCATCCGTGCCGCCGTGCCCGAATGGCAATCGGCCAGCCTCTGGTTCTGCGGCCCGCCGGGGTTCGGTCAGGCGCTGCGCGAGGATTTCCTCGCCCATGGCCTGCCACCAGAGCGTTTCCATCAAGAACTTTTTCAGATGCGTTGATGACAGCCCAAGTGCAGCTTGTCCGGTGATGTTTATCCACTGAATGCCCACCCCATCATTCCACCGGACCCTGCGCGATGAAACCGCGCAGCGCCGGTGAATTCAACCCAGATTATCCATTAGGACGCGAGATGATGGCGAGGTGGGTTGCGAGACAGTTTCGTTGCTTGCGAGGAGTTCATGGTTATTCCATGGACGACGAACAAGCGGCAAAAATGGCCGCAAACCGACCGCCAGCGCTCGCGTAGGCGCGAAGCGCCGCCTAATGGATAATCTGGGTTCAACCCAGATTATCCATTGTTAATCCGGCCCGAATTGCCTACTGACCGGACATGCAGCTTGATGCCGTATTCCCGCTCGATCAGTTGTCCGACCGCCGCGCGGCTCCACAGCGCAAATTCCATCTTGTTCGGGGCGCTTGTCGCAGATCGTTCGGCGAATCACCTGTTCCTGCTCGCCAGTGAGGCTCCGGCCCGTGCCCGGCTTCTTGCCTCGAATCGCCGGCTTCAACGCCGCCATCCCGCCCGCTTCGTAGCGGTCCAGGGCAGACCGTACGCCCGGCCAACTCAGTCCCGTCATCGCCACAATCTGCATCACCGGCAGCCCCTTCAGATGCAGCCGTACAGCCTGCTTGCGCAGGGCGTAGAGCTGATTGTCGTTCGTCTCCATGCAGGCATGGTCAACGATCGGCCCATCTTAATCAAGACTTATATAGGCCGGATCAATAGGATCGAAAACGACGGGTAAGCAGTCGCGCCGCGGTTGGACGGACAACGGGCCCGGAAATCAGCCGGGCTCGTTGTCCGTGGTGTGGCGCCGGATCCCGTTTTCATGGTTCCCTGTTTTCCCGTCGCATTGCGCCCGCGGCATGGAAACCAAGAGACTGCACGGAACATGGTCGAGCAGGAAATGACCGACCGACCCGTGCCACCAACGCTTGATGGCCGAGCGGCGGTGATGGCCGACGATGACGAGATCGGCGTCGACAATGCCGGCAAAGGCACCGATGGTTTCGGCCGGCGTGTCGCCCATCTTCAGCGAACCGGTCGCTTCGAGTCCGGCTTGGCGCAAGCGTTCCACCCCTTCGTCGAGAACGCTCGTCAGGCGCGCCAGTTCTTCCGCCATGAGTTCCTCGGGAAGCGGCACGGCGGACAGGGCCAACGGAGTCAAAGGCTGGACGGCCGCAAGCAGGTAGCAGCGGGCGTTGAATCGGCTGGCGAGGACGATGCCTCCGGCGAGCGCATCGCGGCACTCGGCGCTGCCGTCATAGGCGAAGACAATGGTGCGGTACATGCGTCGTTTCCTCCGTTCAACCCAGATTATCCATTAGGACGCGAGAGGATGGCGAGGTGGGTTGCGAGACAGTTTCGTTGCTTGCGAGGGGTCCAGGGTGGTTCCATGGACGACGAACAAGGGGCGAAAACGAAGTTCAATGCAGGCTCATATTCGCCGCAGGCGAATGGAATGCCGGAACTAAAATGGCCACGCCGCCAGCGCTCCCGTAGGCGCGAAGCGCCGCCTAATGGATAATCTGGGTTCAATGTTTCCGGTGCATCCACAACGCTGGCATGATGCCCAGCCAAAACACGATACCGACCAGGGCGAAACCGTCTCCATAGGCCAGGTTCTGGGCTTGAGCGGCGAGCACCTTGCCGAGGTAATCCATGGCTCCGGCCCATGTCTGCGTATCGGGTACGCCCCACCTGCCGTCGAGGCCGATCACGTGATTGACCAGCTCCATCGTAGCGTTGTCGTCAACCTGACTGGCGGTCAGCGCGTCGGCGTGAAAGGCGAAACGCATCTCCACCGCGGCAGAGAGCAGGCTGACGCCGAAGGCTCCGCCCAGTTGGCGCACGAAGTTGATCGTGCCGGTCCCCTGGGCCAGCATTTCCGGCGGCAGAACCGACAGGGCGCCGGCGTTAAGGGCCGGCGTGATCACCCCGAGGCCGATCCGGCCAAACGCGACCAGCAGGGCCAGGTGCCAAAATCCGGTATTCACATCGATGTCGTAGAGCAGCAGGTTGGAGAGCCCGAAAATGAAGAGTCCGATGGCGATCAAGACGTAGGCCGGCAAGCGGTCGGTCAGACGCCCGGCGATGGGGAAGATGACGCCCAGGATGAGTCCGGCCGGCATCAGGAGTTCTCCCGAGCGCGTCGGCGTGTAGCCCTGGATGGTTTGTACGAAAAGGGGCACGAGGTAGGTGGAACCGTAGATGCCGGCGCCGAAGATCAGCGCCACCGCCGCCGCAGCCGCATAGCGCGAGATGCCGAAGACCGCCAGATTGACCAGCGGCTCCGGGGCCTTGAGTTCCCAGCCGACGAAAGCCAGCAGCAGGGCAACGCCAGTCCAGGAGAGGGCGGTGATGAGATCGGAATTCCACCCCTCGCGCTGACCGTTAGCCACGGCATAAAGCGAAATCACCAGGAACAGGATGAGCAACGCCATGCCGACAAAATCGAAGCGGCGGGTCTTTCCGTCGCCGAAACGCGTCGGCAGGAAAACCGAGCCCAACAGCATCCCGGCGATGGATGTCGGCAAGCCCATGAAAAAGGTCCAGCGCCAGTCGAAGTTGTCGGTCAGCCATCCCCCCAGGGCCGGCCCGATGGCCGGAGCGAGCACCACTCCGATACCGTAGATGCCCATCGCCCGACCTCGCTCGTTGGGCGGAAAAACACGGAAAATCATGATCATCGCCAGCGGCTGGACGATGCCGGCGGCAATGCCTTGAACGACGCGCGCCAGGGTCAGCACGTTCTCGTTCGGAGCCAGGCCGCCGACGACCGAGGCGACCGCGAACAGCCCCAGCGACCCGACGAAAGTGGCGCGCACTCCCACCGCTTCGTTGAGCCAGGCATTGAGCAGCATGGAACCGGTCATGGCGGCGAGAAAGCCGGTGGACATCCATTGCGCCTGGTCCTGGCCGATACCGAAGACGCCCATGATGTCGGGCAGGGCGACATTGACGATGGTCGACGACAGCACCACGGTAATGGCGGCCATCATGGTGGTGGAAATCACCAGCCAGCGATAGATCGGGCCGTAGCGCTCGAAATAGGGGGTCAGCCCGTTAACGGTGGCGGATGTCAATCGACACCTCGACCATCATTCCAGGCTTGAGCATCAGGCCCTCTTGCCGGATCGATAAACGGATCGGGACGCGCTGGGTGATCTTCGTGAAATTGCCGGAGGGGTTGGGGCTGGGCAACAGGGCGAAAGTGCTGGTAACGCTATTGCCGATGAGGCTCACCCGTGCCTCGAAAACCCGTCCCGGATAGGCGTCGACGATCACTTCGGCGGGCTCGCCCAGACGGATGTCGGCGAGGTCCGTTTCCTTGATGTTGGCCTCGACCCAGATGACTGCGGGATCGTGTATCAGCAGGACTCGCTGGCCGACGGCCAGGTAGTCGCCGACGTTGGCGAATGTGCGATCCACCACGCCGTCCACGGGGCTGACCAAGCGCAGGTCGTGCAGGTTGAGGCGGGAGCCCCCGAGCTTGGCCCTCAGGGAGTCGGCGTCCGCCCGTGCACGCTCTAACTGCGCCATCAGCGAATCGAGGCGCGCCGCGGCTTCGGCCTTTTCCACCCGCGCTTGGGCGACACCCACTTCCGCGACGGCCTTTTCCCGCTCCCGCTGCGCCACCTTATAGGCCGTCTCGCTATGCTGGAGGCGCTGCTCGGAGACGAAATTCCGGGCCACCAGGTCCCGGTCGCGGAGATAGTCTTTGCCGACGTTGGTTTCGTTCAGGCGCGATTGTTCCAGCGCCAGTCGGGCAGAGGCCAGTTGGTTCTTCGCTTCGCGCAAGGCCGCCTGCGTCGAGGCACGGGTTTCGGCGATCAGTTTTTCTAGGTGTTCCACCTCGGCTTGGGCGCCGGCCAGGCTGGATGCTTGCGCGTCGGCTTCCAGGCTGGCATTTCCGGCGTAGATGTCACCCAATTCCTGGCCGCGTCGAACGGCGTCGCCCTCCTTGACCGGACGCGCCGTCAACCAGCCCGGGGAACGACTTGCCAGCGTGATCATTTCGGCGGCGATGCGGGCATCGGTCACATCGACATGCGTCATGCGATGGTGGATACCCCGGCCGGCGATCGCCAGCACGGCAACGATCGCCAAGCACAACGACGCCCGGCGCAGTCGCGAATTGCCACTTGCCGACTGCCTGAGGATTCTCAACCGCTCAATCATCGAGGGCCTCGATGCGCTGCCTGATTTCGGCCAGTACCGCCGTGCATTGTTCGACACGGCTCTCGTCGATTCCTGCCAGGATTTCCTGCCTCAAACCGGAGGCCACTTGCTGCACGGTCGCCCGGGTTTCCTGAGCCTTGGGGGTCAGCAGGACCCGTTTTGCCCGTCGGTCGTCGGGGCAGGCGCGGCGTTCGATCCAACCGTTGCCTTCCAGCCGGTCCAGCAGCCCGACCAGCGTGGGGCCTTCGACACCGACCGCTTCCGCCAACACCTTCTGGGTCGATCCCTCCGGCGGCAACTTGAGCAGCACCAGCCATTGGGATTGCGACAAGCCAAGGAGTTTCAACCGCCGATCGAGGCGTTGGCGCCAAAACCGCGCCGTTTCATGGAGCAGGAGGCTGAAGCGGTATTGGTCGTTCGAATTGGTCAAGGCTTAAATAGATAGCACGCTAATTAATAGCCTGCATTCTCTTCGCCGACCCCGTTTTTGTCAAGTGAGCTTCCCCCGAAATTTCGTCTTCCAAGTACGCCTGGATCGACACGCAGCGCGAGACCTTCGAGCTCACGGAGCTGTGCGCCGTGCTGGGCGTCAGCGTGAGCGGCTACCGGGCCTGGAAACGCGGCGGCACACCCGATAGAAAGCGACTGTCGGACGCCCAGATGCTGACCCTGATCCGGGCAATTCACGCCGAGCTCAGAGGGGCCTACGGCAGCCCCAGGATGGTCAAGGAACTGCGGAATCGCGGCTTCTCGGCCAGCAAGGAACGGGTTGAACGGCTCATGCGGGAGAACGGCATCCGGGCGCGGCACAAGCGGCGCTACAAGGCGACGACGGACTCCAGGCACGTCCTGCCGGTGGCGAAGAACCTCCTGGACCGGAACTTCCGGCCGACGGGCCCGGACCAGGCCTGGACCTCCGACATCACCTGCCTCTGGACGGACGAAGGCTGGCTTTACCTGGCCATCGTCCTGGACCTGTTCAATCGCGAGGTGATTGGCTGGTCGCTCAAGCCGCGGATGACGGCGAACATCGTGACGGACGCGCTGACCATGGCGTGGTTCCGCCGGAAGCCAAAGCCTGGCGTGCTGCATCACTCGGACCGGGGAAGCCAGTACGCCAGCCGGGCGTTCCAGGACAAGCTGGCCGCGTACGGGATGACCTGCTCGATGAGCCGCAAGGGAAACTGCTGGGACAACGCGCCGACGGAGAGCTGGTTCAACAGCTTCAAGAATGAGCGAGCCCACGGCACCCGCTATGCCACGCGGGCCGAGGCCATGGCGGACGCCTTTGAGTACATCGAGGTGTTCTACAACCGGAAAAGGCGCCATTCGACCCTCGGCTACAAGTCCCCGACCCAGTTCATGGAGGACTGGATCAGCACTCAGCAGCCCAGAAAACTGGTAGGATGAAATCCACCTCTTGGAAGACGAAAAACCGAGGGAAGCTCACTCGACTGCCTGTCACGCAACTACACCCAACTAAGGGGGGAATCATGCAACTCATACCTGAGTTTGTATCTGCGCCTCATGGGTCAAGCACCTATCGTCACGACGCCCGACCTATCACTCTACCGGACGCTGCGCAATGAAGCCGCGCAGGGCCGGTGAATTCAAACGTTAGCCACCAGAGGTACGCCGCGTGGACTTCATTTCGCATGGGCTCTGGGGTGGCATTGCTCTTGGGCGAAGTAGCCGCAAAAGCTTCCGGTTGGCTTTTCTGTTTGGAATTGCCCCCGATGTGTTCTCGTTCGGGTTCGTTTTTCTTGGCAATTTCGTCGCGCACGGTTTTGAATTCATTCACCGGATAGGGCATCCGCCAGATGCCTCGCAAATTCCGGCATACGTCCACTCTCTCTACAACGTAACTCATAGCCTGGTGGTGTTCGCTTTCGCCTTCGGAGTTGTGTGGCTCGCGCGGCGAAGGCCCTTGTGGGAGATGGGCGCGTGGGGCCTGCATGTGGTTGTGGATATTTTTACGCATACCACGGCCTTCTTTCCCACGCCCTTTCTCTGGCCGGTCGTGAATGTGCAATTTAATGGCCGGGCGTGGTCAGATCCGGCAATCTTCATTCCCAATGGGGTGCTTCTGGCCGTGCTATACGCGGTCTTCTTGTGGAAACGCAGGGGTTGGCCCAGGGGAGCCAGGGTGCATGAGAAATGAAACGCTGGTGGCTAACCCTTCGCAGCAGGCGCGACGGCCCTGTCGGGCGGCGCGTTAGGCTTTTGGCGATGCCTTTGAATCGCCAAAATTTTGGAACGGGAAGCAGCATGGGGAGTTACATCGAAGGCGCACTGCATGAAAACCACCGCTTGGAAGACGAAAAACGAGGGGAAGGTCAACCCATCATTCCACCGGACCTGCGCGAAAAGCCGCGCAGGCCGGTGAGTTCAAACGTTGTGCTTCTCAGTAAAGCTTGCCCATGAAACCCCCCCGCAAGCCCCGAGTGGGACTCGCCCTGGGCAGCGGCTCGGCACGGGGCTGGGCGCATGTGGGCGTCATCCGCGCCTTGGAACAGGCCGGCATCCGGCCGGACTTGGTGTGCGGCACGTCGATCGGGGCCCTGGTGGGCGCGATCTACGCGGCGGGCGAACTGGAGCGCTTTGAGCAATGGCTGCTTGGGCTGGGAATCGCCGATGTTCTCTCGTTCGTGGACGTGGGCTTGAGCGGCGGAATGATCAAAGGCGAACGGCTGATGGAGTTCTTCCGCAGCAAATTCGTCGACCGCCCGCTGGAGGACTTGCCCAAGCCATTCGCTGCGGTTGCCACCGCCTTGCACACCGGGAGGGAGGTCTGGTTGCGCGAAGGCTCCACCATCGACGCGGTACGGGCCTCCATTGCGCTGCCTGCGCTGTTTGCGCCGGTGATCCATGAGGGACGTTTGCTGGTGGACGGTGGCTTGGTGAACCCGGTACCGGTATCGCTGGCACGGGCGATGGGTGCCGACATCGTGATCGCGGTGGACCTGAGCGCCGACATCCTGGGCCGTCATTTGCGCGAGCCGCCCGAACCTGAAGGGGCTGCCGCCGAGGTCAGCGAATGGCGGCGCATCCTGCAGGAGAATCTGGGCACTCTTCTCCCCACGCGCCCGGACGATGGGTCCAAGCTGCCCTCCATGCTTGATGTGTTGGCCTCCAGCATTAACATCATGCAGGTGCACATCAGCCGGAGCCGCATGGCGGGTGAACCGCCGGATGTCATCCTGGCGCCGCGTCTGGCCCACCTTGGCCTGCTGGACTTTCACCGCGCCGAGGTGGCGATCGAGGAAGGAAAACGTGCGGTGGAGGCGGCGTTGCCGAGTCTCAGCGCACTCTTTGGCCGGTCGCCGTGAGGGGGTGACATCGAACGACTGCGAGGGGCCTCCCCGTCTGCTCGAAACCGTGCAGGCCGGTGATTTTTTCCCTTAGGGAAGCGCTGATTAATTCAGGCCGTTCGCCCTGAGGTATCGAAGGGTGAACGACAACTTATTGTTCTGTAGCGTGTTCGTGCTTCGATACCTCAGCACGAACGGATTTCTTCAGCACTTCCTTAAGCCAACCAGAGGAAAAAGGACACCATGATCGGACGATTCACGGCAACGGCGCTAGCGGGCATGCTCGCTGCCCTGTGGCTTGCCGGTTGCGCCACCGGCCCGCGCCAGGCGGAGCTGACCGTGCGCCTGGGGCCGCCTGTTCACTACACGGGCCCCAAGGGGGAACGCTTCGTGGCGCGATACGGGTCCCTGTCCGACGACAGCCTCCACTTCGTGAAGCTGGAGATGCCCAATGGCCTTGGCTACACATTGCCTCAAGCCCTTTCCGGGTCGGGCGTCAGGTATACCGATGACCAGGAACTGGTGTGGTGGACCCACCAGGGGACGGTCCGGGTTGACGTGAGGGGCGCCGACGGCAGTTGGGAAACGAAATACGACGAATTGCGCGAGGCCCCCGGTTTGTACCCTCTGAAGAAATAGAAAAGCCCGCAGCGACTCACGCCATCCCGCGGGCCGGGGAGTGAGGCGGCCTCCATCCATGAAACCAGTATAGTTGCCGTTTCACCCTGGACGCCCGATTGACTACAATGCGGTTCCCCGAACATTCATGGCGGGTCGCCATGAACATTTCCCTCGCCCCTGCCCTCTGCGAGGTGGGCGGCAGGCGCCCATCCCTGCTTACCCCGCTTCCCGCTTGCGGGCGAGGGGGACGAAGGCTCGCTACGCGAGTTTTACTTAACCGCAGGAAACACCCCATGAACGAACTGGAACCCCTGGAGCCCCCCAGCCGCGAAAAATTGAACCAGGAAACCGGCCGCATCGCCTGGAAGGCGTTGCAGCGCTTCTTCGCCGCCGGCGCGGTGATCGCGGCGGCGCCGGAGCTGGACCTGGTGGAAGTGGCCTACCAATTCTCCGTGGACAACAAGGCCGCGGTGGCGCAATGGATGGAAGCGGGGCTGCTGGCCAAGGCCAGCGACGACCAGGCCCGGGGCTGGCTCGAAAGCGACGCCGAACTGTGGTCGGTGGTGGTGAAGCCCTGGGTGCTGGTCCAGGACCGGAAGGCCTGACCCCGTGCAGCTGGAACGCCTCCTCCACGGCCAGGGCTTCGGCACCCGCAAGGCCTGCCGCGCCCTGGTGCGGGCCGGTCGGGTGACGGTGAACGGCGCCCCCTGCGACGACCCCTTCGCCGACTTCGACCCGGCGGGCCTGACTTTCACCGTGGACGGCGAGCCCTGGCCGTACCGGGAAAAAGCCTACCTGCTGCTTAACAAGCCGGCGGGCTACGAATGCTCCCAGAAGCCCATCCACCACCCCAGCGTGTTCGCCCTCCTGCCCGACCCCCTGCTGGCCCGGGGCGTGCAGGCCGTGGGACGGCTGGACGAGGACACCACCGGACTACTGCTGTTGTCCGACGACGGCCAGTTCATCCACCGCCTGAGTTCCCCCAGGCACAAGGTGCCCAAGGTGTACCAAGTCACCGCCAAGCACCCGGTGGACGCCGGCCAGATCGACGCCCTGCTCAACGGCGTGGTGCTGCGGGACGAGCCGGGCCCCCTGGCCGCCCTCGCCTGCGAAGCGGTTTCCCAGCGGGTCATCCGCCTCACCCTGGCGGAGGGCAAGTACCACCAGGTGAAGCGCATGCTGGCGGCGGTGGGGAACCGGGTGGAGGCGTTGAAGCGGGTGGCGGTGGGTGGCCTGGCACTGCCGGAGGATCTGCCGGAAGGCGGGTGGCGCTGGCTGGGGGAGAAGGAATTGGAACTATTGGCCAGCAGGAAATAGCTTAAGCGGCACGCCGGCCATGGGGACCGGGCTACGCTCAGCCCGGCGAAACCGGCCGGAGACTGCCGACAACGCGGTTGCGCCCCCCGCGCTTGGCTTCGTACAAGGCGGAATCCGCCGCGGCCAGCATTTTCTCGACGCTGCCCCGCTCCGTGTCGCCGCATAGCCCAATGCTCATGGTTACGCGTAATTGCGGATGCACTTCGTGCCAGGAATACCGTTCGATGCTGCGGCGCAACTCCTCGCAGCGGGCGGCGGCCTGCTCTTCCGTGCTCTCGACCAAGGCGATGACGAACTCCTCGCCGCCGTAGCGCGCCACCACGTCGCTGCGCCGGACGCTTTGTTGCATCACGCCGGCGACGCGGCGCAGCACTTCATCGCCGACGGCATGGGACAGGTTGTCGTTGATCTCCTTGAAGCAATCCAGGTCGCCCACCGCGACGCACAACGGCCTGCCGCCGTCCACGGCCCGACGGTACAGCCCCATGGCTTGGTCGTCGAAATAGCGCCGGTTGAACAAATGGGTGAGGGAATCGCGGATGCTGAGTTCCTTGAGCCGCTCCGACTGGGATTGCACCTGCGCCGTGGTCATTTTCAATTCCGCATGGGCGTGCGCCAATTCGCGGCTCATGCGGTTGAAAGCCTCGGCCAGTTCGCCCATTTCGTCGCGGGAATGCACCGGCACCTGCTGCCGCAATTCACCGTCTGGGCGCATCGACCGTATGGCCGCGGTCAGCTCCCGCACCCTGGCGCCGAAGCGGGTGCCGAGCAGCAGGCCCAGCACCACCGCCAGCACAATCGCCCCCAGCATGCCGTTCAACAAAGCCTTGCGCATGACGCTGAGGTAGGCACGGTCCTGCTCACTCAACTGGGGAACCCCCACCGGCACCGCCAGCGCCGCAATCCTACCGCCCACGCTGATCGGCCTGGCCCGGCGGAGGACCGCATCCCCCACCCGCTGCCCTTCCCGATGGCCAGCGGGCGCCAGCAATATCTTGCCTTGGGGGTCGGTCAACAAAAAATGGAAAGGCGGCCGACGGAAAGGAATCTCAACGTTTGAAAACGCCTTTCGCGCCATGCCCTCGCCACCGGCTCGGCGCCCCATCACGAATTCGGGAAACGGCAGGTGGCGCCGGGCGTTGTCCCACGAACCGTGTTCGCCGATGTAGGCCTGAATGTCCGACTGGAAGTTGCCGAAAGCCCGTTCGCGCACCGACCCATTGAAATCCTGCATCAGCATCCAGTAGGCCGCGCCGCCCACCGCGAATGCCGCCGTCAGGCCGACAAACAACAACATGGCGATCAGCTTGATGCGCAAGCTAAAGAACCTAGGCACCCGCGGCCCCCTTACCCATTAAGCGATTTTCACGGCTTCCAAAACCGGGCAACCGGCGAAACGCCGACCACGTTTTCTCCCCCGCCTTGCGGAGTTAAATTACCACCGGCAAAGCCGGTGGCTTATTGGGTGAGCGCCTCAAAGGCGCCGATAAACCCATGAGCCGCCCAGGACGGCTCGGCAACACCCCTTCCCCGGCACCCTGAAGGGCGTCCTCGCCGGGTTCCCGCCGCTTCGCGGCGACCGCGGCGGGAGGGGAAGCTTGGGATGGGGGTGATACGCGGCAACGTGCCCACCTCCAGCATCTCACCCCCACCCCTGCCCTTGCTCCCCCGTCAAGGGGGAGGGAGAGGAACGTGGCGGTGAGCCGGGGGTTTACCTCACTGAATTACCCCTGCCGCACGCAGTCCACGTAGTAGCGCTCCCGGCCGTTCTCTTCCTTCACCAGGCCGTGGATGTCGGTTTCGAAGCCGGGGAATTTCTCGTTGAATTCCCGGGCGAACTGGAGGTAGCGCACGATGGTCTGGTTGAATTGCTCGCCGGGAATCAGCAGGGGAATGCCCGGCGGATAGGGGGTCAGCAGCACGGCGGTGACGCGGCCTTCCAACTCGTCGATGGGCACCCGGTCGATCTCCCGGTGAGCCATCTTGGCGAAGGCGTCCGCCGGGCGCATGGCGGGCACCATGGGGGAGAGGTACATCTCGGTGGTGAGGCGGGCCACGTCGTTGGCCTTGTACACATCGTGAATCTGGGTGCACAGGTCCTTGAGGCCGACCCGCTCGTAGCGCGGGTGCTTGGCGACGAAATCGGGCATCACCTTCCACAAGGGGTGGTTCTTGTCGAAGTCGTCCTTGAACTGCTGCAGTTCGGTCACCATGGTGTTCCAGCGGCCCTTGGTGATGCCGATGGTGAACATGATGAAGAAGGAATAGAGGCCGGTCTTCTCCACGATCACGCCGTGCTCGGACAGGTACTTGGTGAGGATGGCGGCGGGGATGCCCCAGTCGGCGAAGTCCCCGTCCACGTTCAGGCCCGGCGTGACCACCGTGGCCTTGATCGGGTCCAGCAGGTTGAAGCCCTTGGCCAGCTTGCCGAAGCCGTGCCAGCGCTCCTTGGCCCGCAGCATCCAGTCGGCCCGGTCGCCCACCCCTTCGTCGGACAGCTCGTCCGGGCCCCATACCTTGAACCACCAGTCGGCGCCCCATTCCTCGTCCACCTTGCGCATGGCGCGGCGGAAATCCAGGGCTTCCTTGATGGACTCCTCCACCAGGGCGGTGCCGCCGGGCTCCTCCATCATGGCCGCCGCCACGTCGCAGGAGGCGATGATGGCGTACTGGGGCGAGGTGGAGGTGTGCATCAGGAAGGCTTCGTTGAACACGTCCCGGTCCAGCTTGGCGTTCTCCGCGTCCTGCACCAGTATCTGCGACGCCTGGGACAGGCCCGCCAGCAGCTTGTGGGTGGACTGGGTGGAGAACAGCATGGACTCCTTGCACGGAGCCCGCCCCTTGCCGATGGCGTGCATGTCCTTGTAGAAGGGATGGAAGGTGGCGTGGGGCAGCCAGGCTTCGTCGAAGTGCAGGGTGTCGATCTTGCCGTCCAGCATCTCCTTGATGGCTTCCACGTTGTACAGGATGCCGTCGTAGGTGCTCTGGGTGATGGTCAGCACCCGGGGCTTGGCGTCCGGGTTCTTTTCCAGCACCTCACGGGCGAAGGGGTTGGCCAGGATTTTTTTCTTGATGGTCTCCCACTCGAACTCCTCCTTCGGGATCGGCCCGATGATGCCGAAGTTGTTGCGGGTGGGCATCAGGAACACGGGGATCGCGCCGGTCATGATGATGGCGTGGAGGATGGACTTGTGGCAGTTGCGGTCCACCACCACGATGTCGCCGGGGGCCACGGTGGAGTGCCACACGATCTTGTTGGAGGTGGAGGTGCCGTTGGTGACGAAGTACAGGTGGTCGGCGTTGAAGATCCGCGCCGCGTTGCGCTCCGAGGCGGCCACCGGGCCGGTGTGGTCCAGCAGCTGGCCCAGCTCTTCCACCGCGTTGCAGACGTCGGAACGCAGCATGTTCTCGCCGAAAAACTGGTGGAACATCTGCCCCACCGGGCTCTTGAGGAAGGCCACGCCGCCGGAGTGTCCGGGGCAGTGCCAGGAGTAGGAGCCGTCGGCGGCATAGTGGACCAGGGCGCGGAAGAAGGGCGGCGCCAGGGAATCGAGATAGGCCTTGGACTCCCGCACCACGTAGCGGGCGATGAATTCCGGCGTGTCCTCGTACATGTGGATGAAGCCGTGCAGCTCCTTCAGCACGTCGTTGGGAATATGCCGCGCGGTGCGGGTTTCGCCGTGGAGGAAGATGGGGATGTCGGTGTTGCGGAAGCGGATTTCCTCCACGAAGGCCCGCAGCTCGGAGATGGTCTGCTCTTCCTCGTTGGCCAGTTCCTCGTCGTCCACCGACAGGATGAAGGCCGATGCCCGGCTTTGCTGCTGGGCAAAGGAAGTCAGGTCGCCGTAGCTGGTGACCCCCAGGACCTCCATGCCCTCTTCCTCGATGGCTTTGGCGAGCACGCGAATGCCCAGGCCCGAGGCGTTCTCGGAGCGGAAATCTTCGTCAATGATGACAACGGGAAAACGGAAACGCATGGTGAAACTCCTGAAAACCTTTTAACCGCAAAGGGCGCGGAGGACGCAAAGAAAAACCGGAAAAGCTTTCATTCTCTGCGTCCTCCGCGTCCTCCGCGTCCTCTGCGGTGAATAGCGCTTAAATCTTGGGCAGGGTCACGCCCAGCTGGCCCTGGTACTTGCCGCCGCGGTCCCGGTAGGAGGTTTCGCACACGTCGTCCTCGTCGGCCTCGAAGAACAGCACCTGGGCCACGCCCTCGTTGGCGTAGATTTTGGCCGGCAGGGGCGTGGTGTTGGAGAACTCCAGGGTCACGTGGCCTTCCCACTCGGGCTCGAAGGGGGTGACGTTGACGATGATGCCGCAGCGGGCATAGGTGCTCTTGCCCAGGCAGATGGTGAGCACGTTGCGGGGAATGCGGAAATACTCCACCGTGCGGGCCAGGGCAAAGGAATTGGGGGGGATGATGCAGTAGTCGGCTTCGATCTCGACGAAGGAGTTGGGATCGAAGTTCTTGGGGTCCACCACCGTGTGGTTGATGTTGGTGAACACCTTGAATTCCGTCGCGCAGCGGATGTCGTAGCCGTAGCTGGACGCGCCGTAGGACACGATCTTGCCGCCGTTGACCTCCCGCACCAGGTTGGGCGAGAACGGCTCGATCATGCCGTGCTCTTCGGCCATGCGGCGGATCCACTTGTCGGACTTGATGCTCATTCGGTTAGCCTATAGCTAGTAGCGGGTAGCCTGTAGCTCCAGCCCCGAACCTGCTACGGGCTACAAGCCACAAGCTACCGGCTGGGTTACGTGTTCTGAATGACGATTTTCGGAAACTTCAGGCTGTGGTCTTCGGCCTGCTTGGCGATCTTGGCCGCCACCCGGCGGGCGATGCCGCGGTAGATTTCCGCCACCCGGCCGTCCGGGTCGCTCACCACGGTGGGCTTGCCCTCGTCGGTGCCCTGGCGAATGGCGATGTCCAGGGGCAAAGCGCCGAGGAACTCGGTGTTGTAGTCCTGGCACATCTTCTCGCCGCCGCCTTCGCCGAAGATGCGTTCTTCGTGGCCGCACTGGGAGCAGATGTGGAGGCTCATGTTCTCGATGATGCCGAGGATGGGGATGCCCACCTTCTCGAACATCTTCAGGGCCTTGCGGGCGTCGATCAGGGCGATGTCCTGGGGCGTGGTGACGATCACCGAGCCGGTCACCGGCACCTTCTGGGCCAGGGTCAGCTGCACGTCGCCGGTGCCGGGGGGCAGGTCCACGACGAGGTAATCCAGGTCCTGCCAGTGGGTGTTGTGCACCAGCTGTTCCAGGGCCTGGGTGACCATGGGGCCGCGCCACACCATGGGGGTTTCCACATCGATCAGGAAGCCGATGGACATGGCTTGCAGGCCGTGGCCGCTCATGGGTTCCAGGGTCTGGTTGTCCACCGCCTCGGGACGGCCATGGATGCCCAGCATGGTGGGCTGGGAGGGACCGTAGATGTCGGCGTCCAGGATGCCCACCTTGGCGCCTTCGGCCGCCAGGGCCAGGGCCAGGTTGACGGCGGTGGTGGACTTGCCCACGCCGCCCTTGCCGGAGGCCACGGCGACGATGTTCTTCACCCCCTTCACCAGCTCCACGCCGCGCTGGACGCTGTGGGAAACGATCTTCCACGACACGTTGACGGTGGCCTCACCGGCGCCGGCGGCCTTCAGCTTGTCGGCCACCAGGGCGGCGATCTGGCCCTGGACGGTCTTGGCGGGGTAGCCCAGCACGATGTCGACGGTGACTTTGTCGCCGTCGATCTGGATGTTCTTGACGCTCTTGCCGGAGATGAAGTCGCGGCCCGTGTTGGGGTCGGTCAGTTCCTTGAGGGCGGATTGGATTTGCGCTTCGGAAATCGCCATAACGAATCCTTTATAGGTTCTGGTTCTGCACGAAAGGTGCAAGTTTATCAAATTCTCCTAATGGAGAAACCCAAGTCGGCGGGAATTTTATCGCAAGCGGCAATTCCCGACAATTTCCCTCTGCCATCATCCGCCCTTTCCCGCCCCGGCGGCATTTACATTACAATTCGGCCTTTGACGCTCTCCCATCTAAGAATCGCCATGTCCCGCAAAATCCTCGTCACCTCCGCCCTCCCCTACGCCAACGGCAGCATCCACCTGGGCCACCTGGTGGAATACATCCAGACCGACATCTGGGTGCGCTTCCAGAAAATGCAGGGCCACCGCTGCCACTACGTCTGCGCCGACGACACCCACGGCACCCCCATCATGTTGCGGGCGGAGAAGGAAGGCCTCACCCCCGAGCAGCTCATCGCCAACGTGTGGCAGGAGCACAAGGCGGACTTCGACGGCTTCCTGGTGGGTTTCGACAACTATTACTCCACCAACACCCCGGAAACCCGGCACTACGCCAACGACATCTACGGCAAGCTGAAGGCCGCCGGCCTGATCGAAGTGCGCGCCATCGAGCAGTATTACGACCCGGAAAAGGAAATGTTCCTGCCGGACCGCTTCATCAAGGGCGAGTGCCCCAAGTGCCACGCCAAGGACCAGTACGGCGACTCCTGCGAAGCCTGCGGCGCCACCTACTCGCCAACGGATTTGATCGAGCCCTACTCCGCCGTCTCCGGCGCCACGCCGGTGCGCCGCCAGTCGGACCACTATTTCTTCAAGCTGTCCGACCAGCGCTGCCGCGATTTCCTCAAGGAGTGGATCAAGCCGCCCCAGGTCCAGGACGCCGCCGCCAACAAGCTCAACGAATGGCTGGAAGGCGGCCTGTCCGACTGGGACATCTCCCGGGACGCCCCCTACTTCGGCTTCGAGATTCCCGACGCGCCGGGCAAATACTTCTACGTCTGGCTCGACGCTCCCATCGGCTACATGGGCAGCTTCAAGAACCTGTGCGACCGCTTGACTCCCTCTCCCCTTGAGGGAGAGGGCCGGGGTGAGGGGGGGCTTGATTTTGACGCCTACTGGGACCGCAAGAAAGCGGCTGCAGCCGGCACCGAGGTCTACCACTTCATCGGCAAGGACATCCTCTACTTCCACGCCCTGTTCTGGCCCGCCGAACTGGAGCACGCCGAATACCGCACCCCCACCGGGGTCTTCGCCCACGGCTTCCTCACCGTCAACGGCCAGAAAATGTCCAAGTCCCGAGGCACCTTCATCACCGCCCGCAGCTACCTGGACCACCTGAAGAACCCCGAATACCTGCGCTACTACTTCGCCGCCAAGCTGGGCAACGGGGTGGACGACATCGACCTGAACCTGGACGACTTCACCGCCCGGGTGAACAGCGACCTGATCGGCAAGTACGTCAACATCGCCAGCCGGGCGGCGGGCTTCATCGCCAAGCGCTTCGACGGCAAGCTGGCCCCCAGCCTGTCCGACACCCCCCTGCTCGGCCAGCTGCAACAAGCCGCCCCGACCATCGCCGCCCTGTTCGACGCGCGGGAATACGGAAAGGCCCTGCGCGAAGCCATGGCCCTCACCGACCTCGCCAACCAGTACGTGGACGAGCACAAGCCCTGGGAACTGGCGAAACAGGAAGGGATGGAAACCAAGCTCCACGAGGTGTGCAGCGTCAGCCTCAACCTGTTCCGCCTGCTGACCCTGTACCTCAAGCCGGTGCTGCCCAAGCTGGCGGCGGACGTGGAAGCCTTCCTCAACATTCCGCCCCTGGCCTGGAAAGACGCCCAAACCCTGCTGCTGGGCCATGAAATCCGCCCCTATCAGCACCTCATGACCCGTATCGACCCGAAACAAGTGGAAGCCATGATCGACGCCAACAAGCAAAGCCTGACACCCCCCTCCCCCGCAAGCGGGGGAGGGGCTGGGGGAGAGGGAGCACACCCCGTGCGCCACGGCGAAAAACAGCAGCACCCCACACACCCCTCTCCCGCTGGGGGAGGGGCTGGGGGAGAGGGGCTTATCAGCATCGACGACTTCGCCAAGGTGGACCTGCGCATCGCCCGCATCGCCAACGCCGAGCACGTGGAAGGCGCCGACAAGCTGCTCCGCCTCACCCTGGACGTGGGTGAGCTGGGCACCCGCCAGGTGTTCGCCGGCATCAAGTCGGCCTACGCGCCGGAAAAGCTGGTGGGCCGCCTGACGGTGATGGTGGCCAACCTTGCTCCGCGCAAGATGAAGTTCGGCCTGTCCGAAGGCATGGTGCTGGCCGCTTCCGGCAGCGAGCCCGGCCTGTTCATCCTCTCCCCGGACGAGGGCGCCCAGCCCGGCATGAAGGTCAAATAAACGGCCCCGAACGGGGGCTCCCGGAGTATCCTAAACTTTAGGGAAAACCGTCACCTTGATTTGGGGGAGCCTCCATGGCCGATCTCGAAACCATCGCGCTCCTGCGTGAATCCGCCCTCGGCGCCGAATTGCCCGAGAAGGACTGCGCGTTGTTGGCGAACATCGTTTCCCGCCGCACCCTGGTGAACGACGAAATCCTGATCGAGGAAGGGCAGGTGGACCACAGCCTGTATGCCGTCATCGACGGCGCCCTGGCGGTGACCAAGTCCACCGGCTACGGGGATGTGGTGATGCTGCACGTGCTGCACGGGGGAGACTTGGCCGGAGAACTGGGCTTCATCGATGGCCAACCCCACAGCGCGACCCTGCGTTCCATCGGCACCACCGACATCTTCATCCTGGAACGGGTGCTGTTCGAAACCGTGGTGGATACCCACCCCTGGCTCGCCTACCGGGTGATGCGCGCCATCCTGCGCACCGTCCACGTCATCCTGCGGCGCATGAACGCCCAGTACATCGAGCTTTCCAACTACATTTCCCGCCAGCACGGCAAGTTTTGAATATCACCAAGCACCTCGTCATCCGCGGCCTGGTCCAGGGCGTGTGGTTCCGCGAATCCATGCGCTATCAGGCCGATGCCCTGGGCGTCACCGGCTGGGTGCGCAACCGCCGGGACGGCGCGGTGGAAGCCATGGTTCAGGGGGAGGAAGACGCCGTCAAGGCGATGATCGCCTGGACCCGCAGAGGCCCCGACGGGGCCCGGGTGGAGAGCGTGGACGTAGCGGAGGGATGGGGAGAGCACGCCGCCTTCGAGCGGCGGGAATCGGCGTAGCGCAGGCGACTCGCCTGCATCGGGCCGTAGGCCCGCCCTCGGCGGGAAATGCAGGCGAGGTCGCCTGCGCTACCGTCGAACGTTACGCGGCGTCAGCGGCGGCGGGCACCAGGTACGGGACGTATTGCCGGTCGATTTCCTGAATGTGCTCCTTCAGCCATTTTTCCAGCAGGTCGCAGAAGAAATCCACCGACAGTACGCTGGTGCCAAGGTGCATGTCCTCCTCCACCTCCCCCATAAGCAGGACAAAGCGTTCGTGCTCCCGCTTGTGATCCTCGTAGCCGGGATAACCGGCCTCCTGCATCAGGCGTTCTTCTTCGGCGAAATGGGTACGGGTGTAGTCCAGCAGTTCGTACAAGGCCTTGCAGGACAGGCGGTATTCCACCAAGGGATCGGCACTGTTCCGCGCCGCCCGCAGTTCGTCGATGAGGGCGAACAGGCGCCCGTGCTGGCTGTCGATGGTTGCGTGGCCGATGAGCAGGCCACTCGGAACGAGATTCGGCATGGGGTATTCCTAGCATTCAATTCAACGGATGTTGTGAATACTAGCGGCATCCGCCATCGAAAAAAATCGTGGGATACCCTTAAGGGAAAACCCTAAATCCCCCTATGCCTTTGGCACTAGGGAAGTACTGAAGAAATCCGTTCTGCTGAGG
>DDYH01000074.1 GCA_002347615.1 Gallionellaceae bacterium UBA2239 | reverse complement strand
ACTGCCGGCCGCTCTACGGCGCCGCGTCATGACATCGCTATATTAGTGCTTCGTCATATTTGGTACGAATATACCACTACAACCTCATGGGTACAGTCAGTATTTCTACGTAGTGTTCGTAATGATGTGCCGTTGCCGTAACCCCCTAACTCGCTGCTTTTCCTCATTCCACGTTTGAATCGTCGGGGCTTCTGCTCAGGAATACGACAACTCCACGTCCGCTTTCGAAAAAACCGTGGCCTAAGCCTTTAGCCCTGTTGGCTGGTAATATGCGCAGTCCGGGCGTGCATCGACTTCAAGGCTTTTCAGCAAACAGCACTGGTTTATTTCGGTATAGGTTTCGACAAATTTACTCAAAAACCTATACCAAGAACCCAAGTGGCGAGAGGTGTGGATAAGCGTAGATGCCATCCCCCAAGCGATGCGGCCCACGCGAAATATATTAGGCAATCAGCATGTTGCAATTTCGATACATGAAAAATCAACGTCCTACGAACAAAAACGAACCCGTTCATACGCCGATGATGCAGCAGTACCTGCGCATCAAGGCGGAATACCCCTCCATGCTGCTGTTCTACCGCATGGGGGACTTCTACGAGCTGTTCTTCGCTGACGCCGAGTTGGCCGCCAAGCTCTTGGGCATCACCCTCACCCGGCGCGGGGCGTCGGGGGGCGAGCCGATCAAGATGGCGGGGGTGCCTTACCATTCGCTGGAGCAGTATCTCGCCAAGCTGGTGAAGCTGGGGGAATCGGTCGCCATCTGCGACCAGGTGGGGGACCCGGCCACCAGCAAGGGGCCGGTGGAGCGCCGCGTCACCCGCATCATCACTCCCGGCACCTTGACCGACAGCGCCCTGCTGGACGACAAGCGGGACAATCTGCTGCTGGCGCTGTTTCCGACCAAGGAGCTCATCGGCCTGGCTTGGCTCAATTTGGCGGGCGGCGAATTCCGGGTATCGGAGATTCCCCCCGACCACCTGACGGCGACCCTGGAGCGGCTCAAGCCGTCGGAAATCCTGCATCCCGAACACATGACCGCCCCCGCGGGCTACGCCGCCACCCGCCAGCCCGAGTGGCAGTTCGATTTCGACACCGCGGTCACCGCCCTCACCCGCCAGTTCAACACCCTGGACCTGGCCGGCTTCGGCTGCGAGGACCTGGGGCCGGCGGTGCAGGCGGCGGGCGCCCTGCTGGAATACGTCAAGCACACCCAGCGGGCGTCCCTGCCCCACCTCCAGCCGCCCAAGGTGGAGAAGGAAAGCGCCTACCTGCTGATGGACGCCGCCACCCGGCGCAACCTGGAACTGACCGAGACTATCCGGGGCGAGGCCGCCCCCACCCTGCTGTCGCTCCTGGACGTGTGCGCCACCGGCATGGGCAGCCGCTGGCTGCGCCACGCCCTGCACCATCCATTGCGGGACCATACCGCCCTCAAAGAGCGACTGGATGCGGTTTCGGCCCTGGTGGGCGAATTAGGCGAGGGCCATTATTCCGACATTTTCCGCGTCCTGCGGCAAATGGCGGACGTGGAGCGCATCACCGCCCGCATCGCCCTCAAGACCGCCCGTCCCCGTGACCTTTCGGGCCTGCGGGAGAGCCTCCGGCTGCTGCCGGAACTGGACGTGCTGCTGGCGGAACGGGTTTCCCACCGCTTGGCCGGCCTGCGGGAAAGCCTGAGCAGCGAGCATGAAATCGTCGAACTGCTGACCCGCGCCGTCAAGGACGAGCCCAGCTCGGTGCTGCGGGAAGGGGGCGTCATCGCCACCGGCTATCACGCGGAACTGGACGAACTGCGGGCCATCCAGAACGATTGCGGCGAGTTCCTGCTTGCGCTGGAGGCGCGGGAGAAAGAGCGCAGCGGCATCGCCACCCTGAAAGTGGAATACAACAAGGTCCACGGCTTCTACATCGAGGTGTCCCGGGCCAACGCCGACAAGGTGCCGGACGACTACCGCCGCCGCCAGACCCTGAAAAACGCCGAGCGCTATATCACGCCGGAACTGAAGGCCTTCGAGGACAAGGCCCTGTCCGCCGGGGAGCGGGCCCTGGCCCTGGAAAAGCGCCTTTACGACGAGCTGCTGGACGCCCTGGCCCCGGCCATTCCCCGCCTCCAGGCCGTCGCCCGGGCGGTGGCCGAACTGGATGCCCTGGCGGCCCTGGCCGAGCGGGCCCACACCCTGAACTGGAGCGCGCCGGAATTCACCCGGGACCCCCTGGTGGACATCGTCGCCGGCCGCCATCCGGTGGTGGAAAACCAGATCCGGGGCAGCGAGCCCTTCATCGCCAACGACGCGCGCCTGTCCCGCACCCGGCAGATGCTGCTGGTGACCGGCCCCAACATGGGCGGCAAGTCCACCTACATGCGCCAGACGGCGGTCATCGCCCTGCTGGCCCACATCGGCTCCTTCGTCCCCGCCGAGCGCCTGCGCATCGGCCCCCTGGACCAGATATTCACCCGCATCGGCGCTTCCGACGACTTGGCCGGGGGCCGCTCCACCTTCATGGTGGAAATGACCGAAACCGCCAACATCCTCCACAACGCCAGCGAGAAAAGCCTGGTGCTGCTGGACGAGATCGGCCGCGGCACCTCCACCTTCGACGGCCTCGCCCTGGCCTACGCCGTGGCACGGCAGCTGGTGGAAAAGAACCGCAGCCTGACCCTGTTCGCCACCCACTACTTCGAGCTCACCCACCTGGCCCAGGAGTTCCGCCAGATCGCCAACGTCCACGTGGAGGCGGTGGAGCACCGGGGCGGCATCGTGTTCCTGCACAGCGTGGCGGAAGGCCCGGCGAGCCAGAGCTACGGCCTCCAGGTGGCCCAGCTGGCAGGGGTTCCGCAAGGGGTGATCCAGGTGGCGCGCAAGCGCCTGCAACAGCTGGAACAGCAGGCGGTGGCGGACGAATGCCAGGGGGACCTGTTCGCCGCCATCAGCGACGAGGAGCCGGCGGAGGACCACCCCGCCGTGGCGGAACTGCGCAACGCCGACCCGGACGAACTGACCCCGAAATCGGCGCTGGAATTGGTTTACAAGCTGAAAAAGCTGCTTTGATGCAGCGCAAGGCGGCTCGCCTGCATCGGGCTGTCCGCCCGCATTCCGCGGGCAATGCAGGCGAGTCGCCTGCGCTACAAATCAGTGGTGGTGGCCGCCTTCGCCGTGGACATGGCCGTGGGCGGTTTCCTCGGCGGTGGCGGGACGGATATCGGTCACGGTGCAGGAGAAGAACACCCGCTGGCCGGCCAGGGGGTGGTTGGGATCGAGCACCGCCTTGCCTTCGGCGATGTCGGTAATGGTGTAAATCATGGTGTGGCCGCTGATGGGATCCGCCCCTTCGAAACGCATGCCCACTTCCGCTTCCTCCGGCAGCACCTCCAGGGATTCGATCTGGACCAGCTCGCTGTCGTAGTCGCCGAAAGCATCCTCCGGTTCCAGGGATACGCCGACGGTTTCGCCCACGCCCTTGCCTTCCAGAGCCGCTTCCACCTTGGGGAAAATGCCTTCGTAGCCGCCGTGGAGGTAGCTTGCCGACTCTTCGCTCTTCTCCAGCAGCTTGCCCTCGGCGTCGAACAGTTCGAAAGTGAAGGACACCACGGTATCTTTGGCGATTTGCATTATTTCATCTCTTTGACGAGGGCCAGCACCTCGGCGGCGTGGCCCTTGGGGTTAATGTTGTATAGCGCATGGCGGACTTGGCCTTGCTTGTCGATGACGAAGGTGGAACGGACGATGCCCATCTTCTTCACGCCGTCGCATTCCTTTTCCTGCCACACGCCGTAGGCGGCGCAGGCCTCACCTTCGGAGTCGGACAGGAGGGTGACGGTCAGGCCGTGCTTGTCCCGGAAGGCGGCGTGACGGAGGCAGTCGTCCCGGCTCACCCCCAGCACCACGGTGGACAGCGCGGAAAACTTCTCCTCCAGGTCCCCGAACTCGATCGCCTGCAGGGTGCAGCCCGGCGTGTCGTCCTTGGGGTAGAAATACAGCACCACGTTGTGCCTGCCCCTGAAGCCGGCCAAGCTGACCAGTTCCATGTCGGCATCCGGCAACGTGATGTCCGGAGCGGTTTGACCTTGCTTCACCATAGAGCCTACCTCGGCAGGTTTCATGCCCCGCGTTGCGGCCAGAAAGCGCGTCTGCGTTGTTGCAGGGCTTGCCAAGGGAACGCCCTTGGCTGCGCCCTGCGCCTAGCAGCCATCGCTTTCTGGCCGCAACCCGGAGGGCCATAACCATTTGGGGCACATTGCGTTGTTGCTCGCCGCTTGTTTGGAATAACCAAACGGCGCGGCTCGCGCCTAGCACTGTACCCCAAATGGTTATGGCGCGGGGCATGAAACCTGCCGAGGTAGGCTCATTGTCAGACCTCCTTGCGTCCAGATTGTACCCCATTTCACCTCCTGGGAAGGCTACCCTCCCATGCTAGAATCGGAAACGTAAAGTGCCTAGGAGAATGCCGTGAACCCCGCCTCTCCCGAACATCGCCCCCTGCTCGGCCGCCAGGAATACATCGAGGCCCTGGACCAGGTGATCGGCCTCGCCAGCCGCACCCTGCGCATTTTCGACCACAACCTGGAAGGCGCCGGCTACGAGAGCCCGGCGCGGGCGGAAGCGCTGAAAACATTCCTTGCCGCCCACCCCGCCAACCGGCTCTACCTGGTGGCCCACGACCTTTCCCACCTGACCCGCAACTGCCCACGGCTATTGGCGCTGCTGAAATACCACGGCCACGCCATCGAGGTGCGCGAAACCGTGGATGCGGCCAAAGGCATCTACGACCCCTTCGCCGTCGCCGACGAATTGCACTATGTCCATCGCTTTCACTATCAGCAGAACCGGGCTGAACTGGCGCTGGACGACCCGGACGGCGCCCACGCGCTGGTGAAACGTTTCGATGACCTATGGCTTGCCTCCGTTCCGAGCGCACCCGCCACCACCCTGGGAATTTAATGACATCAGAATACCCGTGGCCCGTAAGTATTCCCCCTTACAAGCCCATACCGCCCTGAAAAAAGGGCGATTAAGCCCCTTTTCTGACGCACCGGCCACTAGAAAAAAAAAATAAACCTGTTAGAATTTGCTGCGCAGTCGGGCAATCTGAATTTGAGATGCCGACTTGAATGAATTTCTTCGTCGTCAAAACTTACCAAAGGGAACTAAGAATGAAATACTCCGTCCTGATCGCCGCCCTGCTGGCCCTGTCTCTGTCCGCTTGCGGCAAAAAAGAAGAAGCCGCCGCCCCTGAAGCTGCTGCTCCCGCTCCCGCTGCTGCTCCCGCTCCTGAGGCCGCCGCTCCTGCTGCTGCCCCCGCTGCCGCCCCCGCTGCTGACGCTGCCGCCCCGGCCGCCGCTCCTGCTGCCGACGCTGCTGCTCCCGCCGCCGCTCCCGCTGAAGAGAAGAAGTAATCAGCTAGCGCGCAATAGAAAAGCCGGCCTTCGGGCCGGCTTTTTTATTTCACCATGACTCCAG
>DDYH01000044.1 GCA_002347615.1 Gallionellaceae bacterium UBA2239 | reverse complement strand
CAGGCGGGTCGCCTGCGCTGGGAGGGGCCGTTGCGGCCCCTTCTTTATGCGCTTTTTTCCTGGGATTCGTAGATGGCGTCGGACCCTTCTTCCCGGCCGGCGAGGGTGACGCAGTTGCCGCCGTATTGCTTGGAATGGCGCAGGGCCCGCCAGGCGCGGCTGTAGGCTTCCTCCCGTTTTTCTTTCGGGTGCAGGCCGAGGACGCCGAAGCTGGCGGTGACGGGGTTGGCGAGGTGGGGCAGGACCTGGGTTTCCAGTTCCGCCCGCAGCCGGTCGGCCAGGATCAGGGCGCCCATTTCGCTGGTTTCCGGCAACAGGATGGCGAATTCCTGGCCGCCGTAACGCACCACCAGGTCCACTTCCCGCACCCGCTGGCGCAGCAGGGTGCCCAGGTGCTGGAGCACCTCGTCCGCCAGTTCCCGCCCCACCGCTTCGTTGACCGCGGAAAAGCCGTCCATGTCCAGCAGGATCAGGGACAGGGCGATGTTGTAGCGGTCGCGGCGGGCGATTTCGGCATCCAGCCGCAGGTCCAGTTCCCGCCGGTTGTAGAGGCCGGTGAGGGTGTCCTGCCGCCGCAGGGTGTCGATTTCCCCCAGGGCATGTTCCAGGGACTTGTCCCGGCGGGACTGGAGGTGGCGCAGTTCCTCCACCTCCTTGCGCAGCCTGCCCAGCTCGTCGCTGATGCGGCCGAAGGCGACGTAGTCCATTTCCGCCACCACCAGCAGCCGGTCTCCGTGGCGGAAGATTTTCCCGCTGTAGGCATGGCGGGAAGACTGGCTGCGGCCAAAGGCGATGGGGCCGGCGTAGATCAGGCCCTGGTCGTCCGTGGGCAGGGCGGCCAGGTCGGCAAAGCGGGGTTGGGCGAAACAGGGGGCGGCGTTGACTTCGCACTCCCCCGCCAGCGCCGAGCGGAAGCCCTCGCTGGCCTGGACGATCCTGCCGTCCAGGTGCAGCAGCGCTGCCGCGATACCGTGGAAATCGGCCAGCCAGGACTGGAAGGTGAGGGAGCAATCGTTCATGGAATGGGGCCTTTTTCCCAACCTTAGAGTACGGCCATGACAGGGTCAAGGCTGCAAAGGGCTTTCACCGCAGAGGACGCGGAGGAAAAACCCCTGGGACAGGATAAACAGGATTGGCAGGATTTACAGGATAAGACCACCATCTGGTAAATCCTGAAAATCATGTAAACCTAGAAAAAGCACTTGAACCGCAAAGGCGCAAAGAATGAAAGGAAAAACAACGTGTTATCGGTGGTGGTTCATTAGCTTGCAGGTGAATGCCAGAAAGATTTTATGCCTTTGTTTTCTTTGCGTCTTCGCGCCTTTGCGGTTAGCGAACTGAGGTTTTTAGGGTAAATCCTGTCCGGATAGTGACGTTTGTTTTCGGAGGGCTAGCGGGAAAGCAGCATCATGGCGGCATCCCGCAGCGCTTCGGACAAGGTGGGGTGGGCGTGGACGATGCGGGCCAGGTCCTCGCTGGAGGCGGAAAATTCCAGCGCCACCACCGCCTCGGCAATCAGCTCCGAGGCCTTGGGGCCGATGATGTGCACCCCCAGCAGGCGGTCGGTCCGGGCGTCCGCCAGCAGCTTGACGAAGCCGGCGCCCTCGGCGGCCGCCAGGGCGCGGCCGTTGGCGGCGAAGGGGTAGCTCGCCTTGCGGTATTCCCGCCCGGCGGCTTTCAGGGCCTGCTCGGTTTCCCCTGCCCAGGCGATTTCCGGGTGGGTGTAGATGACGTTGGGGATGGTGGCGTAGTTCACCCGCGTCCCCTGGCCGGCGATGCGCTCGGCCACCATGATGCCCTCGTCGCTGGCCTTGTGGGCCAGCATGGGGCCCCGCACCGCGTCGCCGACGGCCCACACGTTGGGCAGGTTGGTGCGGCACAGTTCGTCCACCTGGATGAAGCCCCGCTCGTCCACCTGGATGCCCGCCTTCTCCAGGCCCAGCCCTTCCGAATTGGGGCGGCGGCCGATGGCCACCAGCACCTTGTCGAAGGCCTCGTCCTGTTCGCCGGAGGCGTTCTTGAGGGTGAGGGTGACCTGCTTCTTGGATACCTTGGCGTCCGCCACCGAGGCGCCGACGCGGATGTCCAGCCCCTGGGCCTTGAGTTGGCGCAGGGCTTCCCGGGACACTTGCTCGTCGGCGTGGTGCAGGAAGGCATGGGGTTCGATCACGGTCACCTGGGCGCCCAGGCGGCGCCATACGCTGCCCAGCTCCAGGCCGATCACCCCGGCGCCCACCACCCCCAGGCGCTTGGGAACGGAATCGAAGTCCAGGGCGCCCACGTTGTCCACCACCCGATCCTGGTCGAAGGGCAGGAAGGGCAGTTCCGCCGGCCGGGAGCCGGTGGCGACGATGACGTGCTTGGCGGCGAGGGGTTCCACCGCGCCGTCTTTCTCCACTTCCAGGGTCCAGCTGCCGCTGGCGGCGGCGAAGCGGGCCCGGCCCTGGAGCCAGGTCACCTTGTTCTTCTTGAACAGCTGGCCGATGCCGTTGTTGAGGGTTTGGACCACTTTTTCCTTGCGCGCCATCATGGCCGGGATGTCCACCGACACGCTTCCCACCGTGATGCCGTGGTCCCCCAGATGAAGGGCGGTGCGCTCGAAATGCTCGGAGGATTCCAGCAGCGCCTTGGACGGGATGCAGCCCACGTTGAGGCAGGTGCCCCCCAGGCGGGGCTGGCCTTTTTCGTCTTTCCAGTCGTCGATGCACACCGTGCTGAGGCCCAGCTCGCCGCAGCGGATGGCGGCCACGTAGCCGCCGGGGCCGGCGCCGATGATGGCGACGTCGAACAGTTTTTCCATTCAATTCTCCTGATGGAGCGGGTAGCTAGTAGCTGGTTGCTTGTGGCTTTATATGTCGCGCCCGGAGGGCGCACCAAAGAGCTACCCGCTACGCGCTACAAGCTACCAGCTCAATTCAAACTTCCAACAACAGCCGCGCCGGGTCTTCCAGGGCGTCCTTCATCGCCACCAGGGACAGCACCGCTTCCCGGCCGTCGATGATGCGGTGGTCGTAGGACAGGGCCAGGTACATCATGGGGCGGATGACGACTTGGCCGTTCTCCGCCACCGGCCGCTCCTTGGTGGCGTGCATGCCGAGGATGGCGCTCTGGGGCGGGTTGAGGATGGGGGTGGAGAGCATGGAGCCGAACACCCCGCCGTTGGAAATGGTGAAGGTGCCGCCGCTGAGCTCCTCGATGGTGAGCTTGCCGTCCTTGGCCTTGCGGCCGAATTCGGCGATGCCGGCTTCGATTTCGGCGAAGCTGAGCTGGTCGGCGTTGCGCAGCACCGGCACCACCAGGCCCCGCTCGGTGCCCACGGCGATGCCGATGTCGTAGTAGCCGTGGTAGACGATGTCGCTGCCGTCCACGCTGGCGTTGACGATGGGGAACTGCTTCAGGGCCTTCACCGCCGCCTTGACGAAGAAGGACATGAAGCCCAGCTTGACCCCGTGTTCCTTCTCGAACTTGTCCTTGTACTTGTTGCGCAGGTCCATCACCGGCTGCATGTTCACTTCGTTGAAGGTGGTGAGGATGGCGGCGGTGCTCTGGGCCTGCACCAGGCGCTCCGCCACCCGCTGCCGCAGGCGGGTCATGGGCACCCGCTGCTGGGGGCGCTCCCCCAGCAGCGGGGTCATGTCCACCGCCGGGGCGCGCACCTCGGCCGCGGCGGGGCGGGCTTCCAGCTTGGCGGCCACGTCCTCCTTGGTGACGCGCCCGCCCCGGCCGCTGCCGGCCAGCTCTTCCGGCGGGACGCCTTTCTCCTCCGCCAGCTTGCGGGCGGCGGGGCTGAGGGCGGGGGCGGTCTTCTCCACCGCCGCCACCGCGGCGGCCTTGGCCGGGGCTTCCTCGACGGCCTCGTCCTTGGCGTCGGTGTCCAGCAGGGCGATGACGTCGCCGGCCTTCACCGTGGCGCCGTCCCCCATCACGATCTTGGCCAGCTTGCCGGCGTGGGGGGCCGGTAGTTCCAGCACCACCTTGTCGGTTTCGATGTCGATCAGGTTTTCGTCGCGCTTGACGTATTCCCCCGCTTTCTTGTGCCAGGAAAGGAGGGTGGCTTCGGATACCGATTCGGACAGGGCGGGAACTTTGATTTCTATCAACATGCGTCTTGTCTCCATTTTGTAGTTATGCCTTGTCATTGCGAGCGTAGCGAAGCAATCTCGGGCAGCCATAGATTGCTTCGTCGCCTTTGGCTCCTCGCAATGACAATTTCTTCATGCGAGGCCCAGGGCCTCGTCCACCAAAGCTTTTTGCTGCGCCACATGCTTGAAGGTATAACCCACCGCCGGCGAGGCCGACGGAGCGCGGCCGGCGTAGGTGAGCTTGCGGCTGCCCTTGAGGTGCTCCCGCACGTGGGGGTGGATGTAGTACCAGGCGCCCTGGTTGCGGGGTTCTTCCTGGGCCCAGATGATCTCGTTGGCCTTGGAGTAGCGTTGCAGTTCCCGGCGGAAGTCGTCCGCCGGGAAGGGGTAGAGCTGCTCGAAGCGGATGAGGGCCACCTGCTCCAGCTGGTGCTCCCGGCGGGCGGCGATGAGGTCGTAGTACACCTTGCCGGAACAGGCCACCAGGCGCGTCACCTTTTTCGGGTCGGCTTCCGGGTCGCCGATGATGTTTTGGTAGCCGCCGGCGGCCAGGTCCTCCAGGGACGAGACGCACTCCTTGTGGCGCAGCAGGCTTTTCGGCGTCATCACGATCAAAGGTTTGCGGAACGGGCGCAGCATCTGGCGCCGCAGCAGGTGGAACATCTGGGCCGGGGTGCTGGGGACGCAGACCTGGATGTTCTCGTCGGCGCACAGTTGCAGGTAGCGTTCCAGGCGGGCGGAGGAGTGTTCCGGGCCCTGGCCCTCGTAGCCGTGGGGGAGCAGCATGGTGAGGCCGCACAGCCGGCCCCACTTGGCTTCGCCGGCGACGATGAACTGGTCGATCACCACCTGGGCGCCGTTGGCGAAGTCGCCGAACTGGGCTTCCCACAGCACCAGCTCGTTGGGCAGGGCGGTGCTGTAGCCGTACTCGAAGCCCAGCACCGCCTCTTCCGAGAGAAAGGAGTCGATCACCAGGAACTGGGGCTGGTCGGGGGAGATGAATTGCAGCGGAATGTGGGTGCCGCCGTCCCACCGCTCCCGGTTCTGGTCGTGGAGCACCCCGTGGCGGTGGGAGAAGGTGCCCCGGCCGGCGTCCTGGCCCGACAGGCGCACGGCGTAGCCGTTTTCCAGCAGGGAGGCGTAGGCCAGGTTTTCCGCCATGCCCCAGTCCAGGGGCAGTTCTCCGGCGCCCATGCGGCGGCGGTCCTCCATCACCTTCTCCACCCGGGCGTGGAGCTTGAAGTTCTCCGGCACCGCGGTGAGTTTTTCCGCCAGGCGGTTCAAGTCGCTGACCGGCACGCCGGTATCGGCGGGGGTGGTCCAGTGGACGTTCTTGAACGGGCTCCAGTCGGTGGAGAAGGACACCTTGTAGTTGGACAGCACCGGCTGGATGATCGGGTCGCCGGCGTCCAGCAGGGCGCGGTAGGCGGCGATCATGGCCTCCGCTTCGGCGGCGGACACCACGCCTTCGGCGGCCAGCCGGTCGGCGTAGAGCTGGCGGGTGCCGGGGTGCCTGGCGATCTTGCGGTACATCAGGGGCTGGGTCACCAGGGGCTCGTCCTGCTCGTTGTGGCCCAGGCGGCGGAAGCACACCATGTCGATCACCACGTCCTGGTGGAAGGTGTCGCGGTAGTCCAGGGCGATTTCGGCGGCCAGCAGCAGGGCCTCCGGGTCGTCGGCGTTGACGTGGAACACCGGGGCTTCCACCATCTTTGCCACGTCGGTGCAGTACAGGCTGGAGCGGGTGTCCCGGGGGTCGGAGGTGGTGAAGCCGATCTGGTTGTTGACCACGATATGCATCGTGCCGCCGGTGCGGAAGCCCCGGGTCTGGGACATGTTGAGGGTTTCCATCACCACCCCCTGGCCGGAAAAGGCGGCGTCGCCGTGGATCAGCACCGGCATCACCAGCTTGTGCCCCCGGTCCCGGTGGCGTTCCTGGCGGGCCCGCACCGAGCCTTCCACCACCGGGTTGACGATCTCCAGGTGGGAGGGGTTGAAGGCCAGGGCCAGGTGGACCGGCCCGCCGGGGGTGCCCACGTCGGAGGAGAAGCCCTGGTGGTATTTCACGTCCCCGGCGGCGAGGCGGTTGGCACGCTCGTCGTGCTTGCCCTCGAATTCCAGGAAAAGGTTCTTGGGCAGCTTGCCCAGAGTGTTCACCAGCACGTTGAGGCGGCCCCGGTGGGCCATGCCGATGACCATCTCCTGCAGGCCGGCGGCGCCCGCCTTCTGGATCAGGTGGTCCAGCAGCGGAATCAGGCTCTCGCCCCCCTCCAGGGAGAAGCGCTTCTGGCCCACGTAGCGGGTGTGGAGGTATTTCTCCAGGGTTTCGGCGGCGGTGAGGCGTTCCAGGATATGGCGCTTCATCTCCCGGCCGTAGCTGGGGGTGGAGCGGGGGCGCTCCAGGCGCTCCTGGAGCCAGCGCTTCCGGGCGGTGTCGCTGATGTACATGTACTCTATCCCCAGGCTGCCGCAGTAGGTCTGCTTCAGGGCCTGGATGATCTCGTGCAGGGTGGCCTTGGATTTGCCGATCACCAGGGAACCGGTGGAGAACTCGGCGGTCATGTCGGACTGGGTGAAGCCGTAGTGGTCCGGGTCCAGTTCGTGGACGTAGGGCCGTTCCTGGCGCTGCAAGGGGTCCAGGTTGGCGTGGCGCACGCCGAGGAAGCGGTAGGCGTTGATCAGCTGCAACACCTGGACCTGCTTCTTCTCCGCCGTCACCAGGGGGTTGCATACCAGGGTGGGGTTGGCGACGGTCTTCTGTTTCGCCTGTTCGACCAGGGAGGCGATCACCGGGCCATGGGCGATGTCCCGGGTGGCGGCCCCCGCCGTCTGCTGCAACTGGTCGAACCAGGCGCGCCATTCTTCGGAAACCTGGGCCGGGTTCTCCAGGTAGCGCTCGTAGAGGTCCTCGATGAAGGCGGCATTGCCGCCGGACAGGTAGGAATTGGCCTCCAATAACCGGTAGAGGCCATCACTCGGTTCACCGCTCATCATTCCGTCTCCTTTGGTGATGGGGCGCCTACGTTGGGCGCCCTGTCTATGTAAGGCTGCGCATGATTCGGAGTGTGTCCTGTCCTGGTTTTTTCATAGGTGTTGTTGTCAGCGCTTGTCCACGGGCACGAAGTCCCGCTGCGCCGAGCCCTGGTAGAGCTGGCGGGGGCGGCCGATCTTGTTTTCCGGGTCGCCGATCATCTCGTTCCACTGGGCGATCCAGCCCACGGTGCGGGCGAGGGCGAAAATCACGGTGAACATGTTGACCGGGATGCCCATGGCTCGCAGCACGATGCCGGAGTAGAAGTCCACGTTGGGGTAGAGCTTCTTCTCGATGAAGTATTCGTCCTCCAGGGCGATCTTTTCCAGCTTGAGGGCCAGCTTGAACAGGGGGTCGTCGTGGAGCCCCAGTTCCTCCAGCACCTCGTGGCAGGTGCGGCGCATGATCTCGGCCCGGGGGTCCATGTTCTTGTATACCCGGTGGCCGAAGCCCATCAGGCGGAAGGTGTCGCCCTTGGTTTTGGCCCGTTCGATGTACTGGCCGATGCGGGATTCGTCGCCGATTTCCTCCAGCATGGCCAGCACCGCTTCGTTGGCGCCGCCGTGGGCCGGACCCCACAGGCAGGCGATGCCGGAGGCGATGCAGGCGAAGGGGTTGGAGCCGGAGGAGCCCGCCAGGCGCACGGTGGAGGTGGAGGCGTTCTGCTCGTGGTCGGCGTGGAGGATCATGATGCGCTCCAACGCCCGCACCAGCACCGGGTTGGGCTCGTAGGGGCCGCAGGGGGTGGCGAACATCATGTAGAGGAAGTTGCCCACGTAATCCAGGTGGTTCTGGGGGTACATGAAGGGCTCGCCCACGTTGTACTTGTGGCACATGGCGGCGATGCTGGGCACCTTGGCCAGCAGGCGGAAGGCGGACACTTCCCGGTGGTGCGGGTTGGCGATGTCCAGGGAGTCGTGGTAGAAGGCCGACAGGGCGCCCACCACCCCCACCATGATGGCCATCGGGTGGGCGTCGCGGCGGAAGCCGGTGAAGAAGCGGTTCATCTGGTCGTGGACCATGGTGTGCTGCTTCACCATGGAGTCGAACTCGAACTTCTGCGGCCCCTTGGGCAGTTCGCCGTAGAGCAGCAGGTAGCACACTTCGAGGAAGTCGGAATGCTCGGCCAGCTGCTCGATGGGGTAGCCGCGGTAGAGCAGCTGGCCCTTGTCGCCGTCGATGTAGGTGATGCTGGAACGGCAGCTGCCGGTGGACTGGAAGCCGGGGTCGTAGGTGAAGAAGCCGTGCTTGCTCAGGGCGCGGATGTCGATCACGTCCGGCCCCAGGGCGCCGGACAATACCGGCAGTTCGATGGCGGGGGTGCCGTCGCTGAAGGTCAAAGTCACCTTGCGTTCCGTCGTCATACCTTGCTCTCCTTCGCCCGCCGCGGCGGGGTTTTACATTGGTCAGGCAGCCCGCAGCAATGCCAGGACGGGCGCGAGCCGTGCATTATCGCTTCGGGCTCTACCTTGAATCAAATCCCATAAATCGTTGTCGGGCAAGTCCAGCAGTTCCCGCAGGGCGTCTTTCTGTTCCGTATCCAGCCCGGCGAGGTCCAGCCGGCCCAGCACCAGGTCCAATTCCAGCATGCCCCGGCGGCAGCGCCAGCGTAGTTGGCCGTCGTTACGCAAGTTGTAGCGCAGGCGACCTCGCCTGCCCCTCAAAAATCATCGAGGTCGCCTGCGCTATGGGTCATACCGTCCGCCTCACCAGCAGGTCCTTGATCCTGCCGATGGCTTCCGTCGGGTTGAGTTCCTTGGGGCACGCCGCCACGCAGTTCATGATGCCGTGGCAGCGGAACAGCCGGTAGGGGTCCTCCAGGTCGTCCAGGCGCTCCCGGGTGGCCTTGTCCCGGCTGTCGGCGATGAAGCGGTAGGCCTGCAAGAGGCCGGCGGGGCCGACGAACTTGTCCGGGTTCCACCAGAACGACGGGCACGAGGTGGAGCAGCAGGCGCACAGAATGCACTCGTACAGCCCGTCCAGCTCGGCCCGGTCTTCCGGCGACTGCAGGCGCTCGATCTCCGGCGCCGGCTCGTCGTTGATCAAAAAAGGCTTGATGGAGCGGTACTGCCGATAGAACTGCTCCATGTCCACGATCAGGTCCCGCACCACCGGCAGCCCGGGCAGGGGGCGCAGGGCGATGGGCTGCTTCAGGCTGGACAGGGGCGTGATGCAGGCCAGGCCGTTGAAGCCGTTGATGTTCATGGCGTCCGAGCCGCACACCCCTTCCCGGCAGGAGCGGCGGAAGGACAGGGATTCGTCCTGTTCCTTCAGCAGCAGCAGGGCGTCCAGGAGCATCATGTCCCCGGCCTCGATATCCAGCTGGTAGTCCTGCATCCGCGGCTTGGCGTCGGTGTCCGGGTTGTAGCGGTAGATTGAAAATTTCATGGGATATCCTTAGCAGGTAGCTGGTTGCTTGTAGCCTGTAGCTTCTTAAGGAGCGCGCAAAGCGCACACATTAAGGCTACCCGCTACAAGCTACGCGCTACTGGCTCACTAGTAGCTCCTCGCCTTGGGCTCGAAGGATTCCACCGTCAGGGGCTTGAGCCGCACCGGCTTGTAGTCCAGGCGATGGTCCTGGCTGTAGTAGAGGGAGTGCTTGAGCCAGTTCTTGTCATCCCGCTGGGGGTAATCGTCCCGGGCGTGGGCGCCGCGGCTTTCGGTGCGGGCGGCGGCGGAGACGACGGTGGCCTGGGCCACGGCCATCAGGTTTTCCAGTTCCAGGGCCTCGATGCGGGCGGTGTTGAAGGTCTTGCTGTGGTCGGTGAGCACGGCGTGGGGCAGGCGCTGGGCGATTTCCTGCACTTGTCTTACGCCTTCCTGCAACACCTCTTCTTTCCGGAACACGCCGCAGTGGCGCTGCATGGTCTGGCACAGCTCGTCGCGGAGGGCGGAGACCGATTCGCCGCTGCCCTTGCGGTCCCAGCGGGCGAGGCGCGCCAGGGCCGGGTCCAGGGCGTCCGCCGGCAGCGGGCGGGGGAAGGGGTTTTCCTTCAGGTAGTCGATCACGTGGTTGCCCGCGGCGCGGCCGAACACGATCAGGTCCAGGAGGGAGTTGGAGCCCAGCCGGTTGGCGCCGTGGACCGACACGCAGGCGCACTCGCCGATGGCGTAGAGGCCGGGCACCGCCTCCGCGGGGCCGGTGTCGGTGGGGGCCACCACCTGGCCATGCAGGGTGGTGGGGATGCCGCCCATCATGTAGTGCACCGTGGGCACCACCGGGATCGGTTTCTCGATCGGGTCCACGTGGGCGAATTTCAGCGCCAGCTCGCGGATGCCCGGCAGCTTGGCCTTGATCGTCTCCGGTTTCAGGTGGTCCAGCTTGAGGTGGACGTGGTCGCCTTTGGGGCCGCAGCCCCGGCCCTCAAAGATTTCCACCGCGATGGCCCGGGACACCACGTCCCGGGAGGCCAAGTCCTTGGCGTGGGGCGCGTAGCGCTCCATGAAGCGCTCGCCGTGCTTGTTCACCAGGTAGCCCCCTTCGCCTCGCACCCCTTCGGTGACCAGCACCCCGGCGCCGTAGATGCCGGTGGGGTGGAACTGCCAGAACTCCATGTCCTCCAGGGGCAGGCCGGCCCGCAGGGCCATCCCCAGGCCGTCGCCGGTGTTGATCAGGGCGTTGGTGGTGGCGGAAAAGATGCGCCCGGCGCCGCCGGTGGCCAGCAGGGTGGCCCGGGCTTCGATGAACAGGGGTTCGCCGCTTTCGATGCCGAGGACCACCACCCCCAGGGTATAGCCCTGGGGGTCGGTCACCAGGTCCACGGCGAAATACTCCTCGAAGAAATGGGTCTGGGCGGCGATGTTGCGCTGGTACAGGGTGTGCAGCATGGCGTGGCCGGTGCGGTCGGCCACGGCGCAGGTGCGGATGGCCGGGTCGCCGCCGTAGTGCTGGGTCATGCCGCCGAAGGGGCGCTGGTAGATCCTGCCGTCGGGCAGGCGGTCGAAGGGCATGCCGAAGTGTTCCAGCTCGATCACCGCCTCCTTGGCCTGGCGGCACATGAACTCGATGGCGTCCTGGTCCCCCAGGTAGTCGGAGCCCTTCACCGTGTCGTACATGTGCCAGTGCCAGCTGTCGTCCTTCACGTTGCCCAGGGCGGCGGCGATGCCTCCCTGGGCGGAGACGGTGTGGGAGCGGGTGGGGAACACCTTGGACACCAGGGCCACCTTGAGGTCGGACCGGGCCAGTTGCAGGGCGGCCCGCAGGCCGGCGCCGCCGCCGCCGATAATCACCGCGTCAAAGCTGCGTTTGGCGATGGCCATTCAGAGGCTCCACAGAATTTGCACCGCCCAGGCGGCATAGGCCACCAGGGCCAGGATGGCCGCCGATTGCAGCGCCAGGCGCAGGCCGGCGGGGCGGACGTAGTCCATCAGGATGTCCCGCACCCCCACCCAGGCGTGGAGCATGAGGGAGAGAGCGAACAGCAGGCTGGCGAGCTTCATCCATTCCGGCGCGAACAGGCCGCGCCACTCGGCGTAGCCCTCCGGGGGGCGGGTGAGGAGGAGGAAGACGAACAAGAGGCTGTAGAGCGCCATCACCACCGCGGTGACGCGCTGCATCAGCCAGTCCCGCAGGCCGTAGCCGGCGCCGACCACGGTGCGCTTCACCATAGGGATGCTCCCAGCGCCAGGAACAGGCCCAGGCTCAAGGCCAGCACCGCCCAACTGGTTCTGCGGGCGGCGACGAGGCCGATGCCCCAGTGCAGGTCCAGGGCGAGAAAGCGCAGGCCGGCGAAGAAGTGGTGCAGCCAGGCCCACAGCAGGCCCAGCATCACCAGCTTGGGCAGGGGGCCCGCCAGGCCGTCCCGCAGTTCGGCGAAGGATTCGGGGTCGGCCAGGGAGCGCTGGAACAGGGACAGCAGCAGGGGCAGGGCGAGGAACAGCAGGGCGCCGCTGATCCGGTGCAGGATCGAAACGAAGCCGGGCAGGGGCAGTCTGATTTGCATCAGGTTGAGGTTTTTGGGGCGGTCGGTTTTCATTCCTTGTTTTCCAAATGCCTTCGCGGGCATTTCCGCAACCGGCCCCTCAACCGGTCGTCGGGTCAGCCGATTTCGTTCAGGTAATAGTGGTTTTCCGTGTTGCACAAACTCACGCGCCATTCCACCGGCTTGTCGCCGTAGGTCAGGGCAACGCGCTCGATGCTCAGGATCGGGGCGCCCGCTTTCAGCCCCAGGTGCTCGGCCACTCTGGCCGGGGCGGCAATGGCCTTCAGGCGTTCTTCGGCCTGGACGATGCGGATGCCGTAGTGCGTTTCATACAAACTATAGATGGTTCCCTGGAACTCGTTGATCCTGGCCGCCGTCAGCCCTTTGAACACGGTGGGGGAAAGGCGGATTTCGTCGTAGATCACCGGCTTGCCGTTCATGCGCAGCACCCGGGTCAAGACGATCAGGGGAGCCCCTTTGCGCACCCCCAGGAGGTCGGCCATCTTGGCGTCGGCCTTGGCTTTTTCCCAGGTCAGCAGTTCGCTGATGGGGTCTTCCTTCTCGCCGTTCTCGTTGAACACGCGCAGGTAGTAGTACTTGCGCTTTTCCTCGGTGTGGGTGGCGACGAAGGTGCCCTTGCCCTGGCGCCGCACCAGGATGTTTTCCGCCGCCAATTCGTCGATGGCCTTGCGCACCGTCCCCTGGCTCACCTTGTAGCGCTTGGCCAGGTCGATTTCGCTCGGGATCATTTCACCCGGGCGCCACTCTCCCGACACCAGGCTCTGGGTGATCAGGATCTTGATCTGTTCGTAGAGGGGCCGAAAGGTCGGCGAGCCGTGCAGGGTGGTCATGAGTTGTCCTCAGCTTAATCCCAGATTGTCCATTAGGCGGCTCTTCGAGCCTACGCGAGCCCTGGCGGCCGGTTTGCGGTCATTTTTGCCCCTTGCTCGTCGTCCATGGAACAACCATGGACTCCTCACAAGGGACCAAACTGCCTCGCAACCCGTCTCGCCATCATCTCGCGTCCTAATGGACAATCTGGGTTAATAGCATAGTTCCATTCCGCCGTCTATTGTCTTGTGTCTTATATATGACGTGGCTTATGGGGAATAAAAGTAATAAGTGTGAAATTTCATAACTTTACGCTTTTTGCCAGGCTCCCCGCAACAGGCAGATGCCGTGGGCGCCGTGGCGCCAGGCTGTTTCCATGTCTGCGGCGGTGAGGCCGCCGAGGGCGTAGACCGGCAGGGGATAGTCTTCAATCAGCTTGGCGAAAGCCTCCCAGCCCAGGGTGGGGGCGCCGGGATGGGAGGGGGTGGGCTGCACCGGCGACAGCAGCACGTAATCCAGACCCAGTTCGGCGGCGCGGGCGAGTTCTTGCGCGTTGTGGCAGGAGGCGCCGCACCAGGGAAAGTCGGGGCGTTGCGCCAGTCCCATCAGTGGGCGGGAGGGCAGGTGAAGGCCGTCCGCGGCCGCGGCCTTTGCCGCCTCGGCGTCGCCGTTGACCAGCACTTTGGCGCCAAAGGGGCGGGCGCGTTCGACCACCTGCGCGGCGAAGCGCGCCAACCCGTCCGGCGGCAGGGATTTTTCCCGCACCTGGATCAGGCGCAGGCCGTCGTCGAGAGCCCGGTCCAGTGCGGTGAGGGAGGCTTCCTCGCCCATCTCGGCAAGGTTCGTGATGCCGTACAGGGGCGGCAGTTCCAGGGATTTCAGGATCGGGCCGTTGGCCGGCAGCAGGGGCGACACTTCGACCTTGCCCGGAATCTGCCAGTCGAAGCGCTGGTTTTCCCGGCCATGGGGCTCACCCCGCCAGGCGGTGACGCGGAAGAAGTGCAGCCGCACCGTGGCGTGGGGGTAGGCGTAGACCCGGGTCAGCCAGGGGTGGGCGGTGTCCACGGCTATGCCCAGTTCCTCGTGCAGTTCCCGCGCCAGGGCGTGGGCCGGGGTTTCCCCGGCTTCGATCTTGCCCCCGGGGAACTCCCACCAGCCGGCCCAGGGCTTGCCTTCGGGGCGCTCGGCGAGAAGAAAGCGTCCATCGGGCCGCTGGATGACGGCGGCGGCAACCTCAAGAACTGCTGAAGGATGGAGTGAGGTCGAAGGCATGTTTTTCATCCTTCATCCTTCATCCTTGCCCTCCCCGCCCAGTCCTTGGCGAACTGCCAGGCGGTGCGGCCGCTGCGGGAGCCCCGGCCCAAGGCCCATTGCAAGGCGGCGCGGCGCATGGCGTCGGGGTCGGGCACCGGGGCGCCGAGGGCGGCGAGCCAGTTTTCGGCGATGGCCAGGTAGGCGTCCTGGTCGAAGGGGTAGAACGACAGCCAGATGCCGAAGCGCTCGGAAAGGGAAACCTTCTCCTCCACCGCTTCGGCCTCGTGGATTTCCGTCCCCACATGCCGGGCCCCCAGGTTCTCTTCCTGGTACTCGGGCATCAGGTGGCGGCGGTTGGACGTGGCGTAGATCAGCACGTTGTCCGGCGGCGCGGCGATGGAGCCGTCCAGGGCGGCTTTCAGGGCCTTGTAGCCGGGTTCGCCGGCGTCGAAGGACAGGTCGTCGCAGAACAGGACGAAGCGCTCGGCCCGGCCCCGCAGTTGCTCCACGATGTCCGGCAGGTCCAGCAGATCGTGCTTGTCCACTTCGATCAGGCGCAGGCCCCGGGCGGCGTACTTGTGCAGCATGGCCTTGACCAGGGACGACTTGCCGGTCCCCCGTGCGCCGGTGAGCAGCACGTTGTTGGCCGGTCGGCCGGCGACGAACTGGCGGGTGTTGTGGTCGATGGTCTTCTTCTGCTCGTCCACCCCGCGCAAGTCCTGGGGACGGATGCGGTGGGGATGGGGCACCGCCTGCAGGTGCCCGGCGCCGTTGCGGCGGCGCCAGCGGAAGGCGACGGCGGTGGTCCAGTCCGGCTCGGCGGGTTGGGCGGGAATCAGGCTTTCCAGGCGCAGCAGGAGCTGTTCCGCCCGGGCAATCAGTTGTTCGGTGGGGTTCATGGGCCGGATTTTACACTTCGTGAGGGGGGCTGGAAAACGGAAAACGCTTTAAGCTTTCGTGGCTTAGGAAGTGGCGAGTGAAAAACAGCTTGAGGTCACCGGTGAGGCTGTGATATAAATGCGGGTTTTCGAATTCTGGAGCAGCGAGTCATGGCCCGTCAATGCCAAGTTACCGGCAAAAAGCCGATGGTTGGGAACAACGTTTCCCACGCCAACAACAAGACCAAGCGCCGCTTCCTGCCCAACCTTCAATATCGTCGGTTCTGGGTGGAGAGCGAAAGCCGCTGGGTGAGCATGCGTGTTTCCAACGCCGGTCTGCGCACCATCGATAAGAAGGGCATCGATGTCGTGCTGGCCGATATGCGCGCCGCCGGCCAAAAGATTTAAGGAGCTGAATCATGCGTGAGAAGATCAAGCTGGAATCCTCTGCCGGTACCGGCCATTTCTACACCACCACCAAGAACAAGCGCACCATGCCTGAAAAGATGGCGATCAAGAAGTACGATCCCGTGGCGCGCAAGCACGTGGAATACAAGGAAACCAAGCTGAAGTAAGCCGGTTTTCCTGCGACAAAAAGGGGCCTTTCGGCCCCTTTTTCGTTGCCCGTGTAGCGCAGGCGACTCGCCTGCATTGCCCGCCGTGGGGCGGGCTGACGCCCGCTTGCAGGCGAGGTCGCCTGCGCTACGTGAGAGGTGCTTTCCTTAGCCCAGCCGGAAGCGGCCCACGGTTTCCTGCAACTGCCCGGCCAGCCCGTGCATCTGGTGGAAGGCGGCGGTGGCTTCCGTGATGGCGGCCCCGCTCTCCCGTGCGCTGTCGGCAATGTGCTCCACCCGCTGGCTGATCTCCTCGCTGGCCGATTTCTGCACGTTCATCGCCTCCGCGATCTGGCGGATCAGCCCCACCACGTTTTCCACGCTGCCGAAAATATGGTTCAGGGCCTCCCCCGCCTGGTTGGCCTGCTCCACCCCTTCCCGCACCTGTTCGCCGCCCCGTTCCATGCTGGATACCGCGCTGGCGGTGTCCGCCTGGATGGCGGCGATCATGGCCGAGATTTCGGTGGTGGCGGCGGAAGTTTTTTCCGCCAGCTTGCGCACCTCGTCCGCCACCACGGCGAAGCCCCGGCCCTGTTCCCCGGCCCGGGCCGCCTCGATGGCGGCGTTGAGGGCCAAGAGGTTGGTCTGGTTGGCGATGTCGTCGATCACCTGGATGATGCGGCCGATCTCGTCGGAGCGCTGGCCCAGGGATTCGATGGAGCGGGAGGACTCGGCCACCGTCTCGGCCACCTGCCGGATGCCGGCCACGGCGCTGCTGACCACCTGCTTGCCGTGGGCGGACAGCTTGCCGGCCTCGGTGGCGGCCGAGACGGCCTCGTCGCTCTTCCGCGCCACGTCCTGGAGGCTGGCGTTCATCTGTTCCACCGCCACGGCGGCAATGGAGGCCTGTTCGGTCTGGGTGCCGGAAGCCTGGGACACCTTGTCCGTCATGGCGGTGACGGTGCCGCAGGCGTTGGACACGTGGTCGGCGGACTGGCGCATCTGGCCGATGAGGGTGGTGAAGTCCTCGGCCATGCGGTTGAAGGAGCGGGCCATTTCGCCGATCTCGTCCTGCTGTTCCAGTTGGGCCCGGGCCGTCAGGTCCCCGTTGGCCAGCCGCCCGGTGGCTTCCTGGAGGGCCGATACCCCCTTGCCGATGGAGCGGGTGAGAAACAGCCCGGAAACGGCCATCAGCAAGACTGCTCCCAGGATGCCGCCCACGGTGGCGATGACGATGTTGCGGGTGAAGGCGGCCACCCTGTCGTAGGCCAGCCTGGCTTGTTCCACCTGGTAACGGATCAGTTCGTCGATGCCCTGGGACGCCTTGGCGTAGGCGGGCTCCAGGGTTTCCTGCCGCAGGCGGTCGGCTTCGGCGTGGTTTTCCGCCTGCAACAGGTCGATCATGGGGAACACCCCCTGGGTGCCGAAAGCGGTGCGGGCGGCGATGAAGGCGTCGTAGCGCTGCTTTTCCTCCGCCCCCAGGGGACGGGCGGTGTAGGCCTGGAGCAGGTTCTCGATCTGGAATACGTGGCTGCGCACCTTGTCGGCGTGGCCCATGATTTCGAAGGCGTCGGTCTCCAGCCGGGCGGCGAACAGTTCCAGGCGGATCTGCATCTGGTGGTTGCGGATTTCGTTGAGCTGGTTGATCGCCACCAGGTGGTCGTTGTAGACGTGGTACAGGGCGTTCTTGGACGACTGGATCGCCGCCAGGCCGATGGCGCCGGCGCCGGTGAGCAGCAGGCAGGCGAAGGCGACCAGCAGATTGAGCTTGGTCCGTATTTTCAGACGGGCAAAGGGATGCATCATTTCCTCCGAGGGGCGTTTGTGGTCGTGCCGGCACGCCTATTGTTGGCGGCTTTGGCCCGATTCTAACACCGCGGAGGAGGTCAGGCGTAGGAGCGCAGGCGGTGGGAGAAGCGGCGCAGGGCTTCGATGTTGCTGGCTTCCGCCTTGCGGCACCATTCTTCCAGCTGGAACAGCAGCTGTTCCCGGGTGGCGTTGGATTGCAGCCACAGGGCTTTCAGCTCCTCCCCCATGGCGAGCAGGGTGCGCAGGGCCGGGCTGGTTGCGACCAGGGCGTCCAGCCGTGCCCGCTCCCTTTCGGCCAGGAAGGGGTTTCGCAGCAGGCGGCCCACGGCACGCGGCGTTTCATCCTTGCGGCGCAGGGTACGCATTTCCGCGGCGTAGGCGCGTTTGGCGAAACGGGCGAATCGCGCCATCACTTCGTAGCGGTGGGTGATGACCGCCTGGAGGGTGGCGAGGTCGATATGGTTTTTCACCGGGTCCCGGCGCAGGCGGGGCGCCACCTTTTTCACCCGGGCCAGGCCCATCCATTCCAGCAGACGGATGTAGGCCCAGCCGATGTCGAATTCGTACCAGCGGCTGGAAAGACGGGCCGAACTGGCGTGGGCGTGGTGGTTGTTGTGCAGTTCCTCGCCGCCGATCAGGATGGCGATGGGAAAGAGGTTGGTGCTGGCGTCCTCGCAGGCGAAGTTGCGGTAGCCCCACCAGTGGCCCAGGCCGTTGATGACCCCCGCCGCCCAGAAGGGAATCCACGCCAGCTGCACGGCGAACAGGGCGAGCCCCGGCCAGGGGCCGAACAGGGCGACATCGATCAGGGCCATCAGCACCAGGCCGAGGCCGTTGTGGGGGGTATAGACCCGGCGCTCCAGCCAGTCGTCGGGAGTTCGGTTGCCGTATTTCTCCAGGGTATCGGCCCGGGCGGCTTCCTTGCGGTAGAGCCCCACCCCGCCCCACAGCACCCGATGGATGCCGACCATCTGGGGGCTATGGGGGTCCTCCGGGGTTTCGCATTTGGCGTGGTGCTTGCGGTGCACCGCCACCCATTCCCGGGTCACCATGCCGGTGGTGAGCCAGAGCCAGAAGCGGAAAAAATGGCTCGCCAGGGGATGCAGTTCCAGGGCCCGGTGGGCCTGATGGCGGTGGAGGAAGATGGTGACCGAGGCGATGGTGACGTGGGTCAGGGCCAGGGTGGCAAGGGCGTAGCCCCACCAGGGGAGTTCGAGCAGTCCGGGAAACATATTCTAGCCTCGGTGAAATACCAGACTAAAATTGTACGCTATTTGCCCGGCGGGGCAAGGAAAGAATAGGCTCTATCCTTATTGGGGCTCTTCCGGCGCGTACTTCTGCTCGGCCAGGATGGCCACTTCCTCGGGCGAAATGCCGCCGACGATGCGCACGTCCCGCTGGGGATAGGGAATTTCGATCCCCGCGTCCCGGAACACCCGCAGGATGGCGAGGTTGATTTCCGAGCGCAGGTTGAGCTGGCCCTCCTCCGGGTCGTTGATCCACAGGCCCAGCTCCAGGTCGATGCCGCTGTCGCCGAAGTCTTTCAGGTAGGCCCTGGGCGCCGGGTCCTGGATGACCCGGGGGTGGCTCTTGGCGACCTGCTCCATCAGGCCCATGGCCTCCTCCACCGGGGTGTCGTAGCCCACCTGCACCGGGATCGACACGCGAATCTGGTGGTTGGTGTAGGAGTGGTTGAGCACCGTGGAGGTGATCAGGGTTTCGTTGGGGATGATGGCTTCGGTGCCGTCCAGGCTCTTCACCACGATGTAGCGGGCGGTGATGGCGCTGATGGTGCCGTAGCGGCTGTCCACCGTCACCAGGTCGCCGATGCGGATGGAGCGGTCCAGCAGGATGATGAAGCCGGAAACGTAGTTGCTGGCCACCTTCTGCAGGCCGAAGCCCAGGCCCACCCCCAGGGCGCCGCCGAACACCGACAGCAGGGTGAGGTCGATGCCCGCCGACGACAGGGCGACCATCACGCCGACAAAAATCAGCAGGGCGCGGACGAACTTGGCCGTCACCACCCGCAGGTTCATGTCCAGCCCCTCGGTCTTCATGATCTGGCGCTCCGCCTCGCTGCCCAGCCACAGGGAGACCACCAGGCTGGCGGCGATGGTCACCGCCGCCTCCAGCATCATCAGGACGGTGATGCGCTGTTTGCCCAGACGGAAGCCGAATTCGTCCAGGCCCTCGATGATGCCCGGCAGCAGGCCGGTAAGGTGCAGGGCGAGGCCGATCCAGACGACGGCGGCGATGAAGCGCTCCCACACCGACAGCCAGCTTCCCGGGGAAAATACGTGGCGCAGCATGTAGACCGTGACGCGCACCAGGGCCAGGGAAACCAGCAGCGGCACGGCCAAGTGGAGCAGGGCCAGGTGCCCGTCGGACCATTGCCGCAGCACCGCAGCGCCCACCATCACCAGTGCCAGGGCGGTGAAGGGGAAGATCACCCGGCTGAAGCCGCCCACTCCCAGCTTCCACGCCCCCGCCGCCTCCGGCATGTGCCGCCGCGCCCATATCTTCACCAGCGCCGCCACCAGCAGGGCGGCCAGGAGAATGCCGGCCTGCCAAAGCAGGTCGGGGCGGTCCAAGTCTTCGAACAGGTCGGTAATCCGGTTTTTCATGGGAATGAGAGATTATGGGGCGCCGTCATTCTAGCATCAGCGCCGATGATAGGGCCGGGAATGCTCCCGGTGGCGCTTCCAGTTGGCGAGATAGGCGTTCACCAGGGGCGGGTTGCCCCGCAGGATCAGCAGGTTCTCCGCATTCCGGTGCTGGGCGGCCTGGGTGAAGTTGAAGCTGCCGGTGACCACCGCGGCGCCGGGATTCCCTGCGTCGATCACCATCACCTTGTTGTGGGCCGAGGCGTGTTCGCTGTCGAAGTACACCGGCACGCCGCCGGCGGCCACGTCCCGCACCCGGCTGGTTGCGATGCTCCGGGTCTGCTCCTCGTCGGCGAGCATCTGCACGTCCACCCCCCGTTGTTTCGCCGCCACCAGGGCGTAGGCGATGTCCCGGCTGGTGAAGCTGAAGGTCTGCACCAGCACCTGGTACTTGGCGTCTTCGACGGCCTTCACGATCAGGCGGACGGCGTTATCCCCGGGGGTGAAAGCCACCTGCACCGTTCCCGCGGCCGGCAGGGTATTGGGCTTGGACCAGGACGGCAGATCGAAAGCCTGGGCCTGGCCCAGCGGCAGGGACAAGGCGAGGGCGAGGGAAAAACGTCGCAACATGGAACCTCCCGGGGAATAATACGGCCAAAACGGCATTATCCAATGGAGAACGAAATGAGCCTAGAGACTGCCACCCTGGCCGGCGGCTGCTTCTGGTGCCTGGAAGCGGTGTTCGAACTGCTGAAAGGGGTGGAGAAGGTTCAGTCCGGCTACGCCGGCGGCCATCTCGCCGACCCCACCTACGAGCAGGTGTGCGGCGGCGGCACCGGCCACGCCGAAGTGGTGCAGATCGCCTTCGACCCGGCGGTGATCGGCTACCGGGAACTGCTGGAGGTGTTCTTCGCCCTCCACGACCCCACCACCCTCAACCGCCAGGGCAACGACCGCGGCACCCAGTACCGGTCGGCGATTTTCTACCACAGTCCGGAGCAGAAGGCCGAGGCGGAGCAAACGATCGCCCGCCTCAACGCCGAGAAAGCCTACCGCGACCCTGTCGTCACCGAACTGGCCCCCCTGGAAAACTTCTACCCGGCGGAGGACTACCACGGCGAGTATTTCCGCCTCCACCCCGGCCAGCCCTACTGCGAATGGGTGATCGCGCCCAAGGTGGCGAAGCTGCGGGAGAAGTTCAAGGAAAAGGTGGGAGGATGAACCTCGCGGTCAGGTTCCGATAATTTCGTTGAGTCCTTCGACGACCCGCATCAGTTCCTCGGGGGAAACGCGGCCGAGTTTCTTTCCGATGCGCTCCACGGAGAGGGTGCGAATCTGGCTTATTTTCACCCAAGAGCGCTTTGGCAGCCGCGGGGCGTCGAGTTCGAGGGTCAACGGAAACCCGGCGCGCTGCGGCTGGCTGGTGACAGCTAGCGCGATGACGGTACCCGACCGTTCGTTGAAAATGTCGTGGCTGAGGATGACGACGGGCCTGAGTCCGGCCTGCTCGTGGCCCCGAACGGGGTTGAGGTCTGCCCAGCGGATTTCCCCTCTCAATATTCCGGCCATGCAGCCAAATCCTCGGACATGCCTTCTTCGGCCAAGGCTTTCTCGAACTCGGGGTCGAGTTTTGCGCATTCCGCCGCTAGGCGGCTGCGCTCCAAGCGTTGGAGCTTCTCTTCAATGGCGTCTTCGATGGCGCGGCTGCGATTGGGAAACACATGCTGCGAAATCAGCCGGTCAACGCGCACCAGGGTGGATTCATCAAGGGTAATGGCAACTTTTGCGCGGCTCATGGGGTACCTCCATGGGTATGACGATATATCATACCCCCGTCCAAGTCAAACAACGGACGGCCTTGTTCTCGCGCCGAGGAGCGCCAGCTTTTTCCCCTCGGGGTAGTGGGCTTTAGCACACCCGGGGCAGGGCGAAGGGTGAACACTCGGGGGGCGCGGACGAGGAACCGCGTCCAGGTGTTACTTGGGGCCGGACCCGGAGCTGGCGCGCCTTGCCGCGCCACATGTCGGCCCGGGTGATGTCCCGCTTTTCTCCCAGTTCGCCTTTTTCGTAGATTTCCGCCAGGCGGTCCATGGCCAGGTCGTTGCCGGCCTCGGCGGCGGCCTGATACCACTTCAGGGCCTCGGCGGGGCTGCGGGGAACGCCCTGGCCCGCCTCATAGAGCCGGGCCAGGTTGCGCATGGCCAGGGGGTTGCCGGCAGTGGCGGCGGCCTGGAACCACTTGGCCGCTTCCCGGTAGTCCCGGGAAACGCCGACGCCGTTGCGGTACAGGGCGCCCAGGTTGTTCATGGCGTCGATGTTGCCCTGGTCCGCCGCCCGGCGGTACCACACCGCGGCGGCGGCGAAATCCTGCTTCGTTCCCCGCCCCCCGGCGGCCATCAAGCCCAGGTTGAACTGGGCGTCGGCGTTGCCTTTCTCGGCGGCCTTGCGGAACCAGGCCACGGCTTCGGCGTCGTCCCAGCGCACCCCCATCCCCTGGGCGTAGAAGGAGCCGATTTTCACCTGGGCCAGGACGTTGCCCTGGCGGGCGGCCCGCAGGTACCAGTAGGCGGCTTCGGCGTAATCCTGCCGTCCGGCGCGCCCCTCCTCGTAGACCAGCCCCAGGTTGTATTGGGCGCCCACCAGGCCCTGATCGGCCAGGGGCTTCCATTCCCGCACCGCGGTGGCGTAGTCGCCGGCCGCGGCGGCGGCCATGCCCTCGTCGAAGCCGGCTCGGGCGAGGGGCGGGAACAGCAGCAGGGACGCGAGGCTTAGGGCGGCAAGGGTTTTCATGGCGGACTCGTGGGGAAGGGGCCTTTTACTGTAGCAAACGCCTATTTCCGTTCCAGCGCCGCGGCGAAAAAGCCGTCGGTGCCGTGGACCTGGGGCTGGAGCTTGAGGTAGTCGCCGGTATCCAGGGGGACGCGGGCCTCCTTCAGGGCCTCGGCGGCATTCACCAACTGATAGTCGGGATGGGCGGCGAGGAAGGCTTCGACGATGGCCTCGTTCTCTTCCCGCAGCAGGCTGCAGGTGGCGTAGACCAGGCGGCCGCCGGATTTCACCAGGCGGGCGGCGGCGGTGAGGATGGCGGCCTGCTTGGCGGTGAGCTCGGCCACCGATTCCGGCGACTGGCGCCATTTCAGGTCCGGGTTGCGGCGCAGGGTGCCGAGGCCGCTGCACGGGGCATCCACCAGCACCCGGTCGGCCTTGCCGGCAAGGCGCTTGATGCGGATGTCGTTTTCGTTGGTGATGAGCTGGGGGTGGACGTTGGACAGGCCGGAGCGCTTGAGGCGGGGCTTGAGCTGGTTGAGCCGCTTGTCGGACACGTCGAAGGCGTAGAGCCGGCCCTGGGAGGCCATCAGGGCGCCCAGCATCAGGGTCTTGCCCCCGGCCCCGGCGCAGAAATCCACCACCATGTCGCGGCGCCGGGGCGCCAGCAGCAGGGCCAGGAGCTGGCTGCCCTCGTCCTGCACCTCCACCTTGCCGGCCAGGAACAGGGGGTGGCGGTTGAGGGCGATCTTGTTCTTCAGCCGCACGCCGAAGTGGGAATAGGGAGTGGCGACGGCCTCGACCCCCTCTGCCTTGAAGGTGTTCAGCACCTCGTCCCGGCTGGCGAGCAGGGTATTCACCCGCAGGTCCAGGGGGGCGGGCTGCTGCAGGGCCCGGCCCAGGGCCAGGGCCTGTTCCTCCCCCTGTTCCGCCGCCAGGCGCTCCCACAGCCAGTCGGGCAGGTCGGCCTGCTCGGCGGGGGTGAGGTCGTCGGTAGCGGTGGCCTTCAACTCTTTCAGCCACTCGACCTCTCCCGCTTTCAACACCGGCTCCAATTCCCGCAGGTTCATGCCTTGCAGCCGCGCCAGGGCAGCCAGGACCAGCTTCCGCGCCGTCACCCCGGGGGCGATATGGTCCAGCAGGCGCTTGCGGCGCAGGACGGCGTAGACCGTCTCGGCGATGAATTCCCGGTCCCGGGAGCCCACTTCGTGATGGTGGCGGAAGAAATAGGACAGCACGGCATCCGCCGGGCGTTCGAAGCTGAGGACGTCGGCCAGGACGTGGATGGCGTGGCTCAAGGGGAGGTTGCTGGATTTCATTTACTAAGTCCTTCAGCCAAAAAATCAGGACAGGATGAACGGGATTGGCAGGATTTACAGGATAGCATCCCGTAAATCGAGAAAATCATGTCGAACCCTGTCGATGCTTTTTGTGGGTTTATGGGATTTTGATGGAGGTAACGATCTGCTCGCCGGAAATGCCGCCTTCCCTGTCCAGTTGGCGGATTTTCACCGGCAGGTAATGGTTGTCCAGGTTGAGCCAGATTTCGGTGCCTTCCTCGCCGGGGCGGTGCTGCTTGGACAGATGCAGGGCTTTCACGGTGGCGGAGGGCAGCTCCAGGGTTTCCTCCCCCACCACGTCGTAGCCGTAGTGCTCGATCTTGCGGCCGTTGGTGAGGACCAGCTTCACTTCCTTGCCCGTCGGCGGGGCGAAAGCGAACTGGTAGAGGAAGGAGAGCAGATCCTGGGTGCCGGGCGGGAGGGCCACGGTGCGGCTGTTGCCGCCGCTGTTGAGGGTGAGCCGCGACTGGTCCCAGTCGAACAGGGCGGATTCGTTGGCGTCCGCTTTCCGGCCCCCCTGTACCACGAAGGAGTCGGGTTTCAGGCCGGCGTCGGTGATTTTCCCCTGGCTGGTCTGCACCAGCTTGTAAGAGACGAAGACGGAAGCCAGGCCGGACGTCTCGGTGACGCTGGTGACGGTGTAGCCCTCGCCGGTGAGTTCCAGGGTGTGCTCCGTCGTGCCCACCGCGAAGCCGTCGCCGCCTTTGTACAGGGTGTAGCGAATGTTTGCCTGGCGAGGCAGGTACTGGGTCGGGTCGAAAGCAGGTTTGGGGGGCTCCGGGGGGGCGGCGGACGGTTCCGCCACCTTGGGCGCCGCGTTTTCGGCCGTTGTCTGGGGCGTCGGCTCAGGGGCGGCGGTTGGCTTGGGCCGCGGCTTCGGGCGGGGCTTCGGGGCGGGTTTCTCCGCCTTGGGCGGGGGCTGGGGCGGCAGTTCCAGCCGGGCCTGGATCGGCTCCGGCGGCGGCACCTCCACCGGCAGGTGAAGCTGGGGGCCGAACATCGCCCCCAGGTGAGCCAGCACGGACAGCCCCAGGGCCCACAGGATGGGCTTGCGCACGCGGAGGGCGGTCGGGGCGGCCAAGGAGGGCCTTTATTTGGTGGTGAACTTGGTGAGCACCTGCTCCTGCTTGCTGTCGCCTTCCAGAATGGTGATGCGCACCGGGAAATAGCCCCGCTGCGCCGCCAGCCAGATGTTCACGGCGCGCTCGTCGGGCTGGCGCACCCGGGTGTAGAGCAGGGCTTTCACGCCGCCGTCGGAGGTCTGGGTGGTTTCCTCGCCGACGAACTGGTACTGGTGGTGGTCCAGGGAACGGCCGTCGGTGACGGGATAGGCCAGGTTCATCACCGGGTGGGGCAGGAACATGAACTGGTAGTTCTGGCTGATGCGGTCCTGGGTGCCCGGTTCCAGGGGCAGGGTTTCGCTCTTGCCGTCGGATTTCAGGGTCAGGGTGTTGGCCTTCCAGTCGAAATCGGCGCTGACGCGCTTGGCCGGGGCGTTGCCCTTCTGGTGCTCGAAGTGCAGGGGCTTGAGGCCGTTCTTGTCGATTTCGCCGCTGCTGACCAGCTTGATGTTGCCCTTGGTGAACAGGGCGTAGACGCCCTGGGCTTCGGTGACGCTCTCGATGCGGTAGGTGTTGCCCTTGCGGGTGAACTTCTCGGTCACGTCCCCCACGTGGTGGCCGTTCTGGAACACGGCGTAAGTGGCGGTGAAATTGCCGGCGGCCTGGGCGGCGACCGCGGCCAGGGTCAGCAGAGCGGCGGATAACAAGCGGATGGTGTTCACGGTTTCTCCTGGGGCGAAATCAAAGCGCAATCGGTGTCGGCGGGGCCGGTGAATCGGACCTTGCCGTCGGGGGTCAGTTCCAGCTTGCCTTCCGCGAACCAGCGGATGGCCTGGGGGTAGAGCTTGTGTTCCTGGGCCAGCACCCGGGCGGCGAGGGTTTCCGCGGTGTCGTCGGCCAGCACCGGCACCGCCGCCTGGGCGACGATGGGGCCTTTATCCAGCTCGTTGGTGACGAAGTGCACCGTGCAGCCGTGGAGCTTCACCCCCTCCGCCACCGCCCGGCCGTGGGTGTCCAGGCCGGTGAAGGCGGGCAGCAGGGAGGGGTGGATGTTGAGCAAGCGTCCGGCGTAATGGTCCACGAAGCCCGGGGTGAGGATGCGCATGAAACCCGCCAGCACCACCAGGTCGGGCCCGTAGCCGTCGATCCGTTCCGCCAGGGCGGCGTCGAAAGCCTCGCGGCCCTGATAGTCCCGGTGGTCCACCACCGCGGTTTCCACCCCGTGGCGGCGGGCGACCTCCAGGCCGCCGGCGTCGGGCTTGTTGCTGATGACGGCGGCGACGCGCACCGCCAGCTTCGCCTCCAGGAGGGCCTCCAGGTTGGAGCCCCGCCCGGATATGAGGACGACGACGGTCTTCACTGGACGACGGTCTGGGGTTGCCCTGGAGTGCGCTGTTCCACGGTGCCGAGGCGGTACACCGTCTCGCCGGCGGCTTGCAGGTGGGCCTGGGCGGCGCCGGCGTTTTCCTGCGCCACGATCACCACCATGCCGATGCCGCAGTTGAAGGTGCGGTGCATTTCTTTCTCCGCCACGTTGCCTTCCTTCTGCAGCCACTGGAACAGGGGCGGCAGGGGCCAGGCGTCCTTGCTGAGGACGGCGGTGAGGCTTTCCGGCAGCACCCGGGGCACGTTCTCCAGCAGGCCGCCGCCGGTGATGTGGGCCATGCCCTTCACCGGGAGCTTGGCCATCAGGGACAGCAGGGGCTTGACGTAGATGCGGGTGGGGGCCATCACCACGTCGGCGAAGGGGCGGCCATGGAAGTCGGAAGCCGGGTCGATGCGGGAGCGCTCCATGATCTTGCGCACCAGGGAATAGCCGTTGGAGTGGGCGCCGCTGGAAGCCAGGCCCAGCACCGCGTCGCCGGGCTGGATGGTCTGGCCGGTGATGATCTGGTCCTTCTCCACCGCGCCCACGGCGAAGCCCGCCAGGTCGTACTCGCCGGCGGGGTACATGCCGGGCATCTCGGCGGTTTCTCCTCCAATGAGCGCGCAGCCGGCCTGTTCGCAGCCGGCGGCGATGCCCTTGATGACGTCGGTGGCGGTGGCCACGTCCAGCTTGCCGCAGGCGAAGTAGTCGAGGAAGAACAGGGGCTCGGCGCCCTGCACCAGGATGTCGTTGACGCTCATGGCCACCAGGTCGATGCCCACGGTGTCGTGCTTGTTGAGGGTGAAGGCCAGTTTGAGCTTGGTGCCCACGCCGTCGGTGCCGGACACCAGCACCGGGTTTTTGAATTTCCTTGAAATCTCGAACAGGGCGCCGAAACCGCCCAGGCCGCCGAGAACCTCGGGGCGCAGGGTGCGCTTGGCGAAGGGCTTGATGTTTTCGACCAGCTGGTCGCCGGCGTCGATGTCCACGCCGGCATCGCGGTAGCTGAGGGAGGTTTTGTCGGACTGGCTCAAGGGGCGGCTCGCTTTCTTTGGTGCGGGGTATAGCAAAAACAGCATTTTACCTCAAACAGGGTGAAAACGCTCCGGCCCGGCCGACGTGTGTTTTCTGTCGCGGGGCATGAAATCTACCGCAATAGGCTCTAGAATTACCCCCCATGAAGCAACTGGCCCTGGAAATCTCCCCCGACTACGCCCCCACCCTCGACAATTTCGTGGCCGGGCGCAATGACGAACTGCTCCATACCCTGGGCGATCTGCTGGCGGGACTGGACCGCTTCGTCTACCTGTGGGGCGAGGCGGGGGGCGGCAAGAGCCATCTGTTGCGTGCTTGCGTGGCGGCGGCCCAGGCCAAGGGGCTTTCCGCCGTCTACGTGGCGGAAGGAAAGGACCTCTCCGCCGATCTGGCCGACCACGACCTGGTGGCGGTGGACGACGTGGAGCGCCTGGACGGGGAGGAGCAAATCGCCCTGTTCGCCCTCTACAACCGGATGAAGGACGGCGGCGGGCGGCTATTGGTGGCCGGCCCCTGCGCCGCGGCCCGTCTCGAACTGCGCCCCGACGTGGTCACCCGCCTGGGCTGGGGCCTGGTGTACCAGGTGCAGAGCCTCACCGACGACGAGAAAACCGAGGCCCTCAAGGGCCACGCCCGGCAGCTGGGCTTCGACCTGCCCAGCGAGGCCGCCGATTACCTGCTCAAGCACTGGCGCCGGGACCTGCCCTCCCTCCTGGCGGCCCTGGACGCCCTCGACCGCTATTCCCTGGAGCACAAGCGCCCGGTGACGGTGCCCCTGCTGCGCCAACTGCTGCAACAGGAGGCGGGGTGACGGAAAAGCCCGACGCCCTGATGCTTCTCGCCCCCGGTTGCCCCCATTGCCCCGGAGTGCTGGAAGGCCTGTCCCGCCTGCTCAAGGAAGGGGTGATCGGCCGGCTGGAAGCGGTGAACGTGGAAGTCCACCCCGGCCGCGCCCAGGAGCTGGGGGTGCGGGGCGTGCCCTGGGTGCGCATCGGTCCTTACGAGCTGGAAGGCGCCGTCACTCTGGATGAACTGCGCCGCTGGGCGGAAGCGGACGAAAGCCTGGACGGGCTGGCGGCCTATTTCCTCGACCTGCTCAAAACCGGCCGCCGCGCCAAGGTGGAAGCGCTGGCGCGGCAAAAGCCCGAGCGCCTGCAAGCCCTGGTGCAGCTGCTGGCCGACCCGGAAGCCAGCATGGCGGTGCGCCTGGGTATCGGCGCGGTGCTGGAGGAATTCCAGGGCACCCCCGTGGGCCAGGCCATGGTTCCCGGCCTGGGGGAGCTGACCCGGCATTCCGACCGGCTGGTGCGGGCCGATGCCTGCCACTTTCTGTCCCTCATCGGCGGCGAGGAAATCCGGCCCATCATGGAGGCCTGCCTGGACGACCCGGACCCGGAGGTGCGGGAAATCGCCGCCGAAACCCTGGAAGCCAACCCGCCTCCGGTCCCATGAATCTCATTTCCCCCCGCACCCGCCGCAAGACCCGCGTGCTCTGGCTCTCTCCCCGCCATTGGCGGCGGCGCCTGGTGTTCGGGGGCGGGGCGGTGGCGGTGGGCGCGGCGGCGGTATTGTTCGCCGAAGGCAGCGAATACGTCCACCGCCTGTTCCGCGAGATCAACGGCGCGTCCGCCTATCTCCCGCTCCTGCTGTCGCCCCTGGGGCTGGCCCTGGTGGTGTGGGCCACCCGGCGCTTTTTCCCCGGTTCCCAGGGCAGCGGCATTCCCCAGACCATCGCGGCCCTCAAGATGGCCGAGCCGGCGGAGCGGCAGAAGGTCCTGTCGCTGCGTATCGCCTTCGGCAAGATCGGCCTCACCCTGCTGGCCCTCCTGAGCGGCGCATCGGTGGGGCGCGAGGGCCCCACGGTGCAGATCGGCGCTTCCCTGATGCACGCTTTCGGCAGCTGGGCCCGTTTCTCCCGCTACGAGCTGGAGCGGGGGCTGATCCTCGCCGGCGGCGCTGCGGGGGTGGCGGCGGCGTTCAATACGCCCCTGGCGGGGGTGGTGTTCGCCATCGAGGAAATGAGCCGTTCCTTCGAGCAGCGCACCAGCGGCACCATCCTCACGGCGGTGGTGGCGGCGGGCGTCGTTTCCCTGGCCGTCCTGGGCAACTACACCTATTTCGGCCACACCGCGGCGGCCCTGTCCCTGGACCGGGGCTGGCTGGCCGTGCTCCTGTGCGGCGTGGCGGGAGGCGTGTTGGGCGGGGGGTTCAGCCGCATGCTGATCGGCGCGGCGCGGGGGCTGCCCGGCTTGCCGGGCCGGCTGATGCGGGAACGGCCGGTGGCCTTCGCCGCCCTGTGCGGCTTGGCTCTGGCGCTCATCGGCCTGGCTTCGGGAGGGGTGACCTACGGCACCGGCTACCAGGAAGCCCGGGCCATCCTGGAGGGATCGGCCGCCCTGCCGGAAAGCTACGGCCTGATGAAGCTCCTCGCCACCGTGGTGTCCTATCTCAGCGGCTCGCCGGGGGGCATCTTCGCCCCCTCCCTGGCGGTGGGTGCCGGCTTCGGCCAGAATCTGGCTTCCCTGATGCCCTACGCTCCGGCGGGGGCGGTGGTGGTGCTGGGGATGGTGGGCTACTTCGCCGGCGTGGTGCAGGCCCCCATCACCGCTTTCGTGATCGTGATGGAAATGACCGACAGCCACGAAATGATCCTGCCCCTGATGGCCACCGCTTTCCTCGGCCACGCGGTTTCCCGGCTGGTGTGCCACCGGCCTCTCTACAAGGCCCTGGCGGAGGGCTTCCTCGCCCGCAGTCAGGAAACGTCGCCGTCCAGGTAGACCCAGCGCCCCTCTTCCCGGGCGAAGCGGCTTTTTTCCTCCATCCGGTGGGCTTTCCCGCCGATCTTGAAACGGGCGACGAATTCCACCGTCCCGCTTTCGTCCCCCTCACCGCCCTGGGCCCGGACGACTTTGAGTCCCAGCCATTTCACGTCCTTTTCCAGCTCCAGGTCGGCAGGGCGGGTGGAGGGATGCCAGGTGCGGCGCAGGTAATCGGCGTCCCCCAGCACGCAGGCGGTGTAGCGGGAGCGCATCAGGGCCTCCGGCGTGGGGGCGGGAGTGCCGTCGAGATAGGGCTTGCAGCAGGCGTCGAGGGGCTTGCCGGAGCCGCAGGGGCAGGGGGTCACGGCTGCGCTTCCCGGCGCAGCTTCGCCAGTTCCGCCAGGCACAGGTGGATGAACGCCAGGCCGACGTATACCGGGGAAAAGAAGTTGAGCACCGGCACGAACTGGACCAGGGCCAGTATCGCCCCCAGCAGGTAAAGCCGGCCGGCCGCCCGCTCCGTCACGGATTCGAATTCCTCCCGGCTGGCGTGCTCGGCCAGGGCGTCGTAGCGGAACAGGCGCTGGTTGAGGTAGGCCCCCAGCAGCACGGGCACCACCGGGGCGAGCAGGCTCACCAGCCACAGGGGCAGGGTGAGCATCCACACGCCGAGGAATATCGTGGTCGCCACCAGGCCGTTCCAGGCGCTGCCCAGGTTGCTGCCGCCGTGTTTCTGCTCCAGGTCCGGGAAGGCGCGGCTCGCCACGTGGCTCACCATGGCGGGCATGGCGAAGAGGGAGAGGAGCAGCAGGGCGGTGGCGTAGGCCAGGGGCAGCAGCGCCAGCAGGATGAGGAGGAAAATCGCTGACCCGGCCACCCAGGACGCGCCGCCGTTCAGGTAGGGGCCGGCGTCGCTGTGGGCCAGCCATTGGGACAGGAAGGCGGCCCAGTCGCCCCAGTACACCACCGCCAGCCCGCCCCACAGCAGCAGCGCGACGGCCATGGGCCACACCATCAGGAGCAGCATCCGGGGGTGGAACAGGCTGATCAGGGCGCCCTTGAGGGCGGTCAACACGTCGAGCATGGGAAAAATCTTATCCTGAGTGGGGGCGGGAGTATAGCGGTGATTCCCCGAGCGGTTTGGTAAAATGATAGTTCCTTTTTTCTTCGGCGCACTTCCTTATGAGCAAGGCTTTCGTCCGGGAAACCGAAGACAGCGACGACGATGACGGGCCCGAGTTCGCCCCCCTGCCCCAGGGCACCAAGAACTACATCACGCCCTCCGGCTACCGTCGCCTGAAGGAGGAATTCGATCGGCTATGGAAAGTGGAGCGGCCCCAACTGGTGCAGACCATCGCCTGGGCCGCCTCCAACGGCGACCGCTCGGAGAACGGCGACTACATCTACGGCAAGAAGCGCCTGCGGGAAATCGACCGCCGCATCCGCTTCCTCTCCAAGCGCATGGACAACGCCGAAGTGATCGACCCCGCCGAGCGGGGCGAGTGCGACCAGGTGTTCTTCGGCGCCACCGTCACCGTGCTCCACGGCGACGGCAGCGAGCGCCGCTACAGCATCGTCGGCGTCGACGAGGCCGACGCGGGCCGCGGCCTGGTGAGCTGGGTCGCCCCCCTGGCACGGGCGCTGCTCAAGGCCCGGGAGGGGGACGCGGTGACCCTGCGCACCCCGGGGGGCGTGGAGGAACTGGAGGTGCTGGAAGTGCGGTACGTGGCGCTGGAAACCGGTTCCGCGGCCTAGTGCGAGCACACATAAATAACGATACATGCATTATGCTGTTTCATATCTATCTCGAACCGAGGAGTTGGCCATGCGACAGACCGAATTGCACCTTACCGGCGAGGAACGCGAGTTGATTGAGTCGTACCGGACAAAGGGTTTGCGCCACGCACGGGAAGTCAATCGGGCGCATGTGCTTTCCGCGCTTGATCGCGGCATTCCGGAGGCCCAGATCATGGCGGTTCTCGGCGTTGGGCGGATGCTTATCTGGCGGACGCGATCCGCATACCTGGAGGGCGGTGCGGAATACGCACTGCGCGATGCTGCGCGCCCGGGCAAGCCCCGACAGTACGACACCGATGTCGAAGCGCAAATCTCCGCCCTGGCTTGCTCGACGCCGCCAACGGGTGCCCGGCGCTGGACGATTGCATTACTGGAGCAAGCCGCGCGGGCACAGCCGGGGATTGACTCGATCAGCCGCGAAACCATTCGTCGGATGCTAAAAAAAACTGCCTCAAACCGTGGCGCAAACTGAGGTTCCCTCGGTTTTTCGT
>DDYH01000018.1 GCA_002347615.1 Gallionellaceae bacterium UBA2239 | reverse complement strand
TCGAACGGCGCGTGGCGCGTGAGGAATTCCAGGGTGGCGGGAAGGGCGTTGGGGGCGAGGGGAGCGCTGGGACTCATGGGACTCTTATATAAGAGATGACCCGGCTACTTTAGCAGCTTATTTTCGCTCCCGGAAGGTTAGGAGCGCCCCTTGGGCGCGATTCAGGGGTCGCGCCCAAGGGGCGCTCCTACAATTCAGGCAGAATGGTGGTAGTGCTTATGCCACCACCGCACGAGCCCCAGGTCCCGCAGCATGGCCCAGGCGGCAAACCCCGTCACCACCGCGCCGAAGAACACGGTGTTGCCGGTGGCCAACGACTCGCCGGAAAAGCCCAGTACCCAGGGGGAGGCCATCAGCCAGACGCCGAAGGCCATGGTCACCCATTCTTCCGCCACCTGGTGCACCAGGGCGGCGAAGGAGGACAGCACCACGATCAGGGCGCCCGCCACCATGCTGTTCCACACGGCGGACGTTTCCATGGAATAACCGAGAAACCAGGGCGACATGAAGAGCCACATGCCGATGGCGAAATTGCCCCAGTCCTGCCAATAGCGACGTAGGATTTTCATCATGACCCCCCTATTGCCGAGCGTTTAAGTACAGTATAGACCCGCAGCGTCGGCAGGGGTTCGGGCAATCGAGTAGGGGACGGGGTTACCCCCGTATAAAAAAACCCCGCCGAAGCGGGGTTTTTCAGGCTTGAGAGGCCGGGCGATTACATCATGCCCATGCCGCCCATGCCGCCCATGTCGCCGCCGGGCATGGCGGGCTCGTCCTTGGGCAGCTCGGCCACCATGCAGTCGGTGGTGAGCATCAGGCCGGCCACGGAGGCGGCGTTCTGCAGCGCGGAGCGGGTCACCTTGGTGGGGTCCAGCACGCCCATTTCCACCATGTCGCCGTACTCGCCGGTGGCGGCGTTGTAGCCGTAGTTGCCTTTGCCTTCTTCCACCTTGTTGCACACCACGGAGGGCTCGTCGCCGGCGTTGGAGACGATCTGGCGCAGGGGCTCTTCGATGGCGCGCAGCACGATCTTGATGCCGGCGTCCTGTTCGGCGTTGGCGCCTTTCAGGGAAGCGATGGAGGCGCGAACGCGCAGCAGAGCCACGCCGCCGCCGGGGACGATGCCTTCTTCCACCGCAGCGCGGGTGGCGTGCAGGGCGTCTTCCACGCGGGCCTTCTTCTCTTTCATTTCCATTTCGGTGGCGGCACCGACCTTGATCACCGCCACGCCGCCGGCCAGCTTGGCCAGGCGCTCTTGCAGCTTCTCGCGGTCGTAGTCGGAGGTGGTTTCCTCCACCTGCTTGCGAATCTGCTTGACGCGGGATTCGATGTTCTCGGCCTTGCCGGCGCCGTCGATGATGGTGGTGTCTTCCTTGGCCACTTCAACGCGCTTGGCCTGGCCCAGTTCGGCCAGGGTGGCCTTGTCCAGGGACAGGCCCACTTCCTCGGCGATCACGGTGCCGCCGGTGAGGATGGCGATGTCTTCCAGCATGGCCTTGCGGCGGTCGCCGAAGCCGGGGGCCTTGACGGCCACGGTCTTGAGGATGCCGCGGATGTTGTTCACCACCAGGGTGGCCAGGGCTTCGCCTTCGATGTCTTCGGCGATGATCAGCAGGGGACGGCCGGCCTTGGCCACTTGCTCCAGCACGGGCAGCAGGTCGCGGATGTTGGAGATCTTCTTGTCGTGCAGCAGGATGAAGGGGTTCTCCAGGGCCGCGATCTGGCGGTCGGGGTTGTTGATGAAGTAGGGGGAGAGGTAGCCGCGGTCGAACTGCATGCCTTCCACCACTTCCAGCTCGTTTTGCAGGCCGGAACCGTCTTCCACGGTGATCACGCCCTCCTTGCCCACCTTGTCCATGGCCTGGGCGATGATCTCGCCGATGGAGCTGTCGGAGTTGGCGGAAATGGAACCCACCTGGGCGATTTCCTTGCTGGTGGTGCAGGGCTTGGAGATTTTCTTCAGCTCTTCCACGGCGGATTCCACGGCCTTGTCGATGCCGCGCTTGAGGTCCATGGGGTTCATGCCGGCGGCCACGTACTTCATGCCTTCGCGCACGATGGCCTGGGCCAGCACGGTGGCGGTGGTGGTGCCGTCACCGGCCACGTCGGAGGTCTTGGAGGCGACTTCCTTCACCATCTGGGCGCCCATGTTCTCGAACTTGTCCTTCAGCTCGATTTCCTTGGCCACGGACACGCCGTCCTTGGTGATGGTGGGGGCGCCGAAGGAGCGCTCCAGCACCACGTTGCGGCCTTTCGGGCCCAGGGTCACCTTGACCGCGTCGGCCAGGACATTGATGCCGGCCACCATGCGCTGGCGGGCGGAATCACCGAATTTAACGTCTTTAGCTGCCATAGTTCTTATCTCCTGATCTTTTCAAGTGATGTCGGGTTACGGCCTGCGGCCTAACCCAACCTACATAATTTTCGATTAGGCTTCGACCACGCCCATGATGTCTTCTTCGCGCATCACCAGCAGTTCCTCGCCTTCGACCTTCACGGTCTGGCCGGCGTACTTGCCGAACAGCACCTTGTCGCCGACTTTCACTTCCAGCTTGCGCACTTCGCCGTTGTCCATCACCTTGCCGTTGCCCACGGCGATGATTTCGCCCTGGTCCGGCTTTTCGGCGGCGGAATCGGGGATGACGATGCCGGATGCGGTCTTGCGTTCTTCTTCCAGCCGCTTGACGATCACACGGTCATGCAAAGGACGAATTTTCATCTGTTACTCTCCTTGGGTTTCGTTGACTACGTTTTGGCCTGGCACGGCAATCGCCGCGCCGATTTAAGCTTTCTCGGAGGGGCATTGTTAGCACTCGCCCCCGAGGAGTGCTAAATAATAGGGGCCGACCCTTAAAATTTCAAGGGGCAGTTGTTTTTGCTTTCGATGGGCGATGCCGCCACCTTGACTTTGCCGCCAACGGGTATTACCTTGGTAACACCTTGTTCGCCGGAACCGGAAAATGGCAGCCACCACCCTCAAGCTCCCCGACCACCTCAAGGCCCGCATCGCGCCCCTGGCGGAGGCGGCGGGGAAAACGCCCCACGCCTGGATGGTCGAAGCCCTGGAGACTCAGGCGGAGCTGGCCGAGCTGCGCCGTTCCTTCATCCGCGACGCCCTGGATTCGGCGGCCGAAGTGGACCAGGGCGGCCCCTTGTACGCCATGGAAGACGTGCACGCCTACATCCGCGCCCGGGCGGCGGGCCGGGCGGCCGAGCGGCCCAAGCCGGTGAAGGGCGAGTAGGGGGTGCCCGTCGTCCATTTCTCGGCCCGCGCCCTGGCCGACCTTGACCGGATTTTCGATTTCCTGGCGGTCCACAACCCGGCCCTGGCCGCCCAGGGCGGCGAGGCGATCATCGACGCCACGGCCGTGCTCCAGCGCCATCCCCTGATCGGGCGCCCGGTCGAAGGCAGCCTGCGGGAACTGGTGATTTCCCAGGGAACGGCCGGTTACGGGGCGCTGTACCGTTTCCTGGCCGTGGAGGACAGGGTGGACATTCTGGCGATCCGCCATCAGCGGGAAGCGGGTTTTGTTTAACCCAGATTATCCATTAGGACGCGAGATGATGGCGAGGTGGGTTGCGAGACAGTTTCGTTGCTTGCGAGGAGTTCATGGTTATTCCATGGACGACGAACAAGCGGCAAAAATGGCCGCAAACCGGCCGCCAGCGCTCGCGTAGGCGCGAAGCGCCGCCTAATGGATAATCTGGGTTTAACCCCGCCCGCGCCAACCCAAGGCAAGCGAACATGAAAACCATCGAATTTCCTCTTACCGGCGAATACGTCGAACTGTGCAACCTGCTCAAACTCGCCGGCATCGCGGACAGCGGCGGGCGGGGCAAGGCCCTGGTGGCCGAGGGCGCGGTGACCGTGGACGGCCGGCCCGAAAGCCGCAAGACGGCCAAAATCCGCGCCGGGCAGACGGTGGAATGCCAAGGGATGCGGATCACGGTGGCCGGCGGGTAAGGCCCTCAATTCCCGAAAAAATCCGCCTTTCTCCGGCACGGCCATTTGTGATATAAATCCGCCCTTTCCCGTAGCCTAACGGCCTAAGCCGTTTTGCGAGGTGGGCGCCAAGCCGCCCATCCCTGCTTGATGCATTTCCCTCACCCCTGCCCTCTCCCTGCGCCGGCGCGGGGCGTCCCCGCCGGGTTCCCGCCGCTTTGCGGCGACCACGGCGGGACGTGAGAGGGGTTGGCGCCTCGCTACGCGAGTTTCACTTTTAAGGCACTGTGATGATTGAGCAAGACACCCTGCCTCCGGCAGCGGAAGGGCAGACCAGCCTGGAGGCCCTGATTGAGAAGGTGGCGCAACGCCGGACCTTCGCCATCATTTCCCACCCCGACGCGGGCAAGACCACCCTGACCGAAAAGCTGCTGCTGTTCGGCGGCGCCATCCAGATGGCGGGGACGGTGAAGGGCCGCAAGAGCGGTCGCCACGCCACCTCGGACTGGATGGAGGTGGAGAAGCAGCGGGGCATTTCGGTGGCCAGCTCGGTGATGCAGTTCGAGCACGGCGGCTGCGTGTTCAACCTGCTGGACACCCCGGGCCACCAGGACTTCTCCGAGGACACCTACCGGGTGCTCACCGCGGTGGACGCCGCGGTGATGGTGGTGGACGCCGCCAAGGGCGTGGAGGAGCAGACCATCAAGCTGCTGGAAGTGTGCCGGCTGCGCAACACGCCCATCATCACCTTCATCAACAAGATGGACCGGGAGGTGCGGGAACCCCTGGAACTGCTGGACGAGATCGAGTCCGTGCTGCGCATCCACTGTGCCCCGGTGACGTGGCCGGTGGGCATGGGCAAGCGCTTCCAGGGCGTGTACCACCTGCTGAACGACGAAATCCTGCGCTTCACCCCCGGCGAGGAAAAAGCCGGCCAGGAAGTGGAAACCCTGAAGGGCCTGGACAATCCGCGCCTGGACCAGGAATTCCCCCTGGAAACGGAAACCCTGCGGGGCGAAATCGAACTGGTGAAAGGGGCGGGCGCCGCCTTTGACCTGGACGCCTTCCTCGCCGGCACCCAATCCCCGGTGTTCTTCGGCTCGGCCATCAACAACTTCGGCGTGCGGGAAGTGCTGCGCGCCCTGGCCGAGTGGGCACCGCCGCCCCTGCCGCGGGAGGCCCAGGAGCGGACGGTGCAGCCGACGGAAAAGCCCTTCACCGGCTTCGTGTTCAAGATCCAGGCCAACATGGACCCCAATCACCGGGACCGCATCGCCTTCCTGCGGGTGTGTTCCGGGCGCTACGAGCCGGGGATGAAGGTCCACCACCGGCGCCTGGGGCGGCAGATGAAAATCGCCAACGCCGTGACCTTCATGGCCAACGAGCGCACCCGCATGGAAGACGCGGTGGCCGGCGACATCATCGGCATCCACAACCACGGCCAGCTGCAGATCGGCGACACCCTCACCGAAGGGGAATCCCTGACCTTCAAGGGCATCCCCTATTTCTCGCCGGAATTGTTCAGCCGCGCCCGCCTGCGGGATCCCCTCAAGGCCAAGCAGCTGTATAAAGGGCTGCGGGAACTGGGGGAGGAGGGCGCGATCCAGGTGTTCGAGCCCCTGGCCGCCGAGGGCAGCGTGCTGCTGGGCGCCGTGGGCCAGCTCCAGTTCGAGGTGGTGGAACACCGGTTGCGTACCGAATACAGCGTGGATGCGGTGTTCGAAACGGCGGGCATCCAGACCGCCCGCTGGGTCACCTGCGACAACCCGGCCAAGCTGCGGGAGTTCGAGCGGGCCAACCACGGCCGGCTGGCGAAGGACGTGGACGGCAACCTGGTCTACCTGGCGGAAACCCGGGTGAACCTGAACCTGACCATGGAACGCTGGCCCGACGTGCGCTTCCACAATACCCGGGAGCATGGGCAGCAGTTGAAGAACTAAAGGAACGGTTGCCGATCTACGGTAAACTTACCCTATAATCCTGAACAGGTTACGTTCGAGAAACGCCATGATTGCACACCGCATCGAGACCACCTTGAACCAGGAAGGAACCCTGACCCTCTCCGGTCTGCCTTTTCACGCCGGGGAGGCCGTGGAAGTCATCGTCCTGCCGCGCACCCCGGCCACACCACCGAGGGATGCTTATCCGCTCCGGGGTAAATCCATACGCTATACCAATCCCTTCGAGCCGGTAGCCGCGGACGACTGGGCTGCTCATGGTCCTGCTTGACACCCATATCTGGGTCTGGTGGGTTCACGGGGATGCAAACCTCGACCCGGCGTGGCAGGACTGGCTGGACAGCCACGCTGAAGAAGGTTTTGGAATCAGTGCGATCAGCTGTTGGGAAATCGCCAAGCTGGTGGAATACGGGCGGCTGGCGCTACCCTGCTCGGTGCCGGAATGGTTCAATCTTGCTCTCGCTTATCCGGGCATCCGCCTGCTTGGACTCACCCCGGCCATTGCTTATGAATCCACGGCGCTTCCCCCCGGTTTTCACCGCGATCCGGCGGACCAGATCATCGTCGCCACCGCGCGCGTCCATGGCTTGCCCCTCCTAACGGCAGATGCCAAGATAGTGGATTATCCTCACGTTGAAACCCTGAAACGGGGTTAAGTCATTCTGCATCCCTCTGTGACCAATCAAAACCTCCTCGCCCGCACCCTCGCCGCCGTCTGGCACCCCTGTACCCAGATGAAGCGCCACGAGGCCTTGCCCGTGGTGCCCATCCAGCGGGGCGAAGGGGTGTGGCTGTACGACTTCGACGGCCGCCGCTATCTGGACGGGGTGAGCTCCTGGTGGGTGAACCTGTTCGGCCACTGCAATCCCCGCATCAACGGGGCCCTGAAGGACCAGCTGGAGAAGCTGGAGCACGTGATCCTGGCGGGCTTCACCCACGAGCCGGTGGTGGAACTGTCGGAGCGGCTTTCCGCCCTCACCGGCCTGGGCCACGCCTTCTACGGCTCCGACGGCGCGTCGGCGATCGAGATCGCCCTCAAGATGAGCTTCCACTACTGGCGCAACCGGGGCCGGTTCGAAAAATCCGGCTTCGTCAGCGTCGCCGGCGGCTACCACGGGGAAACCCTGGGCGCCCTGTCGGTCACCGACGTGGCCCTGTTCAAGGATACCTACGCCCCCCTGCTGCGCTCCACGGTGCAGGTGCCGAGCCCCGACTGGCGGCTGGGGAGGGGCGAGGAAAGCGCGGAAGACTGCGCCCTGCACGCCGCCGCGTCCCTGGAAAACCACCTGGCCAAACACCACGAAGCCACCGCGGCGGTGATCGTGGAACCCCTGGTGCAGTGCGCCGGGGGCATGGCCATGCACCACCCGGTCTATCTCAAGAAGGTGCGGGAAGCTTGCGACCGCTACGAGGTGCACCTCATCGCCGACGAAATCGCGGTGGGCTTCGGCCGCACCGGCACCCTGTTCGCCTGCGAGCAGGCCGGCATCCGGCCCGATTTCCTGTGCCTGTCGAAAGGCATCACCGGCGGCTACCTGCCCCTGTCCGCGACCCTCACCACGGACAAGGTCTACCAGGCCTTCTACCACGAGGACGTGGCCCGGGGCTTCCTCCACTCCCACTCCTACACCGGCAACGCCCTGGCCTGCCGGGCGGCCCTGGCGACCCTGGACATCTTCGAACAGGATGGGGTGATCGAAGCCAACCGGGCCAAGGCCGCGCGCTTCAAAGCGCTCCTTCAGCCCCTGGCGCAGCACTCGCGGGTGAAGGACTTCCGCAATCAGGGGATGATCTGGGCTTTCGAGGTGGAAGACGTGGCGCCGGATTTTGCCGCCCGTTTTTTCCAGGCGGCGATGGAAAAGGAGCTGCTGCTGCGGCCCATGGGCAACACGGTGTACTTCATGCCGCCCTACGTGATCGGGGAAGAGGAGATGGCCTTGCTGGCCTCCGGCACCCTGGCGGCGCTTGAGGCAACGGCTTAGATCATGGAAAAAGCAAAAACGAAAGCAATGCCGACGATCAAGGTCGGGTCGGTAAAAAACAGGGTATCCGCAATATTTTCGAGGCGGCGGGTATTCCGTTCAAAACGCAGCGCCATGTAGGAAAAGAAGGCGCTGCCGAGAAAGAACGGGCTGTTGACCGCCAGGGCATCGTCCACCAGGGTTTCTTTCAACCCGACGGCTTTGAATACCCGCACCAAGCCGATTACCGTCATGCAAACTCCCACCATGGGCGTGGCGTTTTGCAGGGCGTCCTGGGCCAAGCCCTTGACGCCGGTGTCGTCCATAACGGCTCAGGGCAACACGTTTTCCAGGGCGTAGAGCTGCGCCACCGTTTCCCGCTCCCGCACCAAATGCACCGCTTCCCCGTCCACCATCACCTCGGCGGCCCGGGGGCGGGTGTTGTAGTTGGAGCTCATGCTCATGCCGTAGGCGCCGGCGGCCATCACTGCCAGCAAATCGCCCTCCACCAGGGACAGGCGGCGGTCGTGGCCGAGGAAGTCGCCGCTTTCGCACACCGGGCCGACGATCTCGTATTCGTATTCCGGCGTCTCCTCCCCCCGGGGCGCCACCGGCAGGATATCGTGCCAGGCGTCGTAGAGGGCGGGGCGGGCCAGGTCGTTCATGGCGGCGTCCACCACGGCAAAGTTCTTGGCCTCGCCATGCTTGAGGTAGTTGAGGCGGGTCAGCAGCAGGCCGGCGTTGCCCACCAGGGAGCGGCCGGGCTCGATCAGCACTTCCTGGCTGCGGCCCTTGAGGCCGGCCAGCAGGGTTTTGACGTAATCCGCCGCCGCGGGGGGCTCCTCGTCGACGTAGCGGATGCCCAGGCCGCCGCCGAAATCCAGGTGGTGGAAGGCGATGCCGTCCTGCTCCAGGGCCGCCACCAGGGCCAGCACCCGCTCCACCGCGTCGGCGAAGGGCCCCAGCTCGGTGATCTGGGAGCCGATGTGGCAATCGACGCCGGTCACGTCCAGATGGGGCAGCTGCGCCGCCAGGCCGTAGACCCGCCGGGCCTGGTCGTAGGCGACGCCGAATTTGCTGCTCTTGAGGCCGGTGGAGATGTAGGGGTGGGTCTTGGGGTCCACGTTGGGGTTCACCCGCAGGCTGACCGGGGCTTTCTTGCCCATGTCGCCGGCGATGCGGTTGAGGTGGTGAAGCTCGCTTTCCGATTCCACGTTGAAGCAGCGAATGCCCTTTTCCAGGGCCAGGCGGATTTCGGGCTCGGTCTTGCCGACGCCGGAGAACACCACTTTCCCGGCATCGCCGCCGGCCGCCAGGACCCGCTGCAATTCGCCCCCGGAAACGATGTCGAACCCCGCCCCCAGGCGGGCGAACAGGCTGAGCACGCCCAGGTTGGAGTTGGCCTTCACCGCGTAGCACACCAGGTGGGAATGGCTGCCGAAAGCCCGGTCGAAGGACTGGAAAGCCTCGGTCAGGGCGGCGCGGGAATAGACGTAGCTGGGGGTGCCGTAAGTTTCGGCGATGGTGCGCAAGGGCACACTCTCGGCAAAAAGCTCGCCGTTGCGGTATTCGAAAGACTTCACTGCGGCTGTTCCTGCTTCTGTTCGGGCTGGGGCGCGGGCGGTGCCTGCTTGGCGGGCTCCTGGCCGGGCGGGGGAAGATAAAGGTCGCCCTTGTAGCCGCAGCCGGCCAGCAGCAGGGAAAGGGAAACTAGCAAAGGGGAAAGGCGCATAGTATTCTCATGAGCGTCTAGAATTCCGCGTATCTTAGCATTAAAGGCCTAAGCCCATGACCGACAGCGAATACCACCAACTGGCCGACGCCGTTTTCAAGCGCGTCGAGGAAACCGTGGACGGCGCCGAGACCGTCATCGACTGCGACCGCAAAGGCGGCAGCGTGCTGGAACTCAGCTTCGAGAACGGCAGCCAGATCATCGTCAACAAGCAGGCGCCGATGCAGGAAATCTGGGTCGCCGCCAAAGCCGGCGGCTTCCACTACGGCTGGAAGGACGGCGCCTGGCGCAGCGCCCGGGACGGCAGCGAACTGCTGGCGGACCTGTCCCGTTTCATCAGCGAGCAGGCCGGGGAAACCGTCACCTTCTGACCCCCATGGCCACCGACGAACTCCTGCTCAAGCTCCTCGGCTCGGTGAAGCTCTTCGCCGGCCTCGGCCGGGCCGACCTGCCGGGGCTCCTGGCCTGCGCCGAGAAGGCCGGGTTCGCGGAAGGGACGACGGCTGTGCGGTCTACGTCGTGGTGGCGGGAACCGCCGAGGTCCTCAAGACCGCGCCGGACGGCACCCGGGCCCTGCTGGCGATGATGCTGCCGGGGGACGGCTTCGGCGAGATGGCGCTGATCGACAGCAAGCCCCGCTCGGCCACGGTGCGGGCGGCGACCCCCTGCCTGACCCTGCGCATCGCCAAGGAAAAACTGGAAAAATCCCCCGCCGTGGCCGCCCGGCTGTACCAGAACATCGCCCGCCTGCTGGCGCGGCGCCTGCGCAAGGCCAACGACGTGATCCTGTTTCAGGCCGGCGGCCGGGGCCGGAAGGACAGCCCCCTGTTCGCCAATACGACGGTGATTCATCGGGGTTGAGCGGCTTTCACCCCCACCCCAACCCTCCCCCATCAAGGGGGAGGGGGATGTTCAGACTATCCCAGCGCCGCCCGCGCCCGAGCCACCGCCGCCCGCACCTGTTCCGGGGCAGTGCCGCCGATGTGGTTGCGGGCCGCCAGGGAACCTTCCAGGGTCAGCACGGCGAAGATGTCATCGCCGATCAAATCCGAAAACTTCCGCAGTTCTTCCAGGGACAGTTCCGACAGGTCGCAGCCCTTGCCTTCGGCGAAGCGCACCGCCAGGGCCACCGCTTCGTGGGCGTCGCGGAAGGGAAGACCCTTTTTCACCAGGTAATCGGCCAGGTCGGTGGCGGTGGCGAAGCCCTGGAAGGCGGCGGCGCGCATGGCGTCCTGCTTCACCGTGATGCCGCGCATCATGTCGGCGTAGATGGTGAGGGTGTCCCGCAGGGTGTCCACGGTGTCGAACAGGGGTTCCTTGTCCTCCTGGTTGTCCTTGTTGTAGGCCAGGGGCTGGGACTTCATCAGGGTCAGCAGGGCCACCAGATGGCCGTTGACCCGGCCGGTCTTGCCCCGCACCAGCTCGGGCACGTCCGGGTTCTTCTTCTGGGGCATGATGCTGGAACCGGTGCAGAAGCGGTCGGCGATGTCGATGAAGCCGAAGCGCGGGCTCATCCACAGGATCAGCTCTTCCGACAGGCGGGACAGGTGGGTCATCACCAGGGCCGCGCAGGCGGTGAATTCGATGGCGAAGTCCCGGTCGGACACGGCGTCCAGGGAGTTTTCGCACACGCCGTCGAAGCCCAACTCCTTGGCCACCCGCTCCCGGTCGATGGGATAGGAGGTGCCGGCCAGGGCGGCGGCCCCCAGGGGCAGGCGGTTGACGCGCTTGCGGCAGTCGGCGAGGCGCTCGGCGTCCCGCTTGAGCATTTCGTAATAGGCCAGCATGTGGTGGCCGAAGGTCACCGGCTGGGCCACCTGGAGGTGGGTGAAGCCGGGCATCACGGTGTCGGCGTTGGCTTCGGCCTGGTCCAGCAGGGACAGCTGCAGTTCCCGCACCCGGCCCAGCAGGTCGTCGATGGCGGCGCGCAGATAGAGGCGCACGTCGGTGGCCACCTGGTCGTTGCGGGAACGGGCGGTGTGCAAGCGCTTACCGGCATCGCCCACCAAGCCAGTCAGCCGGCGCTCGATGTTCATGTGGACGTCTTCCAGGTCCACCGACCATTCGAATTGGCCGGAACGGATTTCCGCCTGGATTTGCTCCATCCCCTTGCGGATGGCGGCCAGGTCGTCGGCGGACAGCAGGCCCACGGCGTTGAGCATGGCCGCGTGGGCCAGGGAGCCCTGGATGTCGAATTCCGCCATGCGCTGGTCGAAAGCCACCGAGGCGGTGTAGCGCTTGACCAGCTCCGACACCGGCTCGGAGAAGCGGCCGGACCAGGTTTTGTTCTGTTCTTCCATCACATTCGTGCCTAAAATCCACAAGATGCAAATTATAAAGCAAAACCTCCCGGTGACCCTGCCCAACTTCTGCAACCTGGGCATCATGCTGCGCATCCTGGTGCTGGTGGACGCCATGAGTTTGCTTGCGGCCCTGGCCCGAAGCAGCGGCTCGTGGTGGCAGGAAGTATTGGTAATCTCCGCCCTGGTGCAGCCGGTGCTGCTGGCCTCGCTCCTGGCCCTGTGCCTGCTGCGGCGCTGGCTCAAGCGCCTGCCCTACCATCTGGGGATCGCCGCCGTGCTGCTGCTGACCACCCTGATCACCACTCTGGTGGCGGTAGCGGGGCAGAACCTGTTTTCCGGCTCCGGCGGCCTGCCCCTGGCCCTGGACCGCTATTGGCTGTTCTCCCTCGCCGCCACCGGCACGGTGCTGTACTACCTCCATCTGCGCAACCGGGCCCTCTCCCCGGCCATCACCGAAGCCCGTCTGCAGGCCCTGCAGGCCCGCATCCGCCCCCATTTCCTGTTCAACAGCCTGAACGCGGTGCTGTCCCTGATCCGCAGCGACCCCAAGCGGGCGGAGCAGACCCTGGAGGACATGGCCGACCTGTTCCGGGTGCTGATGGCGGACAACCGCCAGCTCACGACCCTGGAGAAGGAAGTGGCCCTATGCCGCCAATATCTCAACATCGAGCAGCTGCGGCTGGGGGAGCGGCTGTACATCGCCTGGGCCATCGACAAGATGCCCCGGGAGGCGCTGGTCCCGCCCCTGGTGCTGCAACCCCTGCTGGAAAACGCCGTCTACCACGGCATCGAACCCCGCACCGAGCCGGGGGAGATCAGCATCAACATCTACCGCAGCCGGGACGAGGTGCACCTCGTGATCCGCAACCCCTACCTCGGGGACGACAAGCACCACGGCGGCAACAAGATGGCCCTGGACAACGTGGGGGAGCGCCTGAAGCTGCATTTCGACGCCGAAGCGCGCCTGGACGCCAGCATTCACGGCAACACCTACCAGGTGCACATCACCCTGCCCTACACCACCAGCGAATGACCCCCCTCGCCATTCTCATCGTCGACGACGAGGCCCCCGCCCGCCATCGCCTGAAGGAGGTGCTGGCCGACTGCGCCGGGGAATTGCCCCTCACCGTGGCGGGGGAGGCGGCCACCGGCCGGGAGGCCCTGGAGTGGCTGTCCCATCACCGGGCCAACGTGGTGCTGCTGGACGTCCGCATGCCGGGCATGAACGGCATCGAAACCGCCCGCCACCTGCTGGCCCTGCCCCAGCCGCCGGCGGTGATTTTCACCACCGCCTACGACCATTACGCGGTGCAGGCCTTCGAAGTGAACGCTATCGACTACCTGCTGAAGCCGGTGCGAAGCGAGCGCCTGCTTGCGGCCCTGCGCAAGGCCCGCGCCCTTTCCGCCCCCCAGGGGGAGGCGCTGAGGGGGCTGGCCGACGGCCCCCGTAGCCACCTGGGGATTTTCGAGCGGGGGCGCATCCTGCTGCTGCCGGTGGAGGACATCGTGTTTCTGCGGGCGGAGTTGAAATACGTCACCGTCCGCACCAGGAAAGGGGAATACCTGGTGGAAGAACCCCTGGTACGGCTGGAGGAGGAGTTCGGCGAACGCTTCCTGCGCATCCACCGCAACTGCCTGGTGGCCCGGAACCGTATCCGGGGAATGGCAAAGAGCCACGACGACGACGGCACCTGGCTGGTGATTCTGGAGGACATTCCCGAGCAGTTGCCGGTAAGCCGCCGGCAGCTTCCGCTGCTCAAGGAAGCGTTGCGGAAGTAGGGGCGCCCCTACTCGGCGGAATAGACGTAGTAGCAGCCGCGCCCCTTCTGCTTCGCGCTGTACATCGCCTGGTCGGCATGTTTGAGGAGGGTTTCGGCCTGGTCGCCGTCCTTGGGGAACAGGCTGATGCCGATGCTGGCGCCGATGTTCAGGTCGTGGCCGCCGATGTTGAGGGGTTCCTCCAGGTGCTCGATGACCTTTTCCGCCAGGTGGAGAGCGTTGTCCAGCTGCTTGATCTTCGGCAGCAGCATGACGAATTCGTCGCCCCCCAGCCGCGCCACCGTGTCCCCTTTGCGCACGCTCGCCTTCAGCCGCCGGGCCACTTCCTGCAGCAGCCGGTCCCCCACGTTGTGGCCCTGGCTGTCGTTCACCTCCTTGAAGCGGTCCAGGTCGAGGAACATCACCGCCAGCATTTCCCCTTCCCGCTTGGCGTGGAGCAGGGACTGGGCGAGGCGGTCCTGGAACAGCTGGCGGTTGGGCAGGCCGGTGAGCAGGTCGTGGTAGGCCTGGTAGCGGACCTGCTCCTCGTGGCGCTTGCGCTCGGTGATGTCGAAGAACACGGAAACGTAGTGGCTGGTCTGGCCTTCGATGTTGCGCACGGCGGAAATGGTCTGCCAGGCGAGGAACATGTCGCCGCTCTTGCGCTTGTTCCAGATTTCCCCCTTCCACTGGCCGGCGGAGAGCAGGGCGCCCCACAGTCCTTGATAGAACGCCAAGTCGTGCATGCGGGACTTGAGGAGGTTGGGCCGCCTGCCCAGGGCATCCTCCTCGGTGAAGCCGGTGATGGCGGTGAAGGCCGGGTTGACCGACAGGATGACGCCTTCGGCATCGGTGACCACCACCCCCTCCAGCACGTTCTCGAACACCGTGGCCGCCAGGCGCAGCTTTTCCTCCGCCTCGGCGGCCTGGCGCTCCAGGTCCGCCATCCGCAGGGCATTGCGCAACACCTGTTCCAGGCTGTCGGGGGACATGCGGGCCTTGGCAAGATAATCGGCGGCCCCGGCCTTCATCAGTTCCGCCGCCAGGTGCTCGTCCCCCTGGCCGGTGAGCATCACCACCGGCCGATGCACCCCCGCCGCCCGCAGTTCCCGCAGCACGGTCAGGCCGGTCTTTTCCCCCAGCAGGTAGTCGAGAAAGATGACGTCCGTTTCGCCGGCCAGGACGCCGGTGTCCAGGGTGTCCGGGTCCGTCACCGAGGCCAGTTCGATGCGGTAGCCGTGGAGGGCTTCCAGGTAGCGGCGCAGCAGCTCGATGTCCACCACATCGTCGTCGATCGCCAATACTTTGAGGGCGACGGCGTTGTGCATGGTCACCTCGGCACCGGAGGCAGGACCACGATCTGGAACCAGTATTCCTCGATCGCCTGCACCACGCGGGTGAACTGGTCGATGTCCACCGGCTTGACGATGTAGGACTTGGCACCGCTTTCGTAAGCCTGCTGGATGTCGGCCTCCTGATAGGAGGTGGTCAGCACCACCACCGGGATGCGCCGCAGCACCGGGTCGGCCTGGACCGCCTTCAGCACCTGCTTGCCGTCCAGGCGGGGAATGTTGAGGTCCAGCAGGATCAGGTCGGGGAGGGGGTATTTCTCCCGATCCCGGTATCGTCCGCGGCCGAACAGGTAATCCAGGGCCTCCTCGCCGTTCTCGACGATGTGCAGGTCGTTCTTGATCTTGCCGTGCATCATCGCCCGGCGGGTCAGTTCCTGGTCGCCCTGATCGTCCTCCACCAGCAGGATGATCACCGGCCGTCCGTGTACCCCCATGATATTTTCCTTCCCTGAATTCGCGTTTCCAGCCTAGCAGAAAATTAGGCGCTACATCCCGCCGAGGGTGAACTTGAAATGGGCGCCGCGGCCCTCCTCCGATTCCACCCAGATGCGCCCCCCGTGCCGCTCCACCACCTTGCGGCAGATCGCCAGCCCGATGCCGGTGCCCTCGTACTCGCCTTGGCCATGGAGGCGCTTGAAGGGCTGAAAAATCTGCTGCACGTATTCCGGCCGGATGCCGATGCCGTTGTCCCTCACCCCCAGCACCCAGCCGCCTTCGGCGGTCCGTTCCGCCGTGAGCCGGAGGCGGGGCGGAGCGTCCTTGACGTACTTGATGCCGTTGCCGATCAGGTTCTGGTACAGCTGGGCCAGCAGCGTGGCATCGCCCCATGCCTCCGGCAGCGCATCCCGCTCGATCACCGCCCCCCGCTCCTGCACCATCATCTCCAGGTTTTCCAGGGCCAGGTCCGCCGCCTCATCCAGGGAAACCCGCTCGCGTCCCATGACCGACTTGCCGGCCCGGGAAAGGGCGAGCAAGTCCTGAACCAGGGTTTTCATACGGCGGGCGGATTCGGCGATGAATTTCAAATCCGTCGCCACCGGCGTGGTCAGTTCCTTGCCCAGGTCCCGCTCCAGCAGCACGCTGAAGGACACCAGCTTGCGCAGGGGCTCCTGCAGGTCGTGGCTGGCCACGTAGGTGAATTCGTCCAGTTCGGCGTTGATCCGGGCCAGTTCCGCCATGTGCTGGGCCTGCAGCTGCTCCATTCGGCGCCGTTCGGTCATGTCCCGCAGCACCCCGAGAATGTGCCCGTCCCCCAGGTCCACCCCGTTGACGTCGAACACCAGGGATTCGCCCCCCTTGGTCAAATGGACCACTTCGCCGCGGCTGCAGCCTTCCCGGGCCAAGTCCTCGAAATGCTTGCGGTCGGCGGCCAGGTTGGCCTCGTCCTGGGCGATCAGGTCCCGCACGCCCCGCTGCCGCAGCTCCTCCTCGGTGTAGCCGAGCATGCGGCAGGCCGAGGGGTTGGCTTCCTGGATTCGCCCCTGCCGGTCCACCACGATGATGGGGTCCAGGGACAGGTTGAAATAGGAGCGCAGCTTGCGCTCCCGCTCCCGCAGCTCGGTCTCGTAGACCCGGCGCTCCTCGTTGCGCCGGACCACGGTGTGCATCAGTTCGTCGAGGGAGTCCGCCACCCCCGTCAGTTCATCCCCGACCCGGCTCCTGGCCATGTCCAGGTTTTCCGCCAGCTCCGCCGACAAGGCCTGCCTGCTGGAAAAAAGCCGGGAAGCCTGTTCCAGGGACAGCACCCGCCGGGCGGTGCGGGTAAGCCAGTCGCCGATGGAAAACCAGGACAGGGCGGCAAAGGCCGCTACCAGCAAAGCCGCCACCACGGCCACCTCCCAGGTGGAGAAAGGCGGGGCCGCATAGGTGCGCACCAGCAGCAGGGGCGATTCCGGGGCGCTCCGGTCCCACACCAGGGTGCGCACGTCCCTGTCGGGCAAGGCCTCGGCCTTGCCCGCCTCCCCCAATGAGCTGGCGACGATGGTGCCGCGCCAGGAAAGGAACAAATCGGTGCCGGGATAGGCGTTGCGGAACAGGAGGGCGTTGTCCATGGCCTTGAACAGGTAAAAATTCGCGCTACCCTCCATGCCCAGCCAGAGGGGAACCCGATAGACGCGGTACAGCATCTCGCTCTCCGGGCTGTAGTACCAATCCGTATTGCCTGCCATCACCATAGTGGAAGGCAGGTGCTCCGCCCCATCCCCGTAGCGGAAAAGCACTTTCCCGTCGGGCCGGCCCACCAGAAGGTTACGGAAGCGGGCGCTGCCGCTTTGGGCGGTGAAGTAGCTGTGCAGCTTCGCCCAACGGTGGGAAGGATCCTCCAGCAGGCCCGTGAACTCGAGCCGGGCCTTGATCCGCAGGGCATCCACTTCGGCGTCGTATTCCAGGTCGGCAATGCGGGCCTGGAAGTGGCTCGCGTTGTCGGCGCTCTTCTGCTGCCGCGCTTTGGTGTAGGCCGCCTGGTAATACCACGCCGAAATGAGGACTGCCAGCAGGGCCGAGGCGGCAAGGGCCGCGCCCAGGCGCGCCACCGCCTGGCCCATGAGGGAGTGGCGCGGGGCGTCATTCCGCGCCATGGAGACCCCTTGGAGACGAATCGGCGGTGAGGCTTCCCCGCACGGGCGCCGGAAGCTTCCCGGCAAGCTGCGCCGCTTTCCCGCGCCCCTCGACCCTCCCATGGAAGGTCCCGGCGGGCAGCGAACGCGCCCTGTGACCTCGGCCCAAGGGCCTGCGCGTGGCGCTGCGGGTCATGGCTTCCGTCCCGCCCAGGTATCCACCACCATGCCCTCCAGGGAAAACCCCTTGGCGGCGTCGGGGGAGGTGGCCCGGAAAAAGTGGTCGGTTTCCATCAGCTGGCGGGTGGAAAAACGTCCGTCAGGACTGTAGAGGCGGGGGTGCCTTTTCAGGTTTGCCAGCAGGTATTTCCGCTCCACCGGGTCGCCGATTTCGAGACGGGCGACGATTTCCTCCGGAGTGTGGCGCGCCATCCATTCCAGGGTACGGCGCAGGATGCGCACCATTCTCTCCACCTTTTTGGGTTCCTGGTCCACCAGGTCCTCCCGCGCCTCAAGGGCGGCATGGAGAAAACCCGCACCCGGGATGGAAGCAGTGGTCCGGGGGTCGGCCAGGTTGGCGAGGAAGAACACGGCCCCTTCGTCCCGCAGCCTGGAGGCAAAGGGTTCATCGCCCATGATGGCGTCGGCAGCCCGGCTTTTGAGCAGGGAAGACTGTTCGTCCCAGCTTTGGCCGGCGGCGACGATGCGCACGCCGTCCATCGGCACGCCGGCGTTACGCAGAACGAGTTCCGCCAGCTGCTGGGAGGTGGTCTTGCTGTTCAGGGAACTGGTGTTGACCCCGACGGTACGGCCTTTCAGGTCCGCCACCCGCTTCACCTTTCCCCGCAGGTCGGAACGCACCATCAGCACGAACAGGGGCTGGTCGTTCACGGCCGCCAGGGTGGCCACCTTGACGCCGTTGGCGCGCAGGGACATCGCCGCCGGCAGGCCGGCCACGGTGAAGTCGCTGTTGCGCATCATCATTTCCTGCAAAGCCACCGCCCCGCCCCCCACTTGGCGCAGATGCACCTCGGCGCCTTCGGCCCGGTCGGCTCCGATTTTGCGGATCAAATCGATGGGGAGGTAGGAAATGTTGCGCGGCCCCGGCACGCTGACCACGATCCGCATAGGCGTTTCCGCCGCCGCCCGGGCCGCGAGCAGCCCCAGCAGGAGGCCGGCGAGTACCGGCCAGAGCCTGGCGTTCTTCTTTTTCATAGCTTCCGTCTCCTGTTGTACCCGCCCCGATGCCCGCCGAGGGTGAAGCGGAAGTGGGCGCCGCGGCCCTCCTCCGATTCCACCCAGAGGTGCCCGCCGTGGCGTTCCACCACCTTGCGGCAGATGGACAGGCCGATTCCCGATCCTTCGTATTTGCCCCGCCCGTGGAGGCGCTTGAAGGGTTGGAAGATCTGCTCGGCATACTCGGGTTTCAGGCCGATGCCGTTGTCCTGCACGCCGAATACCCATTCGCCGTTTTCTTCCCGCGCCGTGAGGCGGATTTGCGGCGCCTGGGGGCCGCTGAATTTGAGGGCGTTGCCGATCAGGTTCTGGTACAGCTGGGTCAACATCGTCGGGTCGCCCCAGGTTTCGGGCAAAGAGTCGCCCTCGATCTGCGCCCGTTTTTCGCAAACGGCGACATCCAGGTTTTCCAGGGCCTGTTTAGCCACAACATCCAGGCTCACCCGCTGGTGGGTAAGGGGCCCCCGCCCGGCCCGGGACAAGGCGAGCAAATCCTGCACCAGGCCCTGCATCCGGTTCACCGCATCGACGATGAACTCCAAATCCTGGTCCACCCGGGGTGGCCGATTTTCCCCCAGGTCCCGCCGCAGCCAGTCGCTGAAGGCCAGCAGCTTGCGCAGGGGCTCTTGCAGGTCGTGGCTGGCGACGAAGGTGAACTCATCCAGTTCGGCATTGATCCGTGCCAGTTCCACCATGTGGTGCTGCAAGGCGGCTTCCGCGGCCCGGCGCAGGGAAATGTCCTGGAACGACAGGGCCGCCCCGGTCGCCTTTCCCCTTTCGAGGATCGGCGAGGCGACGAAGGACACCGGGAAGCGTTCTCCGTTGCGGCGGGTGAAATGGGCGTCGTCCACCTGGGCCGTCCACCCCCGCTCCACCACGTCGTGCAGGGGGCAGGGGTCCGGCGAGGCGGCGGAGTCCCGGGGACCGTAAATCACGTCGCACACCCATTGGCCGCGCAATTCGCTTTCGGTCAAATCCAGCAGCTGTTCCGCCTTGGGGTTGACGAAGGTGATGCGCAACTCGCCGTCCAGGCCGATCACCCCTTCCCCCAGGGCATTGATCACCGACCGGCTCAGCTCGTTGGCCTGGGCCCGGGCGGCCCGGCCTTCGAGGCGCAGGCGCTCGGTGAGGTCCGACCCGATCCCTACGTAGCCCGTCACCCGGCCGTCCCGGTCCTTGAGGGCGGTGACGGCCACCAAGCCCGGCCAGCGCTGGCCGTCCTTGCGGATATGGGTCCAGATGGCCTCTTCCGGCAGGCCCCGTTTCAGCTTGGCGGTAAAAATATCGAGGCCGGGCGGAAGCGTTTCCCCCCATTCCCGGCCCAGGGCCTCGGCCCGCTGCACCAATTCGCGGGGGTCGAGAAAGATTTCCGGCGTGGCCTTGCCCACCACTTCCTCCGCGGTATAGCCCAGCATCTGTTCCGCGGCACGGTTGAAGGTGCGGATGACGCCGTGGTCGTCGGTGGAAACGATGAGGTAGGAGGTACCGTCGAGAATGGCCTGCTGAAGCCGGGTGGTTTCCTCCAGGGAACGCTGGGCTTGCTTCAGCTCCGTGATATCGGTGGCGATGCCGGCCAAGGCATGGGCTTTGCCGGCGTTGTCGAAGAGGGGGAATTTCACCACCAGGAAATGGTGCGGCTTGCCCCGCAAGGGCACGCTTTCCTCCAATTCCAGCGCCGTCCCCGACTCCAGCACCCGTCGATCGGTTTTTTGCAGCATCTCCGCCACCGGCGAGGGAAACAGGTCGTAGTCGGTTTTCCCCACCACGCCGCCTTGGCTCAGGCCGCTGACACGAAAATACTCCTCGCTCGCCAGCAGGTAGCGGCCTTCCTTGTCCTTGAGGAAGATGGGCACGGGGGCGTGGCGCAAAATCGCGCTCAGCCTCTCTTCGCTTTCCCGCAAGGCCCGCTCGGCCAGGCGCCGCTCCAGTTCCGCCTCCACCCATTGGGCCATGACTTCCAGAAACGCCCGGTCGGCGTCGGTGAAGGGCTGTGGTCGGGGCTTGAGGCTGGAAAAATTGAGGGTGCCGAAAGATTTGCCGCCCACCCGAAGCGGGGTGGCCAGATAGGCTTCCAGATGAAACGCGTGATAACAGGGATGGGACGCCCATTCGCTGTTTGCGGCGTGGACGAAGCTGATCGGGCCGTCGGCCAGCAGCGTTTTTTCGCAATAGGTTTGGCTCAAGTCGAATACCGCCCCCCGGGTGATTCCCCCTTCCGGCGGAGATACCTGGTCCACGGCATAAAGGGTGCCGTCGATCCGGGCCAGGATGCCCAGATCCAGGCCGAAGGTTTCGCACCCCAGTGCCAGGAGGCGTTCGATGCGCTGGTCCAGGGAATGGCCGGCATCGTGGGTGATCTGGTGGAAGCGGCGCAGGCGGAGTTCATTCTGCCGCAAGCACTCCTCGGTCTGCTTTTCCTCCGACACGTCTTCATGGATCACCGCCAGCCAGGGCCGATCGTCGCTGGAAAAGCGCGTTGCCCGCAGGCGAAACCAGCGGGTCCGATCCGGGCCCGGGACCCGGTATTCCAGGCGGAATTCCTCCCGGCTCCCTGCCAGAACCTCCCGCAAGCCGGCCGCGATTTCGCCGCCGCTTTCGTCGGCGGAGGCGGCGCAAAGTTGCAGGTAGTTGCCGCCGACGGCGTAACCGGCGGCCTCCAGCCCGTTTTCCCGGGCAAAGCGCCCCCACGCCTGATTCACATAAAGAAGGGTTCCGCCGGAATCGAGCAGCGCAATCCTGGCCGAGACCGCGTCCAAAGCCTCCCGCAAAAGCCGGGACGGCACGGCGCCGGCGCGCCTGGGGGGCGCCGCCCCCTTGGGGGTCGACATGGTGTCATCTCCCTTGATCCATTCCGCGGTTTTCGCGAAGGGTGTCCGCCGCTGATAGTCGTTTCCCCGGAGACGGAAAACCGATCAATTCGGTCGGCTATGATGGTTTTATAGCATGGGCGTACGCTACCGTCACAGCCCCAAAGTGGAATCTTCGCCAGGGCCTGGAAAAATCAGGGGGCCGGCTTGGCATGGAGCTTTTCCCGGGCTTCGTCGATGGCCCGGTCGAGGAAGGCGCCGTAGTAATCGGGGGTGATCATGCCCACCAAGGGTTCGGCCAGCACCCGCCCATCGGCGTCGAACAACATCACGGTGGGCGCCAGCTTGGCACGGTGCCGGAAGGAAAACTGGCGATGGGTCGTGGCGCGGCCGGAAAAATCCACCAGCCTCTGCCCGCCGCCGATTTCCACCTGGCGCATGATGACCTTGGCCTGATAGTCGGCGTTGCGGCTCATGGGGAGAAGGAATTCGTTCAGCACCTGGCGGCAATAGGGGCAGTCCGGCGTGCCGAACATCACCAGCAACACCAGGTTTTTGTCCCGCGCCAGCTTGGCATCGGCAGCCAGGTCCCGGGCAAGGGGCACGCTGTCAGCGGCCTGGGCCAGGGCGCCCGCCGCCGTGAACCATGTTAAAATGGCCAGCAAAGTCACTACTGTCCACAGCCCCCGCGACGGGCGGGGCTTCACGTGAAACAAGCGGGCGGCTGCAACGGCGGGCATGGCAAAATCTCCACTCTACTCGATAGGCAGGATTTGTTTTGAATACGGCAATCCCCGGCGGCCTCGCCGGCATCACCATCGCCACCCGTGAAAGCGCCCTCGCCATGTGGCAGGCGGAATACGTTCAGGGGCGGCTGCGGGAATTATATCCCCAATTGGACGTCTCCCTGCTGGGCATGACCACCACCGGCGACCAGATTCTCAACTCCCCCCTGTCCAAGATCGGGGGCAAGGGCCTGTTCGTGAAGGAACTGGAAATCGCCATGGACGAGGGCCGGGCCGACATCGCCGTGCATTCCATCAAGGACGTGCCCATGATGCTGCCGGAAGGCTTCGTGCTGGCCGCCATCGGCGAGCGGGAAGACCCCCGGGACGCCTTCGTTTCCACCCGCCACCGCTCCTTGGACGAACTGCCCCCGGGCAGCGTGGTGGGCACCTCCAGCCTGCGCCGCCAGTGCCAGTTGCGGGCCCGTCATCCCCATCTGACGGTGGACACCCTGCGGGGCAACGTGCAGACCCGCCTGCGCAAGCTGGACGAGGGCCGGTACGCCGCCATCATCCTCGCCGCCGCCGGCCTGAAGCGCCTGGGGCTGGCCGACCGCATCACCGCCCTGCTGCCCACGGAACAATCCCTGCCGGCGGTGGGGCAGGGGGCCATCGGCATCGAATGCCGCGCCGGCCGTCCCGAGCTACAGGAACTGCTGGCCCCCCTCAACCATCCGGAAACCGCCGCCTGCGTCAAGGCGGAGCGGGCCTTCAGCCGCGCCCTCAACGGCAGCTGCCAGGTTCCCCTGGGAGGCTTCGCTGAAATCCGTGGCGGCATCCTGCGCCTGCGCGGTTTCGTCGCCTCCCCGGACGGGACGCAGATGATCCGCGGCGAACTCTCCGGCCCTTTGCAACAGGCCGAGGAATTGGGCGCCCGCCTGGCCGAACAGCTGATCGGCCAGGGGGCGGCGGACATCCTGGCGGGGCTGGCCTGACCCGGGCCATGGCACGCCACCCCCTGGCCGGCATCGGCGTGCTGGTCACCCGCCCCCGGGAGCAGGCGCAGCGTCTTGCCGACCTGGTGGCCCAGGCGGGGGGCGTGCCGGTGCTGTTCCCGGCCCTGGAAATCCAGCCGCCGGGAAACACGGGGGCCCTAAACCAACTCATCGATCGCCTGGACGAATTTCAGTGGGCCGTTTTTATCAGCCCCACGGCGGTGGACAAAGCCATGAACCTGGTGCGCGCCCGGCGCCCTTGGCCGGAACAGCTGCGCATCGCGGCGGTGGGAAAGGGCAGTGCCCGCGCCCTGCGGCAGTTCGGCTTCCAGCACGTCCTGGCGCCGGAAAGGGGCGCGGACAGCGAAGCCCTGCTGGAACTGCCGGAAATGAAAGCCGTCGCCGGTTCAAAGCTGGTGATCTTCCGCGGCGAAGGGGGGCGTGAGCTCTTGGGCAAGACCCTGGCCGAGCGCGGTGCGGCCGTGACCTTCGCCGAGTGCTACCGCCGTTCCGCCCCCAATCTGGACGTCGCGCCCCTGCTGCAGCGCTGGGCACGAGGGGAGGTGGGTGCCGTCACCGTCACCAGCCGCGAAACCCTGCACAACCTGTTTGATTTGGTAGGCAAACTTGGGCAACAATGGCTGAAGAAGACCCCCTTGTTCACCATCCACGAGCGCATCGCCGCGGCGGCGCGGGAACTGGGGGTATCCCAGGCCATCGTGGCCGGGCCCGACGACGAAGCCCTGATCCAAGGTTTGATTGATTGGTTTAAAGCCGGAAAAACAACATGAACACTGAACAGGAACAGCCGGGCGGCGCCGAGGCGCCTCCCGCTCCCCGTCGCCGCAAAGCCTTCAACCCCGGCATGGCGGCGGCCATCGTCGCCCTCGTGGTTTCCGCCGGGGCATGGCTGGACAGCCGGCAGACCCTGCATGGCTTGCAGCAGGACGTGGCCAAGCGCCTGGGAGAAATGGACAGCCGCAACAAGGAAAGCCGCATCGTCGCCGGCCAGGCCCTGGAAGGCTCCCGGGAGGCGCTGGTGAAACTGGGCGTGCTGGAAAACAAGGTGGCCGACTCCCAGAGCCAGCAGTTGGCCCTGGAAGCCCTGTACCAGGAAATGTCCCGCAGCCGGGACGAATGGGCCCTGGCGGAAGTGGAGCAGATTCTGCTCACCGCCAGCGAGCAGTTGCAGCTGGCGGGTAACGTCAAGGCCGCCCTCATCGCCCTCCAGACCGCCGACAGCCGCCTGGCGCGCCTGGACCGGCCCCAGTTGATCCCCCTGCGCAAGACCCTGAACCAGGACATCCAACGCCTGCAGACCCTGCCCCTGGTGGACGTAGCGGGCATCAGCCTGCGCCTCGACAACCTGGCCGCCGGGGTGGACGGGCTGCCCCTGGCCCTCGGCAGCCCTTCGGACAAGCCCGTTGAGCAATCAAAGGGGGCGGCGCCGGAGGGCGTATGGGCGAAGCTGGCCCGGGAGGCGTGGCAGGATTTTTTCCAGCTGATCCGGGTGCAACGCATGGAGAACCCCTCGGCCCCCCTGCTGAGCCCGTCCCAGGCGACCTACGTGCGGGAAAATATTCGCCTGCGGCTGCTTTCCGCCCGCCTGGCCCTGCTCCAGCACGACGAAGCCGGCTACCGCAACGACCTCAAGGCGGTGGAGGCGGGCCTCAACCGTTATTTCGACACCCAGGCCAAGCCCACCCGGGTCGCCCTTGAAACCGTGCGCCAGTTGGCATCCGCCTCGGTCATCGCCACCCTGCCGGACATTTCCGCCAGCCTGAACGCGGTCCGTTCCTTCAAGCTGGCCAAGGAAAGGGGCGGCCGGTGAGGGCGCTGTTCTGGATTTTGGCCGGCCTCGCCCTGGCCGTGGGACTGACCCTGGCCGCCAAGTACAACGCGGGCCTGGTGCTGCTGTTTTTGCCGCCCTACCGGGTGGAGCTGTCCCTCAACCTGTTCATCCTGCTGCTCCTGGCCGCGTTCCTGGCGCTATACGCCGCCACCCGCATGGCCCATCACATGGTGACCCTGCCGGCCTACGTGCGGGAATTCAAGGAATCCCGGCGCCGCAACCGGGCGCGGGAAGCGATGCAGGAAGCGCTGACGGCCTTCTTCGAAGGCCGTTACGCCATCGCCGAGAAAAGCGCCGCGTCCACGCTGGCGCAGGGCGAAACCCCGGCTCTCGCCGCCCTCCTGGCGGCCCGGGCAGCTCACGAACAGCGCGCCTTCGACCGCCGGGATGCCTACCTGGCCCAGGCCGAACGCCAAGAGGACAGCCAGCCGGTGGCCCGCCTGGTCACCCAGGCCGAACTGCTGCTGGACGAACGCCAGCCCCAACCCGCCCTGGGCGCCATCAAGGAACTGGAGAAGCACGGGCGCAAGCATTCCCACGTGCTGCGCCTGGAGCTCAAGGCCCTGCAAATGGCCCGAAACTGGGAACAAGTACCCGCCCTGGTTACCCAACTGGAAAAACGGGAAGCCCTGGAGCCGGCCCAGGCCGCGCAGCTGCGCGCCAATGCCTACGGGGAAATCCTCCGCCGCAAAGCGTCCGACGAAACGGCGCTGCGGGAATTCTGGCCCAAGATCCCCACGGAACACCGGCTTGAAAGCAAGATCGCCTTGTCCGGCGCATCGGCCTTCGCCGCCGTAGGTGATGGGCAGACGGCGGTGGAGATCGCCACCCGCAGCCTGGACGCCCGCTGGGACACGGAACTGGCCCGCTTCTACGGCACCTGCTTCGCCAAGGATGTGCTGAAACAGACCGAACGGGCGGAAAAGTGGCTCCCGGAACATCCCCGGGACGCGGCCCTGCTTCTCGCGCTGGCCCGTCTCTGCGCCAAACAGGAACTATGGGGCAAGGCCCGCAGCTATCTGGAAGCCAGCCTGGCGGTGGAACCCGGCGCCGAATCCCACCTGCTCATGGCCCAGTTGCTGGAGAAGCTTGGGCAGGCCGAGGAGGCCTGCCGGCACTACCGCCAAAGCCTGGAGTTGTGCCGCGGGGAAAGGTGAGTAGGCCTACTTCTTGGCGGCGATGAAAAAGGCGTCGGAGAAGAACTGGCCCTCGGGCAAGCCCCGTTCGCTGATGAAGGCGCCGTGGGCCGTTTCCACCATGGCCGGGTTGCCGCAGGCGTAGATTTCATAAGCGCTCAGGTCGGCAAAATCCTCCATCACCGCCTGGTGGACCAGGCCGGTCCGGCCGGACCAGTTATCTTCCGGCGCCGGTTCGGACAGCACCGGAACGAAGCGGAAATTGGGCCGCTCCTGCTGCCAGCGCTCCGCCAGTTCCGCCAGATAGAGGTCCTTCCGGTTGCGCGCGCCCCAATAAAACACCATTTCCCGCTGAATTCCGATGTGGAAAGCATGCTCCACGATGGCCTTGACCGGGGCGAAGCCGGTGCCGCTGGCGAGAAAGACGATGGGCTTGGCGCTGTCCTCATGCAGAAAGAAACTTCCCAGGGGCCCCTCGAAGCGCAGGATGTCTTTCTCCTTCATGGTCTTGAAGACGTACTCGGTAAAGGCGCCGCCGGCCAGGTAGCGCACATGCAGCTGGAGGAAAGCGTCGTCGTGGGGTGCGTTGGCAAGGGAAAAACTTCGCCGCTTGCCGTCTTTCATCAGGATGTCGATGTACTGCCCGGCAAGGAATTGCAGCCGCTCGTTGGCCGGCAGCTTGAGATAGAGCACGGCCACGTCATCGGCCGGATGCTCGACTTTTTCCACCCGGCAGGGCATGGTCCGCACCTGGATGTCCTTGGCGGCGCCGATTTCCTTCACTTCGATCACCAGATCCGACTGGGGCCGGGCGCAGCAGAACAGCGCCATTCCCTGGCGCTTTTCCTCCTCGCTGAGGGCGTGGGCTTGGTAATCGCCATAATCCAGGCTTCCCTCCAACACCTTGCCCTTGCATGCCCCGCAGGCCCCGTTGCGGCAGCCGTAGGGTAGCGCGTATCCCTCCCGCAAGGCCGCATCCAGGAGGGTTTCCCCCTGATTGACGTGGAACTGGTGGTTGCTGGGTTTGATGGTTACGGAGTGGGTCATGAAGCTTCCTTCCTCGAGGGTCTGCGCAATTTGGCGGGCCGGTGGCCTTTTTCGGGCAAAAGATTACCACAGCGCTTGGTTTCTATCAGCACCGAAGGGAAGGGACGACCGGCAGCGGCTGCCGAGGGAGATAAATGCCGCTCCCTGAGCAGAAGACAGGGAGCGGCCCAGAGGACGGGTCAGGCGAAAAGATCGGCGCCGTACTCGGCTTCGTTCAGCTTGGCCTGGGCGGCCGCCAGCCGCGCGATGGGAACCCGGGGGGCGGAACACGAGACGTAATTCAAATTGATGTGGTGACAGAAACGGATTGACGCCGGGTGGCCGCCCTGTTCGCCGCAGATGCCTACCTTGAGGTCCGGGCGGGTTTCCCGGCCCCATTTCACCGCCATCTCCATCAGGCGTCCAACCCCTTTTACGTCCAGGGTTTCGAAGGGATTGTCGCGCAAGATGCCGGTCTCGTTGTACATGGGGAGGAACTTGTTCTCCGCATCCTCTCGACTGAAGGAGAAGGTGGCCTGGGTCAGGTCGTTGGTGCCGAAGGAGAAGAATTCGGCCACCTCCGCCAGCCGTCCCGCCCGCATGCAAGCCCGCACCACCTCGATCATGGAGCCGAATTGGTAGGGCACTTTGACGCCGTAGTTTTTCTCCACGTCGGGATGGATTTCATCCACCAGGGCCTTGACCCGCTTCAGCTCCTCGGCGGTGCAGACCTGGGGCACCATGATTTCCGGGTGCACGGCCACGCCGGCCTTGACGCACTCCGCGGCGGCTTCCAGAACGGCGCGAATCTGCATGGCGTAGATTTCGGGATAGGTGATGCCCAACCGCACCCCGCGGTGGCCTAGCATGGGGTTGACCTCGGTGAGCTGGCGCACCTTCCTCAGCATCGCTTCCTTCTTCGCCAGCAGCTGGTTTTCCGGACGTTCCTTGTACTGGTTGAGGTGGACGAGGAGCTGTTCCAGCGCGCCGATGTCCTGTTTGTGGCTTTCCGCGCTGAGCAGGCGCAGGGTTTCGGGAAGCTCCTCCACGCTCTTTACCGCCGTTTTCAGGCGCCTCAGGTGGGCAATCTCGAATTCGAGTTGCTCGGCGGTGGGGAGAAACTCATGGATCGGCGGATCCAGCAGGCGCACCGTGACCGGCAACCCCGCCATGGCTTCGAAGATGCCCTTGAAGTCACCGCGCTGGATCGGCAGCAGCTTGTTGAGGGCCAGCACGCGGTCTTCCTGGCTTTCGGCCAGAATCATGTCCTGGACGATAGGCAGGCGGTCGGTGTCGTTGAACATGCGCTCGGTGCGGCACAGGCCGATGCCCATGGCGCCGAACTTTCGCGCCCGCGCCGCATCCCGAGGGGTGTCGGCGTTGGCCATGACCTTGAGCTTCGCCACTTCGTCGGCCCAGGACAGGACGGTGGAGAGTTCGCCGAAGAACTCCGATTCCACAGTGGGAATCTCGCCGGCGTAGACCTTGCCGGTGCTGCCGTCGATGGTGATGATGTCCCCTTCATGGAGCACGGAATTTCCCACCGTAGCGCGTTTTTCCCGCACATCGATCGCAATCTTTTCGCATCCTGAGACGCAGGGCTTGCCCATGCCCCGGGCCACCACGGCGGCATGGGATGTCTTGCCGCCGCGACTGGTAAGAATGCCCTGGGCGGCGAAGAAGCCATGAATATCTTCCGGCTTGGTTTCCTCTCGCACCAGGATGATTTTCTCTCCCAGCTTGCCACGGATTTCCGCCGTGTCGGCGTCAAAAACGATCTTGCCCGACGCCGCGCCAGGAGACGCCGGAAGACCGACGGCCAGAGCCTCTGCCTTAAAATTGGGGGCCAGGGTGGGAACCAGAAGCTGTTCCAGCATGGACGGCTGAATGCGCTTGAGGGCCTGTTCCTTATCGATCAGGCGTTCCTTGAGCATTTCCACCGAGGAGATCACCATGGCGCGGGCGTTCATCTTGCCGTTGCGGGTCTGGAGACAGTAGAGACGGCCCTTTTCGATGGTGAATTCGAAGTCCTGGACTTCCTTGTAATGGGATTCCAGCTTGTTGCGCAATTCCACCAGCTGGCGGTAAATCTCCGGCATCTCGTTTTCCATCTCGGCGATGGGCTTAGGGGTACGGATACCCGCCACCACGTCCTCGCCCTGGGCGTTGACCAGATATTCGCCGAAAATGACGTTCTCCCCGGTTCCCGGGTTACGGGTGAAACCGACGCCGGTGGCGGAATCGTTGCCCATGTTGCCGAAAACCATGGTGCATACGTTGACCGCCGTGCCGTTGGCCATGTCCTTGGTGATTTTGAACTGCTTGCGGTAGTCCACCGCGCGTTTGCCCATCCATGACCGGAACACGGCCATGACGGCGATTTCCAACTGGGCGTAGGGGTCTTGGGGGAAAGCCTTGCCGGTTTGTTTCTGAATGATGTCGAGAAATACCTGGGACAGTTCCTTCAGGTTGTCAGCGGAAAGGTCCACGTCCTGGGGCGCATGGTACTTTGCCTTGACGGCGTTCATGGCCTCGTCGAAGTGTTCATCCGCGATGCCCAGGGCGATCTTGCCGAACAACTGGACAAACCGACGGTAAGCATCGTAGGCAAAGCGGGGATTCTGCGTTTGGGCGATCAATCCCTCGAGGGTTTTTTCGTTCAATCCCAGGTTGAGAATGGTGTCCATCATCCCCGGCATGGACATGGCCGACCCGGACCGCACAGAAACCAGGAGGGGATTGTCGGCGTTGCCGAATCCCTTACCGGTCTTCTTTTCCAGGGCCTGCATGTGGGCTCGGATTTCCTGCATGATTCCCGCGGGAAGGGCGTTACCTTCCAAGTAGGCGAGGCACGCCTCGGTGGTGATGGTAAATCCCGGGGGGACATTCAGACCGATTTGGGTCATCTCGCAAAGGTTTGCCCCTTTGCCCCCCAAAAGCATTTTGTTCTTGCCGTCCCCTTCTTCAAAGTCGAAGACAAATTTTGTGGTGGCCATACTATCCATCTTATCCCTCCGGTTATTGTCGAGTGCGGGCACAAGCCAGGGCGTTTCCATGGACGCCGCCCCCTTGATCCCGCAACTTTTTAATATTAGTACATGAAGGGCTTGGAGAAGGGCGGAACACGCCTAAGGCGGCCCGTCAGCGGCCCACGCGGTATTTGACGCAAAACAGTTTGCTCTTGGTACGCTGATATTCCGTCAAATGACTCCCAAGGGGGGAGCGGAACGTCTTTTCGACCGAGTCCGGTTGGAATGACGTACCCGGGCCGTCCAGCAGTCTTTGCCTGGCTTCGTTCAACGAGGCATTGAATATCACGCCGAGAAAATCCACTTGGCCAGCGCCGTTGCTGACAAAAATCTCCGCCACCTCCATGCCGAACAGTTGCGCTCCATCCGGCTTGTACCAATAGGCGCCGCCCTCGGTTTTGTAAGGGGCCTTGAAATGCGTGGTGAGGTAATTCTGGAAATAGGGGGGGTCTATGTGGTCACGGCACAGGACGGCATTACCCACCACCGGCTCAAATGTTGACGGCGCGGCCCCGGCGACGCCGGACCCCAAGGCGAGAATCGACACGACAAGCAAACGGTGGATTTTCACGTATACGGCACCCAGATTGTCTTCCCCCTTGACGGGAGGCCGCTTTAAGGGTCTAATGGCGACCTTCGATTCGGGGCTACCGGTTCTCGGTGTCCCTGTCTAAGCGGCCAAGTAGCTCAGTCGGTAGAGCAGAGGATTGAAAATCCTTGTGTCGGTGGTTCGATTCCGCCCTTGGCCACCACTTCCCCTCGTTGAATACCCCGAGCCTGAACAAGGCCCCGTTGCGCTTGCGCGCGCAACGAGGCTTGTGTAGGCCCTAAATGTCAATATTGCTGGCGATCAGGGCGTTGGCCTCGATAAAGGCGCGACGGGGCTCCACTTGGTCCCCCATGAGGGTGGTGAAAATCTCGTCGGCCGCGATGGCATCCTCGATCTGCACCTTGAGCAGGCGCCGCACATTGACATCCATGGTGGTTTCCCACAGCTGCTCGGGATTCATTTCCCCCAGGCCTTTGTAACGCTGGATAGTCATGCCTTTTTTTGCTTCATCCAACAACCATTGCAGCGCTTCGCCAAAGTCCCGAACTGCCTTGGCGTTATTGCCCCGTTTGATGGATGCGTCTTCGCCGATCAATCCATTCAAGACGTCGGCGGTCTTACGAATCTGGCGATAATCGCCGCTCTGCAGAAAATCCGGTGTGAGGTGGCTAATCTGGACGTTGCCGTGGTGCCGCTTACGGATCTCTAGGCGATATTGTTCGTTTACGTCATCGTAAACCGCCTCCATTTCAAAATCCGGGTCGCTGACGATGCGAACCATGGCGGCCGCACTTGTTGCCGCAGCTTCCCTGGTTGAGAGGTCGATGGCCGGCCCCTTGAGCAAGGCATAAAGCGCTTTTTCGTGAATGACACGACTCAGGCGCTCAATCACCGACTCGGCAAGGATGTATTCCCGGGCAATTTCCTCCAAAGCCTCGCGGCTCAAAGGGGATGCTCCCCTGCTTACTACCAGTTCCGCGTCATTGAGAGCCAATTCGAGCAGGTATTGCTTAAGCTCATGGTCGTCCTTCAGGTAACGCTCCTGCTTTCCGTGCTTGACCTTGTAGAGGGGGGGCTGAGCAATGTAGATGTTGCCGTTTTCTATCAGCTCGGGCATCTGACGGTAGAAGAACGTCAACAGGAGGGTACGGATATGGGACCCGTCCACATCGGCATCGGTCATGATGATGATGCGGTGATAGCGCAACTTGGCGACGTTGTATTCGTCCTTGCCAATCCCGGTTCCGAGAGCAGTGATCAGGGTCGCGATTTCCTGGGAGGAAATCAACTTATCGAAACGCGCCCGCTCCACGTTGAGGATTTTTCCCTTTAGGGGCAGGATCGCCTGGAATTTACGGTCCCGACCCTGTTTGGCGGACCCCCCCGCAGAATCACCCTCCACTAAGTAAAGTTCGGAGAGAGCGGGGTCTTTTTCCTGGCAATCCGCTAGTTTCCCCGGTAAACCCATCCCGTCTAGGACCCCCTTGCGGCGCGTCATTTCCCTGGCCTTACGGGCAGCTTCCCGTGCCCGTGCGGCATCCACAATCTTGCCTACGATGATCTTCGCGTCGTTGGGTTTTTCCATCAGGAAGTCGTTCAGAGCGTTGGCGACGACGTCCTCCACCACCGGACGGACTTCCGACGAAACCAACTTGTCTTTGGTTTGAGAGGAGAATTTCGGGTCGGGTACCTTGACCGACAACACCACCGTCAAACCTTCCCGCATGTCGTCACCGGTAGTGCTGACTTTATTCTTCTTCGCCAACTCGTTGCTTTCAATGTATTGGTTCAGGGTACGGGTAAGGGCCGCGCGAAGTCCGGTCAAATGGCTGCCGCCATCCCGTTGGGGAATGTTGTTGGTGAAACACTGGACCAGTTCCTGATAGGAATCATTCCACTGCATCGAGGCTTCGACGGTGATGCCGTCTTTTTCGCCCTTGACGTAAAAAATGCTGGGATGGATCGTCGATTTGTTGCGGTTCAAGTATTCCACGAAACTCTGGACGCCGCCGGTGAAGGAGAAATTTTCTTCCTTGCCGGTGCGCTGGTCGTTCAGGACGATGGCGACGCCGTCGTTGAGGAAGGAGAGTTCCCGTAGCCGCTTGGCGAGAATGTCATAGTGGAATTCGATATTTCCGAAAATGTCGGTACTGGGGTAGAAGTGGACTTCCGTTCCCCGGCGCTCGGTCTTGCCGACCATTTTCAGGGGCGCGACGGCTTCTCCGCGGTGGAATTCCATGAAATGAACCTCACCGTTGCGGCGAATGGTCAATTTCAGCCAGTCGGACAACGCGTTCACCACCGACACCCCGACCCCGTGGAGGCCACCGGAAATCTTGTAGGAGTTGTCGTCGAATTTTCCGCCGGCGTGGAGCACCGTCATGATTACTTCGGCGGCCGATCGACCTTCTTCCTTGTGAATATCGGTAGGGATGCCTCGCCCATTGTCCACGACGCTGATGGAATTATCGGTGTGGATAGTTACCCGAATTTCATTGCAATGTCCGGCCAAGGCCTCGTCGATGGCATTGTCCACGACCTCGAACACCATGTGATGTAAGCCGGTTCCGTCGCTGGTGTCGCCGATATACATGCCGGGACGCTTGCGAACCGCGTCCAGACCCTTCAGGACCTTGATACTGCTGGAATCGTATTCTGACATTACTTCACTCTATGGTTTCACGTGAAACAATCAAATCCGCATCGGCATGACGACGTATTTGAATTCGTCGTTGCCGGGGATGGTAATAAGACCACTGCTATTGGCATCGTTAAAGCTGCACATCACCTTATCGACATCCAAATTATTCAGTACGTCGAGGAGGTAGGTTACGTTGAAACCGATGTCCAGGGGATCACCTCCATAATCGATTTCCATTTCCTCCTGGGCCTCTTCCTGTTCACTGTTGTTACAGATGATACGCAGGCTATTTTGCGTCAGAACCAGCCGAACGCCACGGAATTTTTCGTTGGACAAAATGGCTGCGCGTTGTAAAGCCTGAAGCAGGGCGACCCGATCGACCACAAATTCGTTCGGGTGGGCTGCGGGAATAACTTTGTTGTAGTCGGGGAACTTTCCGTCTACTACTTTCGAAACCAATACGATGTTATCAAATGAAAACTTGACTTGATTTGTTCCGACCTCGATGTTCAAACCGTCTTCCGAATCGGCTAAAAGCTTGAACAATTCGGTGACCGTTTTGCGGGGAAGAATGATTTCACACGGTTGGCAACCGGATTGAATTCTCATGCTCGCCATCGCAAGACGGTGTCCATCGGTGGCAACGAATTTTATGTCATCGCTACCGATTACCAGTAAAAGCCCGTTGAGATAGTACCGTATATCTTGCTGGGCCATGGAATACATGACGCGATGAATCAAGTTGCGAAACACGCCTTGGGAAATATTGATGTCGCCCAATGGCGAGCTTTGCGCGGCGAATTTCGGAAAATCTTCCGCGGGAAGGGTTTGTAAGTTGAATTTACTTTTTCCGCCTTTGAGATTCAAGCGATGGTCTTGTACCTTTTCAATCTCGATTGAGGTTTTTTCAGGCAGCGAACGGCAGATGTCCTGGAGTTTCTTTGCGGAAGCGGTGATAAGAAAATCAGGCGTTCCAGAATCCGCTTCGATGGATGCGGTAATTTGGATTTCGAGGTCCGTCGCAATGAACGACAAATTACCATCGCCTTTGGATATCAGGACGTTGGATAGGATTGGTAAGGTATGCCGCTTTTCCACGATCCCGGTGACAGCCAACAGGGGCTTGAGGAAAACTTCCCTTTCTATCCTTATTAAATTCATATTTATTTCCTTGATAATAGATGATAAGCATCATCACATCTTGGTGACTACTACGAATTCTAACCTTAAATCAATAGATTACCCTGTTGATAATCTACGGTAAAAACCCCGGTGGGGCGTGTGGATGAATTGTGGATGATTTCGGCAAGCAGTGTTGATGAGCCAGTTATCCAGATTTCATCCACAGTATTCTAGCTTCTCAATACCTGCAACAGCACGCTGAAGTCCCGGTTAATGGAAGGGTCGGAAGCCTTGAGTTCAGTGATTTTTCTACAGGCGTGGAGAACGGTGGTATGGTCCCGTCCTCCGAAAGCCTCGCCGATATTGGGAAGGCTGAGTTCCGTCAGCTCCTTGGCGAGGGCCATGGCGATTTGGCGCGGCCTCGCAATGGCGCGTGAACGCTTGGGCGAGAAGAGGTCCGCTACTTTGATCTTGTAATAATCCGCCACGGTCTTCTGGATGTTCTCGATGGAAATTTGGCGATTCTGTACCGCCAGCAAATCCTTCAAAGCTTCCTTGGCGACGGAGAGGGAAATGCCTAGGTTGTGAAATTTGGAATAAGCCATCACCCTTTTCAAGGCGCCTTCCAGTTCCCTCACGTTGGACCGGATTTGCTTGGCAATGAAGAAAGCGACGTCTTCTCCGAGATGGACCTTTTCCAGTGCTGCTTTTTTCAGCAGGATGGCGACCCGCATTTCCAGTTCCGGCGGTTCAATGGCTACGGTGAGGCCCCAACCGAACCGGGAAATCAAACGTTCCTCAATACCATCGATTTCCTTGGGATAGGTATCGCAGGTGATGACTACTTGTTTCTTTTCATCGATCAACGCGTTGAAAGCGTAGAAAAATTCCTCTTGGGTTCGGGTCTTGCCGCTGAAGAATTGGATGTCGTCGATCAACAATAAATCGAGGGAATGGTAATAGTGTTTGAAATCGTCGAAGGCTTTGTGCTGGTATGCCTTCACTACGTCGGAAACATACCGTTCGGCGTGGATGTAGCTGATCTTGGCGCTGGGATTAAGTTCCCGCATTCGATTGCCAATGGCTTGGGTCAAATGGGTTTTTCCCAACCCGACGCCACCGTAAACAAATAGCGGGTTGTATGCATGTCCGGGATTTTCGGCCACCTGTATTGCCGCTGCGCGGGCCAACTGGTTGGCTTTACCGGTTACGAAACTGTCGAATGAAAAGTGGTTATTGAGCCGGGATGATTCATTCGGCACGCCTTTTTGCCGCGTACCGCTGCCATTTGCTTGCGGAGGCTTCGGTTCGGCCTGGGGTTGGGGTGACGACTTTTTGGGCGTAGCCGCCGACAAAAGCAGATTGACTTCCATTGGCTGGGAAAAATGTTCTTGTGCGAGTTCGCCGATCTTGACGGCGAACTTGTCCTTTACCCATTGCAAAACGAAGCGATTGGGTGCCGTTATGCGCAATTCGCTTCCCTTGATTTCGGCGGATAAGGGCTTGATCCAGGTGTTGAACTGTTGCTCGGTGAGTTCTTGCTTCAGCTGGTTCAAGCAGTTATGCCAAAAGTCATTCATTGCGGCCGCTTTGGTAAGAAATCGGGTGGAGGGGGATATTTCAATGTCCTAATCCGGCGACATTCTAGTCACTTTGAGCCCACTTATCCACAGGATGATGGGATAAATAGTCATTGACAGTTACTGGGTATTGGCGGTTTAATTGCGAGTTCCGCGAGATTGGAAATAACTCTCTAGAGGTCAAATCATGAAACGTACTTATCAACCCTCCGTGGTCCGGAGAAAGCGCACTCACGGCTTCCTGGTCAGGATGAAGACTCGTGGCGGCCGGGCGGTAATTCGCGCTCGCCGTGCGAAGGGCCGCGCTCGCTTGGCTGTATAACCTGCTTGGCGTGACGGCTCTACAAGCCTTCCCCAAAAGCCGGCGCTTATTGAAAACGGATGAATTTTCATCCGTTTTTCATTTCAAATGTTGGGCAAAAGGCGAACATTTTCGAGTGCTTGCCAAGCCCAATGGCCTTTCGTTCCCCAGGATGGGGATCGTTGTCAGCAAAAGAATCTTCCCTCATGCCGTTCAGCGCAACCTCGTCAAACGCATGGCCAGGGAATCGTTCCGTAACGGGCAGCAAGACCTGCGGGGGTTGGATGTCGTCATTCAGCTGCACCGGTCATTTACCCAGGAAAAAAAGGTAGCGGTCCGGCAGGAATTGATCGGGCTGCTGGGAGAGGTTCTTAAATGTCTCGCATCCTGATAAAACTCATCCGCGTGTATCAGTATATAATCAGCCCCTTCATTGGGCCCAGCTGTCGGTTTGCCCCTACCTGTTCCGAGTATGCCGTCGATGCGGTACGCAAATATGGGGCGGTGAAGGGTGTGTGGCTGGGCATTAAACGCATTGCGCGGTGCCATCCGTGGAATCCTGGCGGATATGACCCCGTGCCGTAGGGTTTTCGAACAGAGCTTATGGATACGCAAAAAATAATCCTCTTCGTGGTTCTTTCTTTTTCCATCCTCATGCTGTGGGAAGCGTGGAACAAGGAGCAGCAACCAGTATCCATACAGGCGAAGCCGGGTACTGCGGTGGAATCCGCGGTGCCGGCCCCGGCGGTCAAAACCCCCGCAACCCAAAGCGTTGAGTCCGGAATTCAGCAAACGGGACAGCGGGTCCGGGTAAAGACTGACGCCCTATATGTTGAAATCGACACCGTGGGGGGCGACATCCGTCGCCTGGAGTTGCTTAAGCACAAGGATGCGCAGGATAAGTCGAAGAATTTCCTGCTGCTGGAAGACGACGCCCAGCATCCCTACATTGCCCAGAGTGGCTTGCTGGGGGAGGGTCTGCCGACCCACAAAACGACGTTTACGGCGGAAGGATACGATTACGCACTGGCGTCCGGGGCCAAAGAACTCCAGGTTCGACTCCATTGGCAAAATGCCGAAGGCGTAAAGGTCACGAAGGTTTTCACTTTCCATCCCAACAGTTACGTGATCGACGTCAGTTACGATGTCGTCAACGGCGCCGGGACCCCTTTGGCACCCAGTGCCTATTACCAGCTGGTAAGGACCGGCCAGCCCCCCAAGGAAGACTCGAAGTTGCTTCACACCTACACGGGGCCGGCGTTTTATACCGAGCAAGCCAAGTTCCGTAAGGTGAGTTTTGAGGACATCGAAAACAAAAAGGCCGAATTGCCCGGTTCCAGTCACGACGGCTGGGTCGCGGTGCTTCAGCACTATTTCCTGAGTGCCTGGCTGCCCGAAAGCAGCGTGGGCCGGGAGTTCTACGCCAAGACCGTGGGCAAAGACTTATATTCCGTCGGCGTTTTGTTGGAAAGCCCTGCGGGAACAATACAGCCCGCTGGCAGTGGTCGCATCGGCGCCAGTCTCTACGCCGGTCCCCAGGAACAGACCGCGCTCAAGAAACTTGCCCCCGGCCTCGACCTCACCGTGGATTACGGCTGGCTGACGGTTATTGCCGCACCCCTTTATTGGGTGCTGGATAAGATTCAGCGCTTGGTCCACAACTGGGGGGTAGCGATCATCATCCTGACGGTGCTGATCAAACTCGCCTTCTTCCCCCTGAGCGCGAAGAGCTACCGCTCCATGGCCAACATGCGCAAATTGACGCCCAAGCTGCAAAAGCTGAAGGAACAGTATGGCGATGACCGTCAGCGCATGAACCAGGCGATGATGGAGTTGTACAAGACGGAAAAGATCAATCCCCTCGGCGGCTGTCTGCCGGTGGTCGTACAGATTCCGGTCTTCATCGCCCTTTACTGGGTGTTGCTCTACAGCGTCGAAATGCGCCAGGCCCCGTTTTACGGCTGGATAACGGATCTCTCCGCTTCCGATCCCTATTTCGTGCTGCCGGTCCTGATGGGCATTACTATGTTGGTGCAGACCAAACTTAACCCCACTCCGCCCGACCCCATCCAGGCCAAGGTGATGTTGATCATGCCCTTCGCCATGAGTATTTTCTTCGTCTTTTTCCCCGCCGGCCTGGTGCTTTACTGGGTGGTGAACAACCTGTTGTCCATCGGCCAGCAGTGGTATATCACCCGGAAAATGGAGCGTGCGGCCCACTAGTCCATGGCTGGTTCCGACACGATTGCGGCCATTGCCACCGCTCCCGGGAGGGGCGGCATCGGTGTGGTGCGAATCTCCGGACCGAGGGCGGCGGCTATAGCTTCCGCTATGCTGGGCGATGTTCCTTCGCCCCGCCGAGCGGCGTTGCGTTATTTTGTGGATGAAAAGGGCGACCCCCTGGATCAGGGCGTCGCCCTTTATTTTCCCGGGCCCCAGTCGTTCACCGGGGAGGACGTTCTCGAACTCCAAGGTCATGGCGGCACCGCCGTCCTTCAATTGCTGCTCGCCCGATGCCTAGCGCTGGGCGCCCGCTTGGCGGAACCGGGAGAATTCACCCGGCGGGCCTTTCTCAACGAAAAACTCGACTTGGCCCAGGCGGAGAGTGTGGCCGACCTGATCGACGCCGCGTCAGCCGAAGCGGCCAGGAGCGCGATGCGCTCCCTGAACGGGGATTTTTCGGCCGAGGTTAAACGGCTGGTGGACCAGCTGGTCGATCTACGAATGCTGGTGGAGGCCACCCTAGATTTCCCCGACGAGGAAATCGATTTCCTTGGAGCGGCCCGTGCCTTCGAACGCCTGGATGTAATTCGGCGCCAACTCGCCCGGATTAAGGGTGTTGCGCGACAAGGCAGCCTGTTGCGGGAAGGGGTGCATGTGGTGCTGGTGGGCCAGCCCAACGTGGGGAAATCCAGTCTGTTGAACCGGTTGGCGGGGGAAGAGGTGGCCATCGTCACCGAAGTGGCGGGAACAACCCGGGACGCCATTCGTCAGCATATCCAGATCGAGGGGGTACCGCTGCATGTCATCGATACCGCTGGGCTGCGGGAGACAGAGGACCGGGTGGAACAGATCGGTATTTCCCGTACATGGTCGGCGGTGGAAAAGGCCGACTTGGCCGTGTTGCTGGTGGACGTGCGGCAAGGGATTACCGATGCGGACGAGAAGATTCTGCGGCGCTTACCGCAGGGGATGAGGGTGGTGCGGGTCTTCAACAAGATCGACACCCTAGCTCTCGATCCCCGAACGGACGAGCAGGCGCACTTTACCGATGTTTATCTTTCCGCCAAATCCGGGGAGGGAGTGGAGTCCCTTAAAGACGTGCTGTTGCGAATCGTGGGTTGGCAGCCGGCGGGGGAGGGGATATACATGGCCCGGGAACGTCATCTTCGCGCCCTGGGTGAGGCGGAACAGCATCTTGGGTGGGCGGCGGAAAATCGAGAGCGGCTGGAGTTTTTTGCCGAGGAACTGGGGCTGGCCCAGAAAGCCCTCGGCGCTATTGCGGGCGAATTCACCGCCGACGATTTGCTGGGTGAGATTTTCTCCCGTTTTTGCATCGGTAAATAAATCCGAAATAAAAACAGTCGGATAGATTAGGCTGTTTCACGTGAAACAGTCTTCGGATTCGTGCTGCAATCTGTCAATTTGGGAAAATTTGGCATATCATGGTCGGCCTTTTTGCGGTAGCCATGATATGCAGTTTCCCACCTCTTTCGATGTCATAGTGGTAGGGGGCGGCCATGCGGGAACCGAGGCCGCCCTGGCCTGTGCCCGTATGGGTCGGAAAACCCTCCTCCTGTCCCACAACGTGGATACCTTGGGCCAGATGTCATGCAACCCGGCCATCGGGGGCATCGGCAAGGGGCACTTGGTGAAGGAAGTGGATGCCTTGGGCGGGGCCATGGCCCTGGCCACCGATGAAGCGGGAATTCATTTTCGCATCCTCAATGCCAGCAAAGGTGCCGCGGTCCGGGCTACCCGCGCCCAGGCCGACCGTGCCCTGTACAAGCAAGCCATCCGTAGTCGCCTGGAGCGGCAACCCAATTTGACCCTGTTTCAGCAGGCCGTGGACGATCTGATTCTGGAGGGCGACCGGGTTGTCGGAGCGATTACCCAATTGGGCATCGAATTCCGCGCCCGGGCGGTAGTGCTGACTGCCGGCACTTTCCTGGACGGGCTTGTTCACGTGGGATTGACCCATTTTCCCGCGGGTCGTCTCGGCGACCCGCCTGCGGTCCGTTTGGCCCAGCGCCTGCGGGAACTTGCGCTGCCGGTGGGCCGGCTCAAGACCGGCACCCCGCCACGTATCGACGGCACTACCCTGGATTATTCGGTGATGGAGGAACAGCCGGGGGACGCCCCGGCGCCGGTATTTTCTTTTCTCGGCCGCCCGGAGCAACACCCGCGACAGGTTTCCTGCTGGATTACCCATACCCGCCCGGAAACCCACGACATCATCCGCGCCGGGTTGGACCGTTCCCCTTTGTTCACCGGGGTGATCGCCGGGGTGGGCCCACGCTACTGCCCGTCCATCGAGGACAAGGTGGTGCGCTTCGCGGAGAAGGAATCCCATCAGATTTTTGTCGAGCCCGAGGGGCTGTACACCAACGAAATCTATCCCAACGGGATATCCACCAGCCTGCCCTTCGATGTGCAGCTGCATCTGGTGCGTTCCATCCGCGGGTTCGAAAACGCCCATATCACCCGTCCGGGCTATGCTATCGAGTACGATTATTACGATCCCCGGGGACTCAAATCCTCCTTGGAGTCGAAAGCCATCGCCGGTCTGTTTTTCGCCGGGCAGATCAACGGCACTACGGGCTATGAAGAGGCGGCAGCCCAGGGGCTGCTGGCGGGCGTCAATGCCGGACTATATGTCCGGGAGGACGCGCCCTGGTGCCCCGGTCGGGAAGAGGCCTACCTGGGGGTGATGGTGGACGATTTGATCACGCGCGGCGTGACGGAGCCCTACCGCATGTTCACCAGCCGCGCTGAATACCGCTTGAATCTGCGGGAGGACAATGCCGACCTGAGGCTGACCGAAATCGGCCGCCGGCTGGGGGCGGTGGACGATGCGCGTTGGCGGAGCTTCGAGCGCAAGCGAGAGGCGATCGCACGGGAGCAGCAGCGATTGAAAGACACCTGGATCAATCCTCGGGCGGTAGCGGAAGAAAATCTCGTCGCCGTTCTGGGCAAGCCCATTGAAAGGGAATACAGTCTGCAAGACTTGCTGCGTCGCCCGGAAGTCGGCTACGGGGCCCTTATGTCCCTGCCCGGCGCCGGTCCGGCGGTGGAGGATGCTCGGGTGGCGGAACAAGTGGAAATCCAGGCCAAGTACCAGGGATACATCGAGCGTCAGCAGGAGGAAATCCAGCGCCGCCAGCAGCACGAAAATATGCGCCTGCCCGCCGAGATGGACTACCGCGAGGTCCGCGGCCTGTCGGTGGAGGTGACCCAGAAGCTCAACCAACACCAGCCCGAGACTTTGGGCCAGGCAGCCCGAATTTCCGGCGTAACGCCGGCGGCGATCTCCCTGCTCTTGGTTCACCTCAAGCGGCGGGACCTCCAAAATAGAAAGAAAAACCCATGAACCTGGGAGAGAAACTGGAGCAGGGCCTGGCGGCTTTGGCCGTTCCGCTGCCAGCCGGGGCCGGCGAGCGTTTGCTGGCTTACATCACCCTGCTGCATAAATGGAACAAGGTCTACAATCTGACGGCGATCCGGGAGCCCCAGCAGATGCTGTCCCACCACATCCTGGATAGCCTCGCGGTGCTGCCATATCTCCCCCAGGCAAAGTCCATCGCGGATGTCGGTACCGGCGCCGGCCTGCCGGGGATTCCCCTGGCGTTGGCGCGGCCGGAAACGGCGGTGGCCCTGGTGGAAAGCAACCATAAGAAAGCGACCTTCCTGACCCAGGCCAAGCTGGAACTGAAGCTGGATAACGTGCAGGTAATTTGTGAGCGGGCGGAGGCGTTCCAGCCGGTGAACAGATTCGGGGTGGTCGTCTCCCGCGCGTTTTCCGATTTGGCCGACTTTGTCGGACTGACCCGCCACCTCTGCGCTCCCGGCGGGGTGCTGGCGGCCATGAAAGGGCTTTATCCCCATGAGGAATTGGCTGCCTTGCCAAGCGACGTCACGGTGGAACAGGTCTTCCCGGTCAAGGTTCCCGGCCTGGAAGCGGAACGACATCTGGTACTGATAAGGGTGGACTAGAAATGACGAAAATCCTGGCGATTACCAATCAAAAGGGTGGGGTCGGCAAGACCACCACCAGCGTCAATTTGGCGGCGAGCTTGGCGGCGGCCAAGCGCAGGGTGCTGCTGATCGATCTCGACCCCCAGGGGAACGCGACCATGGGCAGCGGGGTGAACAAGAACGCCCTGCGGCAGACGGTCTACCACGTGCTTTTGGGGCAGAAATCCCTGGAGGAGGTGCGGTTTACCGCCGAGCAGGGCAAGTATGACATTGCCCCTGCCAACCGGGAGCTGGCCGGTGCGGAAGTGGAAATGGTGGAACTGGAACACCGGGAGCGCCGTCTTCGGGATGCCCTGGCGGGGGTGGTGGACCAGTATGATTTCGTGCTCATCGACTGCCCGCCGGCCCTCAACCTGTTGACGGTGAACGCCCTGTGCGCCGCCCAGTCGGTGATGATACCGATGCAATGCGAGTACTACGCACTGGAAGGTTTGAGCGACTTGGTGCAAACCATCAAGCGCGTACGGGCCCACCTCAATCCGGAGCTGGAAATCGAAGGGCTGCTGCGCACCATGTTCGACCCCCGCAACGCCCTGGCTCAGCAGGTGTCGGACCAGTTGTTGAAGCACTTCGGCGACAAGGTCTACCGTACGGTCATTCCACGCAACGTGCGGTTGGCCGAAGCCCCCAGTTTCGGCACCCCGGTGCTGTACCACGACAAGGGGTCCAAGGGGGCTATCGCCTATCTCGCCCTGGCGGGGGAGATGATCAAGAAACGCAAAGTAACCCAAGCTGCTGTTTGAGGGAGTCAAGATGGCAAAAATGAAAGGATTGGGCCGCGGGCTGGACGCGCTGCTGGCCGGCGGTGACGAGACGGGCTCGGCGAGGGCGGACGAGTCCCTGCGAAACCTGGACATCACCCTGCTGCAACCGGGCAAATACCAGCCCCGTACCCGAATGGACCAGGAATCCCTGGCCCAGCTGTCGGACTCGATCAAAACCCAGGGCGTGGTGCAGCCCATCCTGGTGCGGCGGGTGGACGGCGAGAAATTTGAGATTATCGCGGGAGAACGCCGCTGGCGGGCCGCCCGCATGGCCGGACTGACCGAAATTCCGGCGCTGCTGCGGGAAATCCCCGACGAAGCGGCGCTGGCCATTTCCCTGATCGAGAACATTCAGCGGGAAAACCTCAACCCCTTGGAAGAAGCCCAGGGCATCCAGCGCCTGATCGACGAATTCGAGATGACCCACCAGGCGGCCGCCGAAGCGGTGGGCCGTTCCCGCAGCGCGGTGAGCAATTTGTTGCGCCTGCTCAATCTGGCGTCCCCGGTGCAGGACATGCTGATGCAGAACCAGATCGACATGGGCCATGCCCGGGCCCTGCTTTCCCTGGATGCCGGCAAGCAACTGGAAGCGGCCTATCACATCGCCGAGCGGGGCCTTTCGGTGCGGGAAGCAGAGAAGCTGGCCCAAAAGACCCTGTCTCCCGCCAAGCCAAAAGCCATCGCCCAGGACCCGGACGTGGAGCGCCTGCAAGAGGAAATCGCGGATAAACTGGGGGCTAAAGTGAGGATTCAAACCCGCGGCCAAGGTCGCGGCAAGCTGGTCATCGAATATGACAGCCTCGACCAACTCGATGTAATAATTAATTCTTTTCGCCCCTATAAGGCAAAATAATAAAGAATAGTAGCCGTTTCTAATGTCGCGTTGACACATCCGCTAACGTCATAATATAATTGAAAAGTTTTGGGCGCCCTCTTTGCGCCGCCAAAATCGCGCCACGTTGGTGGCGCAAGTCCCCGATGAAATTCAAGGTTTTCAGTTGAAAACAGCGCGGGCGGTCGCATCGGAAGTCCGCAAAGTCCTGGGCGTACAAGCGGCAATGGCTGCTTTGGCGTCAGTGCTGTGGTATGCGCTGGCGGGCCGGGGTGCCGCGCAGGCGGCATTGCTGGGGGGCTTCATTGCCCTGGCGGGCGGCGTGATATACGCCCTGCGTATGTTGTCGGCAAGGGGGGGGGGCGTCCAAAGCCTGGTCCGCGCCCATTATTGGGGCGAGGCGGGCAAGATGGGGGCAACGCTGTTGCTGTTTGCCGCGACTTTCGTGCTGTATCCCGCGGTGGAGGCGTTGCCGCTGTTTATAGGGTATATGGCGGCGCTGGCCGGATATTGGGTGGCGCTGTTTGTTGATAAGTGAGTGAATGAATGAGCCAGAACGCAGCACATGAGCAGGGTCCGTCCGCATATATCACCCACCACCTGACCAATCTCCAGGGGGGCGAGGGCTTTTGGACCTTTAATATCGACACCCTGTTTTTTTCCGCCGTTCTGGGCCTGATCGTATTCGGCACCTTTTGGCTGGCGGCACGCAAGGCAAATGCCGGCGTCCCCGGCGGCTTGCAGAATTTCGTCGAAATGGTGGTCGAGATGGTCGACAACCAGGTGAAGGACTCCTTCCATGGCAAGAGCGTTCTGATCGCTCCCCTGGCCCTGACCATTTTCGTCTGGGTGTTCGTCATGAACGCCATGGACATGCTGCCGGTGGACCTGCTGCCCAGCGTCGCGGCCGCCATGGGCGTCCCCTATCTCAAGGCGGTCCCCACCACCGACCTGAACCTGACTTTCGGCATGTCCCTGTCGGTATTCTTCCTGATCTATTTCTTCAGCATCAAGATCAAGGGCATCAAGGGCTTCGCCCATGAAGTGATGTTCGCCCCCTTCGGCAAGTACCTCATTCCGGTAAATATCATGTTCCGCATCATCGAGGACATCGCCAAGCCGATCTCTCTCGCCCTGCGTCTTTTCGGCAACATGTACGCCGGCGAAATGGTGTTCATCCTGATCGCCCTGCTGCCCTGGTACATGCAATGGCTGCTGGGCGCGCCGTGGGCGATTTTCCACATCCTGATCATTACCTTGCAGGCCTTCGTGTTCATGATGCTGACCATCGTGTACCTCAGCATGGCCCACGAGAGCCACTGATTTCGTAAGACTTTTCAACTTTAAACTTAACTATCTTTTAGGAGAAGAAAATGGAACTCGCACAAATTCTGGGTAGCGTACAGGGTATGACCGCCATCGCCGTGGCTCTGCTGATCGGCTTCGGCGCCCTGGGTACCGCCATCGGCTTCGGCCTGCTGGGCGGCCGCTTCCTCGAAGGCGCCGCTCGCCAGCCCGAAATGATCCCCACCCTGCAGATCAAGATGTTCATCGTCGCCGGTCTGCTGGACGCCGTGACCATGATCGGCGTGGGTATCGGCCTCTACCTGCTGTTCGCCAACCCCTTCATCGCCGTGATCAAGCAAGCGGCTGGTGCCTAATTAACATCCTTAATTAGGAGGTTAGCGTGAATATCAACGCTACATTGATTGGCCAGGCGATTACTTTCGCCATCCTGGTGTGGTTCACCATGAAGTTCGTGTGGCCCCCCCTGATGGCTGCCATGGAAGAGCGCGCCAAGCGCATCGCCGACGGCCTGGCCCAAGCCGAGCGCGGCAAGCACGAGCTGGAACTGGCCCACAAGCGCGCGTCCGAAGTGTTGCATGAAGCCAAGAGCAAGGCGTCCGAGATCATCGCCCAGTCCGAGAAGCGTGCTTCCCAGGTGGTCGAGGAGTCCAAGGGCGCGGCCAAGGAAGAGGGCGAGCGCATCATCGCGGCCGCCCAGGCGGAGATTCAGCAGGAAGTCTATCGCGCCAAGGAAGCCCTGCGTCAGCAGGTGGCCGACCTGGCCGTGGCCGGCGCGGAGAAGATACTGCGCCGCGAGATCGACGCCAAGGCCCATGCCGACCTGCTCGAAACCATCAAAGCCGAGTTGTAATTGCCATGGCTGAAACCGTCACTATAGCTAGGCCCTACGCCGAAGCGGTGTTCAAGCTGGCGAACCAGGACGGCACCCTCGGCAAGTGGTCCGAGATGCTCCAGTTCGCCGCCGCCGTGGTGGCCGACCCCGAGGTGGGCGCCCTGATCGACAACCCGCAAGTGGACGAGGAAAAGCTGCAAGCTTTCCTCCTCTCCGTGGGCGAGGGCAAGATCGACGCCCAGGGACAGAATCTGGTCAAGGTCCTGATGGAAAACGACCGTCTACCCCTGCTGCCGCAAATCAGCGTGCTGTTCGAGCAGCTGAAGGCGGAGCAGGGAGGCGAGTTGGAGGCGGAAATTTCCAGCGCCTATCCCTTGACCGACGCCCAGGTGAAAACCCTCGTTTCCGGCCTCGAAGCCCGGTTCGGCAAGAAAGTCACCACGAAAGTCAGCGTGGACGCGGAATTGATCGGCGGGGTGAAAATCGCCGTCGGCGACCACGTGATTGACTCGTCGGTCCGCGCTCAGCTGGCGAGCATGGCGCAACAGCTCAAAAATTAAGGTTGCCGCGCGCCGGCATCCTTGCAAGGAGAGATCATGCAGTTGAATCCGACAGAAATTAGCGATCTGATTAAAAGTAAGATCGAAAACCTGAAAGCCGGCGCCGAGTTGCGCTCCCAGGGCACCATCGTTTCTCTGGCCGACGGCATCATCCGCGTCCACGGCCTGTCCGACGTGATGCAGGGCGAAATGCTGGAACTGCCCGGCAACGTGTTTGCCATGGCCCTGAACCTGGAGCGCGACTCCGTGGGCGCCGTGGTGCTGGGCGACTATGAGAATCTGACCGAAGGCGACACCGTCAAGTGCACCGGCCGCATTCTGGAAGTGCCCGTGGGCCGTGGCCTGATCGGCCGCGTGGTGGATGCCCTGGGTCAGCCTATCGACGGCAAGGGCCCGATCGAAGCCGCCGCTTCTTCCCCCATCGAGAAGATCGCCCCCGGCGTGATTGCCCGCCAGTCCGTGTCCCAACCGATGCAGACCGGCCTCAAGGCCATCGACTCCATGGTGCCTATCGGCCGTGGCCAGCGCGAACTGATCATCGGCGACCGCCAAACCGGCAAGACCGCCGTGGCCATTGACGCCATCATCAACCAGAAAGACACCGGCGTGATCTGCATCTACGTGGCGGTGGGCCAGAAGGCCTCCTCCGTCGCCAACGTGGTGCGCAAGCTGGAAGAGCACGGCGCCATGGCTCACACCATCGTCGTCGCCGCCACCGCTTCCGATTCCGCCGCGATGCAGTTCATCGCCCCCTACGCCGGCTGCACCATGGGCGAATATTTCCGCGACCGCGGCGAAGACGCCCTGATCGTGTACGACGACCTGACCAAGCAGGCCTGGGCCTACCGCCAGGTGTCCCTGCTGCTGCGCCGTCCCCCCGGCCGCGAAGCCTACCCCGGCGACGTGTTCTATCTCCACTCCCGCCTGCTGGAGCGCGCTGCCCGCGTGAACGCCGAGTACGTGGAAAAGATGACCAACGGTGAAGTGAAAGGCAAGACCGGTTCCCTGACCGCCCTGCCGATCATCGAAACCCAGGCCGGCGACGTGTCCGCCTTCGTGCCCACCAACGTGATCTCCATTACCGACGGCCAGATTTTCCTGGAATCCGACCTGTTCAACGCCGGCATCCGTCCCGCCATCAACGCCGGCCTGTCCGTGTCCCGCGTTGGCGGTGCCGCCCAGACCAAGGCGATCAAGAAGCTCGGCGGCGGTACGCGTCTGGCCCTGGCCCAGTACCGCGAACTGGCCGCTTTCGCCCAGTTCGCCTCCGACCTGGATGAAGCCACCCGCAAGCAGCTGGAGCGCGGCAAGATGGTGACCGAGCTGATGAAGCAGCTCCAGTACTCGCCGATGTCCATCAGCGAGATGGCCATCACCCTGTACGCGGTGAACAAGGGCTACCTGGATGACGTGGACGTGAAGAAGGCCCTGACCTTCGAAAGCGCGCTGCAAAAGTTCATCAAGAGCAAGCATCCCGCCATCATCGACAACATCGAAGCGGCCAAGGATCTGGACGAAGCGAACGAAAAGGCCCTGGGCGCCGCGATCGAAGAGTTCAAGTCCACCACGGTGCTGTAACTAGAGCGGGAGTTCCCTATGCCCAGCGGCAAGGAAATCAGAACCAAGATCAAAAGCGTGCAAAACACGCAGAAGATCACCAAGGCGATGGAGATGGTAGCCGCCTCCAAAATGCGCAAGGCACAAGAGCGCATGCGGACGGCCCGTCCCTATGCCGAGAAGCTGCGCAACGTGGCGGCCCACATGAGCCACGCCCATCCCGAGTACCCGCATCCGTTCCTGGTGCGCCGGGAGAGCGTGAAACGTGCCGGCCTGATCGTCGTGACTTCCGACAAGGGTCTGTGCGGCGGCCTGAACATCAACGTGCTGCGCATGGCGTTCAACCAGATCAAGACCTGGCGCGCCCTCGATTGCGACTCCCAGGGCTGCGTGCCCTCCGGCGAACAGCAGATTGACGTGGACGTGTGTGCCATCGGCAACAAGGGCCTGGGCTTCATGCAGCGCATGAGCGCCAACGTGGTGTCCCAGGTCACCGGCCTCGGCGACACGCCCCACATCGAGCGCCTGATCGGCCCGGTGAAGCTGATGCTGGATGCCTACATGGAAGGCAGGATCGACAGCCTGGCCATCTGCTACACCAAGTTCGTCAACACCATGAGGCAGGAACCGGTGATCGAACAGCTGCTCCCCTTGCACGGCGAGCAGCTGGGCAGCGCCCCCGGCCGCTGGGACTACATCTACGAGCCCGACGCCAAGGAAATCGTCGACGACCTGATGGTGCGCTACATCGAAACCCTGATTTATCAGGGGGTGGCCGAGAACATGGCCTCCGAGCAGAGCGCACGGATGGTGGCCATGAAAGCCGCAACGGAAAACGCCGGCAACGTGATCGACGAGCTGAAGCTGGTTTACAACAAGACCCGCCAAGCCTCCATCACCAAGGAACTGTCCGAGATCGTCGCCGGCGCGGCGGCGGTTTAAGCAAGATTTCAAACTTTAAGGATTGATCATGAGTCAAGGCAAGATCGTGCAAATCATCGGCGCGGTGGTGGACGTAGAGTTCCCCCGTGGCGCCATCCCCAAGGTTTACGACGCCCTGAAGATGCAGAACCCGGAACTCACCTTCGAAGTCCAGCAGCAGCTGGGCGACGGCGTGGTGCGCACCATCGCCATGGGTTCCACCGACGGTCTGCGTCGCGGCATGGACGTGCTGAGCACCGGCAACCCGATCCAGGTGCCCGTGGGCCAGAAAACCCTGGGCCGCATCATGGACGTGCTGGGCAACCCGGTTGACGAAGCCGGCCCCATCGGCGCCGAAACCCACGCTTCCATTCACCGCAAGGCCCCGGAATTCTCCGAACAGGCCGCCTCGGTGGAAATCCTGGAAACCGGCATCAAGGTTATCGACCTGGTCATGCCCATCGTCAAAGGCGGCAAGGTCGGCCTGTTCGGCGGCGCCGGCGTGGGCAAGACCGTGACCCTGATGGAGCTGATCCGCAACATCGCCGTGGAACACTCGGGTTTTTCCGTGTTCGCCGGCGTGGGCGAGCGTACCCGGGAAGGTAACGACTTCTACCACGAAATGAAGGAAGGCGGCGTGCTGGACAAAGTGTCCCTGGTCTACGGCCAGATGAACGAGCCTCCCGGCAACCGCCTGCGCGTGGCCCTGACCGGCCTGACCATGGCCGAGCACTTCCGCGACGAAGGCCGCGACGTGCTGTTCTTCGTGGACAACATCTACCGCTACACCCTGGCCGGTACCGAAGTGTCCGCCCTGCTGGGCCGGATGCCTTCCGCCGTGGGCTATCAGCCCACCCTGGCGGATGAAATGGGCCGCCTGCAGGAGCGCATCACCTCCACCCGCACCGGTTCCATCACCTCCTTCCAGGCCGTGTACGTGCCCGCGGACGACTTGACCGACCCGTCTCCCGCCACCACCTTCGCCCACCTGGACGCCACCATGGTGCTGTCCCGTCAGGTGGCCGAACTGGGTATCTACCCCGCGGTGGACCCCCTGGACTCCACCAGCCGGATTCTGGATCCCCTGGTGATCGGCGAAGAGCACTACGGCGTCGCCCGTGCCGTGCAGGCCACCCTGCAACGCTACAAGGAACTGCGCGACATCATCGCCATTCTGGGCATGGACGAACTGGCCCCCGAAGACAAGCTGGCCGTGGCTCGCGCCCGTAAGATCCAGCGCTTCCTGTCCCAGCCGTTCTTCGTGGCGGAAGTGTTCACCGGCGCCCCCGGCAAGTACGTGTCCCTCAAGGACACCATCGCCGGCTTCAAGGGCATCGTCGACGGCGAATATGACCACCTGCCGGAGCAGGCCTTCTACATGGTGGGCTCCATCGACGAAGCGATCGAAAAAGCCAAGTCCATCCAGTAAGGAGTGCCATCATGGCAATGACGATACACGTGGACGTGGTGAGCGCGGAACAAAGCCTGTTCTCCGGCCAAGCCGAGATGGTGGTGGTTCCGGGCGAGGCGGGGGAGCTGGGCATCGTTCCCCGCCATGCTCCGCTGCTGACCCGCATCAAGCCGGGGACGGTGCGCATCAAGGTGCCGTTCCAGGAAGACGAAGAGGTGATCTTCGTCTCCGGCGGCATCCTGGAGGTGCAGCCCCAGGTGGTGACCATCCTGTCCGACACCGCCATCCGCGGCAAGGACCTGGACGAAGCCAAGGCGATGGAAGCGCAGAGGCGCGCGGAAGAAGCGATCGAGCGCAAAGACTCCGAAATGGACCTGGCGCGGGCCCAGACCGAGCTGGCCATCGCGGCCGCTCAGTTGCGCTCCCTCTATCGCTACAAGGGCCGCAAGAAGAAATAGCCCGCAACCACGGCAGAAAAGAAGCAGCGCAAGCTGCTTTTTTTCTTTCAGCTCCCGGATTACACTCCTATCCCCATGAACGCCCATCTCGACGTGGTGGTCCTTGCCGCAGGCAAGGGCACCCGCATGCATTCCGATCTTCCCAAGGTTCTCCACCGTCTCGCCGGCAAGCCCTTGCTGGGACACGTGCTGGATGCCGCCCGGTGCTTGCGGCCGACCCGCATGGTGGTGGTCTACGGCCACGGCGGCGAGGCGGTGCCCAGCGCCTGCGGCGCGCCGGACGTGGCCTGGGTGCTCCAGGAGCAGCAGCTGGGCACCGGCCATGCGGTGCAGACCGCCCTTCCCCAGGTAGGTGACGACGGCGCGGTGCTGATCCTCTACGGCGACGTGCCCCTGATCCGCGCCGAAACCCTGAAAACCCTCGCCCACCTGGCGGCCGCCGGGGAGGTGGCCCTGCTGACGGCGGAACTGGCCGACCCCCACGGCTACGGCCGCATCCTGCGTAGTGATAGCGGGGCGGTGACCGGCATCGTGGAAGAAAAGGACGCCAGCGAGGAACAGAAGGCGGTGCGGGAAATCAACACCGGCATCCTGGCCGCCCCCGCCGGCTCCCTGAGGAAGTGGATCGCCGCCCTGCGCAACGATAACGCCCAGGGGGAGTACTACCTGACCGACATCATCGCCCTGGCGGTGGCCGACGGGGTATCCGTCACCACCTGCAATCCCCAACACGAATGGGAAATCCTGGGCGTCAACAGCAAGCAGCAGTTGGCCGAACTGGAGCGCATCCACCAGGCTGAAACGGCCCAGGCTCTGCTGGCCCGGGGCGTCACCCTGCTCGACCCGTCACGGTTGGATGTGCGGGGAGAACTGGTGTGCGGCCGCGACGTCATCCTGGACATCAACGGCGTATTCGAAGGCCGGGTGGAGCTCGGCGATGGCGTGACAGTGGGCGCCAACTGCGTGCTGCGCAATGCCAAGATCGCCGCCGGAACGGTGATCGAGCCGTTCACCCACATCCAGGACGCCGAAATCGGCCCCGGCTGCCATATCGGGCCCTACGCCCGGATTCGGCCGGGAACCCTGCTGGCGCGGGACGCCCACATCGGCAATTTTGTGGAACTGAAGAACAGCCAGGTGGGGGAGGGGTCCAAAATCAACCACCTGAGCTACGTCGGCGACACCACCGTGGGCCGCAAGGTGAACATCGGCGCCGGCACCATCACCTGCAACTACGACGGCGCCTATAAGCACCGCACCGTGATCGAGGACGAGGCTTTCATCGGCTCCGATACCCAATTGGTGGCGCCGGTAACGGTCAAGAAGGGCGCCACCATCGGCGCCGGGTCTACCGTCACCAAGGACGCGCCGGAGGGGGAGCTGACCCTGTCCCGGGCCAAGCAGGTCACCATACCGGGCTGGAAGCGGCCCACCAAGAACAAGTAGGGGAAATCTATGTGCGGAATCATCGGCGCGGTGGCGCAGCGCAATGTGGTGCCCATTCTGCTGGAAGGGCTGCGGCGCCTGGAATACCGAGGCTACGATTCGGCGGGCCTGGCCCTGGTCAACGACGGCCTGCAACGGGTGCGCAGCGTGGGGCGGGTGGCTTTGCTGGAGCAGGAGGCCGCGCGGCTGAAAGTCCACGGCCAGACCGGCATCGCCCACACCCGCTGGGCCACCCACGGCGCGCCGACGGAGAACAACGCCCATCCCCACGTGAGCCACGGCACCCTGGCGGTGGTGCACAACGGCATCATCGAAAACCACGAGGAATTGCGCCAAAGGCTCAGCGGCCTGGGCTACGCCTTCGAGTCCGAAACCGACACCGAAGTGATCGCCCACCTGGTGCATTTCCATTACCGTCAAAGCCGCGACCTGTTCCAGGCGGTGCGGGACGGTGTGGCGGAACTGAAGGGCGCCTACGCCATCGCCGTGATGGCCGAGGACATGCCCCACCGCCTGGTGTGCGCCCGCAAGGGCAGCCCCCTCCTGATCGGCCTGGGCATCGAAGAGAACTTCGTCGCCTCCGATACCTCCGCCCTGCTGCCCGTCACCCAGCGCTTCGTTTACCTGGAAGACGGCGACCTGGCCGACATCGGCCTGATGGATTACCGCATCTACAACGTCCAGGGGGAACGGGTCGAACGCACCCACCACGTGAGCGAACTGTCGGCGGACCTGGCGGAGCTGGGCCCTTACCGCCACTACATGCAGAAGGAAATCCACGAGCAGCCCCGTGCCCTGGCCGACACCCTGGCGGAGGTTCCGGCCCTGACGGAACTCAGCCCCGGCCTGTTCGGCGAGAATGCCGCGCAAATCCTGGCCGACGCCCAACACGTGCGCATCCTGGCCTGCGGCACCAGCTACCATGCCGGGTTGGTGGCCCGTTACTGGATCGAGGAATTCGCCGCCATTCCCTGCACGGTGGAAGTGGCGAGCGAATACCGCTACCGCCAAAGCGCCCCGGTGTCCGATGAACTCGTGGTCACCGTCTCCCAGTCCGGCGAAACCGCCGACACCCTGGCGGCCCTGGCCCACGCCCAGGCCCACGGCGCGGCGGCCACCCTGGCCATCTGCAACGTGCCGGAAAGCGCCTTGATGCGCCAGTCGAAGCTGCGCTTCCTGACCCGGGCCGGCCCGGAAATCGGCGTCGCCTCCACCAAGGCCTTCACCACCCAGCTGGTGGCGCTGTTCCTGCTCACCGCCGTACTGGCCAAGCTCAAGGGCCGCCTGGACGGGGAACAGGAAAAGGCCTGGCTGGCCGAACTGCGCCACCTGCCGGAGCAGGTGCGGCAAGTGCTGGAACTGGAGCCGGAAATCGCCCGCTGGGCGGAAAGCTTTGCCGACAAGCGCCACGCCCTGTTCCTCGGCCGCGGCCGGCATTACCCCATCGCCCTGGAAGGGGCCCTGAAGCTGAAGGAAATCTCCTACATCCACGCCGAAGCCTATCCCGCCGGAGAACTCAAGCACGGGCCCCTGGCCCTGGTGGACAAGGAAATGCCGGTGGTGGTCATCGCCCCCAACGACGAACTGCTGGAAAAGCTCAAATCCAACCTCCACGAAGTCCGCGCCCGGGGCGGCGAACTGTATGTCTTCGCCGACCGGGAAAGCCGCATCGCCGAGCAGGACGGCATCCGGGTCATCACCCTCCCGGTCCAGGCGGGAATGCTCAGCCCGGTGGTGCATACCATCCCCTTGCAGTTGCTGGCCTACCACGCCGCCCTGCAAAAGGGCACCGACGTGGACAAGCCGCGCAACCTCGCCAAATCGGTCACGGTTGAGTAGACTCTGGCAGATGAGAAAACCAACCGGCGCGGCTTGCGGCGCAGGCCAACCCATGCGCAGCATGGGTTAAGGTCGCCAAGCGGCCGGCCGGAGCCACAAGCCGCGCAACCTGGCCAAATCGGTAACCGTCGAATAATCCCTATGCCGGACGGGCAGTTGGCGGGGGTGCCCGTAGTGACAAGGCCCGCCCGTCCTGGGTATACTTGGGAAAACCCAATTAAAACACCCTTAACGGAGAACACTTAACATGTCCAAGAAGCACCCCGTCATCGCGGTGACCGGTTCGTCCGGCGCCGGCACCACCACCGTCAAACGCGCTTTCGAACATATTTTCTGGCGGGAAAAAATCACTCCTGCGATCATCGAAGGCGACAGCTTCCACAGCCTGAACCGGATGGAGTTCCGCGAGGCCATGAAGAAGGCCGAAACCGCGGGGAACGGCCATTTCAGCCATTTCGGCCCGGAATCCAACCACTTCGACAAGATCGAGGAACTGTTCAAGACCTACGGCAAGACCGGCAAGGGCAAGAAGCGCTACTACCTGCACAGCGACGAAGAAGCCGCCGAGCACAACCAGCGCCTGGGCACCAAGCTGAGCGCCGGCGAATTCACTCCCTGGGAAGATGTGCCCGCGGATACCGATCTGCTGTTCTATGAAGGCCTGCACGGCCTGGTCACGACCGACAAGGTGGATGCCGCCCAGCACGTGGACCTGGGGGTGGGCGTGGTGCCCATCGTCAACCTGGAGTGGATTCAGAAAATCCACCGGGACGCCAAGGAGCGGGGCTATTCCGCCGCCGCCATCGTGGACACCATCCTGCGCCGCATGCCGGATTACGTGCACTACATCACGCCCCAATTCTCCCGCACCGACATCAACTTCCAGCGGGTGCCCACGGTGGACACTTCCAACCCCTTCATCGCCCGCGACATCCCGACGCCGGACGAGAGCTTCGTGGTGATCCGCTTCCGCGACCCCCACGGCGTGGATTTCCCCTATTACCTGCGCATGATCCACGACTCCTTCATGTCCCGCCCCAACACCATCGTGGTGCCCGGCGGCAAGATGGGCTTCGCCATGGAGGTCATCCTCACTCCCTTGGTGCACCAGATGCTGGAAGCCAAAAAGAAAGGCTGACGCAAGGCGAGGGACATTTCGGGGGCTGCGGCCCCCGAAGTTTTTTCGGCCCCGGCAAATTAACGGTCCACCCGGTTCGTGCTATGCTTTCCGCCATAACCGGCCCGCAGACGGGCCTTCCACAGGCGGAGGAGGTAGGCACGTGCAACGCAGCGCTAACTTGACAGGAATGGACCTGAGCCGTCCGCCGCGGGAGGTGCTGCAGCAGGGTCTGGACCGGACCGTGGAACTGACCGGCTCGGCGGCGGGGGTGGTCTACCTGGCGAAGGACGAACAGCTTCTTCCGGTGGCGGGCAACAGCGTCAAACTGGAGGCCATCGACGCCCTTGCCTTCGGGGAGGGCCTGCCGGGCCAAGTGGCGGAAGAGCGGCGCAGCAGGCGGCTGAGCGACGTTCCCAACGAAGAGGCGCTGCACCTGCATCTGGGCTTCGCCCGCGTCACGCCCCAGGAAGTGGTCGCCCTGCCCCTTCTTCTGCAGGAGCGGCTGCTGGGGGTGATGCTCCTGGCGGCCACCGCCCGTTACGATGACCAAGCCCTCCAGGACATGGATGGGCTGGCGCGGCAACTGGCCCTGCATTTCGACTACGCCCAGGTTCTGGGGCAGATGGAGCGCTTTTCCATCACCGACGGCCTGACCGGCCTGTTCAATCGCCGCTACATCACGGAAAGGCTGGAGGTGGAATTTTCCCGTGCCTTCCGTTACGGCAGCGAGCTTTCCCTGCTCATCATGGACCTGGACCATTTCCGTCAGATCAACGAGCGCTTCGGCCAGGCCGTCGGTGACCTCGCCCTGGCCGAAGTCGCCAAGCTGATCCGCCGCTCCATCCGGGATTCCGACCTGTGCGGACGCTACGGCGGCGAGGAGTTCATCGTCGTGCTGCCCCACACCAACCAGGAGCAGGCCGGGGTGGTGGCGGAGAAGATCCGTGAAGCCGTGGCCGGGGCGGAAATCGGCGAACTGGCCGGGGAATATCTCACCATCAGCATCGGCGGCGCCTGCTATCCCGACAGCAATGCCCTGTCCTTGAGCGAACTGGTCCAGAAAACCGACGAAGCCCTTGCCGCCGCCAAGAGCGGCGGCCGCAACCGCTCGGTGATCGGCTAATCCACTCCCGGCCGGGGTCAGGTTTCGTCACGGCCCGTCCGCAAGGGGAGGAAATGCTCCCACCCCGCTCCCCGCACCACGAAACGCTCGTCTTTCGGTATCGCCTCCGGCGGCGGCCATCGGCCGTCGCGGGGCTCGGACCCGGCAGCCGCCAGGGGAGCCTTGTCGGCGAATACCGGCCGGCGGCGGACGTCAATGTCCTCCGCCGGCCAGCTGAATTCGATCGGGATGCCGTTGGGGTCGAAGGAATACACCGAACGGATGAATCCGTGGTCGATCACGTCGGAGGCGGGAAAATCCGCGGCGGTGAGCTTGGCCACCAGTTCCCACAGCGTTTCCTCGGAAGCCACGCCGATGGACACGTGGTCGAAGGCAAAGGGCCCGTTCACCGGGGTGCCGTGGGTGCGGCGGGGAAGGGGCGCCACCGCCGGCCACTCGAAGAAGGCGATCAGGTCGGTGGCGGACGCCTCGAAGAAATACTGCCGGTACCCCGGCTGGCCGTAGCCATAGACCAGCCGCATACCCAGGAGATCGCGCCAGAAGCGGACGGTGGCCTCCAGGTCCCCGGTGGCGAATGCCAGGTGGTTGATGCCGGTGTAGCGGCCCATGAAGCTTTCCTCCGCGGGATGGTTTAAACGGTAGACCCCCGCTGCGCCGTGCCGTTCCGCCGTCGCCCTCCGGTATAATTCCCGCCATGACCCACGCCTACCTCTCCGGCCTCAATCCCGAACAGCGGGAAGCCGTTACCCTTCCCCGCCAATCCGCCCTCATTCTCGCTGGTGCCGGCAGCGGCAAGACCCGGGTGCTGACCCTGCGCATCGCCTACCTGATCCAGACCGGGCAGGTGAGCCCCCACGGCATCCTCGCCGTCACCTTCACCAACAAGGCGGCGCGGGAGATGTTGACCCGGCTGTCGGCGGCGCTGCCGATCAACACCCGGGGCATGTGGGTCGGCACCTTCCACGGCCTGTGCAACCGCCTGCTGCGCGCCCACCACCGGGAGGCGGGCCTGCCGGCCCTGTTCCAGATTCTCGACAGCCAGGATCAACTGGCCGCGGTGAAGCGGGTGATGAAGGCCCTCAACATCGACGAGGAAAAATACCCCCCGCGCCAGGTCCAGCACTTCATCAGCGGCAACAAGGAGCAGGGCCTGCGGGCAAGCGACATCGAAGCCTACGACCCCCACACCCGCCGCATGGCGGAGATTTTCGCCGCCTACGACGAGCAGTGCCAGAAGGAAGGGGTGGCGGATTTCGCCGAACTGCTGCTGCGCTGCTACGAGCTGCTGAGCCGGGACGAAGGGCTGCGCCGCCATTACCAGCAGCGCTTCCGCTACATCCTGGTGGACGAGTTCCAGGACACCAACCGGCTCCAATACCTGTGGCTCAAGCTGCTGGCCGGGGACGAGGGGGCGGTGTTCGCGGTGGGGGACGACGACCAGAGCATCTACGCCTTCCGCGGCGCCCGGGTGGGCAACATGGCCGATTTCGAGCGGGATTTCCAGGTGGAAAAAATCGTCCGCCTGGAGCGCAACTACCGTTCCCAGGGCAACATCCTGGAGGCCGCCAACGCCTTGATCCGCCACAACGCCGAGCGCCTGGGCAAGAACCTGTGGACCGACGAGGGGGAGGGGGAACCCATCCGCCTGTTCGAGGCCCCCACCGACCGGGCGGAGGCGGATTTCATCGTCGAGGAGGTGGAAGCCCTGCAACGGGACGGCATGGCCCTGTCCGACATGGCCCTGCTCTACCGTTCCAACGCCCAGTCCCGGGTGCTGGAGCACGCGCTGTTTTCCGCCGGGCTGCCCTATCGGGTCTACGGCGGCCTGCGCTTCTTCGAGCGCCAGGAAATCAAGCATGCCCTGGCCTATCTGCGGGTGATGGCCAACCCCAACGACGACGGCGCTTTCCTGCGGGTGGTGAATTTCCCCACCCGGGGCATCGGCGCCCGTTCCCTGGAACAATTGCAGGAAGTGGCCGCCGAAGGGGGCGTCAGCCTGTGGCAGGCGGCCCGCCATACTCCCCTGGGAGGCAAGGCGGGCGCCGGCCTGCGGGGCTTCGTCCAGATGATCGACCTGCTGCGGGACACCTGTTCCCATCTGTCCCTGGCGGAGCAGGTGGAACAGGTTCTCGCCGCCAGCGGCCTGGTGGAACACTACCAGAAGGACAAGCAGGAAGCGGAGCGGGTGGAGAACCTGAACGAGCTGGTCAACGCCGCGGCCGTGTTCGACGGCGAGTACGAGCCGGAGGAGACCGCCGACGGCTCGCCCCCCTTGCCCATCCTGGCGGCCTTCCTGGCCCACGCCTCCCTGGAGGCCGGGGAACACCAGGCCGAAGGGGGCCAGGACGCCCTGCAGTTGATGACGGTCCATTCCGCCAAGGGGCTGGAATTCCGCGCCGTGTTCATCACCGGCCTGGAGGAGGGGCTGTTCCCCCACGAGAACGCCATGATGGACGACGGCGGCCTGGAGGAGGAGCGGCGCCTGATGTACGTGGCCATCACCCGGGCGCGGCAGCGGCTGTACCTGAGTTTCGCCCAGAGCCGCATGCTCCACGGCCAGATGCGTTACGGCCTGGCGTCGCGCTTCCTGCGGGAAATCCCGTCCGGGCTGATCAAGCAGGTGGGGGGCGGGTACGACTACGGCGAGGCCATGGAGTGGACCGGCCCGGCCCCGGCGGCGTCAAACGGCACCGGCTTTGCCGTCGGCCAGGGCGTGATGCACGCCAAGTTCGGTATCGGGGTGATCGTGAACTGCGAGGGACGGGGGGCGGATGCCCGGGTTCAGGTGAACTTCCGCGACAGCGGCGTGAAGTGGCTGGCCTTGGAATACGCCAAGCTCACCCCGCTGTAATTTCTAAACCCCGTTTCACCGCAGAGGCGCAAAGAAAACAAGAAACCAGCGTTCTGTATTTTCTTTGCGCCTCTGTGCCTTTGCGGTTCGAGTCTTTCAAGCCGTTTCGTCGATGGACGCTGCCGGCTGCTCGGCAACGAAAATGTCCCGGTAGCCGGCGTAGATCGACGTGGCGGCGAGAACCGGAACCACCACGATCAGCCCCAGCATGAAGGGCACCGAGCCCAGGGCGATCAGCACCAGCCCCGCCACGCCGTAGACCAGGAACGGCCACAGGTTGCGCAGGCAGGCGCGGAAGCTCTGCTTCATCGCCGTCCACGGCGCCAGGCCATCGAATACCACCAGGGCGGGGGCGAACCAGTAGGCCATCAGCAGCGGCAGGAGGAAGGCCATGAAGAATAGCAGCACCACCATCAGGTGCCGGCCCATGGCCATCAGGGCTTCCTCGTCGTGGGTTTTCATCGCCTCGGCCAGATCCAGGTCGGGCAATCCTCCCCCCATCACCACCGTGGCGATGAAGGCCGCCACCGAAATCGCCAGCACCTTGCCCGCCAGGTAATAGGCGCCCACCGCCGCCAGCGGACGGGCGTGGGTGCGGAAGCCGGCGAAGAGCTGGGCGATTTCCATTTCCTCCCCCACTTCCAGCGCCCGGCAGGCGATCATGAAGCCGGCGATGAGCATGGGGTCCAGCAGCGCCCAGATCGGGGCGCCCACCAGAGGCACCAGGAAGGTGAGGACGAAGGCGAGGAAGAAGTAAATCAGGAAAAACACCACCCAGATCAGGGGATTCTTGAAAAACAGCGTGTAGCCGGCGGCAATCCAGCGCCAGCCCTGAAGGGCGTTGACGGAACGTGGTTCCACGGTGGTTCTTTCGGTAGAGGGGATAAAAAAAGTGTAGCAGCCGCGAAATCAAACCCACAAGCGCTGCAATTCGCCGTGGCGGGCGACGCGGTCCTCCAGGATGCGCTTGAAGTGGTCCGGGTCCTTGGCGTGGGTGAGTTCCCCCGGGCGGGGGAAATGGTAATCGTAGAGGCGGGACAGCCAGAAGCGCAGCGCCCCGGCCCGCAGCATCACCGGCCAGGCGCCCCGTTCCAGGGCGGTCAGGGGCCGGACATGGTGGTAGGCCTCCAGCATCGCCAGCAGGCGCGCCTCGTCCAGGGTGCCGTCCGCCGCCACGCACCAGTCGTTGGCGGTGATGGCCAGGTCGTACAGCCACAGGCCGTCGCAGGCGAAATAAAAGTCGATGGCCCCGGCCAGGGCGTCACCGTCGAACAATACGTTGTCCCGGAACAGGTCGGCGTGGATTACGCCCCGGGGCAGGTCGTCGAAGCGGAAACCGGTCTGGTAGGCCAGCTCGGCTTCCAGCAGTTCGCCTTCCGCCGCCGACAAATGGGGCTTCACCAGGGGCGCGGTGGCCCGCCACCACTGGGGGCCCCGGGGGTTGGGCATGGAGGCGGGGTAGGATTTGCCCGACAGGTGCATGGTGGCCAGCATATCCCCCACCTGGGCGCAATGGTCCGGGGCGGGCTGCTCCAGGGAACGGCCGGCGAGGCGGGTGACAATGCTGGCGGGCTTGCCGTTGAGGTGGCCGAGGTAGCTGTTGTCCAGGCTGGCGATGGGGGTCGGGCAGGGAACGCCATGCTGGGAAAGATGCGCCATCAGGTTGAGGAAGTAGGGCAACTCCTCCGGCGTCAGCTTTTCGAACAGGGTCAGGACATAGCGCCCGTGGGTGGTGGTGACGAAGTAGTTGGTGTTCTCGATGCCCGAATCGATGCCTTTCAGCTCCACTGGATCGCCCAGGGCGAAATGTTTCAGCCAGGCGCGAAGCTCGTCGGGGGTAACGGTAGTGAAAACGGACATGAAAAACGGCGGCTAAAAAGCGTTGTAGCGGGAATCAGAATTTGAACAGCACCCACATCGGGGGGCGGGTGCCGGAATCCAGCCCCTCGGAACGGGCGAAACGGCCGTCGCCGGTGTGGTCCACCAAGTAATAGGGAGGCGCGTTGGGAGGCGTGATCTTGATCATGTACAACTTGCCGTGCATACGGTATTCCTCCACCTTGTTCTCGCCCTGGGTGGTGATGGTCACCTGGGGTTCCTGGCTGGCGTCGGGCTCGTAGCCGGCCGGGGCCTCGGGCGGAGCGGGAAGCGGTTGGAGATCGCCGGGGGCCGGGTCGGCGGCGTAGGCGTTCAGAGCCAGGGTCAGGGGGAGGAGGACGAGCAGGCGGCGCATGACGGTTTCCTTGAGGTTTACCTTGATTCTACCAAAAGTCAGCGCTACAGGCTGAGCTGGATTTCCTTCTCGTGCGCGGAGGGCTCGAAGCCGCGGGTTTCGTAATACTTGAAGATGGCGGCCACCACGTCCTTGGGCTCGTTGATGACCTGCACCAGGTCCAGGTCGTCGGCGCAGATCATGCCCTCCTTCACCAGGCTTTCCCGGAACCATTGGATCAGGCCGTTCCAGAACGGCTCGTGCACCAGGATGATGGGAATCTTGCGGGATTTGCCGGTCTGCACCAGGGTCAGGGCTTCCATCAGCTCGTCCAGGGTGCCGAAGCCCCCGGGCATCACCACGTAGGCGGTGGCGAACCTGACGAACATCACCTTGCGGGCGAAGAAGTGGCGGAAGGTCTGGCTGATGTCCTGATAGGGATTGGTGTGCTGTTCGTGGGGCAGCTGGATGTTGAGGCCGATGCTGGGGGACTTGCCGAAGTAGGCACCCTTGTTGGCGGCTTCCATGATGCCGGGGCCGCCGCCGGAAATCACCGAAAAGCCGGAGTCGGACAGCAGGCGGGCGGTCTGTTCGGTGAGCGCGTAATAGGGATGGTCGGCCGGGGTGCGGGCGCTGCCGAAAATGGATACCGCCGGGCGGATGGAGGCCAGCCGTTCGGTGGCCTCGACGAATTCTGACATAATGCCGAAAACGCGCCACGACTCCCGGGCGGAATAGGACTGGGCTTCCACTTCGGGGCTGATGATCTTCGTTAACTTGTTGCTCATGATGGATGTTTTATGCCAACGCTGCTGCTGGTTGATGGTTCTTCCTACCTTTACCGGGCGTTCCACGCGCTGCCGGACCTGCGCAACCGCCACAACGAGCCCACCGGCGCGATCTACGGCGTGCTCAACATGCTGCGCCGGCTGCGTAAGGACGTGAGCGCCGATTATAGCGCGTGCGTATTTGACGCAAAAGGAAAAACCTTCCGCGACGACTGGTATCCCGAGTACAAGGCCAACCGCCCGCCCATGCCGGCGGACCTGGCAGCCCAGATCGCGCCCCTGCACGACGCCATCCGCGCCCTGGGCTGGCCCCTGCTGATGGTGGAGGGGGTGGAGGCCGACGACGTCATCGGCACCCTGGCCACCAAGGCCTGGAACGAGGGCATCCACACCGTGATTTCCACCGGCGACAAGGATATGGCCCAGCTGGTCAATTCCCACGTCTCCCTGGTCAACACCATGACCAACGAGAAGCTGGACGAGGCCGGCGTCCTGGCCAAGTTCGGCGTGCCCCCCGAGCGCATCGTGGACTACCTGACCCTGATGGGGGACAGCGTGGACAACGTCCCCGGCGTGGACAAGGTGGGGCCCAAGACGGCGGTGAAATGGCTCAACCAGTTCGGCTCCCTGGACCAGTTGGTGGCCCGGGCCGGCGAAGTGGGCGGGGCGGTGGGGGAGAACCTGCGCCGGGCCCTGGACTGGCTGCCCCAGGGACGGCGGCTGGTCACCATCAAGTGCGACGTGGACCTGCCCCTGGATTGGCATCAGTTGACCATGGCCGAGCCGGACAACGGCAAGCTGGCGGAGCTGTTCGATCGCTTCGAGTTCAAGACCTGGCGGGCGGAAATCGGCAGCGCCGAGGCCGCGCCGGCAGCCCCCGCCGCCCCGGCGGCGCAGCGGCACTACGACACCCTGCTCACCGAGGCGGATTTGCAGCGCTGGCTGGATAAAATCAACGCCGCCGAACTGGTGTCGGTAGACACCGAAACCACCTCCCTCGACCCCATGGCCGCCAAGCTGGTGGGCATTTCCTTCTCCGTTTCGCCCCACGAGGCGGCCTACCTGCCCCTCAACCACCACTACGCCGGCGCCCCCGCCCAGTTGAAGGAGGTGGAGGTCCTGGCCCGCCTCAAGCCCTGGCTGGAAGACCCGAGCAAGGCCAAGGTGGGCCAGAACCTGAAATACGACAAGCACGTCTTCGCCAACCACGGCATCGCGTTGCGGGGCATCGTCCACGACACCCTGCTCCAGGCCTACGTGCTGGAAAGCCACAAGCCCCGCGACATGGACTCCATGGCCCATCGCCACCTGGGGGTGAAGACCATCACCTACGAGGAAGTGGCGGGCAAAGGGGCGAAGCAGATCGGCTTCGACCAGGTGGAAGTGGCGCGGGCCGCCGAATACGCCGCCGAGGACGCGGACGTGACCTTGCAGCTTCATCGCGCCCTCTACCCCCAGGTGGCGGCGGATGAAAAGCTCGAATACGTCTACCGCCGGATCGAAATGCCGGCCCTGGAAGCGCTGTTCACCATGGAGCGCAACGGCGTGCTGCTGGACGCCTCCCTGCTGGACGCCCAGAGCCGGGAGCTGGGGCAGAAGATGCTGGAATTGGAGCAGTCGGCTTTCCAGGCCGCCGGCCAGCCTTTCAACCTCAATTCGCCGAAGCAGATTCAGGAAATCCTGTTCGACCGCCTGCAACTGCCGGTGGTCAAGAAAACCCCCGGCGGCGCCCCGTCCACCGACGAAGACGTGTTGCAGCAACTGGCCCTGGACTACCCCCTGCCGAAAATCCTCCTCGATTACCGGAGCATGGCCAAGCTCAAGTCCACCTACACCGACAAATTGCCCCGCATGGTGAACCCCAAGACCGGCCGGGTGCACACCAGCTATTCCCAGGCCGGCGCGGTCACCGGCCGCTTGGCCAGTTCCGACCCCAACCTGCAGAACATCCCGGTACGCACCGCGGAAGGGCGGCGCATCCGCGAAGCCTTCATCGCCGCGCCGGGCAACGTCATCGTCTCCGCCGACTATTCCCAGATCGAGCTGCGCATCATGGCCCACCTGTCCAGCGACGCCGGCCTGCTCAAAGCCTTCGCCGAAGGCCACGACGTGCACCGGGCCACCGCATCGGAAGTGTTCGGCGTGCCGCCGGAAGAGGTGTCTTCCGAGCAGCGCCGCTACGCCAAGGTGATCAATTTCGGCCTGATCTACGGCATGTCGGTGTTCGGCCTGGCCGGGCAGCTGGGGGTGGAGCGCAGCGCCGCCCAGACCTACATGGACCGCTACTTCGCCCGCTACCCCGGCGTGGCCGACTACATGCAGCGCACCCGGGACTTGGCCAAGCAGCAGGGCTACGTGGAAACGGTGTTCGGCCGCCGCCTGTGGCTGCCGGAAATCAAGAGCTCCAACGGCGCCCGCCGCCAGGGGGCGGAGCGCGCCGCGATCAACGCCCCCATGCAGGGCACCGCCGCCGACCTGATCAAGCTCGCCATGGTGGCGGTGCAGGATTGGCTGGAACAGGAAAGCATGGGCGCCCGGCTGATTCTCCAGGTCCACGACGAACTGGTGCTGGAGGTGCCGGAAGCCGAATTGGCAACCGTCAAAAATCGTCTGCCCGGGCTGATGTGCGGCGTGGCCGAGTTGAAGGTGCCCCTGGAGGTGGAAGTGGGGGTCGGTCCCAACTGGGAACAAGCGCACTAGATCCCGTTTCTCCCCAAGTCAAGGACAAAACCGCTGAAAAAATAGGCGTTTTTGCCTTCCCCGGCTGATACATTGCGGCTACAATTACGCCCTTCCCCCGAATCGCGTCAGCCATGCACATCGGTCCCTATCGCTTGAAAAGCAACCTGATCGTCGCCCCCATGGCCGGGGTGACGGACCGGCCTTTCCGCCAGTTGTGCCGTTCCTTCGGCGCCGGGCTGGCGGTGTCCGAGATGGTGGCGAGCAATTCCCTGCTCTACGGCAGCGAGAAGACCAAGCGCCGGGCGAATCATGCCGGAGAGGGCGAGCCGGTGTCGGTGCAGATCGTCGGCGCCGACCCGGCCATGCTGGCCGAAGCCGCCAAATACAACGTGGACCGGGGCGCCCAGATCATCGACATCAACATGGGCTGCCCGGCGAAGAAAATCTGCAACGTTTCCGCCGGTTCCGCCCTGCTCAAGGACGAGGCGCTGATCGGCCGCATCCTGGAAGCGGTGGTGGGGGCGGTGGACGTGCCGGTGACCCTGAAAACCCGCACCGGCTGGAACAAGGACGACAAGAACGTCCTGTCCGTGGCCCGCATCGCGGAACAGAGCGGTATCCAGGCCCTGGCGATCCACGGCCGCACCCGTGCCTGCGCCTACACCGGCGAGGCGGAGTACGACACCATCGCCGCGGTGAAGGCGGAGATCGGCATTCCAGTGATCGCCAACGGCGATATCACCAGCCCGGAAAAGGCCAGGTTCGTCCTGGACCGCACCGGGGCCGATGGGGTCATGATCGGCCGCGCCGCCCAGGGACGGCCGTGGATTTTCCGGGAAATCGCCCATTACCTGGAAACGGGCGAAAAGCTGCCCCCGCCGGAAGTGGAGGAAATCCGCCGGGTGCTGCTGGAACATCTGGAAGACCTATACGCGTTTTATGGGGATGTCACCGGGGTACGGGTGGCGCGCAAGCACATCAGTTGGTACACCAAGGGGCTGGTAGGGTCCGCCCATTTCCGTCATGCCATGAATCAGCTGGACGGCATTCCGGAACAGCGGCGGGCGGTGGACGAATTTTTCAGCGGTTTGATGGATCGCCAACGCTACCTGAGTTACGAAGAAGACGGGCTGGCGGCTTAAACCGACCGGCCCGCAAGGGACACGACAACAATATGATGAAAGACAACGACATCGCCGCCTGCGTGCGGAAGACGCTGGCCGAGTATTTCAAGGACCTGGACGGTGAGGACCCCCACGCCGTCTACGACATGGTGCTTCACTGCGTCGAGAAACCCCTGCTGCAAATGGTGCTGGACCACGCCGGCGGCAACCAGACCCGGGCCGCCGAAGTCCTGGGCCTGAACCGCAACACCCTGCGCAAGAAAATGCAGTTCCACGGAATCAAATAACCTTCTCTTTATAAGCCATGACCACCATCCAACGCGCCCTGATCAGTGTTTCCGACAAAGCCGGAATCGTCGAATTCGCCCAAGCCCTTTCCGCCCGCGGGGTGGAAATCCTCTCCACCGGCGGCACCGCCAAGCTCCTCGCCGACCAGGGCGTCAAGGTGATCGAGGTGGGCGACTACACCGGCTTCCCCGAGATGCTGGACGGCCGGGTGAAGACCCTCCATCCCAAGGTCCACGGCGGCATCCTGTTCCGCCGCGACCTGGATTCCCACCAGGCGGCGGTGAAGGAAGCCGGCATTCCCCCCATCGACCTGGTGGTGGTGAACCTCTACCCCTTCGCCGCCACCGTGGCCAAGCCCGACTGCACCCTGGAAGACGCCATCGAGAACATCGACATCGGCGGCCCCACCATGGTCCGCGCCGCGGCCAAGAACCACGCCTTTGTCGCCATCGTCACCGACCCCGCCGACTACGCGCCGGTGCTGGAGGAAATGGCGGCCAACGGCGGCGCCCTGAAAAAAGAAACCCGGTTCGCCCTGGCGGTGAAAGCCTTCACCCACACCGCCGCCTACGACGGCATGATCAGCAACTACCTCACCGCCATCAAGCCCGACGGCAGCAAGCAGGCCTTCCCCGAGCGCATCAATTTCCAGTTCGCCAAGGCCCAGGAAATGCGCTATGGCGAGAATCCCCACCAGCAGGGCGCGTTCTACGTGGCCGAAGGGGAGAAGGAAGCCAGCATCGCCACCGCCCGCCAGCTTCAGGGCAAGGAGCTGTCCTACAACAACATCGGCGACGCCGATGCGGCCCTGGAGTGCGTCAAGCAGTTCGACGCCGCCCCCGCCTGCGTCATCGTCAAGCACGCCAACCCCTGCGGCGTGGCCTACGGCAAGGACCTGCTGGAAGCCTACGACCGGGCCTACCAGACCGACACCGAATCCGCCTTCGGCGGCATCATCGCCTTCAACGGCGAGTTGGACGCGGCCACCGCCCAGGCCATCGTCGACCGCCAGTTCGTCGAAGTGATCATCGCCCCCACCGTTTCCGCGGCGGCGGTGGACGTGGTGGCGGCGAAAAAGAACGTGCGCCTGCTGGAATGCGGCCAGTGGCCCGCCCAGCCCGGCAAGCGGCTGGATTTCAAGCGCGTCACCGGCGGCCTCCTGGTGCAGGAAGCCGACCTGGCGCTGTACAACGAACTCAAGGTGGTCAGCAAGCGCGCCCCCACCGAAGCCGAAATGGCCGACCTGCTGTTCGCCTGGCGGGTGGCCAAGTACGTCAAGTCCAACGCCATCGTCTACGCCAGGGGCAATATGACCATCGGCGTCGGCGCCGGCCAGATGAGCCGCGTCAACTCCGCCCGCATCGCCGCCATCAAGGCCGAGCACGCCGGCCTGGAGGTGAAGGGCTCGGTGATGGCAAGCGACGCCTTCTTCCCCTTCCGCGACGGCATCGATTCCGCCGCCCAGGCCGGCATCGCCGCGGTGATCCAACCCGGCGGCTCCATGCGCGACGAGGAAGTGATCGCCGCCGCCGACGAGCACGGCATGGCGATGGTGTTCACCGGCATGCGGCATTTCAGGCACTGATGAGGATGAGCCTGTAGCCGGTAGCTTGTTGCCGGTAGCTGAAGGCCGCGCCCTTAGGGCGCACTACTAAAGCTACTCGCTACCCGCTACTGGCTACCAGCTAAAGGAATTCGCTATGAAAATTCTGGTTATCGGCAACGGCGGCCGCGAACACGCCCTGGCCTGGAAGCTGGCCCGTTCGCCCCGTTCCACCAAGGTGTTCGTCGCCCCCGGCAACGCCGGCACGGCCCGGGAAGAGGGGGTGGTCAACGTCCCCGTCACCGGCGTTGCCGAGCTGGTGGATTTCGCCTTGGCGGAAAAGATCGCCCTCACCGTGGTGGGCCCCGAAGCCCCCCTGGCCGCGGGGGTGGTGGACGCCTTCCGCGCTGCCGGGCTGAAGATTTTCGGCCCCACCCGGGCCGCCGCCCAACTGGAAAGCTCCAAGGACTACGCCAAGGCCTTCATGGTGCGCCACGGCATCCCCACCGCCGCCTACGGCACCTTCACCGATGCCGCCGCGGCCCACGCCTACATCGACCAGCAGGGCGCCCCCATCGTGGTCAAGGCCGACGGCCTGGCCGCCGGCAAGGGGGTGGTGGTGGCCCAGACCGCGGAAGAAGCCCACGCCGCCGTGGACATGATGCTGGAAGGCAACACCCTGGGCGCCGCCGGTGCCCGGGTGGTGATCGAGGAATGCCTGGCGGGCGAGGAGGCCAGTTTCATCGTCATGGTGGACGGCCACAACGTGCTGCCCCTGGCCACCAGCCAGGACCACAAGCGCCTCAAGGACAACGACCAGGGCCCCAACACCGGCGGCATGGGGGCCTATTCCCCGGCGCCGGTGGTAACCCCGGAAATCCACGCCAAGGCCATGCGGGAAGTGATCCTGCCCACCGTGGCGGGCATGGCCAAGGACGGCATCCCCTACACCGGCTTTCTCTACGCCGGCCTGATGATCGACCCCCAGGGAGGCATCAAGGTGCTGGAGTTCAACTGCCGCATGGGGGACCCGGAAACCCAGCCCATCCTGTTCCGCCTCAAGAGCGACCTCCTCTCCCTGGTGGAGCACGCGGTCAACGGCACCCTGGACCAGGCCGAGGTCGAATGGGACCGCCGCGCCGCCCTGGGGGTGGTAATGGCCGCCGCCGGCTACCCGGAAAATCCCCGCAAGGGCGACGCCATCACCGGCCTGCCGGTGGACGGCGAGGATTTTCACGTGTTTCACGCCGGCACGGTCCAAGCCGACGGCAAGGTGGTCACCAGCGGCGGGCGGGTGCTGTGCGTCACCGTACTGGGGGACAAGATTTCCCTGGCCCAGAAGCGGGCCTACGAAATCGCCGACCAGATTCGCTTCGACGGCAGCCAGATGCGCCGCGACATCGGCTTCCGCGCCATCAAGCATTAAGGAATTTCGACCATGAGCAAACCCTTCGTCGCCATCCTGATGGGTTCCGATTCCGACCTGCCGGTGATGCAGGGCACCCTGGACACCCTGAGCAACCTGGGCGTGGCCTGGGAAGTGAAGATTTCCTCCGCCCACCGCACCCCGGCCGCCACCATGGAGTTCGTGGTCGGCGCGGAAGCCCGCGGCTGCAAGGTGTTCATCTGCGCCGCCGGCCTGGCCGCCCACCTGGCGGGCAACGTGGCCGCCCACACCACCCTGCCGGTGATCGGCGTGCCCATGGACGGCGGACCCCTCAACGGCTTTGACGCCCTGCTGTCCACGGTGCAGATGCCCGGCGGCATTCCCGTCGCCACCGTGGCCATCGGCAAGGCCGGCGCCAAGAACGCCGCCTACCTGGCCGCCCAGATGCTGGCCCTGTCCGACGCCGCCCTGGCCCAGAAGCTGAAGGACGAGCGCGCCGTCAACGCGGCCCAAATCCAGAAGAAGAACGACGAGCTGCAGCAGCGGCTCAAGGGCTAAGCACCGGGGCGGCGCCATGAAGCTCCGCCTTCCCTCCGCTGTCCTGGTGCGCAGGCTCCGGGCCCATCTCCGGGCTGGCGGCGTCATCGCCTATCCCACCGAATCCTGTTACGGCCTGGGTTGCGACCCGCGCAACCGCCGGGCCGTGGCCTGCCTCCTGGCCCTCAAGCAGCGCCCCGTTTTCAAGGGCCTGATCCTGATCGCTGATCGCTTCCTGCGCCTGGCGGGGCTGGTCGCTCCCCTGACGCCGCAACAACAGACCAGGGTGGCCGCCACCTGGCCCGGCCCCCATACCTGGCTGGTTCCGGCGGGCCGCCGCACGCCGCGGTGGCTGACGGGGAGCCACCCCACCCTGGCGGTGCGGGTTACCGCCCATCCCGAAGCGGCGGGGCTGTGCCGGGCACTGGGCATGGCCCTGGTGTCCACCAGCGCCAACCGCTCCGGCCAGAAGCCCCTTCGAACCGCCCGGGATTGCCGCCGCGTTTTCGGCGAGGCCGTGCTGACGGTGCCGGGGACGGTGGGGCGGCGGCGCCGGCCCTCCACCATCCAGGACCTGCTTACCGGACGCATCCTGCGGCCATAAAACCCCCATGGGTGTCCCCTGCGGCCTTCCCTACGGCGATACACAAAAACGATTAGTTCCCATTGTCCGATAGCTATGGCGTATCAGCATTGATTCCGGTGAATCCCCGGCTAGCATGGGAGGGGGTACTCAAAACGTGAAAAGGAGACGGATCATGGCGCAACAGCGGGTGGCGGTTGTCACCGGTGCGAATCGGGGGCTGGGGCTGGGAACCAGCCGGGCTTTGGCCAAACAGGGTTACCGGGTGGGAATGGTGGGACGCAATCGCGAGAACCTGGAAGCGGCGGCGGCAAGCCTGAAAGCCGAAGGGCTGGCGGTGGAGCCCTTCGTTGCCGACGTTACCCGGCAGGAAGACGTGGATGCCCTGGCCCATTGGGTTGAGGAAACCCTGGGCCGGGCGGACGTGCTGGTCAACAATGCCGGGGTGCTGCTGGGCTCCAAGGATTTCTTCCATGGGGCCCCGGCCAGCGTGTTCCTGGCCGATCCGGACTTGGTGCGCCAGAACATCGAGGTCAACACCCTCGGGCCCTTGCGTTTGTGCCAGGCCCTGGTGCCCCTGATGAGGCGGCACCGTTACGGCCGCATCGTGAACATTTCTTCCGGCATGGGCCAGCTGTCGGATATGGGGGGCTACTGGGTCGGCTACCGCATGTCCAAGACGGCGCTGAACGTTCTGACCCGGGTGCTGGCCGCGGAGCTTGATGGCACCCCCATCAAGGTGAACTCGATTTGCCCCGGCTGGGTGAAGACCGATATGGGCGGCCCTCAGGCCGACCGCACCGTGGAGGAGGCGGTGCCGGGCATCGTGTGGGCCGCCACCCTCCCCGCGGACGGACCGTCGGGCGGGTTTTTCCGGGACGGCGAACCGATTCCGTGGTGATCGCGATACGCGTAATTGATTGAGCGCGGCGTCATGATTTAAGATGCGTATCGTTATTCGGCTTCTGGACACCGCCATGACCCTCAACGAACTCCGCTACATCATCGCCGTCGCCCGGGAACGCAACTTCCGCCGGGCGGCCGACCGCTGCTTCGTCAGCCAGCCGGCCCTGTCCCTGGGGGTGCAGAAGCTGGAGGAGGAGCTGGGGGTGCAGCTGTTCGAGCGCAGCAAGACCGAGGTCACCGTCACCCCCATCGGCCAGCAGGTGGTGGAGCAGGCCCAGCGGGTGCTGGAGGAAATCGCCCGCCTCCGCACCCTTGCCCGCCAGGGCCAGGACCAGTTGGTGGGGTCCCTGCGGCTGGGGGTGATCTACACCATCGGCCCCTACCTGCTGCCGGAACTGATTCCCCTGCTCCACGCCCGGGCGCCGGAAATGCCCCTGGAGGTGGAAGAGAACACCACCGCCAACCTGGAGCAGCTGCTGCGCAACGGCGGCATCGACGTGGCCATCATCGCCCTGCCCTTCGACGTGCCGGGGGTCGTGACCCGGGCCCTGTACGACGAATCCTTCGCCGTGGTGGTGCCCAAAAGCCACGCCTGGGCCCAGCGGGAAACCGTCAACGCGGAAGAGCTGTCGAGCGAGAAGGTGCTGCTGCTGGCCAGCGGCCATTGCTTCAGCAACCAGGTGGTGGAGGCCTGCCCCGAACTCCAGCGCAAGGGCGGCGAAGTGCTCCAGGGCAATTCCCTGGAAACCATCCGCAACATGGTCGCCTCCGGCCTCGGCATCACCGTCCTGCCGTGCAGCGCCACCAGCGAACGCTACAAGAGCCCCCTGCTGAACGTCATCCCCTTCCAGGCCCCGGTGCCGTCCCGCCGCGTGGCCATCGCCTGGCGCAAGAGCTTTGCCCGGGAGCAGGCGGTAGAAGCCCTGGCCGAAGCCATTCGGGCCATTGGGGGGCCGTGCCTGGAGGCGGTAACAGAGGCCCGAAGTTAGGCCAAAGAAGTTGACCCGCCGGCTGTTTGCGTCTTGGGATCAGTGGGTATTGCCGGGAGGCAACGGGGGCAAGAATCTACCCGATGAGGCGTGCCAAGGCATTCCTGGCAAAGCCAAAACCGATCATTTCCTGTTCCAGGCGCAAATTCTTGCGGATGCGGTTGTCCCTTAGCTCATCGAACAACGCCCGTTCCGTCGCGGTGAGGCTTGGCAGGTCATGCACGACCTGGTCGGGTTCGCGGCCCCACAGGGCTTCGTGAGCCATAAGCGTCGGGCGATCCATCAGGAAGGACGCGACGTGATCGAACCGGCGCCGAAGTTGGTCGAGAATGGCAAAGCCGTGGGTGTCGATATCGCCCCAGTAGTGGATGGAACACCGCGCCAGCCATTCGGCTCCTGCCAGCGCGTCCCACCCGTAACCGGCGCCGAAGATAACGATGGAATCCGCTGCGGGCGGGAAGGCCAGAAAGTTGGTTTCGTTCTCGGTGATGAACACGCGCCGAACCGGCACATCCAGTTTGGCGAAACTGCCGGCATCCAGCGTCACGTCTGGAAACGCCGGGCCGGGGAGCAAGCCGAGTCGTTCATCGAGCACCCGAAAGCGAATGGGGGTCTGCTTGTCGAGAAAGCCGTACCGTCTGGCAAACTGAGTGGCGCCGGAGTGCTCGGCAGCGACAGCCTCGACCGGCAATGCCAAGTCGAACAATCCGGACAGGACGCCGCGATGCGCCTCGATGAACTTGCTGTGGATGCCCGGAATATCCACCTGCCGAAGGTAAATGCCGGGGCGGGGATGCGCTTCCATCCAGGCCACGACATCAAGCAGGCGCGGCCATACATTGGCCAGCCCGATGGCCTGCAAGGGGCGTTTCTCCAGCCATTCGAGCAGTACCGGCTGCTTGGAGCGCGTAAGTTCCAACATTTGTGCAAAGCATGCGGCGGCGTCACGCTTGCCAATCATTGCAAGCGCATCATCAAGGGTGTCGACCCAGACCGAACGGGGTAGTCGCTGGCTACCCTGGACTCGATGGTTGATTTCGCGCCAGTCGATCCGGATGCGCGGGATGGCGACAAGCTCCGCCGTCCAGTTGCGCACGGCTTCGAATCGTTCGGCCAGCTCCGATGAGCTTGGCCCCTTCACCGTCAGCCGGAGGGGAAACCGCGTTTCCCCGGTGGCCAGCGGGCGCAAAAATTCCCCCCGCTCCCACAGGCGAGAGAGTTGCGCCTTCAGGTCGCTTGCCGTGGTCCAACTCATGTCGACAGTTCCGCCTTGCGCACCCGATATTCCTCGATGGATAGGTTGCGCAGCTTGGACGCCCGGCCGCCCTCGTTGCTGACGAAACCCACGTTGGCGACAAAGGGCTCGATGATGTGGATTTTCTGCAGCGGCGTGACGATCAAGAGTTGTAGATTGAGCTGATGGAAAAGCTTTAGGCCGTACTGGGCCGACTCGTCCGACCCCCGGCCGAAAGCCTCGTCGATCACCACGAAGCGGAACGAGCGTGAGCGTACCGCGCCCCATTCCAGGCCGAACTGGTAGGCGAGGCTTGCCGCCAGGATGGTGTAGGCCAGTTTTTCCTTCTGGCCGCCGGATTTGCCGCCGGAGTCGGAATAGTGCTCGTGCTCGCTGTCGTCCTCCCGCCAGCGCTCGGAGGCCGCGAACAGGAACCAGTTGCGCACATCGCTCACCTTGGCGGTCCAGCGCCGGTCTTGTTCCGAGAGCCCCTCGCGGCCCCGAAAGCGGTCGATGATGGCCTTGACTTGAAGGAACTTGGCTTCCGAATACTGGGCGTCCTCGGAGCCGGTCAGCGCGCCTTCCGTGCAGGCCCGCAGTTCGGCCTGAAAGTCCCGGATGTCGGCATCCGGACTGGGTTGCGTTTCCAGCACGATGTAGCGCCCTGGGTTGTAGTCGATCTGCGTGAGCGACTCGTTGATGCGTGCAATGCGCTCCTTGATGGTTTCGCGTTCACGGGCGAGCTGAGCGTTGAAGTTGGCGATCTCGTTGATCGTGTTGACGTTCAATAGCTCCTTGAACCGGGCTTCGAAGCGGGGCAGATCGTCCCGGTTCAGTTGGTCGAGGAGGTTCCGGTATTCGAAGGAGGCTTCCAAGCTGGCGTCGAACTCGGCCGTTTCCAGCTTGTAGGCATCCTTGAAGGCCGACATCGCCTTGATGATCTTCTCGGCCAGTCGTGCCAGCGCCTTTGCCTCGGCATCCATGCGCGCCTGCAAGGTATCGCGTAGTTCGCGCTCGCGGTTGTCGCAGGATTCCACCGAAAGCGGGTGCTCCCCCAGCAGTTCAGTCCGCAGCACGTCAAGCCGCAGGCGCGTTTCGGCAGCGATGTCGCAGAGCAGGGCGGTAGTCTCCCCGCGCAATGCCGCGGCGGACTCGCGTCTTGTCTCGACGCTGCCAAGCTCCTTGTCCAGCTTCGACAGGGCTTCCTCGCTGGCGGCCAACTCGGCTTGCACCCTTTCGAGTTGGGCGTTGAGTTCCCGCAATGCATCGCTGGCCGCCTCCAGCCGGGCTTTTTCGTCCTGCAAGCGCTCGACGGTTGCCGCGCAACTCGCCCAGTCGAGCTCGCGAAAATCGTTGAACTCATTGAGCGCCGCCAGTGCTTCGAGCTGCTGGCGCAGCTGCACTTGCGCGCCTTGCGCCCGGCCAATGTCTTCGGCGATTTTGCCCAGCCGCCGTTCAAGTTGGTGTTGCTGCGCTTTCAGCACGGCGATTTTTGCGGCGTTGCTCCAACCCAGCACATAGCGGCTGCGGTCGTCGAGCCGGTGGCGGTCGTCCTTCTCGTGACGCTCGCCGGGCGCCTTGATCTGCCCGCTTTTCGTGAGCGCCCGGGTTTCCCGGCGAAACTGTTCTTGCGTGGCACAGCAGGCGTAGTTGAAGCGGTGGCTGAGTTCGCGCTCCAGCCAGTGGTAGAACGCCGAATCCGGTTTGATGGCCAGTTTTCTCACCAGGGAGTCCGGGTGCAGGTCGGGCGTATCGGCTTGACGTGTTGGACGCACTCGAAAATACACCAGGCGCCCCGCGAGATGGGTGCGATCCACCCACTCCGCCACCGCTGCGTAATGTTCATCCGGCACCAGCAAGGCGAGGCCAAAATTGTGCAGGACGCGTTCGATGGCTCCTTCCCAGTCGCGGGCTTCCTCGTGTACCTGAAGCAGCTCGCCGGCGAAGGGCATGGTTTCTTCATCGAGTTCGAGCGCTGCGCACATGGCCGAGCGCATGGTTACCTGGGCCGACGGGATGTTGCTGCGTCGGGCTTCAAGGCTGCCGATCTCTTCGCTGAGCGTATCATGCTCGCGCTTGCCTTCCCGCAGAGAGACGCCCCATTCGGTGATTTGGTTCTGGAGGTCGTTTTCCTGGGGGCTCAAGGTTTCACGGCGCTCGGCTAGGATCGCCCTTTGCGCGGAAAATACGGCTTCATCGGTGGCGGGCGTTGCTCCTATAGCCGCCAGCAGTTCGGCGTGGCGCTGGGCCCGCTGCTGGCGCCGGTTGCGCTCGCGCGCCTGATCTCGGATTTCGGCGGCCAGTTGTTCCAGCCGGTCGCCACCCTGTTCCGCCACTGCGCGCTTGAGTCTCTCCTCGGCCTGCCGTTGGCCGTTACGTTGCTCCGCCTGGCGCTCCTTGTGTGCTGTCAGGCGCGAGTGTTCATCGGCCAATAGCTGCAAGCGCCGGTCAAGAAGGCCGAGCTTGAGTTCAGCAAAATAGGGCTTCAGGGCATCGCGACCGGCGCGCAAGTCTTCCAGTTCGGCCGACTGCTCCCGGTAGCGGTCACAGTCGGCCACCAACGGTGTAAGCAATTCCATCTGCCGCTTGGCCTTGAGCACGGCATCATGGGCGCGGCTCAAGTCATCGAAATGGGCGATCAGCGCGCCGATGCGGGGGGCCACGTCGAAGGGCTCCAGCATATGGCTGCGCACGAAGTCGGTGAGATTGCCCACCGACTTCATCGATACCGTCTGATGAAACAACTCCAGTGCCTGATCGTTGTCGATGCCGAAGCGGCGTCGGAACCAAGCCCCGTACTTGGGAAAACTGTCCTCGATTTCCGCGCCTAAGGCGCGAAGTTTTTTGCGCAGTTGCGCGATGTCCGTCCCGAATTGGGCAAAGTCCGCGGCAATCGACAGATCGCGCTCGGCGCCGACGAAGAAGCGCGCGGGCTGGCCTTGTGCTTCCTTCATCCAGAACACCTGCGCCAGGGTCACCGTCTGGTCGTAGCCGGCATTGTGGAACACGCCCAAGACCACCGAGTAGCTGTTGTGATCGCGCAAGGAGACGGGCTTGGCGGCGCCCGTCACCTCGTTGCGTTCCGATTTGTAATGCCCCAGCACGTAAGAGCGAAGCGTCCGTTCCTTGCTGTCGGCACCGGCGGCCTTGTTGTAGGCGATACGCTGCGCGGGCACCAGCAGCGTCGTGATCGCATCCACCAGCGTCGATTTGCCGGAGCCGATATCGCCGGTAAGCAGCCCGTTCTTGCCATCGAGCGAGAGCGTCCACACGCGCTTGTCGAAGGTGCCCCAGTTGAACACCTCCAGCCGTTTCAGGCGAAAACCCGACAGGGCGTTGTCGGCCACAAAATCCAAGCCCAGGGGCTGAGGTTCATTCATCATCCGCACTCCCCGCTTCGCCGGTAAGTTGAGCCCGGTAAGCCGCCAGCCGGACGTCGAAATCCGCCAGCCACTGCGCATCGACAAAAGCTTTGAGGATGCGCCGCACCTCGAAGCTGGCCGGGCCGCTGGCGGTCTTCAAGCGGCGAAGAAAACCCAGATCGACGACCTTGTTGATATGGGCCTCGATCTGGTCGATGAGTTTCGCCTCGTTGCTGGACTCGGGCAGGAATACGCGCACCAGTTCCACGATGTCGTCGCGCATGAGCACCAATCGCGTGTCGCTACCGCCCGCATCGAACTCGGCAAGCTTTTTGCGCAGCAATGCCAGCAACAGGCTTACTGGAAACGACAGGGGCCGGCGCGCCACCAGGCGGGGCAGTTTGGGCACGGCCTCGTCTTCGGCTGGCTCGGGGCGGCTTTTCAGGAAGGCATAGCCCTCGGCTTCATCAAGCACCAAGTCCAGGGCCAGCACGGATACATAGTCTCGAACCCGCGCCTGCAGCTGGAGCAGCGTTCCCCACAGGCGCTCGTCGTTTTCGCGATAGATCACGCCTTTGAGCAGCGTGATTACCAGCGTCGACAAGTCCGCGTGGGCACCCGGCGCGGTAGGACTGGATGTTTGATGCGTTTCGTCCATATTCACCTCACGAAAATGACGCGTGGCAGTCGGGCTGCTTTACGCACGGCCGCGCCGTCCTTGGCCGGCGCCTCCCAGGCGATCATGTCCGGGGTGGCCTCATCCACCACCGTTTTGAACGATTCGCTGCCCAACTGCAGATAGGCCACCAACTCCGCCAGGCCGTGCTGGAGTGGATGGGTTTCGGTCAGCTCGCGCAAGGTGATCTGGGCGCGGTCCTGCAAGGCGTGGCGGATGTGGCGGGCCAATTGTGCCGTATCTACGACCACTTGGGCGTACAGAGCGGCGACGTCGGTGTCTTCCTCGCCGGCCTGCAACACGATATCGGCGATCAGGGGCTTCAGGGCCGGTGCATACAAAGGCCGCTCCATTGGCAGTTCCACACCGGCGGCAGGCTCAGCGATGCTCATCGTTTCGCCTGCCGGGGGATTCTCGCGCAACGCCAGCGCCTTGGCCTCGATGCCGTGCAGAATGTCCATGATGCGGCGGTTCTCCAGCCAAGCCTGGTCGTCCAGAAAGCGGCGCAATTGCTGCGAAAGCTGCGCCACGGTACGCTGGGTGTGCTCGCCGGCTTCCAGCCAGTCGTAATGCACCCGACGCGTGCGGACATCGGGCTTCAGGTCGGCCACCGGTGGTAAGGCCAGCACGCGATCGAGCAGCTCGCTCAGTTCCTCCTGGCGCCGGCTTGACATCAGAAAATCCCAGAACGCCCGGAAGTTCTTGCCTTGGTCGGAGTCGGTAATCACATCACGGTCAATCATGATCTCTTCCAGCAACGCCCCCTTGGCGCCCTCCCACAGGGCGATGCGTTCCCGCACTCGCCGGTCGAGCAGCCGAAAGTTGTGCTCCACTTCGCGGAAATCGGTCAGCAGCTCCCGTGCCAGTTGCATGAACTGCTGGAAGCGGTCCTTTAGCGCGGTGCCGTCCATGAGCGGCACATCGCCCGACTGCACTCGTGCGATCTCGGCATCGATCTCGTCGCGCCGCTTGCGCAGTTCGGCAATGCGCTTTTCCGGGTCGGCTTCGCTACCCTCGCTCATCTGCTTGAGCAGTTCGAACAGGGTCAGAAGGCGCGATTCGGTGCCCACGAAGCTGCGCTCGGCGAGCGTGGAAAGCCAAGCGATGGCTTTTTCGGTCGCCGGGGTCAGATCGAACTGCGGTTCATCGGAGCCATGGGCGTAGAACTTCCGCAGCCAGCCCTTCTCGGGGCTCGCCCAGTCGTTGAGGTAATCCAGCGCCGGCTTCGGAAATGCCGCGGGCCCGAGTTGCTCACGCAGGGCGAACAGTTCGTCCTCCAGGGTTTCAGCCAGATCGGCGGCCGCCATGACCCGCACGTTGGGCACCACGAACACCCGGTGCAGAAAGCTTGCCACCAGGGGCGCATGGGGCGAGTTCAGCAGCCGCCACGAGGGGTGGTGCTGGCGCAGCGCGTCGACAGTGGCGTAGTCGAGGGTCAAGTCGTTTCCTCCAACACCCTTATCCATTTCGCCCCCCGGCCTTTGCCGGTGGGGGCAATCAAGCCCTCCGCCTTCATCGCCCGCAGCACCAAACGCACAGTATCTCGGCTGATGCCCGGGCAGGCCTGCTCGACATCGGAAATGGAGAACGGCAGCGTTCGTTTGAGCACATCGGCGCGCACCCGGTCTCCCTTGGCGCCACGTCCCCGTTCGATGGTGCCGACGCGCTCCTCGAATTCCCGGTAGGCCCGCAGCAGGGCACCCCAGAAGTAGTCCATCCACGGCCGCACATCATGGCGCCCCTCGTGCCAACCCTGGGAGCTTGCTTCCAGGGTTTCGTAGTAGCGCTCTTTCGATTCCTCGAAAATCCGCTCCAGGCTGATGTACCGCCCGACGGCATAGTCGGATTGGTGCAACAGCAGCAGAGTTACCAGGCGGGCCGCCCGTCCGTTGCCGTCCGGGAAAGGGTGGATGCAGAGAAAATCCAGTACCGAAAGCGGAATCAGCACCAGGGGGTCGGCCAGATGCTGGTCGTTGGCGGCCTGGTAACGGCTCACGAGATCGGCCATCGCCATGGGTGTCCGATGGGCCGGTACCGGCCGAAAACGTACGCGAACGGTGCCGTCCGGATGCTTTTCGACGATGTCGTTGTCGGTGGCCTTCCACCGCCCGCCGGGCTGAGGCATGTAGCGGCAGAGCATGGTGTGCAGTTGGCGCACCACGCCCTCGGAAAACGGCATGTTCCGGGCGGATTCATGGATCAGGGCGAGGGTGTCGCGGTAACCCGCCACTTCCTGCTCCGAACGGTTTTGGGGACTGGCGTTTTTGGTCACCAGCGACTTCAGGCGGTCCTTGGGAACGACAACCCCTTCCAGCCGGTTGGAGGATTCCGTCGACTCCATGACGGCGATTTGCCGCAGGTCGCTCAGCACCTCGGGCGACTGGGAAAAGTACAACTGCTGCTTGCCCCGGTGTTCGCCCAGGGCGCGCATGGTGGCGATCTGCAAGCCATCGTAGCGGAGACTTGCCAGGAATTCGGGGGTCAGCGAGTGCATGGGGTGCCGGTCGCAGGAAAGGGGGTAATCCTACCCTTCATTGGGGTATGTATGCAATTCATTACCCCATTTTAGTCGGGCATGAAAAAGGCCGGGAAAACCCGGCCTTGGCATTTGGTGGTGAATTCTACCCGAACCTTGAACCAGGTATCTTCAACCATGCCGAAACGTCCCCATAGGAGTGGGTTTCGGCGCAATGGGCAGGGACATATGCCTGACCCGCTGATGCTCGCATTGCGCTGAAACCGCATGGGTGCCCCTGCCGAGGACTTGGCTTCGTGGCCGACGTCACGCCTGAATGCGTTGCCTTCAACCCAGATTATCCATTAGGACGCGAGATGATGGCGAGACGGGTTGCGAGGCAGTTTGGTCCCTTGTGAGGAGTCCATGGTTGTTCCATGGACGACGAGCAAGGGGCCAAAATGACCGCAAACCGGCCGCCAGGGCTCGCGTAGGCTCGAAGAGCCGCCTAATGGACAATCTGGGTTCAACCCAGATTATCCATTAGGACGCGAGATGATGGCGAGGTGGGTTGCGAGACAGTTTCGTTGCTTGCGAGGAGTTCATGGTTATTC
>DDYH01000050.1 GCA_002347615.1 Gallionellaceae bacterium UBA2239 | reverse complement strand
GGCGACCCCGCCTCCTACCCGATCCGGCTTATTGCTCGAAGACGCGATGGCCGTGCTGCGCCAAGACCTTCAGGCAGCAGGCCACCACATCCTCGTCGTAAAGCACGCCCCGGCGCTGGCTGATTTCCTCTTCGGCGGCTTCGATCCCCAGCGCCGCGCGATAGGGGCGGTGGGAGCTCATGGCCTCGATCACGTCGGCCACGGTGATGATGCGGGCCTCGATGATGATTGCGTCCCCTTTCAGCCCGTTCGGGTAGCCCGATCCGTCCAGCTTCTCGTGGTGCTGCAGAATCATCCGGTCGATGGGCCAGGGGAAGCTGGTGTGCTTGAGGATATCGTAGCCGGCTTCGGCGTGGGTCTTGATGATGTCGAATTCCAGGGGACTCAGATGCCCGGGTTTGCTGAGAATCTCCGTCGGGACATGGATCTTGCCGATGTCGTGGATCAGGGCCCCGAGCCGAATGCCCGCCACCTGCGCCTCGGACAGGCCCATTTCCTGCGCGATGGCGACGGCGAGCTGGGATACCCGTTTCTGGTGGCCATCGGTGTAGGGGTCGCGCATTTCGATGGCGCGGGAAAGGATGGTGACGGTCTGCTGCAGGGTGTCCAGGACTTCCTGGTGGGCGTGCTCCAGTTCCAGCTGGTTGAAGCGGGCGTGAGCGCTCTTGTAGATGGCGTCGAGCAGGAGGTCGGCGTCGATGGGCTTGGTCACGTAGCGGTCAATGCCCAGGTCGATGGCGCGGATCAGGTAGTCCCGGTCGCTGTAGGCGGTGATGACGATGATCGGCACGTCCTTGTCCCTGCCCTGGGACTTGATGTGTTCCGCCATATCCAGGCCGTCCATCACCGGCATCTTGATGTCGGTGACCACGATGTCATGGTGGCCGCGGCGAAAGGCTTCCAGGCCTTCCTGGCCGTTTTCCGCCAATTCGAGCCGCTTGACTCGCCGCGCCAGGAAGTGGGAGAGCAGTTCGCGAATTTCCGGGTCGTCCTCCACGTACAGCACGGACAGGGTTTTGAGGAAATCGTAATCGACGGCGGGAGAGGAGTGGTCGTTCATCGCAGCATCCATTTCATGGGGCTTTTTGCAGGGGAACGGAGATGGTCAGGCGCGCGCCGTCGTCCGCGTTGGCGGCGGCCACCTGGCCGTTCATGTTCTTCTCAATAATCATTTTAGTCATATAGAGCCCGATTCCGCTTCCTTGTTCCTTGGTGGTGAAGTAGGGGTCGAAAATCTTCGGCAGCACTTCCGGGGGTATGCCGCCGCCGTTGTCGTTCACCGTCAGCACGCCCCAGCCTTCCGCCTCCCGCAGCCGGACCGTCACGTGGCCCTTCTCGATTTGGCGGGCCTGAATGATTTCCTTGGCGTTGGCCAGGATGTTGAGCACGGCCTGGCTATAGAGGGAGGGATAGCCGTCGGCCACCAGGCCCTCATGCAAATCCAGCTCCAGGGTGATGCCGTTGTTGCGGTAGGCGGCTTCCATGATGGCCGCGGCAGCCCTGACCTCGTCGGCCAGGCTGAAGGGTTTGCTTTCCTGGTCCGGCCGGAAAAAATCCCGGAAGTCGTCGATAGTGGTGGACATCCGGTTCAGCAGGTTCTGGGCGTTGGTTACCGCGCGGTTGAGGGATTCCGCGCCCAGTTCGCCGAATTCGTAGTCGTCCTTGATGTTGCGGATCACCAGGGCCAGGGCGTTCAAGGGTTGGCGCCACTGGTGGGCGATGTTGTGCACCATCTCTCCCATGGCCGCCAGGCGCGACTGCTGGATCAGGAGCATGTCCTTTTCCCGGTTCTTGGTCAGCTCCTCCTGCACCCGCTGTTCCAGGGTGGCGTTGAGCTGCAGCAGGTCCGCCTGGTTGCGGCGGATTTCCTCCCGCATGGAGGCGAAATTGCGCACCAGCTGGCCGATCTCGTCCTGGTTGCCCTCGGGCAGGGCGGCGTCGAACTGCCCGTCCGCCAGTTTTTGCGACGCATCCGCCAACTGGGCCACCGGGCGGCTGACCGCCAGTTCCAGCGCCACGGCCAGGACGGCGAGAAGGGCGATGGGAACGACCAGCAGAACCAGGATCAGGCGATGATGGGCGGCCCGGATGTCGGCCAGCAGCTGGTGGTGGTTTTCCGTCACCTGCAGCACGCCGAGGGGCCGCCCTTCCAGCAGGATGGGGCGCCGGTGGACGTCCACGTCCGGGCCGGCGAGATCCGTCCGGGGAGGTTCCAGGGGGTAGAGCCGCTCGCCCTTGGCATTGAACAGCTCGATGGCGAGCCAGTCCCCGTTTTCACCCTTGAAGGTGTCGAGGGAGGTGTGGATTTCCGCCAACTGGTCCGACAGCAGGAGGGGAATCAGGCCCTCGGCGATGTTGCCCAGTTGCCGATCCTGCATGCGGTGGTAGAAGTTCTTGCTGTATTCGATGGAGGAGGGGGCCCACACCAGCTGGACGTAGGCCACCAGCGCCAGGGAGAGGACCGCCAGGGGCAGGAACAGTCTGATGCGCAGCTTGCGGCAGGCGGGGCAGCGGAGGTTCACGGGGGGCGAGTTTCCTTCACTGCTCACGGACGAACAGGTCGTCCATGCCATAGCCCCGCATGGGTTCGTAATCCTTGGCATAGGCCGCCACCGGCCGGGTCATGGGGACCTCGGCCAGCAAGGGTTTCCCTTCCGGCGTAGAGGCCAGGGCCAGCAGTGCTTCCCGCACCGCTTCCCGGACTTTCTTGGGAATCCGGGGATGGGCGGAAACCGGGTGGGAGGGAATCGACCGGGTGGTGTAGAGCACCCGGAGGGCGTCCTTGACCTCCGGCTTCTGCTCTTCCAGCGTCTTCACCACGCCGCCGCCCCCGGCGGTCAGGCCCTGGGCTACGTGGAGATAGACCGAGCTGTGGGATTTCACGTAGCGGGGGACGATGTTGACGTGAAACTGGCGCGCCAAGTCGGCGCGGATCAGCAGGCTGGCGCCGATGGCGTTGGGGGAGGGGAAGGCCACCTCCTTGCCCTCCAGGTCGGCAGGAGTCTGGTAGGGGCTGTCCCGGCGCACCACCAGGATGCCGACGATGGGCTTGTCGTCCCGCACCAGGGGGAGGTAGCCCTGGACGTTCTCCACCATGTAGTAGGGATTCATGTAGGCGAAATCCACCTTGCCGTCGTTGAACAGCTTCTCGAAGGCGGGAATGGTAGCCGTGGTGACCAATTCGAAGCGCTGGCCGGTACGCTTTTCCAGTTCCGCCAGGATGGGGGACCAGATGGCGAAGGTCTTGCGTTGCTCGAATTGGGGCACCACGCCGAAGGTGTAGGTGTCGGCGAATGCCGGCGCTGTCAACAGCCACAGGAACAAAAGCGCAAACAGGTTTTTCATGCCATGCCCCTTCAAGAGATGCCTGCCTTCCGAAGTTTAGCCCCCTGGGATGGCGAACGCCAGCCGCGGGCCGCCATTTCGGGACTTTGCACCTACAATGAAATCATTTCATTCCCACCAGGAGGAAATATGCGACGCCTGGGGCCTGTTCACGCTTATTTTACGGATCGCGTTGCGCCCAGGAGCGGATGGCTGCAAGGCGCGAGGCGAAGCGAAGGCTGGAGCCTTCGCGAGCCGAGCAACGCCGCAGACGCCGCTCCTGGGCGCAACCCGAAGGGCAGGACGCTGGCGGGGCGCATGGCGTTGTTGCGGCTCGTCGCTTGGCTCCAGCCAAGCTTCCTCACCGCGCCTAGCCCTGCACCCCGCCAGCGTCCTGCGCGACCGCAAAATAAGCGTGAACAGGCCCTAGCCTTGCTCCTGCCGCTCCTGTTTGTCAGCTTCGGCTCCCTGGCCGCCGGCAACGAGGCCGAACTCCAACGCCTCCAAAGCGCCCTGTCCCTGCTCAACCAGGAGCAGCAGGCGGTATACCAGCAATTCCAGATGGTGCAGGAATTGCGCCGCGCCAGCGCCCAGGGGGTTGGCGGCCCCTACACCACCCAACTCGGCCCGCCCCGCAACACGGGGGAGGTGCCCAACTACACGGATGTGGTGGAGGCGCAGAAAAACCAGATCCGCCGCAACGATGACTTGGCCCAGCAGGCGGAGGCGTTGTACGTCAAATACAGCGAAATCGAGGACAGGAAAAAGCCGCTCCAGCAGCGCATCTATGACCTGACGATTCCAAAGTAGAGGAATTCCCTTCCCCCAGGCGGTTGGCGGCTTCGGCCGCCAGCCGCTATTTTTTTCCTGTAGAGGGCGGCCACGGAGTAGGCCGGGAATAGGGTGGGTGCGGTACGGAAATGGGGGTTTTCTCTAAGGGCCGATCGCGGGCTTTGAACCTATGGTTTGAAGTGATGCTCCCCATTCAGCGGAACCCGCCCCATGGCCCAGAAACATCCTCTCGTCGGAAAAACCTCCCTGCGTCCCCCTCGGGCGGGAAGGGGGAGGATCCCGGTATCGCCTACGGATACGCGCTGTCGCGAGATCGAAGAGGCGCTGCGCCAATGGGTGGACGCCCTGGGCGCCATCAAGGACCCGATTTTCATCCACGACCGGGAGTTCCGCATCGTGCGCGCCAATCAGGCCTATGCCGACTGCGCCGGAATGCCCGCCGACGCGTTCGTCGGCCGGCCCTATTGGGAGGTCTTTCCCCTGAATGACGGTCCGTTGCCGGGCTGCCTGCGTGCCATCAACCGCCCTGACCGGCAGGAGGAGAGCGACGAGGTCGCCACCGAGGAAGGCAAATTGTTCTATTCCCGCTCCTTCGCCATTTACAACCCGCAGGGGGAGTATTTCCATTCCGTCCACATCATGGAAGACGTGACCGAGCGCCGTTATATGGAAGAGGCCCTGCGGCAGAGCGAGGAGCATCACCGGCAGATCGTGGAAACCAGCCAGGAGGGCGTTTGGGTGCTGGACGCGGACGGCCGCACCCGCTACCTCAACCCCCGCATGGCCGGGATGCTGGGGTGGGCCGAGGAGGAAGTCCTGGGCCGGTCCTTCCTGGACTTTCTGGACGGCGCCTCCCGCGGCCGGGCGGAAAAATGGTTCAGCCGCTGCATGAGCGACGGGAACAAGCTGACGGCGCGGAAGAAAACCACCCGCTGCTTCGACCGCTGCCTGGGCCGGGGCGAGCATCTGTACGATTTCAAGCTGGTGCGGAAAGACGGCTCGGACCTGTGGGCCATGGCCTCCGCCAGCCCGATGTTCGACGGCGGCGGGAATTTCCTCGGGGTGCTGGGGATGCTGGTGGACATCACCGACCGCCGGCGCGCCGAGGAAAAGCTGCGGCTGGCCGCCCAGGTGTTCGACTCCACGGCGGAGAGCATCATGATCCTCGACGCCGAGCGCAAGGTGGTGGACGTGAATCTGGCCTTCACCGAGATCACCGGCTATACGCGGAAGGAGGTGCTGGGCCGCCGCCCCTGGATGCTGGAAGAGCCCCAGGACGAGGGCTTTTTCGACGGCATCTGGGAAAGCCTCGAAACCCGGGACCACTGGCGGGGCGAGGCCCAAAACCGGCGCAAGAGCGGCGAAATCTCCCCCGAGTTGCTGAACATCAGCGTGGTGCGGGACGAGCAGCGCAAGCCCAAGAGCTACATTGTGGTGTTCAGCGACATCACCGACCTCAAAAGCTCCCAGCAGCGCTTGGAGTACCTGGCCAACCACGACCGCATGACCGGCCTGCCCAATCGCAACCTGTTCTACGACCGGCTCCAGCACGGCCTGGAAAAAGCGCTACGGGCACAGGAATCCCTGGCGGTGATGTTCGTGGACCTGGACAACTTCAAGACGATCAACGACACCCTGGGCCACGAGATCGGCGATCTGCTCCTGTCTCAAGTGGCGGACCGCCTCCGCTCCTGCACCCGCAAGCAGGACACCGTTGCCCGCCTGGGGGGCGACGAGTTCACCGTGCTGGCGGAGGATGTCGTCAACCCGGAGAGCATGCTTGCGGCCACTGCCCGCCGGATCATCGATTCCCTCTCCGCTTCTTTCGACCTGAACGGCAATGAGGTGCTGATCAGCGCCAGCGTGGGCATCGCCCTCTACCCGGACAACGGCGGGGACCTGGCGACCCTGCTCAAAAACGCCGATGCCGCCATGTACCAGGCCAAGCAGGTGGGCAAGAACAACTACCAGTTCTTCACCGACGACATGAACGTCCGCGCCACCCAGCGAGCCACCCTGGAGCAGGACCTGCGCCGCGCCCTGAAGCACGACGAGCTGTCCATGGTCTACCAGCCCCAGATCGAGCTGGAAACCGGCCGCGTCATCGGTATGGAGGCCCTGCTGCGCTGGCACCACCCGCAACTGGGGCTGGTGTCGCCCCAGCAGTTCATCCCGGTGGCGGAGTCCTCCGGCCTCATCGTCCAGGTGGGCGACTGGGTGATGCACTCCGTGTGCCGGCAACTGCGGGAATGGTCGGACCAGGGCCTGGACCGCTTCCGCGTGGCCGTCAACCTGTCCGCCCGCCAATTCCGGCAAAAGGACCTGATCCAGGCCATCCGCCGCATTGTGGAGGAAAAAGGCACCGATCCCAACGGCCTGGAGATCGAGCTGACCGAAAGCGCGGTGATGGAAGACGTGGAAAAGGCCAGCCTGGTCCTCAAGCAGCTGAAGGACATGGGCATGGGCATCGCCATCGACGACTTCGGCATGGGCTATTCCTCCCTCAACTACCTCAGGCGTTTTCCCCTCGACCGCCTCAAGATCGACGGCCACTTTACCCAGGACATGGCCACCAACGCCGACGACGCCGCCATCGCCACCGCCATCATCGCCATGGGCCACAGCCTGCACCTGAAAGTGGTGGCCGAAGGCGTGGAGAACGTGGAGCAGATGGAATTCCTCAAGGCGCGGGAATGCGATTTCGTCCAGGGCTTCTACCTGGGTCACCCGTTGCCGGCGGAGCAGGCGGTGGTAATGCTGCGGGGGGCGCAGGGCGCGGACTGATTAGGTATTTTCTTTCCGCTTGGGTCCGGTCAGGACGCAATCGGAACGGAGGCAATGAATTCCGCGCCGCCCTCGACGTTCCGGGCCGTGATCTGGCCGTGCATGTGGCTCATGATCATGCGCGACATGTACAAGCCGATGCCGCTGCCGGTTTCCTTGGTGGTGAAGTAGGGGTCGAATATCTTTGGCAAGGCATCTTCCGAAATGCCGCCGCCGTTGTCGCGGATGCGCACCTCTCCCATGCCGTCGGTTCTAACCACCGAGATATGCACAACGCCGCTGCCCCGCTTGCTCATCAGGACGTCCTTGGCGTTGGCGAGGACGTTTAGCAGCACTTGGGAGTATTCGTTGGCGAAGCCTTCGACATAAATGTCCTCGGCGGCGTCCAGTTCGACGCGTATCTCGTTGTTGCGGAAACTGGCCTCCATCAGGTGCAAGGCTTCCTGTATGGAGTCTTTCAGATTAAAGCGCGTAGGCGCGTGGTCCGGGTGGAAGAAATTCCGGAAGTCGTCGATGGTCGACGACATTTTTTTCGCCAGCATAATGCCGGTTTCCACGTGCTTATGAAGGGCTTCCCGGCTCAATTCGCCATAGTTGAAGTCATCCTCGATGTTGGTGAGGATGAGCAACATCGCCGACAGCGGCTGTCGCCATTGGTGGGCGACGTTGTGCATCATTTCCCCCATGGTGGCCAGGCGCGATTGCTGGATCATCATGGCGTCCTTCTCGCGGTTTTTCGCCACCTCTTCCTGGACCCGCCGTTCCAGGGACTCGTTGAGCCTGCGCAGTTCGCTTTCGAACTTGCGCGTATTGGTCAGGTCGTGAATGCTCCCCAACAAATAGTGGGGGTCGCCGGATATATCGCGGATAACCTTCACCGTCACTTCGACCGGGTAGCCGGCGAAATTGTTGGGGTCATCGGCCTCCAGGGTGATCACTGCGTCGCGTCTTTCTTCCTGCGCGAGGCATACCGGGCACAGGCCGAGTTCCCCGCTAGGATGGACAAGCTCCGCGAGGTGCCGTCCGATGGCCTGCTCCGGCGCGCTGCCGGCCAAGGCGTAGAAGGTCTTGTTTGCCCGCACCACGCGGCGATTCATGTCCAGCAGATAGATCGCATCCGCGAACGAATCCATCGCCTGGGTCCATTCCTGGGCTTCGCGCTCAAGGGCCGCTTCGTAATGCTTGCGTTCGGTGATGTCGTCGGAAATGCCGAGAAGGTATTCCGCCTCGCCCTTGTCATCGAGCAGCGCCAGCTTCCGGGTATGCAGAATACGCGGGCCATGATGGCGCGTGTCAATGGACTCTTCCGGAATGTCCAGCACTGCCGTCGACCCCAATACCTCGCGATCCCTGGCGGTGAAGAAGTCTGCCTGTTCCTTGGGGAAAAAGTCGTAGTCGTTCTTGCCGAGCAGTTCCTCCCGTTGAAATCCCAGTAATTGCTCGCCCGCCTTGTTGAAAAAAACGAAGCGCAGATCCGAGGCACGCTTCAGGAAGATCATATTGGGAATGTTCTCGACGATGGAGTCGAGCAACTGGCTGGTGGTGCGGATTTTCTCTTCGTTCCGCTTCCGGGCCGTAATGTCTTGCAGCACCAGGACCGCGCCGACAACGGTCCCGTCCGGGTCCTTGATCGGCCCGTGGCCCAGTTCAATCGACCGCAGGCTGCCATCCGGCGCCTTGCGTTCGAAGTGGATTCGCCCGAGCGCGGTCAGGCTTTCCGGTGCCCGCCACCAGCGTTGATCGTTTTCTCCTGGCAACTCCGGCAGAAGTTCGCCTATTTGGCCGTTTTCGAGGTGATCGACGCTTTCGCCGAGGAACGCCGCCGCACTGGGATTGCAGCGGAGAACCCTGCCATCCGTTCCGACAGCGATCACCCCGTCCCCGATGGCGTTCAGGATGGTGCTGAGTTCTTCCTCGTTGCGGCGGTGCTGGTTCAGCAGGGCGCCGACTTCGGCGGTCATGGAGTTGATGCCCCGCTGAAGCTGCCCCAACTCGTCGTTGGATGAGATCGGGATGCGGGCGTCGAGGGCGCCGTTTTCCACTTCCTTCAGCACCGCGAGGGAGGCGCGCACGCGGCGGGTGATGAGCCTTTGGGCGATGAGGACGATGCTGGCGGAGCTGAACAGGATGAACAGCCCGGAGCCGATTTGGCCCCACAAGACGATGGACTGCTTCTGGGCGTTGAGTTCCGCCGTGCTGATTTTGATCACCGTGTAATAGAGGGGCGAACCGCCCGCTGAGCTGCGGATGTGCGTCACGCCGGTGAGGGTGTTCGTGCCGGCGATGAACTGCTCGGCGGGGGCGGAATCGGCGAGCCATTGGAAATCGATGCCCGGAATGCCGCTGGCCGGTCGGCCCAGGTAGGCGGGGTTGGTGGAAACGATGACACGCCCGTTGCCGCCGATGACCATGCCGTCCAGGTAGGGGGCTCCCACCAGTTCGCTCACCAGCGCTTGGCGGGAGATGGCGCTGACCGCCAGCTCGTCGTCGGCGATCATTTTCCCCACCAGGTGCAGGCGCGAACGAATCTGTTTTTCGGCGGCGGTGCTGAACCGGTCGGTGTAGAACCAGCCGAGGGAGCCGAAGGCAACGACTTCCACGCAGACCACCAGCAGGGCAATGCGCGTAATGAGGCCGAACTTAATCAATTTCAAGGCGCATAGTGGGGGGTGTCGGCCAGGGACTCCAGGCGGGTCGCCCGTTCCCGCTCATACCGAACTTGCTCGGGGGGGAAGTGGCCCAGGATTTCGATACCCCGCTCGGGATGCTCGGCCTGGGGATTCCAGCGGGCGATGTAGATGCTCTGCTGAAGGTGGTGGCTGGCCGGGTCCATGTAGGCCGCGGCGTTCTGCATGCGCTCCTTCGGGCTGGATTTGTAGTTTTCCAGCTGCTGGATGAGCGCATGGTTGTCCGTGGTGCCGGCGCGCTCGATGGCCGTGAGCAGGGCCTTGGTGGCGAGATAGGCGGCATGGGTCACGTCGCCGGGATAGTCCAGCTTGGTGTGGCCGTAGCGTTTCCGGTAGCGGGCCACGAATTCCGCCGTCCCCGGCGTTTTCAAGTTCCAGGCCCAGGTCGTGCCGAACAGGGGGCGCGGCGTTCCCGGCGCGGGATAGAGTTCCTCCCAATCCACTTCGCCCACCACCCACGACTGCTTCTTGAGGGTCTGGGGGTCGATCTGGGCGAAGAGCTTGATCTGGTTGTCGCCACTGATGTTCACCGCCACCACGTCCGCCCGGACGGCGGCGATCTGCCTGAGGGCCCCGGCGGGGTCGGGCAGGGATTCCGGCACGACGACTTCCGCCACCACCGTGCCGCCGTATTCCGCGATGTAGGGCCGCGACGCCGCAGCGCTGCTGTGGCCCCATTCGTCATCTTCCGTCAGCAGCAGCACCCGCTTGGACTTGTGGCTCGCCAGAGCGTACTTGAGCAGGGCGCGGTTGATGTTGGCGGCGCTGGTGTCGAACACGAACTTGGTGCGGTGGGCGTTCTCCACCGACTCCGACGGCGCCGAGGAATTGGTGTTGATGAAGATGACCCCGTGCTTTTGGCAAACCGCGGACATGCTCGCGGCAACGCCGGAGTGGATGGCGCCCACCATGAATCCCACTTTGGTCTGGGTGATGAGCTCCTCGGCCACCCGGGCGGCGCGGCCCGCGTCCAAGGTGGGGTCCCGGGACACCAGAATGATCTCCCGCCCCAGCACGCCACCGCGGGCATTGAACTCCTCGATCGCCATGTCGGCGCCCCGGCGGTCGGCCTCCGCATGCAAGGCGAAACGCCCGGTCGTGGGCCCCACGTGGGCGATGATGAGCGGCGCGCCCGCGGGCGCGCCGAACGCCGCACTGACGGCCGACAGGCCGGCCAGCACGAAGCCAAACGCTTTTTGCAATAGGCTTTTCATGGCGATGCATATTCCAAGGGCTGAATTCAGCAGTATATTGCCCGAAAATCGGGTGTCAAATGCAAAGCCCGCGAGGGGACTCCCCGGCAGGCCTTTGCCGTTTAGGTGAAACGTCGTTCCTTCTGGGCATCGAAATGGCCTGCGGTGTCGTCGGCTTGCGCTTCGGCTCCGACTTGACCGTCAATCTGGGCGACTGACGGCTTCCGGCGCCGGAACGAAAAGAGGGGGAACCGGCTTCGGTTCCCCCTCTTGTTTTCTTGCGCGGACTGGGCGGATTTGAACGTTTCCGCCTCTGCCACCCCTCGCCGCTGGCCCTGAATCATTTCAACCCAGATTATCCATTAGGCGGCGCTTCGCGCCTACGCGAGCGCTGGCGGTCGGTTTGCGGCCATTTTTGCCGCTTGTTCGTCGTCCATGGAATAACCATGAACTCCTCGCAAGCAACGAAACTGTCTCGCAACCTACCTCGCCATCATCTCGCGTCCTAATGGATAATCTGGGTTCAACAGATTTAGGAAACGGCTCGGGTTTCCCGGGCCTTTTTCTTTTCTTATTCCGGCTCCGCCGTTTTCGGCGCGGGCTTGCCTCTCCTGAAATCCCACACCGCCATGCCGTAGCCCGACAGGGCATAGACTACGAACAGGCCGAACAGCACGCCCGGGGGGTAGGAGGAGACCAGGATGATCGCCACCACCATCAGCAGCAGGAACACGAAGGGAATGCTCTTGCGCAGGTTCACGTCCTTGAAGCTGTAGAAGCGGATGTTGCTCACCATGGTGATGCCGGCGAACAGGGTCAGGGCCCAGGCGAACCACTTGATGTCTTCGCCCCGGATCTGCAGGTCGTACATCACCCACACCAGCCCGGCCATCAGGGCGGCGGCTGCGGGGCTGGGGAGGCCCTGGAACCAGCGCTTGTCCTGGACTTCCAGCTGGGTGTTGAAGCGGGCCAGGCGCAGGGCGGCGCCGGCGCAGTAGACGAAGGCGGCGAGCCAGCCCAGCTTGCCCATGTCTTTCAGGGCCCAGACGTAGACCACCAGGGCCGGGGCGACGCCGAAGGACACCATGTCCGACAGGCTGTCGTATTCGGCGCCGAAAGCGCTCTGGGTGTGGGTGAGGCGGGCAACCCGGCCGTCCAGGCCGTCCATCACCATGGCGACGAAAATCGCCACGGCGGAGTGCTCGTAGCGGCCGCTCATGGCCATCACGATGGCGTAGAAGCCGGCGAAGAGGGCGGCGGTGGTGAACAGGTTGGGCAGGAGGTATATCCCGCGCTTGCGGATATGAGGGGTGAGAATGGGCTTGTGTATGGGGTGCATCCGGTAATTTTCGGCTTCGTGGGTTAACGGCACATTACAGGAATCCGCGCCAATTGTCCTCCCGCGGGGCTGGGATGTCTACAGCTCGGCGAGCACCGTTTCGCCGGCACGGGTCTTGTCGCCGATGCTCACTTTCACCCGGGCGTCGAGGGGGAGGTAGACGTCCACCCGGGAGCCGAAACGGATGAAGCCGTAGCGCTGGCCTTTGACCAGCTTGTCGCCGGCTTTGACGTAACACAGGATACGGCGGGCGATCAGGCCGGCCACCTGCACGGCGGTGATTTCCTTGCCGGTGGGGGTGGTCATCAGCACCGCGTTACGCTCGTTTTCCAAGGAGGCTTTGTCCAGGTCGGCGTTGACGAACTTGCCCGGGAAATACTGCACCCCGGTCACTTCGCCGTCCACCGGGCTGCGGTTGGAGTGGACGTTGAACACGTTCATGAACACGCTCACCTTGAGGGCGTCCTGCTGGCGATAGTTGTCGCGGGTCTTTTCCACCGCCACGATGCGGCCATCCGCCGGGGCGATTACCAGGTTTTCACCTCGGGGGACGTTGCGTGCCGGGTCGCGGAAAAATTGCAGCACGAACAGGGCGATGACCCACAGGGGGAAGGCCCATGCGCTGCCAACGAAATAGGTCGCCAGCAAAGCCACCGCAACGGCTATGGCCAGGAAAGGCCAGCCTTCACGGGCAATGATGGGATGGGGATAGTTTTGTTTGGGAGAGGCCACGCCGATGCGCATAGGGAATTAAAGGGGCTGGGGGCTGGGGTCTAGGGGCTAGGAAAAACCCGAGGTCTGTTGCTGGCCTCTAGTCCCTAGCCTCTAGCCTCTAGTCCCTTAGTTTTTGGACTGATCCACCAGCTTGTTCTTGGCGATCCAGGGCATCATGGCGCGCAGCTTGCCGCCTACCACTTCGATCGGGTGCTCGGCGTTCAGGCGGCGGCGGGCGGTCATCTCGGGGTAGTTGGTCTTGCCTTCCAGGATGAAGCGCTTGGCGTACTCGCCGTTCTGGATGTTCTTCAGCGCTTCGCGCATCGCCCAACGGGCTTCGTCGCCGATCACTTGCGGGCCGGTGACGTATTCGCCGTATTCGGCGTTGTTGGAGATGGAGTAGTTCATGTTGGCGATGCCGCCTTCGTACATCAGGTCCACGATCAGCTTCAGTTCGTGCAGGCACTCGAAATAGGCCATTTCGGGAGCGTAGCCCGCTTCCACCAGGGTTTCGAAGCCGGCCTTCACCAGTTCCACGGCGCCGCCGCACAATACGGCCTGCTCGCCGAACAGGTCGGTCTCGGTTTCTTCACGGAAGTTGGTCTCGATCACGCCGCCCTTGGTGCCGCCGTTGGCCGCGGCGTAGGAGAGGGCGATGTCCTTGGCTTTCTTGCTCACGTCCTGGTAGACGGCGATCAGGGAGGGCACGCCGCCGCCCTTGAGGTATTCGGAACGCACGGTGTGGCCGGGGCCCTTGGGGGCGACCATCACCACGTCCACGTCGGCGCGGGGCTTGATCTGGCCGTAGTGGATGTTGAAGCCGTGGGCGAAGGCCAGGGTGGCGCCTTTCTTCAGGTTGGGTTCCACGTCGCCGTAGTACACGTTGGGCTGCTGCTCGTCGGGCACCAGGATCATGACGAAGTCGGCGCCTTTGACCGCTTCGGCGACCTCTTTAACCGTCAGGCCGGCTTTCTTGGCCTTGTCCCAGGAGGCGCCGCCCTTGCGCAGGCCGATGGTGACCTTGACGCCGGAGTCCTTAAGGTTGTTGGCGTGGGCATGGCCTTGGGAGCCGTAGCCGACGATGGTGACTTTTTTGCCCTTGATGAGGGAGAGGTCGGCGTCTTTGTCGTAATAAACTTTCATGATTTTCCTTTCGTGTGATAGTTCAGGCCGCGTCGCCGCGCCCGGTGCTTACCTTAAACCCGCAGAATGCGATCGTCGCGGCCGATGCCGGAAGCGCCGGTGCGTACCGTTTCCAGGATGGCGCTGGGGTCGATGGCCTCCAGGAAGGCGTCCAGCTTGGAGACGTTGCCGGTCAGCTCGATGGTGTAGGTGCTGTCGGAAACGTCGATGATGCGGCCGCGGAAGATGTCCGCCATGCGTTTCATTTCCTCCCGCCAGGAGCCTTCGGCCTTGACCTTCACCAGCATCATTTCCCGCTCGATGTGGCGCCCTTCGGACAGGTCCACCACCTTCACCACGTCCACCAGCTTGTTGAGCTGCTTGATGATCTGCTCGATCACCTCGTCGGAGCCGCGGGTGACGATGGTCATGCGGGACAGGGTTTCGTCCTCGGTGGGAGCCACGTTGAGGGACTCGATGTTGTAGCCACGGGCCGAGAACAGGCCGGCCACCCGGGACAGGGCGCCCGCTTCGTTTTCCATCAAAATCGAAATGATGTGTCGCATGATTACACCAGCAGCATTTCAGACAACCCCTTGCCGCTCGGGACCATGGGGTAAACGTTTTCTTTCGGGTCGGTGCGGAAGTCCATGAACACCAGCCGCTCCTTCATCTCCGGGCTGAAGGCTTGCTTCAGGGCCCCTTCCACGTCTTCCGGCTTGTCGATGCGCATGCCCACGTGGCCGTAGCTTTCCGCCAGCTTGACGAAGTCCGGCAGGGCGTCCATGTAGGACTCGGAATAACGGTTGCCGTAGAAGAACTCCTGCCACTGGCGCACCATGCCCAGGTAGCCGTTGTTGAGCAGGACGATCTTCAGGGGCAGGTGGAACTGCTTGCAGGTGGCCAGTTCCTGGATGTTCATCTGGATGCTGCCCTCGCCGCTGACGCACACCACGGTGGCGTCCGGGTTGGCGAACTGGGCGCCCATGGCTGCCGGCAGGCCGAAGCCCATGGTGCCGAGGCCGCCGGAGTTGATCCAGCGGCGGGGCTTGTCGAACTTGTAGAACTGGGAGGCCCACATCTGGTGCTGGCCCACGTCGGAAGTGACGAAAGCGTCGCCCTTGGTGATTTCGTACAGTTTTTCCAGCACGTACTGGGGCTTGATCACGTCGCCGCCCCGGTCGTACTTGAGGCATTCCCGGGAGCGCCACAGCTCGATCTGGGTCCACCAGGTCTTGAGGGCGTTGGCGTCGGGCTTCTCGTGGCTGGCCTGGATCAGCTTGATCATCTCTTCCAGCACGTCGTGCACGTTGCCGACGATGGGCACGTCCACCTTCACCCGCTTGGCGATGGAAGCCGGGTCGATGTCGATGTGGATGATCTTGCGGTCTTCCTGGAAGAAGTGCTCCGGGTTGCCGATGACCCGGTCGTCAAAGCGGGCGCCGATGGCGATCAGCACGTCGCTGTGCTGCACCGCCATGTTGGCTTCGAAGGTGCCGTGCATGCCCAGCATGCCCAGGGACTGGGAGTCGGTGGCCGGGTAGGCGCCCAGGCCCATCAGGGTGCTGGTGCAGGGGAAGCCCAGCAGCTTCACCAGCTTGGTCAGGGCCTCGGAGGCATTGCTCAGGATCACGCCGCCGCCGGTGTAGATCATGGGGCGCTTGGCGGCGAGCATCATCTGCACCGCGCGCTTGATCTGGCCGGTATGGCCCTTGGTCACCGGGTTGTAGGAGCGCAGGCTGATCTGCTTCGGATAGTCGTACTCCGCCTTGTTGATGGTGATGTCCTTGGGGATGTCCACCACCACCGGGCCGGGCCGGCCGCTGGCGGCGATGAAGAACGCTTTCTTGATCGTCGCCGCGATGTCCTTGGCGTCGTTCACCAGGAAATTGTGCTTCACGCAGGGCCGGGTGATGCCTACGGTATCCACTTCCTGGAAGGCGTCGAGGCCGATGGCGGCCGTGGGCACCTGGCCGGTGATGACCACCATGGGAATGGAATCCATGTAGGCGGTGGCAATGCCGGTGACCGCGTTGGTGGCGCCGGGGCCCGAGGTGACCAGGGCCACCCCCACCCGTCCGCTGGCGCGGGCATAGCCGTCGGCGGCATGGACCGCGCCCTGCTCGTGGCGCGCCAGCACGTGTTTGAATTGGTTCTGCTTGTAGATCTCGTCGTAGATGTTCAGCACCGCGCCGCCGGGGTAGCCGAAAACGAACTCGACTCCCTCTTCCTGGAGGCAGCGCACAACTATCTCTGCACCCGTAATTTCCATGCTCTGCTGTTCTTTGGGGAAAAGGTGAAACAGTAACGTTTGGCCACGATTTGGTCAAGTTGACCCCGGGGGAGGGGGGTTGCGGCGCTGGGGCGTGGTAAGATTTGCCCGGTTGCAGACATCGGGGTGGAAAACTGGCTACGCATCGGGAGCTTTCCGAGTTCCTCAAAGGAGTCGAGAGGCGCGCTTTCAAGCAGGCGATGTTCGCCGTCCGGGACGAGGAGGCGGCCTTGGATGTCGTCCAGGATTCCATGCTCAAGCTCAGCGACAAATACGCCGAACGGCCGGCGGAGGAACTGCCCCTGCTGTTTCATCGCATCATCCAAAACACCATTCGGGATTATTACCGGCGGCAGAAGGTGCGCAACTTCTGGACCATGCCCCTGTCGTCGCTTTTTTCCGGCGACGGCGACGACGATGAGCGGGACCCCCTGGAAACTCTTCAGGCCGAATCCGATTCGAATCATTTCCAAGATCCGGCGAGGCTGGCGGAAAGCGCCCAGGTATTGGATGCCATCGAGGATGCGCTGAAAAATCTGCCGGCCCGTCAACGGGAGGCCTTCCTTTTGCGTTACTGGGAAAATATGGATGTCGCCACTACCGCCGCTGCCATGGGGTGCTCCGAAGGGAGCGTGAAAACTCATTGTTCCAGGGCGGCGCACGCGTTAGCGGCGTTGCTGGAGAAAAAAGGAATCAGCTTATGAACGAGCGCGAGTTCGGCCGAATATTGGCTGGCCACCTGAATCGCGGCTTGACGCAGATTGACCGTGATGCCCTCGCCCGGCTCGCCCAGGGGCGGGAGAAGGCACTGCAAGCCTACCGGGAGCCGGCCTATGTTGCGGAGCCGGTGTGGGCGGGCATTGCCGGCGGGGGTTTTCGTGGCCGTTACGGCTATCTGCTGCCGATGCTGCTGCTGATGGCGGCGCTGTCTTTTTCCTTCTACTGGCAGAGCCGGCCCCAGGACAATTTCATCGAGGAGGTGTCCGAGGTGGCGGGCATCGACATGGGCCTGCTTTCCAGCGACCTGCCGATCCAGGCCTATCTGGACGAAGACGAGGACACATGGCTGGACGATTCCTCCGAGGGCTGATCGCCGTTTCCCTGGCGCTGATGCTGGTGCTGGCGGTGGTGGTGGTCCCCGTTCTCGGCGAGGCTCCCCCGGCCGCCAAGCCCGAGGCGGCGGTGGCGGCGCCGAAGCCGGCCGAGGCCCTGCTGTGGGCGGATCTCACCGTTGAGCAGAAACGTGTTCTGGCCCCCCTGGCGCCGGAATGGAACCGCCTGCTTCCCCAGCAGCGCAAGCGCCTGCTGATGATGGCCAAGCGCTATCCAAAAATGAGCGCGGAGCAAAAGGAGCGCGTGCGCTCGCGCCTGGAGGAGTGGAGCAAGCTTACCCCTGAGCAGCGTGAAAAGGCCCGTCACAAGTTCGTCAAGCTGTACCAGCTCCCTCCGGAGAGGCGGCAGGAGATCCGGCGGAAATGGAGCGATCGCCCCGTGGAAGCGGTTGCGCCTGCGCCTGCCGTCCCCCCTCCGCAACCCGAATCCCCGGTTCCGGAGGGGGCTTCCGCCGTCCCCTCTGCGCCGGTTCAACAGTAAAGCCTTACCGATGACCGATTCTTTGTCCGTGCCGGGTGTCTGGCGCCGTCTGATGAGCATGGCCTACGATGCCGTGCTGGTGGTGGCGGTGGTGTTCATAGCCGGTTTTCTCTTCGTGGCCCTGACGCGCTACGCCGGTCAGCTCCAGATGCGGCCCTTTTTTCAGGCCTACCTGGTGGGGGTGATCGCCGCCTACTACCTGTGGTTCTGGCTCCATGGCGGTCAGACGCTGGCCATGAAAACCTGGCATATCCGGCTGGAATCCGTCGATGGGAAGCCGCTGACCCTGATGCAGGCGATGCGGCGCTTCGCCCTGGCCTGGCTGTGCCTGCTGGGAGTCAGCGTCCTGTGGGCTTTTTTCGACCGGGACCGCCAGTTTCTTCACGATCGCCTGGCCGGCACCCGCCTGGTCACCAAGAAATAAACTTCCATTTCCGGCGGTTAAGTTATCGCCGTTCCTGCCACCACATCAGCGTCACAGCCACCCCCAAAAAAGCCAAAGAGGGGAATACCGCGCTGAACAGGGGCGGCCACGCTTCCAGCAGCCCGAGGTGGGCGAAAATCCGGTTGAGCAGGTGGAAGCCCAGGCCCAGCATGATGCCGGCAAAAATCTTGGCGCTGACGCCGCCGGCCCGGGCATGGACCAAGGCGAAAGGGAGGGCCAGCAGCATCATCACCCAGGAGGCGAAGGGGTAGAACAGCTTGCCCCACATGGCGATCTCATAGCGGGTGGTGCTCTGCTGGTTTTCCCTCAGGTGCTGGATGTAGAAGAACAGGTTCCAGGCCGACATCTGCTCCGGCACGACCAGCAGCACTCCCAACAGGTCCGGGTTGATCTCGGAACGCCATTCGGCTTCCGGTAGCCTGATGGTGCGGGCGGTGTTGCCCTGGAACAGGGTCTGGGAAACCATGTGCAGCTTCCAGCGGTTTTCCGCCTGGAATACCCCTTTTTCGGCATGGCTGATGGTGCGCAACTGGGCGTTGCGGTCGAATTCGTAGATACTGATGCCCCGCAGGGTCGAGTCCGGCAGCATTTCCCGCACGTTGACGAAGTTGCTGGCGTCCTTCACCCACAGGCCGGAACGGAACTTCTGGGCAACCAGGGTGCTGGTTGCCTTCAGTTTCACCTGCTGGGCGGCTTTTTCGCTGGCGGGGGCGATCAGTTCTCCGAACAGCAGGGTCAGCACCACCACCACCGTTCCGCCTTTCACCAGACTTTGAACCACCTGGGACACCGACATGCCGGAGGCGCGCATGACGGTGAATTCGGAATGGGCCACCAATTGGGAGAGGGCGAAAAGGGTACCGATCAGGGCGGCGATGGGCAGCAGTTCGTAAACGTGGCCTGGCAAGGACAGCAGCACAAAGCCGAGGATCCGTGCCAGGCTGTAGTTGCCCTTGCCCAGGTCGCCCAGTTCGTTGATCAGGTCGAAGAAGGCAAACAGCATCAGCAGGCCGGACAGCACCAGCAGGGTGCCGCCGAGAACTTCATGGGCCAGGTAACGGTGAAGAATTCGCATCTATCGTCTCAGGAGCGAGAAAACCGAATACAGGGACAGCCGGTGCTGGAACAGGAGCAGCAGCAGGCCGGCCATGACGGCGTGCACCGCCCATACCCCGATGGCGAAGGAAATCTTTTGCTGGATGACCCAGGCCTGGGCAATGCTGATGAAGTTGCTGTACACCATATAGATCAGCACCGCCAGGATCAGGTTCAGGGAGCGGCCGGCGCGGGGATTGACGAAGCTCAGGGGGATGGCCAGCAAGGCCAGCAGGATGGCGCTCAGGGGCAGGCCGAAGCGCCACAGCAGTTCCCCCATGGCCGGTGGCGTGCGGTCGCGGAACAGGGCGGCGGTGGTCATGGACTTGGGGGAAATGTCCTTGTTCTGCGCTTCGTAGGGTTCCACACGTACCGCGTAGCGTTCGAACTCCAGGATACGGAAGTCGGGGCTGCCTGCCTGGCCTTCGTAGCGGCGCCCGTTGAGCAGGACCAGGAATTTGTCCCCGTTGGGGGCCACCTCCTGGTAACCCTGCTGGGCCACCATCACTCCCAGCTTGCCGTGCTGCACCGACTGGATGAAGACGTTACCGACGGTTTTCTGTCCCTGGGTGAAGTTTTCCACGAAGTACACCCGATCCGCCTGCTTGGATTCCTTGAACACGCCCGGGGCGACGGAGGCCACCTCGTCCTGGCTGTCCATCTGGCGGCGGTATTCGGCGCTCCGGTCCAGGGCCCAGGGGGCGAGGACGAAGGACAGCAGGGAGATGGCCAGGGTCACCGGGAGGGAAAAGAGCAGCACCGGCCGCACCCAGGCGGTGAGGCTGACGCCGGAGCTGAACCAGACGATCATCTCGTTGTCCCGGTAGCAGCGGGTGAGGGCGAGCAGGACGGCGATGAACAGGGTGAGGGAGAGCAGCACCGGCAGGTAGTTCACCAGACTGAAGCCCAGCATGGGCGCCACCGCCGCGCTGGTGATGGCGCCGCTGGCGGCCTCTCCCAGGAAGCGTACCACCAGAATGGTGATCACGATGGCCAGCAGGGTCGAAAAGACCGTCACCGAGGCCCCGGTCAGTTCCCGGAACAGTGCTCGCTTGAAAATCATGTTTTTTGGGGTGTTTTTGACTTTTTCCGCAAACTGCGCAGATAATCTATTCTTTATGGAGAAAGCAGCCGGTCTGGCTGTCGGAAGTTATCGAAAAAGGAGCATTTCGTGGAATTTAGCATAAAAAGCGGTAGCCCGGAAAAACAGCGCACGGCATGCCTGGTGGTGGGGGTTTACGAACCGCGCAAGCTTTCCCTCGCCGCAGACCTGATCGACCGCATTTCCAACGGCTATTTGAGCGACATTATCCGCCGCGGCGACATGGAAGGGAAGGCCGGTTCCGTCCTCCTGCTGCACAATGTCCCCAACACCCTGTGCGACCGCGTTCTTCTGGTGGGCTTGGGCAAAGAGCGGGAGTTCAAGGACGGCGAATACCGCAATGCCGTTGCGACGGCGGTGAGGACCCTCAACGACACCGGCTCCATGGAAGCCTCTTTCTACCTTCCGGAACTGGGGGTGAGAAAGCGCGACATGGCGTGGAAGATCGAGCAGGCGGTGACGTCCGCCATGCAGGCCATCTACCGCTTCGACCAGCTGAAGAGCAAGCAGGAGGAAGTGCGCCGTCCCCTGCGCAAGATCACCCTCTCCGTCACCCGCCGCAACGAGCTGACCCTCGCCGAAGAAGCGGTGGAACGGGGTCTGGCCATCGCCCGCGGCATGGCGCTGATGAAAAACCTGGCCAATCTGCCGGGCAACATCTGCACCCCGTCGTACCTGGCCGACCAGGCCAAGGAACTGGCCAAGGCGCACAAACTGAAAATCGAGGTGCTGGAGCAGGCGGAGATGGAAAAGCTCGGCATGGGCGCCCTGCTTTCCGTGGCCAAGGGTAGCCGCCAGTCGCCGAAACTCATCGTGTTGCATTACAACGGTGGCGTCGCCAAGCAGAAGCCGGTGGTGCTGGTGGGCAAGGGCATCACCTTCGACGCCGGCGGCATTTCCCTCAAGCCCCCCGCGGACATGGACGAAATGAAGTTCGACATGAGCGGCGCGGCCAGCGTCCTGGGCACCATCAAGGCCATCGCCGAGATCAAGCTGCCGATCAACGTGGTCGCCATCATCCCCACCTGCGAGAACCTGCCCGACGGCAACGCCAACAAGCCCGGCGACGTCATCGCCACCATGTCGGGCCAGACGGTGGAAGTGCTCAATACCGACGCCGAAGGCCGCCTGATCCTGTGCGATGCCCTCACCTACGCCGAGCGCTTCGACCCCGAGCTGGTGGTGGACGTGGCGACCCTTACCGGCGCCTGCGTCATCGCCCTGGGCAGCCACGCCACCGGCCTGCTGGCCAACAACGACACCCTGGCCCGGGAGCTGCTGCGGGCTGGCGAATACAGCGGCGACCGCGCCTGGCAGCTTCCCCTGTGGGACGACTACCAGGAGCAGCTGAAAAGCAATTTCGCCGACATGGCCAACATCGGCGGCCGCATGGCGGGCACCATCACCGGCGCCTGCTTCCTGGCCCGCTTCGCCAAGAAGTTCGACTGGGCCCACCTGGACGTGGCCGGCACGGCCTACAAGTCCGGCAAGGACAAAGGCTCCACCGGCCGCCCGGTGCCCATGCTGACCCACTTCCTGATCCAGGTGGCGGAAGAAGGGCGCCGCCGGGGCGAGCACAAGTAAGCGTCTCGCCATGACCGAGGTGGATTTCTATACCCACGTGGGGGACAAGTACCAGGTGGCCTGCGCCCTTTCCGCCAAGGCGGTGGAGCGGGGCTTGAGGGTGCTGGTTTACACCCAGGACCGGGAGGCCGCCGAGCGCATGGACCAGCTGCTGTGGACTTGGCAGCAACTGGCCTTCGTGCCCCATTGCCGCGGCGGCCATCGGCTGGCCCCGGTGACGCCGGTGGTGATCGACCACAATCCGGAAAACATCGACCGGGACGACGTGCTGGTGAACCTGCATTCGGGCACCCCGCCTTTCTACAGCCGCTTCCACCGCCTGGTGGAAATCGTCGGACAGGACGAGGAGGATAAGCAACAGGCCCGGGAGCGCTACAAGTTCTACCGGGACCGGGGTTACGAAATCCGCACCCACGATCTCTCCGCCCGCGCCAAGGGCTAGCCATGAGCGAAGACATCTTCGACAAGCTCGACTCCCTGATGAACAAGCATCGGGCGGAAGGTGTCGCCGCCAAGACGGAGCCGCCGGAGCCCGCCGCGGAGCCTGAACCGGACATTCCCGTGTTGACGGAAGAAGTGCCGGAAGAGGCTTTGCGTACTTCGTCCATTCCGGTGCTGACGGAAGTGGTGGAAGAGGCGGAAACGATGGTCGAATTTCCGGGTGAGCTGATCGTGGACGTCGCCCCGGAAAAAGCGCCGGTTGTGGCCGCTTCCGAAGAGGCACCGGCGGCGCCGGTTCCCCCCGTTCCCGACCCCCCCGCCGGCCTGGAGCAGCGGGTGATGGAAGCGGTGGAAAACCGCATCGCCCCCCGCCTCGCCGGCAAGCTGGACCTGGCCCTGGGGGAATTGCTGGAGCAATTCCGGGTGGAAATCGGGCACATGGTGAAAGACGCCGTGGCCAGCGAATTGCAGCAATACTTGGACACCCTGGGCGACGATCACCGCTCGCCTCACTGACCCCGCCCGATTACGAAAGTCGCGCAGCGACACAGCGTCTCCCTCGCCCGTTCCGCCGAGGTCGCCGCCAAGCGGCGGGTACCCGGCGAGAACACCCCCTGTGGGCGCGGGAGAGGGCTGGGGTGGGGGATAGGAAGTGGGCAGGGATGGGCGGCACACCGCCCACCTCGCAAACGATCATGGCGAATTGCTGCCTTATTACCGGGGCGGCGACTCGCCATGATCGTTCGGTTATAATGCCGGGTTTCGCCGACGATACCGGATATACCATGGAACTCGCCAAAAGCTTCGAGCCCCGCGACATCGAACAACGCTGGTACCAGCATTGGGAAGAAAGCGGCTACTTCGCCGCGGGCAACACGCCCGGCCGCGACGCCTACTGCATCATGCTGCCGCCCCCCAACGTCACCGGCACCCTGCACATGGGGCACGCCTTCCAGCACACCCTGATGGACGCCCTGGTCCGCTACCACCGCATGAAGGGCCTCAACACCCTGTGGCAGCCGGGCACCGACCACGCCGGCATCGCCACCCAGATCGTGGTGGAGCGCCAGCTGGACGCGAAGAAGATTTCCCGCCACGACCTGGGCCGGGAAGCCTTCGTGGAAAAGGTGTGGGAGTGGAAGGAGCAATCCGGCAGCACCATCACCCGCCAGATGCGCCGCCTGGGCACCTCCCCGGACTGGTCCCGGGAGCGCTTCACCATGGACGAGGGCCTGTCCCGCGCCGTCACCGAAGTCTTCGTGCGCCTCTACAACGAGGGCCTGATCTACCGCGGCAAGCGCCTGGTGAACTGGGACCCGGTGCTGCAAACCGCCGTCTCCGACCTGGAGGTGGTCTCCGAGGAAGAAGACGGCTTCATGTGGCACATCCGCTACCCGCTGGAAGAAGGCGAGGGCGCCCTGATCGTCGCCACCACCCGCCCCGAGACCCTCCTGGGCGACGTGGCCGTGGCGGTCCACCCCGAGGACGAGCGCTACAAGCACCTCATCGGCCAGCACGTGCGCCTGCCCATCGCCGAGCGCACCATCCCCATCATCGCCGACGATTATGTCGATCCCGAGTTCGGCACCGGCTGCGTCAAGATCACCCCGGCCCACGACTTCAACGACTACCAGGTGGGCCAGCGCCACAAGCTGGAGCCCATCAACATCTTCACCCTGGACGCCCGCATCAACGACTTCGGCCCCGCCGAATACCAGGGCCTGGACCGCTTTGATGCGCGCAAGAAGCTGGTGGCCGAACTGGACGCCCAGGGCCTGCTGGTGGACACCAAGCCCCACAAGCTGATGGTGCCCCGGGGCGACCGCACCCACGTGGTGATCGAGCCCATGCTCACCGACCAGTGGTACGTGGCCATGGAAGGCATGGCCAAGGCCGGCCTGGATGCCGTGGCCAAGGGCGACATCAAGTTCGTCCCCGAGAACTGGACCAGCACCTACAACCAGTGGCTGGAAAACATCCAGGACTGGTGCATCTCCCGCCAACTGTGGTGGGGCCACCGCATCCCGGCGTGGTATGACGAGGACGGCAACGTCTACGTCGCCCACACCGCCGAAGAAGCCCAGGCCAAGGCCGGCCCCAATGCCAAGTTGAGCCAGGACGAGGACGTCCTCGACACCTGGTTCTCCTCCGCCCTGTGGCCCTTCTCCACCCTGGGCTGGCCGGACAAGACCCCCGAGCTGGACAGGTACCTGCCCACCAGCGTGCTGGTCACCGGCTTCGACATCATTTTCTTCTGGGTCGCCCGCATGGTGATGATGTCCCTGCACTTCACCGGCAAGGTGCCCTTCCGCGAAGTCTACGTCACCGGCCTGGTGCGGGATGCCCACGGCAACAAGATGTCGAAATCCAAGGGCAACATCATCGACCCCATCGACCTGATCGACGGCATCACCCTGGACGAGCTCATCGCCAAGCGCACCACCGGCCTGATGAACCCCAAGCAGGCGGAAAGTATCGCCAAGCTGACCCGCGCCGACTACCCCAATGGTTTCCCCGCCTTCGGCACCGATGCGATTAGATTCACCTTCGCCAGCCTCGCCACCCACGGCCGGGACATCAAGTTCGACATCCAGCGCTCCGAGGGCTACCGCAACTTCTGCAACAAGCTGTGGAACGCCAGCCGTTTCGTGCTGATGAACTGCGAAGGCAAGGACGTGGGCCTGGACCTCCCCTCCCCCGCAGGCGGGGGAGGGGAGGGGGGAGAGGGCTACCTTGAGTATTCCGAGGTGGACCGCTGGATCATCAGCCGCCTGCAGCAGGCGGAGATGGAAGTGGAAGAAGCCTTCAAGGCCTACCGCTTCGACATGGTGGCCCGGGCGGTGTACGAATTCATCTGGGACGAGTACTGCGACTGGTACCTGGAGCTGGCCAAGGTCCGCCTCAACGAAGGCAACGAGGCCCAGCAGCGGGCCACCCGCCGCACCCTGGTGCGGGTGCTGGGCGCCATCCTGCGCCTGGCCCACCCGCTGATCCCCTTCATCACCGAGGAGCTGTGGCAGAAAGTGGCGCCCCTGGCCGGCATGTCCAGCGGGTCCATCATGCTGTCTCCCTTCCCCGAGGCCGACCCGGCCAAGGTGGACAAGGACGCCGAAGCCCGCCTCGCCCTGCTGAAGGAAATGGTCAACGCCTGCCGCACCCTGCGGGGGGAAATGAACCTTTCCCCCGCCCAGCGGGTGCCCCTGGTGGTGCTCGGGGACAAGGCCACGGTGGAAGCTTTCGGCCCCTACCTCAAGGCCCTGGTGAAGCTGTCCGAAGTGACCGCCGCCGCAGGCGAGTTGCCCGACGCCGACGCCCCGGTGCAGGTGGTGGGCGACTTCCGCCTCATGCTCCAGGTGGAGATCGACAAGGAGGCCGAACTGGCCCGCCTGTCCAAGGAGATCGAGCGCCTCAAGGGAGAAATCGGCAAAGCGGAAGCCAAGCTGTCCAACGCCTCCTTCGTCGAGCGTGCCCCCGCCGCGGTGGTGGCCCAGGAGAAAGAACGCCTGGCCAACTTCGGCGCCACCCTGGAGAAGCTCCAGGCCCAGTTCGACAAGCTGAAGTAAGCCGGGTTAAACGAAACTCGCGAAGCGAGCCAAAGTCCCCCTCTCCCGTTCCGCCGTGGTCGCCGCAACGCGGCGGGTACCCGGCGAGAACACCCCTTTCGGGTGCGGGAGAGGGCAGGGGTGAGGGAAAGGCAACAAAAAATCGCAGCCTCGGCTGCGCTTTTTTATTTTCCCTCTCCCCCATCCCCTCCCCGCCTGCGGGGGAGGGGAGTGGGGTGGGTCACTTCTCCTTGAAGTCGTCGTGGCAGGCCTTGCAGGTCTTGCCCACGGCACCGATCTGGGCCTTGATCGCCTTCACGTCGTTGCCCTTGGCCACCTGGGCCAGCTTGGCGCTTTCCTGGACGAACTTGTCGTTCACCTGCTTGAGCTTGGCGCCGTCGGTCCACGCTTCCGCCTTGGCACGGGTCTTCAGCTTGTCGCCTTTCTCCGAGCCGGCGGGGTACTGGTCCACGGGCAGCTTGGCCAGCATGGCGAGGATTTCCGAGTACTGCGCCACCCTCGCCTTGTCGAAGGGCATCTTGTCCTGGGACATGGCGCCCATGGGGCCGAAATAGGTCTTCACCAGGGTCATGGCGGACTGGCGGTACTTGATCTGCTCGTCGGCCTTGCTTTCGTCGGCGGCCAGGGACGGGGCGGCGGCGCCGAGCATCAGGACGCCGGCGATGTAGGGGGTGAAACGGGTCACGGGGATTCTCCTTTTCTTGGGTTGGAAACCGGCTAACCATATCAGACTTTGATGGCCAAGTCCTCCTTGGGCCATGGTCTATACTGAAACCGTTTTGTCATCCGCGGGGACTAGATTGAGGCCTGCGGAAATAACAATGAAGCGAGGAACGCAATGCCGGAAAACGACACCATCCCGTCCGCCGTCCAAGCCGCTGTCGCCCGCCACAGCCACGATGCCGCCAACCTGGTGCAGATTCTGCACGACGTCCAGAACCAGCTGGGCCATATTCCGGAGCAGGCCGTGGACCAGGTTGCCCGCGTCCTGGGCATTCCCCCGGTGAAGGTGGCAGGGGTGCGGGGCTTCTACCATTTCTTCCACGACCGCCCCCACGGCCGCTATGACATCCTGTTCAGCGACAACATCATCGAGCACTTCCAGGGCAAGCAGGAGCTGCTGAACTATATATGCACCCAGTTGTGGGTGGAGCCGGAGCGGGTGTCCGAGGACGGCATGGTGCGGGTGGGCAGCACCTCCTGCATCGGCATGAGCGACCAGGGTCCGGCGGCCCTGGTGAACGGCCTGCCGGTGACCCGCCTGACCATGGAGCGGGTCACCGCCCTGGTGGACTTGGTGAAGGCTGGCAAGCCCCCGGCCGAATGGCCCGCCGAGTTCTTCCAGGTGGCGGACAACCTCCGCCGGGCCGATGCCCTGCTGGGCGAGCCCCTGGAGCGGGGCGCGGGCGTCCGCGCCGTGCTGGAGAAGGGCGCCGACGGCATGCTGGCGGAAATCGACAAGTCCGGCCTGCGGGGCCGGGGCGGCGCCGGCTTCAAGACCGCCGTCAAATGGGACTTCTGCCGCAAGGCGGTGGATACCGGCGCGGAATGCCAGGAGGTGGGCGGCACGATCTGCGACAATACCGCCGCCACCGTGCGCTACGTGGTATGCAATGCCGACGAGGGCGAGCCCGGCACCTTCAAGGACCGGGTGCTGCTCAACAGTTACGCCGACCTGGTGTTCGAGGGCATGACCGTGGCGGCCCGGGTCATCGGCGCCAGGCAGGGTTTCCTCTACCTGCGGGGGGAATACCGTTACCTGCTGGACAAGCTCAACGGCATCCTGGAGCAGCGCCGCCGGGACGGCCTGCTGGGGGAGCGCATCCTGGGCACCGACTTCAGTTTCGACATCGCCATCCACCTGGGCGCCGGGGCCTACATCTGCGGCGAGGAATCGGCCCTGATCGAGTCCCTGGAAGGCAAGCGGGGCACCCCCCGCAACCGTCCTCCCTTCCCCGTCACCCACGGCTACCTGGGCAAGCCCACGGTGGTCAACAACGTGGAAACCTATGCCTCGGCGGCGAAGGTGGCGGCCAAGGGCGGGGAGTGGTTCGCCCAGATCGGCACGGCCCAGTCCACCGGCACCAAGGTCCTGTCCATCTCCGGTGACTGCGAGCGGCCGGGGGTGTACGAATACCCCTTCGGCGTCACCGTGCGCCAGGTGCTGGCCGACTGCGGCGCCAAGGACATCCACGCGGTGCAGGTGGGCGGGCCGTCGGGCACCATCATCGGCGAGGCCGAATTCGACCGCAAAATCGCCTTCGAGGACCTGGCCACCGGCGGCTCCATGATGGTGTTCGGCCAGGGGCGGGACGTGTTCGAGGCGGCGCGCAACTTCGCCCATTTCTTCGCCCACGAGAGCTGCGGCTTCTGCACCCCCTGCCGGGTGGGCAGCCGCCTCATCGCCAAGGGCATGGACAAGATCGCTTCCGGCCACGGCACCTGCGCCGACGTGGAGGAACTCAAGCGCCTCGGCCACCTGACCCGCACCATGAGCCACTGCGGCCTGGGGCAGACCGCCGCCAACCCGGTGATGCAGACCCTGGAAAAATTCTGGGACCACTACGACAAGCGCCTGCGCTCCAAGGAATTCGAACCCAGCTTCGACCTGGACAAGGCCCTGGAAACGGCGCGCAAGATCACCGGCCGGGACGACGCCTGGGCCCACATCAGCGCGGATTGAGGAGAGGCAATGAGCGACAACACCATCACCATCGACGGCCAGGCCGTTCCCTTCGCCCCCGGCCAGACCATCATGGAAGCGGCCATGGCGGCGGGGGTGTACATCCCCCATTTGTGCCACAACCCGGAATTCACCCCCCACGGCAGCTGCAAGCTGTGCACGGTGACGGTCAACGGCCGCAACGCCGCCTCCTGCACCATGCCCGCCGCCCCCGGCATGGTGGTGCAGAACGACACCGAGGAGCTCAACGCCAACCGCCGCGCCCTGACCCAGATGCTGTTCGTGGAGGGCAACCACGTCTGCCCCTTCTGCGAGAAAAGCGGCAACTGCCAGCTCCAGGCCATGGGCTACTTCCTCGGCATGATGGACCCCCATTACGACCAGTTCTACCCGCCCCGGGACGTGGACGCCTCCCATCCCGACATCCTGCTGGACCTCAACCGCTGCATCCTGTGCGAGCTGTGCGTCCGCGCCAGCCGGGACGTGGACGGCAAGAACGTGTTCGGCGTCACCGGCCGGGGCCCCCACACCCGCATCACGGTGAACTCGGCCAGCGGCCGGCTGGGGGACACCGACATGGCGGTCACCGACCGGGCCGCCGACGTCTGCCCGGTGGGGGCCATCCTCAAGAAGCGCCACGGCTTCGAGGTGCCCATCGGCCAGCGCACCTACGACCACAAGACGATCAAGGACGTGCACATGGAGGAGGCCGGAAAATGAGCCAAAAACCCCTGCTCACCACCGAAGCCGCCGGCACCGCCTGCGCCCTGCCCGACGCCGGCCCGGTGATCCTGGCCCCGGCGGAGGAAAAACGGAAAATCCGCGTCGCCACCTGTTCCCTGGCCGGCTGCTTCGGCTGCCACACCTCCTTCCTGGACATCGACGAGCGGATACTGGATTTGCTGAAGCTGATCGAATTCGACCGCACCCCCCTCACCGACATCAAGCACTGCGGCCCCTGCGACGTGGGCATCATCGAGGGCGGGGTGTGCAACTCCGAGAACGTCCACGTGCTGAAGGAGTTCCGCAAGAACTGCAAGGTGCTGGTGGCCATCGGCGCCTGCTCGGTGAACGGCGGCGTGCCCACGGTGCGCAACAACATCGACCTGTGGGAATGCTTCCAGGAGGTGTACCACTACGGCATCGGCCTCAAGAACGGCATGATTCCCAACGACCCGGAACTGCCCCTGCCCTTCGACCAAGTGCACCCCATCGCCGAGGTGGTGAAGGTGGATTATTTCCTCCCCGGCTGCCCGCCCTCGGCGGACGCCATCTGGAAGTTCCTCACCGACCTCCTGGCGGGCAGGGAACCCAAGCTGGAATACGAGACCTTACATTACGACTAAATTCTTAGCCGCCAAGACGCCAAGAGCGCCAAGAAATCTTCTCAAAATAACTTGGCGCTCTTGGCGTCTTGGCGGCGAAAATAAAATCAGGAAAAAACCCCATGACATTCGAACTGGAAACCGCCAAGGAACCCGAAAAACTCAAGCGCGTGGTGATCGAGCCCGTCTCCCGGGTGGAAGGCCACGGCAAGGTCACCATCCTGCTGGACGATGAGGACCGGGTGCATCAGGTGCGCCTGCACATCGTCGAATTCCGCGGCTTCGAGCGCTTCATCCAGGGCCGCCCCTACTGGGAAGTGCCGGTGATGGTGCAGCGCCTGTGCGGCATCTGCCCGGTGTCCCACCACCTGGTGGCGGCCAAGGCCATGGACGTGATCGTGGGCGCCAAGCAGCTCACCCCCACGGCGGAGAAACTGCGCCGCCTGATGCACTACGGCCAGATGCTGCAATCCCACGCCCTGCACTTCTTCCACCTGGCTTCGCCGGACCTGCTGTTCGGCTTCGACAGCGACATCGCCAAGCGCAACATCGTCGCCGTGGTGGAGGCGTATCCGGAGATCGCCAAGCAGGGCGTCCTGCTGCGCAAGTTTGGCCAGGAAGTGATCCGCCTCACCGCCGGCAAGCGGGTCCACGGCACCGGCGCCATCCCCGGCGGCATGAACAAGAACCTGTCGAGGGAAGAGCGGGAAATCCTGCTCAAGGACATCTACCACATGGTGGCCTGGAGCCGTGACGCCGTGCACCTGGCGAAAAAGCTCTACACCGACGACATGGAGCGCAACACCCAGTTCGGCTATTTCCGCTCCAACATGCTGGGCCTCATCCGCGCCGACGGCGCCCTGGACCTCTACCACGGCGGCCTGCGGGCGAGGACCGAAACCGGCGAAACCATCTTCGACCATGTGGACTACAGCCACTACAGCGACTACATCAACGAGGAAGTGAAGAGCTGGTCCTACATGAAGTTCCCCTTCATCATCAGCAAGGGCACCCAGGACGGCTGGTACAAGGTGGGCCCCCTGGCCCGCATCAACAACTGCGACTTCATCGACACCCCCCTGGCCGAAACCGAGCGCCGCGACTTCGTCGCCTACGGCCACGGCTTCCCCATCCACTCGCCCTTGGCCTACCACTGGGCGCGGATGATCGAAATGCTCCACGCCGCCGAAACCATCAAGGACCTGCTCCACGACGACGATGTTTCCGGCAACGACCTGATGGTCAAAGGCGAAAAAGCCCTGGAAGGCGTAGGCGTGCTGGAAGCCCCCCGGGGCACCCTGTTCCACCACTACCGCATCGACGAGAACGACCAGGTCACCATGGCCAACCTGATCGTTTCCACCACCAGCAACAACCACGCGATGAACGAGGCGGTGCGGCAGGTGGCGAAGCAGTATCTGGATGGGCATACCGTTACGGAGCCTCTGCTGAATCATATCGAGGTGGCGATTCGGGCGTTTGATCCGTGCTTGTCTTGCGCGACCCATGCGGTGGGGAAGATGCCGTTGATGGTGGAAATCCTGGATGCGGAGGGGAGGGCGTTGGATCGGGTGTACAAGGATGGGGCGGGGGAAGTGGGATGCGCGGTCTAGATTTGCGTGTTCACTACAGTGACCTTCCCCCGGTTTTTCGTCTTCCAAGGGACGGGTTCATGCTACCAGTTTTTCCGGGGACTGACCGTTAAGCCAGTCGTCCAGGAATCGTTCAGGTGACTTGTATCCGAGCGTCGAGTGTAGCCGCTTCCGGTTATAAAACACCTCGATGTACTCAAACGCCATGGCGATCACCTCGTCCCGCGTCTCGAATCGCTCGCCATGCACCCGCTCGTTGTTGAAGCTGCCGAACCAACTTTCTGCCGGGGCGTTATCCCAGCAGTTACCCTTGCGACTCATCGAGCAGAGCATGCCGTATTCGGCGAGCTTGGCCTGGAAGGCGTGGCTGGCATACTGGCTGCCGCGATCCGAGTGATGGATCAGGCCGGCCGCCGGTTTGCGGCGGAACCAGGCCATGGTCAGCGCGTCGGTCGCAATGTCCGCCGTCATGCGCGGCTTCAGTGACCAGCCCACCACTTCACGGTTGAACAGGTCGATCACGATCGCCAGGTACAGCCAGCCCTCGTCCGTCCACAGATAGGTGATGTCGGAGGTCCAGACCTGATTGGGCGCATCCGGCGTAACGTTCCGACCCAGCAGGTTCGCGGCAATCGGCAGGTTGCGCGTCGAGTCGGTCGTGACCTTGAAGCGGCGCTTGTGCTTGGCCTTGATGCCATTCTCCGGCATCAGCCGTTCAGCACGATCCTGGCTGGCCGGGAAGCCGCGCAAGCGCAACTCCCTGACCATGCGCGGGCTGCCATATGCCCCTTTGAACTCCGCATGGATGGCTCGGATCAGCGCCAGCATCCGCGCACCGGTCAGCCGCTTCCGTTGTGGCTTGCCGCCGTTCTTCCACGACCGGTAGCCGCTCTCGCTGACATCCGGCACCCGGCACATCTCATCCACGCCGTACTCCCCGCGCTGGGCGTCAATCCAGGCGTACTTCACTGCACCTCTGTCGCGAAGTACGCCGTCGCTTTTTTTAGGATTTCGCACTCCCGTTTCAGCCGGATGTTTCCGGCCCGCAGCCGGGATAACTCCATCGGCTCCGGCGTCACAACCTTGCCGCCCGCAACATTCAACTTCCCCGCATCCGCCGCCTTGACCCCGTTGCGCCGTGTCTGTTCGACCAATCCCAGCAAGCGATTGCGCCGACCGTTTGACCAGCCTTCCCCCGCTTGACGGCCAATTCCCGGAACTCGGGCGTGTATTCCTGCTTCGGTATCTTCATCTTCTTCCTTTCCAAGGTGACTGCGATTTTATGTCACCGTTGGAAGACGATTTTTCGGGGGAAGGTGAGTCCACGGATTCCCAAAATATGGGCGCAAAAGCGATGTTCCCTTCCCCGCACAATATCCTAACTCGTCACCCCTCCTAGCCAAAAGAACTACCCCTTCCCCCGAAGAACTAGTCCCTTCCTCCCCCCTCCAGCCGACCTTCCATCCCCCTTTTGCCGCGCCCCAACCGTACTTCGTGAGAATGGGTTTCAGGGGTGCGCGGGCCTAATCTTGCGGCGTGGGTCAGAACACTACTCCAAAGGAGGGGAACATGGCTACGCAGAAACAGAAAGCATGGTCGGTGGTCATCATGAGCACGCTGGCGTTCACGGCGTGCTTCATGGTGTGGATGATGTTTGCGGTGATCGGCATCCCGATCAAGAACAACCTCGGCCTCAACGAGACCGAGTTCGGAGTATTGGTGGCGACGCCGGTGCTGACCGGTTCCCTGATCCGGCTGCCCCTGGGGATGCTCACCGACAAGTTCGGCGGGCGCATCGTGTTTTTCATTCTGATGCTGTGCACCATCGTGCCGATCTACCTCATTTCCTACGGCACCCAATTCTGGCATTTCCTGGTGACCGGCCTGTTCGTCGGCGTGGCGGGGGGCTCCTTCACCGTGGGCATCGCCTACTGCGCCCGCTGGTTCCCCAAAAACCAGCAGGGGACGGCCATGGGCATTTTCGGCGCCGGCAACGCCGGGGCGGCGGTGACCAAGCTGGTGGCGCCCACCATCGTGGTGGCCTACGGCTGGACCATGGTGCCACAGGTGTACGCGGTGATGATGACCGCCGTGGCGGTGCTGTTCTGGGTGATGACCTACGACGACCCGGACCACAAGGTGGGCAACGGGGTCACCATCAAGGAGCAGCTGGCCGCCCTGAAGGACCCCAGGGTGTGGAAGTACAGCCAGTACTACTCCATCGTCTTCGGCGGCTACGTGGCCCTGTCCCTGTGGATGACCAAGTACTACGTCTCCGAGTACGGCTTCAGCCTCCAGGCGGCGGCGCTGCTGGCGGCGGCTTTTTCCCTGCCCGGCGGCGTTTTGCGGGCCATCGGCGGCGTGCTGTCGGACAAGTTCGGCGCCCATACCGTGACCTGGTGGGTGCTGTGGGTGTCCCTGGTGTGCCTGTTCTTCCTGTCCTATCCCCAGACCGATTTCACCATCCACACCGTGAAAGGTCCCCAGACCTACCACGTGGGCCTGTCCGTGGTGCCCTTCACCGTCCTGATGTTCAGCATGGGCGTGGCCTGGGCCGTGGGCAAGGCCTCGGTGTTCAAGTACATCTCCGACGACTACCCCCACAACATCGGCGTCATCTCCGGCGTGGTGGGCTTGGCCGGGGGGCTGGGGGGCTTCGTCCTGCCCATCCTGTTCGGCGCCCTGGTGGACCTCACCGGCATCCGCTCCTCGGCCTTCATGCTGATGTTCGGCATCGTCTGGGTGTCGCTGATGTGGATGTATTTCACCGAGGTCCGGCCCCTCGACGCTATCCGCCGGCGTCCGGTGAAGATCATGGACAACATGGAATGACGTTTCCCTCACCTCTGCCCTCTCCCGTCCTCGACGGGGCACCCGCCGCTTCGCGGTGACCACGTCGGGACGGGAGAGGGGGACGAAGAATCGCTGCGCGATGTTTATTGACTGCAACAGGAGGACACAAATCATGACGACGAAGAGCAAACAGCGCGGGTCGGTGGGAGCCGCCGCAGGAGTGGCCCACGGCGGCCGCGTGCCCACCGATATTCAGACCTGGAACGTGGAAGACAGTGTTTTCTGGGAAACCACCGGCAAGAAGGTCGCCAACCGCAACCTGTGGATTTCCATCCCCAGCCTGCTGACCGGCTTCGCGGTGTGGATCATCTGGAGCATGGTGACGGTGCAGATGATGAACGCGGGCTTTCCCTTCAAGCCGGCGGAGCTGTTCACCCTGTCGGCCATTTCCGGCTTGGCCGGCGCCACCCTGCGCATTCCTTCGAGCTTCTTTATCCGCATCGCCGGCGGCCGCAACACCATCTTCTTCACCACCGCCTTGCTGATGATTCCGGCCCTGGGCCTCGGCCTCGCATTGCAGGACAAGAACACGCCCCTGTGGATGTTCCAGGTCCTGGCGCTGCTGTCGGGCTTAGGCGGCGGCAATTTCGCCTCCTCCATGTCCAACATCAGTTTCTTCTTCCCGAAGCGGATGCAGGGTTTGGCCCTGGGGCTGAACGCGGGCCTGGGCAATGCCGGGGTGACCACCATGCAGATACTGGTGCCCCTGGTGATGACGTTTCCCCTGTTGGGTGCCATGGGCGGCGACCCCATGACCCTGGTGCAGGCTTCCGGCAGCTTGATCGGCAAATCGCCTGCCGGCTCCCTCACCTATATCCAGAATGCCGGCTTCGTCTGGCTGTTCCTGCTGATTCCCCTGGCTTTCTTTGGCTGGTTCGGCATGAACAACATCCGCACCGACGAGGTGTCGCCCCATATCGGCTCGCCTCTAGGGGCCATGATGAAAATCGCCGGGATGCTGGCCATCGGCTTCGTCACCGCCGCCGCCGGCCTCTACATCATCCTCCCCGCTCCCACCGGCCTCGGCGCTCCCGGCTGGGCCAAGTGGTTCGTGCTGGCCGGCATCCTGGCCGCCACCGTGTTCCTGATGAAACTGATCCCCGGCGACATCAAGCCCAACCTGCAGCGCCAGTTCAAGATTTTCGGCAACAAGCACACCTGGGTGATGAGCGTCATCTACACCATGACCTTCGGTAGCTTCATCGGCTACTCCGCCGCCTTCGCCCTGGCCATCAAGGTGATCTTCGGCTTCCAGCACCTTCCCGGCGCCGACGGCCTGCTGACCCACACCGCCGTCAACCCCAACGCCCCCAGCGCCCTGATGTACGCCTGGATGGGCCCCTTCATCGGCGCTCTGATCCGTCCCATCGGCGGCTGGATCGCCGACAAGCTGGGCGGTGCCAAGGTGACCCAGTTCACCACCATCCTGATGGTGGGCGCGGCGCTGGGCGTGGCCTACTTCATGAAGGCCGCCTACCAGTCGGCCACGCCGGAACAGTACTTCATGCCCTTCTTCCTGCTGTTCCTGGTGTTGTTCGCCGCCTCCGGCATCGGCAACGGTTCCACCTTCCGCACCATCGCCATGGTGTTCCCCAAGGAGCAGGCCGGTCCCGCCCTGGGCTGGACTTCGGCGGTGGCGGCCTACGGCGCCTTCATCATTCCCCAGGTGTTCGGCGAGCAGATCAAGGCCACCACCCCGGAGAACGCCCTCTACGGCTTCGCCATCTTCTACACCGTCTGCCTGCTGCTGAACTGGTGGTACTACCTGGGCCCCAAGGCCGAGGTCAAGAATCCGTGAATAACCGGTGAGGGGTGAGGCGAGAGGGGTGCGCCTCCGCCTTCCCCCGCCTAACGCCTCTCGCCTTACCGCGACTGCAAGGAGCAAAACATGAGCCACTTTCTCGACCGACTGAAGTTCTTCGACAAGGTCAAGGAGACCTTCTCCAACGGCCACGGCATCGTCACCCATGAGGACCGCCACTGGGAGGACGTGTACCGCAACCGCTGGCGCCACGACAAGGTGGTGCGCTCCACCCACGGGGTGAACTGCACCGGCGGCTGTTCCTGGAAGATTTTCGTCAAGAACGGCCTGGTGTCCTTCGAAATGCAGCAGACCGACTACCCCCGCACCCGGGAGGACATGCCCAACCACGAGCCGCGGGGCTGCCAGCGGGGCGCCAGCTTCTCCTGGTACCTGTACAGCCCGCACCGGGTGAAGCATCCCCTGATCCGCGGCCGCCTGCTGGACCTGTACCGGGCCGAGCGCAAGGCGGGCAAGGACCCGGTGGAAGCCTGGGGCGCCATCCAGGCCGACCCGGCCAAGCGCAAGAAGTACACCTCCGTGCGCGGCCTGGGGGGCTTCGTCCGCGCCGGCTGGGACGAGGTGAACGAGATCATCGCCGCCGCCAACGTGCACACCATCAAGAAGTGGGGCCCGGACCGGATTTACGGCTTCTCGCCGATTCCCGCCATGTCGATGATTTCCTACGCGGCCGGCAGCCGTTACCTGTCCCTCATCGGCGGCGCCTGCGGCAGCTTCTACGACTGGTACTGCGACCTGCCGGCGGCCTCCCCCCAGACCTGGGGCGAGCAGACCGACGTGCCGGAAGCGGCGGACTGGTACAACTCCACCTACCTCATCATCACCGGCGCCAACCTGCCCATGACCCGGACGCCGGACGCCCACTTCGCCATCGAGACCCGCTACAAGGGCACCAAGATCGTGTCCATGGCGCCGGACTACGCCGAATACGTGAAGTTCGCCGACCTGTGGATGCCGGTGAAGCAGGGCACCGACGCCGCCGCCTTCCTGGCCATGGGCCACGTGGCCCTGAAGGAATTCTTCATCGACAAGCAGGACCCGTACTTCACCGACTACGCCCGCACTTACACCGATCTGCCGATGCAGGTGATCCTGCGTAAGCACGGCGACGGCTACGTGTCCGACCGCTTCCTGCGCGCTTCCGACTTCGACGGCGCACTGGGGGAGACCAACAACCCGGAATGGAAGACCATCGTCTATGACGAGAACAGCAAGTCCTTCGTCGCCCCCAACGGGAGCATCGGCTTCCGCTGGGGCGAGGAAGGCAAGTGGAACCTGCTGCCCAAGAACGCCGCCAGCCAGGCGGAAATCCGCGCCGAACTGAGCAGTGTCAGCTCTCATGACGCCGTGGTTTCCGTCGGCTTCCCCCACTTCCAGCCCGGCGAGGAAGGACTGCTGTACCGCAACGTGCCGGTCCGCAAGATCAAACTGGCCGACGGCTCCGACGCCTACGTCACCTCGGTGTTCGACATGCAGGTGGCCCAGTACGGCATCGACCGGGGCCTGGGCGGCGGCAACGTGGCGTCCTCCTACGACGACGCCAGCGTGGCCTACACCCCGGCCTGGGCGTCCAGGGTCACCGGCGTCAAGGCGGCCGACCTGGAGCGCACCGGCCGCGAGTTCGCCGAAAACGCCTCCAAGACCCAGGGCAAGTCCATGGTCATCATGGGCGCGGCCATCAACCACTGGTACCACAACGACCTGGCCTACCGCTCCATCATGAACCTGCTGCACATGTGCGGCTGCGTCGGCCAGAGCGGCGGCGGCTGGGCGCACTACGTGGGCCAGGAAAAGCTGCGGCCCCAGGCCGGCTGGGCGCCCATCGCCTTCGCCCTGGACTGGAACCGCCCGCCCCGGCACCAGAACTCCACCTCCTACTGGTATTTCCACACCGACCAGTGGCGCTACGAGACGGTGGACGCGGACCAGTTCCTGCAGCCCGCCGCCAAGGGCAAGTACAAGGGCTATTCCCTGGCCGACTACAACGTGGTCTCCACCCGCCTCGGCTGGCTGCCTTCCGCTCCCCACTGGAACGCCAATCCCATCGAGCTGGTGGCCGAAGCCGAGAAGGCGGGCGCCACCGACGAAGCGGGCATCGCCAAGCACGTCATCGGCAAGCTGAAGGACGGCAGCCTGGACGTGGCCTACGCCGACGTGGACAACCCGGTGAACTGGCCCCGCAACCTGTTCGTGTGGCGCGCCAACCTGATCGGCACCTCCGCCAAGGGCCACGAGTACTTCCTCAAGCACCTCCTGGGCGCCCAGAACGGCGTGCTGCAGGAAAGCGGCGACGGCCGGAACAACAAGGAGATCAAGTGGCACGAGGACGCCCCCATCGCCAAGCTGGACCTGATGGTGGACATCAACTTCCGCCTCAACTCCACCGGCGCCTACTCGGACATCGTGCTGCCCACCGCCACCTGGTATGAGAAGCACGACCTCAACACCACCGACATGCACCCCTTCATCCACCCGCTGTCGGAGGCGGTGAGCCCGGCCTGGGAATCCAAGTCCGACTGGCAGATCTTCAAGACCATCGCCAAGACCTTCTCCAAGCTGGCGGAAAAGCACCTGGGCACCCGCAAGGACCTGGTGGCCCTGCCCATGCAGCACGATTCCCCCGCCGAGCTGGCCCAGCCCCTGGGCCAGGTGAAGGACTGGAAGAACGGCGAGTGCGAGCCGATCCCCGGCAAGACCATGCCGATCCTGCGCGTGGTGGAGCGGGACTTCCCCAACACCTACAAGAAGTTCATCGCCCTCGGACCCCTGATGGTGAAGATCGGCAACAACATCAAGGGCCTGGACTGGAACACCGAGCAGGAGTACGAAGAGCTCAAGAAGTGCAACTACACGGTGAAGGAGCCGGGCATTTCCTACGGCATGCCGTCCCTGGAGGAAGACATCGCGGTGTGCGACGCGGTGATGCGCATGGCGCCGGAAACCAACGGCGAGGTGGCCCACAAGTCGTGGTCCGCCCTGTCCAAGAAGACCGGCATCGACCATCACCACCTCTACGCCGGCCGTCACGAGGACAAGATCACCTTCCGTGACATCCAGGCCCAGCCGCGCAAGATCATCACTGCGCCCACCTGGTCCGGCATCGAATCGGAGAAGGTGTCCTACACCGCGGGCTACACCAACATCCACGAGCACATCCCGTTCCGCACCCTCACCGGCCGCGCCCACTTCTACCAGGACCACGAGTGGATGCTGGACTTCGGCGAAGGCTTCTGCGCCTACCGTCCGCCGGTGGACATGAAGGCCCAGAACACCGTTCCCGCCGCCGTGGCCAAGAAGCCGCACCTGGTGCTGAACTGGATCACGCCGCACTCCAAGTGGGGCATCCACTCCAGCTACCAGGACAACCTGCGGATGCTGCAGCTGTTCCGCGGCGGCCCCTACGTGTGGATTTCCGAAGACGACGCCCAGTCCATCGGCATCAAGGACAACGACTGGGTGGAAGCGGTGAACGCCAACGGTGCCACCATGGCCCGCTGCGTGGTGTCCCAGCGCGTTCCGAGAGGCATGGCCCTGATGTACCACGCCCAGGAGAAGAACGTGAACGTGCCGGGCTCGCCTTCCACCGGCAAGCGGGGCGGCATCCTGAACTCGGTGACCCGGGTGATCGTGAAGCCCACCAACATGATCGGCGGCTACGCCCAGCTGGCCTATGGCTTCAACTACTACGGCACCGTGGGTTGCCAGCGTGACGAGCAAGTGGTGCTGCACAAGGTGGCCGACAAGGACGTGGACTGGCTGGAGCGGCCGCTCACCCCCGAGCGGGAAGCGCAGCTCAACCCGGTTGGCATCGGCCCGAGGTAAAGGCATTCACCGCAGAGGACGCAGGGGACGCGGAGGAAAATCTGAGGTTCCCCCGCCTTTCCTCTGCGACCTCCGCGTCCTCCGCGGTTAAACAGATTTAGGAGAGAAACATGAAAGTTCGAGCCCAATTCGCCTTCGTCTTCAACCTGGACAAGTGCATCGGCTGCCACACCTGTTCGGTGACCTGCAAGAACGTGTGGACCAACCGCAAGGGCGTGGAATACGCCTGGTTCAACAACGTGGAGTCCAAGCCCGGCATCGGCTATCCCAAGCAGTGGGAGAACCAGGACAAGTGGCGCGGCGGCTGGACCCTGGTGGACGGAAAGCTGGAGCTGAAATCCGGCGGCCGGATGTCCAAGCTGGCGAACATCTTCGCCAACCCGGACCTGCCCCAGATCGACGACTACTACGAGCCTTTCACCTACAACTACGCCCGGCTGCAGAACGCGCCCCTGTCGGAAGCGGCGCCCACGGCACGGCCCATGTCCCAGATCGACGGCAGCCCGATGGAGAAAATCCACTGGGGCCCCAACTGGGAAGACGACTTGGCGGGCGAGTACGAGAAGCGCAGCAAGGACAAGAACCTGGACAACATCCAGAAGGAGATGTACGGCCAGTTCGAGAACACCTTCCACATGTACCTGCCGCGGATCTGCAACCACTGCCTGAACCCGGCCTGCGTCGCGGCCTGCCCCTCCGGCTCGATCTACAAGCGGGAGGAGGACGGCATCGTGCTGGTGGACCAGGACAAGTGCCGCGGCTGGCGCATGTGCGTGTCCTCGTGCCCCTACAAGAAGGTGTTCTACAACTGGGAATCGGGCAAGGCCGAGAAGTGCATCGGCTGCTATCCCCGGGTGGAATCGGGTATGCCCACGGTCTGTTCCGAATCCTGCGTCGGCCGCATCCGCTACAACGGCATCATGCTCTACGACGCGGACAAGATCGAAGCCCTGGCCAGCACCAAGAACGAGCAGGATCTGTACGACGCCCAGTGCAACATTTTCCTCGATCCCCACGACCCCCAGGTGATCGCCGCCGCCCGTCGCGAGGGCATCAACGAGGACTGGATCATCGCCGCCCAGAAGTCGCCGATCTACAAGATGGCCATCGAGTGGAAGATCGCGTTCCCGATGCACCCCGAGTTCCGCACCCTGCCCATGGTGTGGTACGTGCCGCCCCTCTCGCCGGTGCAGTCCCAGCTGGACCAGAAGACCCTGCCCACCGGACCCGACGGCGTCATCCCCCTGGCCGAATCCCTGCGCCTGCCGGTGCAGTACCTGGCCAACCTGCTCACCGCCGGCAAGAAGGAGCCGATCATCAAGGCGCTGAACCGCATGATCGCCATGCGCAGCTACCAGCGCTCGGTGCATGTGGACGGCAAGGCCGACACCCGCGCCCTGGAAGTCGCAGGCATCACCGAGGACATGGCGAAGGAGATGTACCGCTATCTCGCCATCGCCAACTACGAAGACCGCTTCGTGATCCCCACCGGCCACGAGGAAGTGCGCCTGGAGGATTTCTACGGCCACCAGGGCCAGAACGGCTTCACCTTCGGCAACGACAGCTCCCACGGGGTGAGCAAGATCACCCTCTTCCCCCGCCGCCGCAAGGACACGGTGGAACCCCGGGAACTGGCCGATCACGCGGACGAACGTTAGGAGACTCGCCATGAAACTCTACAAGCTGCTATCGGTGCTGCTGGAGTACCCGGACCGGGAACTGATCGACCACCTGCCGGAAATCCGCCAGGCCCTGGCCGACAGCCTGGATGTCGACGAGGCGGAGCGGGCGGGGGTGCGCAAGTTCCTCGCCTACCTGGAAGAGGAGGACCTCACCGCCCTCCAGGCGGATTACGTGCAGACCTTCGACCTCACGGCGGAGCACAGCCTGCACCTGACCCACCACCTGTTCGGCGACGACAAGAACCGGGGGCCGGCCCTGATCGACCTGGGCGAGCTGTACAAGGACTACGGGGTGGAAGTGGCGGCCAACGAGCTGCCGGACTACCTGCCCCTGATCCTGGAGTTCACCGCCTACCTGGAGGACAGCGAGGCGCGAATGTTCCTGTCCGACGGCATCAAGGTGCTGTCGGTGCTGGCCGCCAACCTGGAAAAAGCCAAGAGCCCCTACGCGCCGCTGCTGCGCATCGTCGAGGGGCGGGGCAACCTGACCCGGCTGGCGGCGTGAATTCAGGAAATAGGCAAGCCGAGCCCGGAAATTCCCTCCCCCTTGAAGGGGGAGGGTTAGGGTGGGGGTGTCGCGGCGCATCCATCACCCCCATCCCAACCTTCCCCCTTCAAGGGGGAAGGAGGGGGCAGCCAAGGAATTTCGTAACTAGGAGAACATCATGAACCTGCACAACTTCATCTTCGGGGCCTATCCCTACATCGCCCTCACCATCTTCATCTTTGGCAGCTGGCTGCGTTTCGACCGGGAGCAGTACACCTGGAAGAGCGATTCCAGCCAGCTCCTGTCCAAGGCCAACATGCGGGTGGCGAGCAATCTGTTCCACATCGGCATCATCGCCATCTTCTTCGGCCATGCCGTGGGCCTGTTGACGCCCCACGGCGTGTTCCTGGCCCTGGGCGTATCCGACATGGCCCACCAGATGGTCGCCATCGTGGCCGGATCGGTGTTCGGCACCCTGTGCATCATCGGCGGCGCCATGCTGTGGTTCCGGCGCATGTTCAACCCGCGCATCTCGGCCACCAGCCGGGGCACCGACAAGTTCATCCTCACCTGGCTGCTGGTGACCCTGACCCTGGGCCTGTCCACCATCCCGGTGTCCATGGGCCACGCCGAGCACAACGACCCCAGCGTGATGATCGCCCTGGCGGACTGGGTGCAGAGCATCGTCTACCTGCACCCCAACCCCGCGCTGCTGGCCAACGTGGACGGCATCTTCAAGACGCACCTGTTCTTCGGCATGACGGTGTTCCTGCTGTTCCCGTTCACCCGTCTGGTGCACATCTGGAGTGCGCCCATCGGCTACCTGGCCCGGTCCTACCAGATCGTGCGTACCAAGCGCGCCCTGGCACGCTAACGAACAAGGGGGATTCGTCCCCCGCCCCGTCAACCGGCCCCGACCTCTTGTCTTTCCTCACCTCCGCTGCCAACGGGGGGTCGGACGCCGGTCCCTACAATGTGTGTTATTGTTGAGTGCGGTTGTCGGTTATTGATCTGGATCAAGGCCGGCAAAGTGGAGGGCAAGCGATCATAGCCGTGCAACAACATTGGCACTGAACAGGAGGGACCTATCATGGACATGCAACTGCCGCTGCACACCCGCGCCGTACAGGTCAACGGCCGGGACATCCTGACCGACTCCGAGGGCTACCTGAAAAACCTGGACGACTGGTCGGAGGATTTCGCCTGCGCCCTGGCGGCCCAGGAAGGACTGGAGCTGACCGACGAGCACTGGGACGTGATCCGCTACCTGCGGGACTACTACCAGGAACACGCGGTCCAGGCCCAGGTGCGGGCCATGATCAAGCACTTCCAGGAGGTGTGGGGCCCGGAGCGGGGCAACAACATCTACCTGCACAAGATTTTCCCCATGGGCGGCCCCCAGAAGCAGGGCAACCGCCTGGCGGGGCTGTTGCGGACCAAGGGCGAGCACTAGGCGCTCAAACATACGTTTGAATATTGGTCCGTCTTGGGCGATACTTTCGTCCATGGACAGAAAAGCGCATTGGGAAACCGTCTACACCACCAGGGCCGCCCACGAGGTGGGCTGGTTTCAGCCCCGGCCGGAGACCTCCTTGCAGCTGATCGCCCGGGCCGGCGTCGAGCGGGGCGAGCCCCTCATCGACGTGGGGGGCGGCGCCTCCCTGCTGGTGGACCGGCTGCTGGACGCGGGCTATGGGGACGTGTCGGTGCTGGACATCTCCGCCGCCGCCATCGATGTCGCCTACCGGCGCCTCGGCGGCTGGGCCAACCGGGTCCACTGGCTGGTGGAGGACGCGGCCAAGTTCGAGCCCCTGCGGCAATATGCCCTGTGGCACGACCGGGCGGTGTTCCACTTCCTTACCGACCCGGCGGAGCGGGCGGCCTACGTGATGGTTGCCATGAAAGCGGTAAGGCCCGGGGGCAGCCTGATCGTGGCCACCTTCGGCCCCCAGGGGCCGGAACAATGCAGCGGCCTGCCGGTGGTGAGGTATGCCCCGTCGGACCTCGATGGCCAGTTTTCGGCAGGGTTTGAGCGGGTGGAAAGCGTGGAGGAAATCCACACCACCCCCGGGGGGGCAGCCCAGCAGTTCGTGTATTGCCGCTTCGTCCGGCGCTAGGCCCCTTGCTGCCGTGCCGTGAGGGGGGCGGGCGGAAAAGGGGGGAAGGGTATGGATATCAGGCGTCTGGACGACCTCAAGTTGCGTGCCGTGGTGTATGCCAGCCTGGGGGCGCCGCTGCTGCTGCTGTGGATTGCCGGCTACTATGCCTGGCACAGCTGGCACGGGCATGAAATTGCCCGCTTTACCATCCAGGCCAACCACATGGCGGACCGCATCATCTACGCCGCTGCCCAGCAGGCCATCGAACGGGGGGCGTCGGCCGCGGCCCTGAGCGCTTCCGGCCCGGCCCAGCCAGCGGCCCTGGAGACTATCCGCAAGGCACGGGAATCGGGGGACGGGGCCTGGGGCGAAGCGGCGGCCATTGCCCGCCAGCTGAGCACCCAGGGGGGCGTTTACGCCGGCTTTCCCCCCGCCCTGGACCAGGTGATGAAATCGCGCCGGGCGGTGGAACAGGCCCGGCTGCAAGTGGACAGCAGCCTGAAAAAAGACAGCCGCGACATCCAGGTGGCGGAGTGGCTGGGCACCATGACCGGTTTCATCGGCGATGCCGCCCGGCTGCGCATCACCGCCTTCGGCGGCGAAACCGCGCCGCCTTCCGTCACCTTTCCCAACCTCACCATCAAGCACGCGGTCTGGCTGGCGAGCGAATACGCCGGCCTGGAGCGGGCCAACATCGCCGCCCTCATCAACAGCCACGCCCCTGCCAAGCCGGAGCTGCTGCAGAAGCTCCAGGCCTATCGCCAGACGGTGGATGGCAATCTGCGGGAAATCCTGTTCCTGAAGGATGTCCCGGGGGGCGACCCGTCCGTAAAACAGGCCATCTCTGCCATGGAGGCCAACTTCCTCGGCCGTTTCAACGACACCCGCAACCGTATCTATGCCGAAGCCGTGGCGGCTGAAAGCGGCCTGCCGGGCCACTACGGCATTGCGGCGGGGGAATGGTTCCGGCAGGCCACCGACGCCATCAACTCCATCTCCGCCGTGGCCGATGCCCTGTCTGCGGTGGGCAACCGGGAGGCCGAACGGGCGGCCCGGATCAGCCTGCTGCAGATGGTGGGCTACATGGGCTTGTTCGTGGCGATGGTGGGGGTGTCCCTGGTCACCCTGCGCATGCTGGTGCTGAAGCTGCACCACCTGGACCATCTGCGCTCGTCCATGGTGGAGTTGTCCGCCGGCGAAGGGGATTTGACCAAGCGCCTGGATGCCTACGCCAGGGACGAGGTGGGCAGCACCTCGGCCGCCTTCAACCACTTCGTGGAGAAGCTGCAGTCGGTGCTGCGGGAAGTGCATGAGGCGGTGGCCGAAGTGGCCGAGGCGGCGGGGGCGCAGGTGGATGCGGCGGACCAGGTGAGCCGCAGTTCCCAGGTGCAGAGCGAAACCTCCTCCTCCACCGCTGCGGCGGTGGAGCAGATGACGGTGAGCATCGCAGCGGTGGCGGACAGCGCGGCGGAGGTGCGCCGCGTCGCCCAGGAGGGCCTGGCCCAGACCCATCGGGGCAACGAAAGCCTGTCCGGCCTGATGGGGGAAATGGGGCGGGTGGAGGAAGCGGTGCAGCAGATCGCCCTGGCGGTGGGCGAATTCGTCGCCAGCACCCGGGCCATCACCGGCATGACCGGCCAGGTGAAGGACATCGCCAACCAGACCAACCTGCTGGCCCTCAACGCCGCCATCGAGGCGGCCAGGGCGGGGGAGCACGGGCGGGGCTTCTCGGTGGTGGCCGACGAGGTGCGCAAGCTGGCGGAGATGTCCGCCCAGTCGGCGCGGGAAATCGACAGCGTGACGGAATTGCTGGGAAATCAGGCGGGGTCGGTGGAAGCGGCGATTCAGCAGGGGGTCCACTCCCTCCAGACCAGCCAGGACTACCTGGAAAACGTGGCGGAGGTGCTGGCCGAAGCCAACAATTCCGTCACCCGGACCACCCACGGCGTGGACGACATCAGCGCCCTGGCGGCGGAACAGAAGGCCGCCAGCCATGATATCGCCCGCAACGTGGAAGCCATTTCAGGCATGGCGGAGGAAAACAGCGCCGCCGTCGGGAAATCCGCCTCCGACGCCCATCGCATGAGCGAACTGGCTCTGCGGTTGCGGGAGGTGGTGGGGCGCTTCCGGATCGACTGACGGCGGGATCAGTCCGGCCAGAAAGCCCGGCTTACCCAGCCGCTGCGGCGTTCCGGTAGGCCCGACGGGGTGAGGGTCTCATCCCAGCTTTCCCATTCCGGGCAGGCGGGCCCCGACGGCAGGGTGAGCGGAACGGAGTTTCCGCCGGCGCCCACCAGCTTGCGGCACACGGCTTCCACGTTTCCCAGGGAGTAGATGTGGCCGTCGTCTTCATGCACCCGAACGCCGTTCCAGTGTTCGCAGGTGCCGCAGCATTTGTGGCCGTGTTTCGTTACGTGGAGCATGGTTCACCACCGGCTGTTGTCTCGATGAGCTTAATCTAGCGATGTTCCCGCCGCGGTACAATTAGGAAAATGCCGGTTGGCGCTAAGGAAAGCTACGTAGGGGAAACCGCTAATTACGTAAGGCAATCCCTAACTTGGAGGTAGGCGCGCCTTCCCGGCAATCAGAACGCCTCCCACTCCTCCTCGTCGCTGCCGCCCACCACATGGAGCCGCTTTCTGGCCGCGGATATTTTCGGCACGGTGACGGCGGAGGCGCGGTCCAGCTTGAACACGGCCACCGCACGGGCCAGCTGCTCTGCCTGTCCCTGCATGGATTCGGCGGCCGCCGCCGCCTGTTCCACCAGGGCGGCGTTCTGCTGGGTGATCTCGTCCATCTGGGTGATGGCCTGGTTCACCTGCTCGATGCCCGCCGACTGCTCCGACGAGGCGGCGGCTTGGGTTGGATTGAAAATCCTCCGGTCATCCCCCCATCTCCGCTTCTCCCTTGACCCCTCCGTACGTAAAAGTACGGACTTTATCCATGACGTCGTAGTGGTATATTCGTGCCAAATATGACGAGGCATTGATATAACGATGTCATGACACGGCGCCATAGAAGCTGCCGGCAGGGCAGAGCATAAGAAAACAAATGGAAGAAGCGGCCACCGGACCGTTTCCCATAATCACAAGCTTTTGGAGATGGGCGTGGTAAAAAAGTCCTAGACGGAGGAGGGCGCCTCCTGGCCGTGCTGCGCGCGGCCTACAAACACGCATTTGATATGGCGCGGCCCCTCCTGCGCCACATCGAGTCCTATCGTGAAGTCCCAGAGCCGGGGCCGAACGCTGATTTATCGGCGCTCTTGGAACGGGATGCATTCCTCTGGTGTCTCGGCAGCCTGTGCCAGCTCCATCGCCAGCCCTTCGACCCCAACCTGCTGCTCCAGCAGTTCCCGCCCCCTTACCACCTCGCCAGCCTCCAGCATGCCGCCCAGGGGCTGAAGCTGCGCTCGGGGATTCGCGCTGCTGCGGCTGGGGATTTGCAACGTTTTCCGTTGCCGTGCTTGGGCTTTCTCAAGCCGGAGGATTGTTCCTCACCCCCAGCCCCTCTCCCGGAGGGAGAGGGGAGTGTGGAAGAAGAGGACAGCTTCTCGCTCCCCTCCCCCGCAAGCGGGGGAGGGGCAGGGGGAGAGGGAAATGCGGACGATGCTCCATCCGACGAAACTACCGCAGCACCACCTACCCCACCCCTCCGCCCCGCCCTCATCCTCAAAGCCGAAGGCGACCAGCTCCTCTACTTCCTCCCCGGCGAAGAACAACCCCGCACCGCCACCGCCGAAGAATTCGAAACCGCCTTCGAACCCTGGGCCCTCCTCTTCGCCAAGGAAGGCCAACCCCTCCCCGACGAAGACGGCCAGCCCGAAGCCGCCTTCGGCTTCCAATGGTTCGTTCCCGAACTCCTCAAGCACAAGAAGCTGTGGAAGGAAGTCCTCGCCGCCTCCCTCGCCATCCAGCTGGTGGGCCTTGCCACGCCGCTGTTCACCCAGGTAATCATCGACAAGGTCGTCGTCCACCACACCCAAAGCACCCTGGTGGTCATCGCCCTGGCCCTGCTGGCCTTCATGGTGTTCACCGCCGTCATGACCTGGGTGCGCCAATACCTGGTGCTCCACACCGGCAACCGCATCGACGCCGTCCTCGGCACCAAGGTCTTCGAGCACCTGGTCCACCTGCCGCCCCGCTACTTCGAGCGCCGCCCCACCGGCACGGTAGTCGCCCGGCTCCAGGGCGTGGAAACCATCCGCGAATTCATCACCGGCACCGCCGTCTCCCTGCTCCTCGACCTGCCCTTCCTGGTCATCTTCCTGGCGGTGATGTTCTACTACAGCTGGAAGCTCACTCTCATCTCCCTCGCCATTCTCGTCCTCATCGCAAGCTTAAGCTTTATTGTCACGCCCCTGTTCCGGGAGCGCCTCAACAAGCAATTCCTGGTGGGCGCCCGCAACCAGGCCTTCGTCACCGAATACGTGGCAGGCATGGAGACCGTCAAATCCCTCCAGATGGAACCCCAGCTCAAGGCCAAATACGGCGACTACCTGGCCGAAGCCCTGGCCGCCGGCTTCAACACCCGGCAGCTGTCCAACACCTACAACACCGCCGCCAGCGCCCTGGACCAGATACAGACCCTCGCCATCCTGTGCGTCGGCGCCTGGATCGTCATGCACGATACCGACTTCACCATCGGCATGCTGGTGGCCTTCCAGATGTTCTCCGGCCGTCTCTCCGGCCCCGTCATGCGCCTGGTTGGCCTGTGGCAGGAATTCCAGCAAGCCTCCATCTCCATCAAGCGCCTGGGGGACGTCATGTCCGCCCCCACCGAGCCCTACACCCTGCTGCCCAGCCGCGCCCCCGGCGCCGCCGGCAAGGTGGAGATCGAAGGCATCTCCTTCCGCTACGGCGACGACCTACCCTGGCTCTACCGCAACTTAAGCCTCGACCTCCTCCCCGGCCACTGCGTGGTGATGATGGGCCCCTCAGGCTCCGGCAAGAGCACCCTCGCCAAACTGCTGCAAGGCTTCTACACCCCCAACGAGGGCCGCATCCTCCTCGACGGCCGGGACATCCGCCACCTGGCCGCCAACGAGCTGCGCAGCTACTTCGGCGTCGTGCCCCAGGAAACCTACCTCTTCTCCGGCACCCTCTACGACAACCTCCTCATGGCCAACCCCCACGCCAGCTTCCCGCAGATCGTCGAAGCCTGCTCCATGGCCGAAATCCATGACGTCATCGACAAGCTCCCCCAGGGCTACCAGACCCCCATCGGCGAACACGGCTCCGGCCTCTCCGGCGGACAGAAGCAGCGCCTCGCCATCGCCCGGGCCCTGCTCAAGCAACCCAAAATCCTCATCTTCGACGAAGCCACCAGCAACCTGGACCAGCACACCGCCGAACACTTCGCACAGACCGTGAACAAGCTGCGGGGCAAGGTGGGGATGCTGTTCATCACCCATCAGCTGCCCAAGGGGCTGAAGGTGGATGAGGTGGTGATGTTGGGGGGGAAGGGGGAGACGAAAAGCGATGCGCCGGAGGAGGAAGAAAAATGACGGCGAGCAGGAAGGAAAACCGAACCGCAGTGGCCTTAGGCAGCCTTGCGGGCCTTGAGAGTTTCCCACCCGACCATAGCCAAGCCGACGATTTTCGGGATCAAATGAAAGCCCCCGGCATAATTTGTCGCCGTGCGGCGGCTGACTCCAAGAATGTTGGCAATATCCGTCAGGGACAGGCCGTTTCGCTTGCGCCAGGCATCGAACTCCTCAAAGCGTACCGCCAGCCCGGCCTGGACATGGGCCTCCATCCAGAGCCCGTCGGCGCCCAGATCAATGTCATCGTTCCAGCGCACGGCATGGCCGAATTCATCCGCATGGACAGTGCCGAACAAAGCGGGATCGGAAAGCGGAGCAAGGACAGGGTAGTCGGCAATATCACGCCGCAAATCGACGCGAAACGACTTCTTGCCGTCAAAGGTAATCTCAAGGACGCCAGACTCAACGGCGGCGACGGCGGTAATCAGAACAGGCTTGTTCACGGGTTCAACTCCTTCCATTTTTCGAGCAGCGCGGCGCGATTTTCCGCAATGTATGCCCGTGCCTCGCGCACCAGGTCATCCGGGGCAAAACCCACCATCACCTTGCCTGTCTCGATAGCCAGCGTGGCGCGCAAGCCTGGCGCCTCGATATGGACATGGGGTAAGCGATGCCGTTCCTTGGCATACAACCAGAGGGCGAAACTTGAGAAAGTCTTTACACGCGGCATATTCCGAATGCTAGGGAAATTAATTCCCTATGTCAACGGCGGTCAGAAATCTGACAACCCTAACGAAGCCGGCCAAGGGGGCCAGCGCATCCAACTGCACCTCCCTACGGCAACCCCTTCGACCGCTACTTCAGCCCGATTGAAAACCGCAATCCCATGCCGATGATGGGTGGTGCAAGCAATGACGATCATTATAGGAGGGCAGCATGAAAACTAACTTACGGACCGTACTGGTATCTCGAATGTTGCGCGCTTTAACGGTTTGCATTGTCATGATGCTACCGCTCCATGGCGAATGCGCCCCAACGGTGCTCGACTGGAGTGAAGAGGTAAAGCTGCATGACGGGCGGATCATCGTCGTCAAACGACACGATGAACTCGGCGCCAGCGGGTTTCCGCTCTCTCATCGGGGACCGCGCCAATACTGGCAGTTCTGCTATGCCCCCATGGGCATCCACTGGAAATCGAAGCCTGGGTATTTCCCCGAGACTTTTGACATCGTCGATGGTAAGGCTTACGTCAAGGTGTCAATCAGTAGTTGTGAGCAATGCATGTTGCACGGCTATCCCGACACTTCCGCTCTATATTTTGTCTGGGAAGATGGAACCTGGAAAAAGATTGGCCCGGAAATCTATCCCAAGGGGCTGCGATACAACATGCTGAATAACACTGAATATGACGATGATGGCTCGCGGGATGTGCGCGGGTTGGTAACTATCGCGCAAAAGGAGGCGCGTGATACGAATATCTACTGGCTTATGCGAAAAAAACCCGAAATAACGGGCCTGAATGAATGGGTAACTTACCGCGGGCGAAACAAACCCCCGACATATGCCCGCGACGCATGTAAGGAATGCAGAAGCGTCCACGTGCAAACGACAAATACCGCGGAAGTTTTTTTGCCCGCATCCCGCAACGACTGCCACTGACCAATTAACCATACCAAGGGAGCCCATATCATGACGACTAATGTTGAATATGCATTGCTGGCGGCCAATTCTTATGCGGTAAAGCGTGATGTGACCAGTGATAAGAACACTATTCCAATCCCCGATGGCTGGGTAAAACTCGACGATCGAATTAACGATGCCACTGGCTTCACCGCCCGTGCCTACCAAAACACTCAAACCGGCGAGATTGCCATCGCCTACACCGGCACCACCTTCGAGGGTGGATCGCTCGATAAAGCCAAAGATTGGCTGGCGGGTAACATCACGGCAGGCAGCGGACTGACCCTTGCCCCTCAGGTACTCGATGCCGCCAAGTTTTATCTGGACGTGGCCCAAGCCAACCCCGGCGCGACCATCACCTTCACCGGCCACTCGCTGGGTGGGGGCCTGGCTTCCCTGATGGCGGTGTACTTTGACCGGCCGGCACAGGTATTCGACGAAGCGCCCTTCGAGAAATCGGCAGATTCCTCCATTGTGGTCAACGGCCTCAAGGCGGCCCTTGTAGCGGCAGGCTACTCCTTGCCGGACGCCTTTGCCGGCTATATCGCTGTTGACCCTCTGACCGGCACCCTCCTCCCCAGCCCCACCCGCGTCGCCCGCGAAGGAAACGTCAGCGCCATCTACGTCAAGGATGAAATCCTCTCCCTGGCGCAAACCCCCGCCGGGCGCATTGCCGCCGTAGCGCTCGGCCTGTTCTCCAACCCCGCAATTCTCCTCCTCGCGGCCAACGTTACCAACATCGCCGGCAACGAACAGGCAATCGATGCCAAAGCGACCACCGGCAACGACTGGGGCTATTCACTCCTGAACGGCGACCCGGTTGACCTGCACTACATGCCCTTGCTGGCTGCGTTTCTCCAATCGCCGGAATTCCTGGCCGCCAGCCAGAACAACCCGGAAGTGTTGCAAAAGATATTCACCTCCGAGCGGAATACAGCGCCTAGTAAAGCTGAGATCAACTTCCTCAACCTCATGGTCCAACTGCAGACGGCTGGCGAAAACCCCCTGGAAGCCTTCGCAGGCGACATCGGGCGCATTCAGGGTGAGCTTGCCACAGACGCATTGAAAGCCGCGCTGGTGGACCTCGACATCAATCTCCACTACGCGCAAGGGTTGGACCACGTGAATGGAATCGCATCCGGCACGTTCGACCCGGCCTTCAAGCCACTGAGCGGCGGCGTCCAGATCGAGCACAAATCGGAAGACGACCAATGGGTGGCAAAGAGCTTCGCGCAACTGGATAGCGAACTGCGCAAGGCCCATGACGAACTATCCATATCCTTCCATGGCAATGTAGACCGCTATTCGCTTGCTACGGAAGGAAATTTGATTGCCACGGCGACGGAGGACGACAAGAAGGACCTGATGCTTGGAGGATCGGGAAACGATTCCTTATCCAGCGGCGGCGGTAATGATCTGCTTGTTGGCGGCGCAGGGGACGATGTTCTGGACGGCGGTGCTGGCAGTGACGTCTACATCATCGAGGGCTACGACACGATAAAAGACGCTGACGGCCAGGGGCGCATCCAAGACAAAACAGGCCGTGTCATCTCCGGTGTCATCGAAAAGGACGCTTCCGGAAATTATGTTTTTCTTTCTGATCGCTCGATCAGCGTTGCCAAAGACGCCAACCTCACGTTGACCTTGGCGGATGGAACCCGCGTCGTCATCGAGAATTTCGAGGATGGTGACCTTGGCCTGTATCTGGCCACGGAGGATGCTGCTCCCGTAGACCGCACCATTATCGGCGACCTCCACCCCCTCGACTTCGACCCGCCCAACCAGGACTACCGCACCGACGACCTGGACAACGTCATCACCGACGGCACCGAGGAAGCCGGCCGTGACGATACGCTCTACGACGGCGAAGGCAACGACCTTGTCCAAGGGCTGGGCGGCAACGACATGCTCCTCGCCACCCGAGGGGGCAACGACCTTCTTGAAGGGGGTGAAGGAAGCGACATCCTCTACGGCGGCGCAGGCAACGACCGCCTCTACGCCGACACGGAAATTGACCTCTCCACCGCCATCACCCAAGGCAACCTCCAAGGCGGCACCGGCCAGAAGGGCGACTGGCTCAACGGCGGCGCCGGCGACGACATCGTCGTGGGCGGAACAAGCAACGACGTCCTCTTCGGCGGGGAGGGGCAAGACATCCTCGCGGGCGGAGCGGGCGACGACGTCATCGACGGCGACGACGACTACACCGCCACCGGCTTCGACTGGAGCGCCGCCGATTACGGCAACCCCTTCGACCGCTACTTCAGCCCGATTGAAAACCGCAACCCGATGCCGATGGTGGGTGGCGCAAGTAACGACATGGCATGGAGGAGGGCGGCATGATGGGCGCGATATTCAAGGTAGGGCTGTTGTTCGCAGTTTTTCTTGGACAGGCGGCATGGGCGGATCAGCCAGCAGGGTTGCCGCAGCAGTGCTTCAAATTGCTCAAGCGAAAATGGCCGGAAGTCCAAAGCGGCAACTACCCGGTCTGCCGAGATTTCGAGAAAAACCTCAATGCCACCTGCGGCAAATCTGCCATATGTGACTGGAAACGTGATCCTTCCATCAAGAGCCTTTCTTTGCCCGAGTGGGAAGAAGTCGATCCCAAGGAGCATCTAGCGGTAATTCAGCAAATGCAAAATCACGCCCTTTATTACACGCCACCGGAATCCTGGAGACCCATTCCCTCGGACATGATGCAACGCATCGAAACAGGTAAGACTCACATGTGGCATACCTGGATTGATCTCGACCATGATGGTCAGAAAGAACATGTCGTCAAATTCGATGATGGACCATGCAATCAAGAAACTCCGGATTTCTATGGCCAACGCACGAACATGGCGGTAGTCGATGAATCCATAAGCAAGGTGGATACGCGTTATCTCTACCCTATTCACATGATTGGAGTCGTGGTGCATGAAGGGCGCGCTTACGTGATGAGGAGGGGGTCTGGAGGTAACAATCTGTACATGGAAGAGCCATTTTCTGCGAGGGGTGGGTTAGAAAAAGGCACCATTCCTGTTTGCGTATTTCAATACTTGAAATAAGGGAGAAAACGTCATGCTGAATTTCCATGCTTTGAGCGATGCAGCCTACAAAGACTTGCGCTACCGCGTACTGGTGAATGTGGAGGAAACGGGCAACCCCAAATCGATAGCGTATCTGGATTCCAAAGGCATCCCGACCATCGGCATCGGGTTCAACCTGAGAGTTGAAAACGTGCGCAATGCCGTCCTCGACCGGTTCGGCTTCGACGTAAATGCGCCAGCGGGGACTGTGGAGAAACAGTACCTGGATGAAATCAAATCCCTCGTCAATGCCAGCTATGCCAACAAGGATGCCTTATGCGCCAAGCTCAATGAAGTAATGAGCCGGCACTTCAACGACAGTCGGATTCCAACGAATCCGAATATGCACCCTGATTTCCAGTTCCTCAATGACGGTGAGATTCGTGGAGTGTTCGATACCTTAATCGGCGGATATGAGACAAAAGTGGATAACTGGCTTGAGGGGGTTCCTATAACGGCCCAAGAGCGGGCTGCTCTTGTATCCCTCGCCTGGAACAACGCGGGAAAACTGCTGGGAGATGGCCTCAAGAATGCCCTGCAGACGGGAAACCGGGCCGAAGCCTGGTACGAAATCCGCTATGGCTCCAATGGTGACAAGCTGCCTGGTGTCGCCAAGCGGCGTTACTATGAGTCGGAGGTGTTCGGCCTTTACGATGACGTGGCGAATGTCAGGGCCGACGAGGCTAAACAAGCATACCGGATGCTGCAACTGCACCGCGCCAAGATACTTGGCTATGAACAATCCTACAGTTCACAGATTTCCACCGCGAATAGGGATTATCAACTTGCGGGGGCTGATGTAGTAGATTCCCTCGCCTCTGCCCTTGATCCCGCCAAAGAAGCCTTGATTGCCGACCTGAAATCCCACTACGCCGAGCTATCGAACCTCAACCCCGCCGACTACCTCTCAACGGAAATCTACCTCGACCCCGGCCGCGGCAGCGCCAAAGACCCCGTCAAAGCCAACCACGCCGCCTTCCTCAACGCCGTCGAATACGACGCCGCCGGAAATGAAAAAGCCGTCAACAACATCCTTATCGGCGAAGACGGCGACGACTATCTCATGGGCGGCAAAGGCGACGACATCCTCATCGGCGGCAAAGGCAACGACATCTACTACTACCGCACCGGCGACGGCAACGACACCATCATCGACGAAGACCGGCAAGGCCGGATCGTCATCAACGACGGCATCTACGACCTCTACGCGGGCGGCGTCTTCGTCAAAGACCCCACTGCCGCCAACACCTGGAAAAGCGCCGACGGCAAAATCATCCTCACCCACAACTCCCCCTGGAAACTGGTCACCCCGGACGGCAGCCAAATCGAACTGGGCGACTTCCAGGACGGCGATTTCGGCATCAAGCTCCTCGACAACTCGCAAATCCCGCCGCCCCCCGACCGCACTATCCTCGGCGACCTCCACCCCCTCGACTTCGACCCGCCCAACCAGGAGTACCGCACCGACGACCTGGACAACGTCATCACCGACGGCACCGAGGAAGCAGGCCGTGACGACACCCTCCACGACGGCGAAGGCAACGACCTTATCCAAGGGCTGGGCGGCAACGACATGCTCCTCGCCACCCGAGGCGGAAACGACCTTCTTGAAGGGGGCGAAGGAAGCGACATCCTCTACGGCGGCGCAGGCAACGACCGCCTCTACGCCGACACCCAAACCGACCTGGATGCCGCCATCACCCAAGGCAACCTCCAAGCCGCCACCGGCCTCAAGGGCGACTGGCTCAACGGCGGCGCCGGCGACGACATCGTCGTGGGCGGAACAAGCAACGACGTCCTCTTCGGCGGGGAGGGGCAAGACATCCTCGCGGGCGGAGCGGGCGACGACGTCATCGACGGCGACGACGACTACACCGCCACCGGTTTTGACTGGAGCGCCGCCGACTACGGCAACCCCTTCGACCGCTACTTCAGCCCGATTGAAAACCGCAACCCGACGCCGATGGTCGGCGGTGCCGACATCCTCTACGGCGGCTCCGGTAACGACCATCTCTCCGGCCTCCTCGGCGACGACATCCTCTATGGCGAGGATGGCAACGACACGATGAGCGGCGACGACGGCAGCGACACCCTCATTGGCGGCGCCGGCGACGACAAGATGACCGGCGACTACGGCCAGGCTGTCTACGACAGCGGCGCGGGGCAAGTCGTGCAAGGGGACGACTACCTGGACGGTGGCGACGGCAATGACTGGATGCAAGGGGAGGGTGGCAACGACACCCTTTTCGGGGGTGCCGGCAACGACGAGATATGGGGTGACGCCAAGACCTATTCCGACCCCACGCTGAATGGCGACGACTATTTGGACGGGGAAGACGGCGACGACAAGCTGATGGGCCAGGGTGGTAATGACCAACTCTTCGGCGGAGCCGGCAACGACCAGCTTTTCGGCGACGCCGATGACGTTCCGGCAGAAAACCAGGGCAACGATTACCTCGACGGTGGGGCGGGTGACGACTATCTCCGCGGCTATGGCGGCGACGATGAGCTATTCGGCGGCGAGGGGAGCGATCAGCTTCTCGGAGAGGCTGGAAATGATTACCTCGACGGGGAAGACGGCAATGACCAGATCGATGGCGGAGACGGCGATGACGTGCTGATGGGCGGCACTGGCGACGATGACCTTTGGGGGGGCTTAGGGAACGATTATCTCGACGGCGGCGAGGGGATGGATTACCTCGCGGGTGGCGAGGGGGATGATACCTACGTGGTGGACGCAGGCGATACCGTGGATGACACTCAGGGACACAACGCTATCCAGTTTGCCTCAGGCATGGACTTGAGCAATCTGTCGGCGGAGCAGTTTACCGAGGACGGCCAGCTGTTCACCTACCTTACGGCAGACGGGGGGGATTCGGGAGTCGCGATTTTGGGCGACCTTGACCAGACGGATTTCGCTTTCGCTCTCGCCGACGGCACGGCCTATACCCAGCAGGCCCTCCTTGACCGGATATACCAGGATGCCGTCAACAAACAGGGCGGCACCGGAAATGACTCCCTCGCGGGTTATGGCGGCAACGATACCCTGGAAGGGGGCGCCGGGGACGACATGTTGCACGGCGGGTGGGGGAACGACGTTCTGAAGGGCGGGTTGGGGAACGATACCTATACCTATTCGTTGGGCGACGGGCACGACATCATCGAGGAAGGCGGTGGTGCGCTCGACGTGCTGCGCTTTGGTGAAGGCATCGGCCAGGGCGACGTTACCCTGACAAGAAAAGCCGATGGCGATCTGGTGGTGTCGCTCAATGACGGCTCGGGCAGCGTGACGGTTCGTGGCTGGTATGCCTCGCCGCAGAACCGAATCGAGCGCATCGAGTTTGGCGATGGCATGGCGCTTGTCGAAACGGACCTTCTCGTGCTGGAGGTGCCGCCCATTATGGGAACGGAAGAGCCCGACATTATGGTTGGCACGGATTATGACGACACCCTGATGGGATTGGGCGGCGACGATACTCTGGATGGCGGCATCGGCAATGACATGCTGAAAGGCGGCGATGGTCAGGATACCTACGTTTTCAGCTTTGGCATGGGCAAGGACATCGTTTTCGATGCATCGCTGGGCGGAAACGTCATCGCGCTGGATGCTGGAATCGATTTGTCCGACTTGGCCGCGGACAAGCAAGGGAATGACCTGTGGGTTCACATCCGCGGCACTGATACGGGGATGGTGCTCAAGGACTACTACGCGACGCCCCAGGAGTGGACCATCCGCGATGCGAGCGATGCGCAAAAATCAGCTCAGGAACTTGCAGACGAAACCGCCGCCGCGTCGCAGGCATGGCGCGCTTCGACATGGAATGATTATCTCGTTTCCAAGAAGGTGGAATGGGCGGGGCGCTATCTTTCTTCCGGCTATAGGGTAGGCGGGGATGGCACCTTGCATTTCCCGTGGACGAGCAGCTATTGGGCCCAGAATGCCTCTGCCTACGTTGCCGAGGCTTATTCGACGACAACTACCTCCTACTATCCCAATGAGGGTGCCCCCTGGACGGTGACGAGCTCCATCGACAGCAGCCGCTGGCAAACTTACGCCCCCTTCCTCTACGACGCCACGGCAAAATTGGAAAAAGTCACGACGATCTCCGATGAGGCGGAGATTTTCAGCCAGGGAGGGGAAAGCAGCAACTCCGAAGTGTACTTGGCGAAGGTGTCGATTAGTTGGGACCGGAATATTTCGTATACCTATAAGTCGGGAGGCACCACCACTACGGCAGGGCTTTTCGGGTCGGGGGATTATGGTCAACCCAGTTCGTATACCGGCCATTACGTTACCACTATTACTTCTTCCTATTCCGATGGATACGCACACGGAACCGTGACGGAAGTCATCCCGGTCCGGGTCGTTTCCTCAATCAATCCTTATCCCGCCGAGAACTTGTCCACGACGCTTGCTGGTTTCTTTCCTCAAACTGCCAGTGGCTATTACGACAAGCAACACTATACGGAAACTCTGGAGGAAATTATCGCGGGCTCCGGAAACAATGTGATATGGGGGAACCGCTACTCCCTCATCGACGCAGGCGCTGGTGACGATACGGTATACGGCGACGGTGGCTTGATCTTCGGCGGCGAGGGAAACGACGTCTTGCTCGGGGGGGGCGTGATGGCGGGAGAAGAAGGCAACGACTTCCTCGATGGCGGCTACGGTGCGACGCGTTATCTGTTTGGTCCGAGCCAGGCCGATGTCGATGTGATTCAGGATAGCGGCGAATCTCAACATGCGTACAGCCAGTGGTATTACGCCCAAATGGGCATCGAGAATTGGGAATCCCGAGTCTTTTATGGAGGCAAATATGTCTTGTGGAGCGGAGAAGGTGGAGCCTTTGAATCTGCCGAAGAGCTTGAGGCTGAGCTTATCGATCGATGGGGAGTGACGCTAGAGGACGCGATGGCACAGGGATGGGTAGAGTACGTGGAGCCCTTGCCTCCCTTGCCGGTGAACTCCGCCAACGACTATTCAGGGCTTGCTCCTGCGTATGAAGCAGGGGTCATTGAGCAGGACGTGGTGGAGTTCGGTCCTGGCGTGGCCATCGATGACCTGAGTTTTGCGTGGGGAACCACCTCGTTGATATCGCCCGTGGACGGGGAGGAAAAGCCTTACGTCACGCTGGATATTTCCTGGGGGGGCAACATGGCCAGGGTTGCCATACCACGCTCGGATGATCCCATCGGCACGGGCGTCGAGCAATTCCGGTTTGCCGACGGCACGGTTCTGAACATGGGGGACATGATCGCGCTCGCGCCACCCGCTCCTAGCTTCGATCCGCCGGTGCCGTCCGAATTTGTTTTCGAAGCGGGGTTCGGTTATCAGGTTTTGGATGTCGCTCCGGATGCCTTGGTTTTCGCAGATGGTATCGCAAGCGGCGACATTTCGGTGAGCCGTGACGGTGCCGATTTGATGGTGCGCTATTCAAGCGGCAGCGACGAGTTGCGCATTGCGGGCTGGTACGCTGATGCCGGCAACATGCCGCAGATGCGGACTATTTTTTCCGACGGCACGACATGGGACAGCGGCATGCTTACCGCCGCCGGGCTGGTGATGGAGGGCACGTCCGATGGGGACGTGTTGATCGGGCTGGATGGATTCGACAACACGTTTGTCGGAGGCGGCGGCGATGACGTGTTGGCTGGCGGCACTGGCGATGATACCTATGTGTTCAGCCTGGGGGACGGGGTGGACCATGTCAGCGACACTGGCGGAGCGGACACCTTGGTGTTCGGGACAGGCATCACCGCCGACATGGTTTCCCTGGGCTTGGGTTCCTTGCTGGTCAAGGTGGGGGCAAATGGCGACGCCATCCACATCGAAGGCTTCGACCCCGCCAATCCCTTGGGTTCCGCCGTAATCGAGAACTTCCAGTTCGCCGACGGCATGACGCTTACCTACGAACAACTCCTGGCCCGGGGCTTCGACCTTTCCGGCAGCGGGACGGTGAGCGGCACCGCCATGGCCGACCAAATCACTGGCAGCGATGGTGCCGATACCCTCGCCGGTGGCCGGGGCGACGATGTCCTGATCGGTGGGGCGGGCGACGACACCTACCTCTTCAACCTGGGTGACGGCATCGACATTATCCGCGACATTGCTGACGCCTCCGGCGGCAATCGCATCCAGTTCGGCGCTGGGATTACCCTGGCCGACCTTACGCCGGTTCTGGAAAGCGGCAAGCTCACCCTTCAAGTCGGCAGCACCGGCGACGCCGTGGTCCTGGAAGGATTCGACCCCACGGGCGCTACCGGTTCATTGGTGACTGCGACGGTGGGCTTTGCCGATGGTAGCGAGGTGTCTATCACCGACTTCCTGAACCGTGCGCCGGAACTGGTGGGCGCCTTGCCGGATGTGTCGGCGGACGAGGATGCGGCCTTCCTCTACCAGATTCCTGCCGGCACCTTCATCGACCCGGACGCCGGCGACGTGCTGAGCTACACCGCCACGCTTGTTGATGGCTCGCCGCTGCCCGGCTGGCTGGCTTTTGACTCCTCCACCGGCACCTTCAGCGGCACGCCGGGCGACGGCGACGTGGGCACCCTGAGCGTGACGGTGACCGCCATCGACCCGGCGGGGGAAGCGGTTTCCGACACCTTCGACCTGGCCGTTGCCAACGTCAACGATGCCCCTGTTGCGGCCATTCCGATTGACGCACAAACGGCTGCCGAGGATGCGCCTTTCACCTACGCGCTGCCCGACGGCGCCTTTTCCGACGTCGATGCCGGCGATACGCTTAGCTTTGCGGCCACCCTCCAAAACGGTGATCCGCTGCCGTCATGGCTCAGCTTCGATGCCGTCAACCGTACCTTCGCCGGCACGCCGGCGAATGGCGACGTAGGCGTTTGGGGTGTCCAGGTCATTGCCACCGATGGGGCGGGCATGGCGGCGACGCAGTTGTTCGACCTCACGGTGGTCAACGTCAACGACGCTCCCGCCACGGTGACCCCCATCGACAACCAAGCAGCCACCGAAGACTTGTCCTTTGTCTTCACTGTGCCGACGGGAACTTTCGCCGACATTGATGCAGGCGAAACGCTCTCCTACAGCGCCGCCTTGGCCGATGGTACGCCCTTGCCGGCCTGGCTGACCTTCGATCCGGCTACGCTGACCTTCGCCGGCACCCCCGCCAACGGCGACGTGGGAAATATCGGCGTGGCCGTCACGGCCACCGATTTGGCAGGGGCGAGCACGGTAGCGGCGTTTGCCCTCGGCGTCGCCAATGTCAACGACGCCCCGGTCGCCGCCGTTCCGGTGGGCCAGCAGGCGGCGCCGGAAGACGCGCTGTTCAGCTTCACCCTGCCGGCGGATGCCTTTGCCGACATCGACCAGGGCGACAGCCTTAGTTTCGGCCTTACCTTGGCTGACGGCACACCTCTGCCGGCCTGGCTCGCCTTCGATGCCGCCACTCGCACACTGAGCGGGATTCCGGCCAACGAAGACGTGGGTAGCCTGCAACTCATGGTGACCGCCATCGACGCGGCCGGCGCTTCGGCCTCCCAGGTGTTTGCCCTCGACGTCCTCAACGTCAACGACGCCCCCTATGCGGTGGAGCCCCTTGCCTCGCAGACTGCTAGCGAAGACGCCGCCTTTGCCTACACCTTGCCGGAAAGCGCCTTTGCGGATATGGACGTCGGCGACGCCCTGAGTTACGCCGCCACCCTGGAAAATGGCGATCCCCTGCCGGCTTGGCTCAGTTTCGACGGGGCCACTCGCACCTTTGCCGGCATGCCGGCAAACGGCGACGTGGGCACCTTGAATATCAAGGTAACCGCCACCGACCTCGCCGGGGCATCCGCCTCCCAGGTGTTCGCTCTCGGCGTCGCCAACGTCAACGATGCGCCCCTGGTTGCGGAACCGATTCCCGACCAGACGGCGACTGAAGACGCGCCTTTCAGCTATGCCCTGCCGGACAGCGCCTTCGCCGACGTGGACCTTGGCGATACGCTCCAGTTCGGCGTCACCCTGGCCGACGGCCTGCCGTTGCCCGACTGGCTGACCTTCGACCCTATTACCCGTACTCTTACGGGCACACCGGCCAACGGGGATGTCGGCTCCTTGGGTTTGACCGTTACCGCCACCGACGGCAGTGGTGCCAGCGCTTCTGACACCTTCGACCTCGCGGTGGCCAACGTCAACGACGCTCCCATCTTGGTTGCGCCCCTCGCTGACCAGACTGCCCAGACCAAAGCGGCCTTCACCTGGCAGGTTCCAGCGGGGAGCTTTACCGACGTCGATCAGGGCGATGCGCTGGCCTACAGCGCCACCCTGGCGGATGGCTCCGCCCTGCCGAGTTGGCTGGTTTTCGATGCCGCTACCCAGACCTTCAGCGGCACTGCTCCGGCCAACGCCTCCGGCACTCTCGACGTTCAGGTGACCGCCACGGATGACTCCCAGGCATCGGCTTCGGACGTTTTCCGGCTTACCCTTGAAAAGGGTAAGGGCGGCGAAGACAACGGCCACCACTGCGGCCATGATGGCGGTTCCGGTAACTGGCCGGGACATCACGGTTCCGGTCATGGCCACGGCCATGATAATCACCACGACCGCCACGAAGATCGGGACCATGACCACTACGGCAAGCGGAACGACAAGGACAAGGTGCAAGAGCGCATTGACGGCCTGCTCCACCGCTGGTTCGACCAAAGCGGGCGTTACCAGACCGTCCGCCTGAGCGACTTCGACGACATCACCAAAGGCGGCAAGCAGCTTCGCGGCCTGGGCGACGACGAAGACGGCCGTTCTTACCAGGCCCAGTGGGGAAGGATGCATTCCCGTCTGGATGCCCACTTCGCCGCCTTCGACGGCGATTTGGGGGCACCTTCGGGCCATAGCCACTTCTCCGAGGCTGCGAATGGGTTGGGCTCGGGTGGCAAGGGGGCCGAAAAAGGGCATGGTTCCATCCCTTCCAATGCTGGCGGCAAAGGGGGCATGCAGTCCTTCACCGGCCTGCGTGAAGGTTTCACCCACTTGGGATGGTGATTCCCGTAATCGTAAGCGCAACGGGCAATCCTCGTTCCGTTCGTAGCGCAGGCGACTCGCCTGCATTGCCCGCCGAAGCGGGGTTGGCAGGGATGGGCGGCTTGCCGCATAACTCGCAAAGGCGGGCCTGCGGCCCGATGCAGGCGAGGTCGCCTGCGCTACGGCAGTAAATGTAGGTTGGGCATACATGCCCAACACTGCTGACGGGATGTCGGGCACATGTGCCCGACCTACTGCTGCTCGTAGTTTCTTTAGGAGGCAGTTCCATGGATGTAGAAAAGCTCGTCACCCACCACGACGTGGAGGCCCTGGACTTCGCCCCCGGCCTCCTCAAGCTTCAGCACAGCCCGCCCCATCCGCTTCCTCGGAAGCTGCTGAAGGCGGTGCTGGCGCTGCTGGGCTTCCTGCTCCTGTGGGCCACCTTAGGGCGGGTGGACGTGGTGGCGGTGGCGGAGGGCAAGTTGGTGCCCCTGTCTTATCTCAAGATCATCCAGCCCTCGGAGCAGGGCATGGTGCGGGAGATACTGGTGAAGGACAACCAGTTCGTCAAAGCCGGGCAGGTGCTGATGCGCATGGACACCCGTCTGTCGGAGGCCGACACCCGTGCCCTGTTCGCCGAACTGAAGCAGAAATCCCTGCAACTGCGGCGCATCGATGCCGAGCTGGACGACATTGCCCTGGTCCGGGCCGGGGACGACCCCATCGACCTGTTCCGGGAAGTGGAAGGCCAGTACCAGGCCAATCGCCGCGCCTACGAGGACGCCCTGTCCCAGGAACGGGCGGTTCTCGACAAGGCCCGCCAGGACCTGGCCGCCGCCCGGGAGATCGAGTCCAAGCTGAAGCAGGTGTTGCCGGTCTACCAGGCCCAGGAACAGGCCTTCGAGAAGCTCGGCACCAAGGGCTTCGCCGGCAATCTCATGGTGCTGGAGAAAAAGCGCGACCGCATCGAGAAGGAACAGGACCTGCGCTCCCAGACCCACACCATAGAAGGGCTGAAGAGCACCATCGCCCAATCGGAGCGCAAGCTTGCCCAGATCACCTCCTCCTACCGCCAGCAATTGCAGAAGGAGCGGGTGGATGCCATGACCGAGTACGAGAAGCTTAGACAGGCGTGGGCCAAGCAGCAGCATCGCAACGAACTGATGGAACTCAAGGCCACCCAGGACGGCTTCGTCAAAGACCTCGCCACCCGCACCCCGGGCACCGTGGTCTCCCCCGGCACCGTGCTGCTCACCCTGGTGCCCGCCAACGAAGCCCTCCAGGCGGAAGTGTGGCTGTCCAACGAGGACGTGGGCTTTGTCCATGAGGGGCAGGAGGTGAAGGTCAAGCTCGCCGCCTACCCATTCCAAAAGTATGGCATGGCGGATGGGACGGTGAGCTTCGTCAGCGCCGACGCCAGCGACCGGCAAGGGGAAGCCAACGGCAACACCGCGCCGCCCGACCCATCCAAAGGCGCAGGCATGCTGTACTACCGTTCGGTGGTGAGCTTGAAGCGCCAGGAACTGGAGGCGGACCACGAGCGCTTCCGCATGTCTCCCGGCATGGCGGTGAGCGCGGAGATCAAGCTGGCCGACCGCACCATTCTGGAATATCTGCTGTCGCCGGTGCGGAAGGCGTTTCATGAGGCGGGGAGGGAGCGGTAGGGGTGGTGGCTCATCCCTATCCTCCATCATTTCCTCCATGCACAGTCCGTAGGGACGGCCCCATGGTGAGGGGGGAGGAGGCGCCGCGGGGGAATGTTGCCATTTGTACCTCGCCTGCATTGCCCGCCGTAAAGCGGGCTTGACGGTCCGATGCAGGCGAGTCGTCTGTGCTGGCGTACGGTATTTGATAGGGGCTAGAACGCCTCCCACTCCTCCTCGTCGCTGCCGCCCACCACATGGAGCCGCTTTCTGGCCGCGGATATTTTCGGCACGGCGACGGCGGAGGCGCGGTCCAGCTTGAACACGGCCACCGCACGGGCCAGCTGCTCCGCCTGTTCCTGCATGGATTCGGCGGCCGCCGCCGCCTGTTCCACCAGGGCGGCGTTCTGCTGGGTGATCTCGTCCATCTGGGTGATGGCCTGATTCACCTGTTCGATGCCCGCCGACTGCTCCGACGAGGCGGCGGAAATTTCCCCCATGATGTCGGTGACCTGCTTCACCGAGCGTACGATGTCTTCCATGGTGTGTCCGGCCTGGTTGACCTGGGCGGTGCCGCTGTCCACCTTGGCCACGCTGTCGGTGATGAGTTCCTTTATCTCCTTGGCGGCGCTGGCGGAGCGCTGGGCCAGGTTACGCACCTCTCCCGCCACCACGGCGAAGCCCCGGCCCTGTTCCCCCGCCCGGGCCGCTTCCACGGCGGCATTCAGCGCCAGGATGTTGGTCTGGAAGGCGATGCCGTCGATGACGCCGATGATGTCGGCGATCTTTTTGGACGAGTCGCTGATTTCCGCCATGGTTACCACCGAAGTCCGCACCACCTCGCCCCCGGTGGAGGCGATGCCGGAGGCGGAAACCGCCAGCTTGCTTGCCTGCTGGGCGTTGTCGGCGTTGTGCTTCACGGTGGAGGTAAGCTCTTCCATGCTGCTCGCGGTTTCCTCCAGGGAGCTGGCCTGCTCTTCGGTGCGCTGGGACAGGTCCTGGTTGCCGGCGGCGATTTCCCCCGAGGCGGTGTGGATGGCGTCCACCGCTTCCTTGATCCGGCCCACCAGGTCCTTGAGGCTTTCCACCGTGGTGTTGGAGTAGTCCTTCAACTGGCCGAAAGTGCCCTGGTAGTCGCCGCTGATGGTCTCCGTCAGGTCGCCCTGGGCCAGGGCACCCAGCACCCGCAGCACTTCCCCCAGACCCACGTCGCTGGTCTTCATCAGGGTGTTGATGCCGTCGGCGATGTCCTTCTGGAAGCCGGCCATGCCGTCGGCGTCGATGCTCACCTTGAAGTTGCCCCGGTTGGCTTCGGCCACCACGTGCTCCAGCTGGCTGACGATGCGGGTCAGCACGTCCACCGTGGTGTTGCTGTAGTCCTTGAGCTGGCCGAAGCTGCCCCGGTAGTCGTTGGTGATCTTCTGGCTCAGGTCGCCCCGGGAAATGGCTTCCAGCACCCGCAGCACCTCGTTGAGGCCGGCGTCGCTGGTTTCCAGCAGGCGGTTGATATTGCCGGAAAGCTCTTTCATGAAGCCTTCCTTGCCCTCCAGGGCGAGGCGGCGGCTGAAGTCGCCTTCCGCCGCGGCGTGGACGATGGCCTTGACCTCGTTCTCGATCGCCACTTCCTGGGTGGCGTCGAGCCATTCCACCGAGGTGCCCAGGCGGCGGCCTTCCCCGTTCACCACCGGGTTGGCGGTGAGGCGGAAGGTGCGGCCGCCAATCAGGACGGTGGCGCGGTGGGTGCCGGTGAGGGACTGCAGCAGCCCCCGCTGGTGGGCCGGGTTCTGGTGGAAGGCGTCGAAGTTGGCTCCCATCAGGGCATCGGCGCGGAAATCCGGCAGGTCCCGGCGGATGTCCGCTTCCGCGGACTGGAACATGCCATCGATGGCCTGGTTCATGTAGATGATGCGGCCATTATTGTCGCCGATCATCACGTTGGTGGAGGCCGAGTCCAGGGCCGCCTGGATGCGCAGGGCTTCGTTGGCCACCCGCTTGGATTCGTTGACGTCGAAACCCAGTTTGATCTGCATGGATTTCAGGGCGTAGAGCACTTTGCCCAGTTCGTCTTCCTGGCCGACCTGGATGGGGCTGCGGTAATCGCCTTCGGCAATCCGTTCGAAGTGGCCGATGGCCGCCTGGAGGGGGCGCAGGATGGAGCGGAGCATGAGGAAACCCAGCATCGCCGCCAGCAGGATGCCGGCGGCGATGCCGCCGAAGGCGATCAGGCGCAGTTGCTGATAGTGGGCCTCGGCGGCTTCGTATTCCTGCTTCGCCACGTCCAGCTGGAGTTGCAGCAGGGATTCGGCGTCTTTCTTGGCGGCGTTGAACAGGGGGTAGACGGTCTGGCCGAGGAAGGCTTCGGCTTCCTCGGGCTTGCCTCCGGCGTACAGGTCCATGGCGGGTTTGAGGCCTTCCTGCACGAAGCGGCCGCGGGAAGCGGCGAATTGGGCGGCGAGCTGCTTTTCCTCGGGGGTGAGGTAGGTGGCGAGATAGGCGTCCCAGGTCTGGCTGATGGTGTCGATGTTGCCGCGGACGGCCTGGATGGCGGCGGCTCCGTCGCCGGTTGCCCGGTGCAGGTGCTGGATGTTGTCCCGCATCAGGTCGTTGATGCGGGCCAGTTGGCCGGTGGGGACGAGGCGGTCGTTGTAGACCGACTGGAGGGACAGATTGGAGGCGTGCATGCCGCTCAGGCCGGCAAAGCCGATGGCCAGGAGCAGCAGGGAGAGGATGCCGATGGTGACGGAGAGCTTGGCCTTCAGGGAGAGCCGGTTGAACAGCCCGGGCTTGCGGAACACCTTGGCCGGGGAGAGCTGCTTGTCCCGCAGCTGGCGATAGATGTGTTCCGCCGCCGCCACCTGCTCCCGGCTGGGCTTGGCCCGCACCGACATGAAGCCCGTCACCTGGCCGTTTTCCCTGATCGGCGTGACGTTGGCCACCACCCAGTAATGGTCGCCGTTCTTGCAGCGGTTCTTCACCACCCCGGTCCAGGGCCGCCCCTTTTTCAGCGTCTGCCACAGGTCGGCGAAGGCCTCCGGCGGCATGTCCGGGTGGCGCACCAGGTTGTGGGAGGAACCGATCAGCTCTTCCTCGGTAAAGCCGCTGACGTCGATGAAATCCTGGTTGACGTAGGTGATGATGCCTTTGAGGTCGGTGCGGGAAACCAGCGTCTGGGAGGTGGGGTAATCGACTTCGCGCTGGGTGACGGGCAGGTTGACTTTCATGTTCCTCCTGGGGGCCTTTGCCGGAATATTTCTAGTTTGTTTTATCGCGTTACAGCGGATTTTGGAATGAGTTTAATATGAAATCGGTTTGGGTGGTTGATTTGTTTTGCTGGGAATGACGGCTGGCGCCACCGTGTCTTCGCCCCCCGAGGGAGAACATGATGTGCTGGAGCAGAGTTGCGTCATTCACTATATTGGGGCCGAGTCCCAGCGGGTCCGGGAAATTCAGGAGAAAACATGGCCCTGTTTCTGGCTTTCGTCGCCGTCGTGCTGCTGCTGATTTATTTGGCCTACCGCTTGTCTTCTCGCCGCCGGCGCCGTGGAGGCGGGGATGGAACCTCCGAATCCAGCTCGTCGGAATCCTCTACCGATAGCGGCTGGTCTGGCGGCGGCGGGCTGTTCGGTGGCGCCGGCGCCAGCGGGGACTGGGGCGACGGCGGCGGGGATTCGGGAGGGGGCGGCGATGGTGGCGGCGACTAGAAGCCCCGTGCCGCTTACAGGACCGGAAAGTCGAAATAGGTTTCCGGAAAGGGCTCGCCGTCCAGGGTGAAGTGCCACCACTCCTGGGCATAGGGTTTGAAGCCGTGGGGAGCCTATTTCAGTAGGTTTCGTGCCCCGCGTTGCGGCGAGAAAGGGCGTCTGCGTTGTTGCAGGGCTTGCCAAGGGATGGCCCTGGCGCGGGGTATGAATCCTGCTGAAATAGGCTCTGGAAGCCGCGTCAGGCGCGGTGATGGCGGGCCAGGAAGCGGTCCAACTGGTTGGCGAAAGCCTGGCGGTCGCTCTGGGAAAAGGCGGAGGGGCCGGAAGTGGCGGTGCCGGCGCTGCGCAGTTCTTCCATGAAGTTGCGCATGGCCAGGCGTTCCTGGATGTTTTCGGTGGTGTAGAACTCGCCCCGGGGGTTGAGGGCAAAGCCGCTGCGCTCGATCACCTGGGAGGCCAGGGGGATGTCGGCGGTGATGACCAGGTCGTTGGCCTGCACCTGCTCGGCGATGTGATTGTCCGCCACGTCGAAGCCGTGGGGAACCTGGACCGCCTTGATGTGGGGGGAGGGGGGAACGTGGAGCAGCCGGTTGGCGACCAGGGTGAGGGGAACCCCCACCCGGGTCGCGGCGCGGAACAGGATGTCCTTGATGACGACCGGGCAGGCGTCGGCGTCCACCCATATCTGCATCAGCGGCTGCCGTTGCCCGATCTCGGGGAGAACAGGGCAGCCTGGGGGCGGTCCGAGCGGCGGTTGCCGTTGGGTTCGCCCTGGGCGCGGTTGCCGTTGGGCTCCCCCTGGCGCTGGCTGCCGCCCTGGGACTGGCGCGGCTGCTGCGATTGGCCGGAACGGGGTGGTTGCGACTGTCCCGAGCGGGACGGCTGCCCATTGCTGCGCCCCTGGGGCTGGCCGCTGCGGCCGCCGCCGTTGGACGGGCGGCGCTGCTGCTGGCGGGGGCGCTCCCGCTCATCGGTTTCGGGCTTGGCCGACGGGGGAGGGGGCACGAAGCCCTGCACTTCCACCCGCTCGATGGGGCGCTTGATGAGGCGCTCGATGCCGGTCAGCAGCTTGACCTCCTCGTGGTCCACCAGGGACACCGCGGCGCCGCTGCTGCCTGCCCGGCCGGTGCGGCCGATGCGGTGGACGTAGTCCTCCGGCACGTTGGGCAACTCGAAGTTCACCACCTGGGGCAGCTGGTCGATGTCCAGGCCGCGGGCGGCGATGTCGGTGGCCACCAGCACCGGCAGGGAGCCGTCCTTGAACTGGGACAGGGCCTTGGTGCGGGCCGATTGGCTCTTGTTGCCGTGGATGGCGGCGGCGGGAATGCCGTCCTTGATCAGCTTTTCCGCCAGCTTGTTGGCGCCGTGCTTGGTGCGGGTGAACACCAGCACCTGGCGCCAGTCGTGGTGGCGGATCAGGTGGCTGAGCATGTCCCGCTTGTGCTCCTGGCGCACCAGGTGGACGGTCTGCTGCACCAGTTCGGAAGTCGAATTGCGGCGGGCCACTTCCACCAGGCCGGGCCTGTCCAGAAGGCCGTCGGCCAGCTGCTTGATCTCGTCCGAGAAGGTGGCGGAGAACAGCAGGTTCTGGCGCTTTTTCGGCAGCAGGGCGAGGATTTTCTTGATGTCCCGGATGAAGCCCATGTCCAGCATGCGGTCGGCTTCGTCCAGCACCAGGATTTCCACCCCGGACAGGTCCAGGGTCTTCTGGCCCACGTGGTCCAGCAGGCGGCCGGGGGTGGCCACCAGGACGTCGATCCTGCCGCGCAGGGCGGCGATCTGCGGGTTGATGTTGACGCCGCCGAACATCACCATGGATTTCAGGGGCAGGTGCTTGCCGTAGGTCTTGACCGACTCTTCCACCTGGGCGGCCAGTTCCCGGGTGGGGGTCAGCACCAGGCAGCGGGGGCGTCCGGTCTTGGCGCCCTCAAGGGGGGTCTCGGACAGGCGATGCAGAATCGGCAGGGTGAAGCCGGCGGTCTTGCCGGTGCCGGTCTGGGCCGCGGCCAGCAGGTCGCCGCCGGCCAGCACCAGGGGAATCGCCTGGGCCTGGATCGGGGTGGGCACGGTGTAGCCGGCATCGGCGATGGCGCGCAAAAGGGGTTGGGCCAGCCCGAGGCCGGCGAAATTCATTTCGGTAGACATATAAACTCCTGCGACGGCCTGCCGCGCAGTTCAGGCGGCACCAATCGAGGCAGACGGATAAGGGATCGGAAGCGATCGAGGTAAAAAGACCGGTACGGTGATTGGCATGTCGTACGGTGCGGCGGATTATACGGGGGTGAGTGGAAAAAGCCAGCGTTTTTGTAGCGCAGGCGACCTCGCCTGCATTGCCCGCTGGAGGCGGGCGTAACGCCCGATGCAGGCGGGTCGCCTGCGCTGCGACGGCCGCTCGTTTTTGAAATCTCCCGTTTTATCTCCCACAATGAGTCATGGGCAAATTCTCCCCCCAGGATGTGCTGGATTTCTGGTTCGGCGAACCCGGCAGCGAAGGCGCGGCCGCTGGGGCCGTGTCCGCCGGGAACGGCCGCGAAGCGGCTCGTTCCGGCGCCAACCGCAAAGCCTGGTTCGCCAAGGAGCCGGCCTTCGACCAGGCGGTGCAGGCCCGTTTTGCCCAGCTCTACCAGGATGCCATCAAGGGCCGGCTCGACGGCTGGCGGGATACCGCTGCCGGCGCCCTGGCCCTGACCGTGGTGCTGGACCAGTTTCCCCATCACCTGTTCCGGGATACGGCGCGGGCCTTCGAGGCCGACGCCAAGGCCCTGGCCCTGGCCGAGGAGGCGGTGGGGAAGGGCTTCGACCAGCAGGTGCTGCCGGTGCAGCGGGTGTTTTTCTACCTGCCCTTCGAGCATTCCGAGGACATGGCCAGGCAGGATCGGGCGGTGGCCCTGTTCGCCCGGCTGGCGTCGGAGAACCCGGATTTCCGCGACTACCTGGACTATGCCCACCAGCACCGGGAAGTCATCGCCCGCTTCGGCCGCTTTCCCCATCGCAACGAGTTGCTGGGACGGGCTTCCACTTCCGCCGAGCGGGAATTTCTCAAGCAGCCCGGCTCACGGTTCTGAGTCCGTCTCCGGCGCCAGGGGGCACAGGACGACGAACTCCGCGCCCCCGTCCACGTTGCGGGCGGAGATCTTCCCCCCCATGTTGTCCTGGATGATGGCCCGGGTCATGTAGAGGCCGATGCCGGTGCCCTCGGCCTTGGTGGTGAAGTAGGGGTCGAAAATTCTCGCCAGGACCTGTTCCGGAATGCCGCCGCCGGTGTCGGTTACGGACACCCGGGCCCAACCTTCCTCCCGGCCGATGCGCAGGGCGATTTTCCCCCCTTGTTCCGGTTGGGCGGCGGCGATGGCGTCCTTGGCGTTGGTGATCAGGTTCACCAAGGCCTGGGAGAATTCATTGGGGTAGCCGAAGGCGGTCGCGTCCTCGTCCACCGCGACGCTGATCGCCACCTTGTGGCTTTTCAGGCTCGCTTCCAGCAGCTTGAGCACCTCTTCCGCCGCCGCCCGCAGGCTGAAGGGTTTTTTCTCCTTGTCCGGGCGGAAGAAATTGCGGAAGTCGTCGATGGTCTGGGACATCTTTTCGATCAGCCGCCTGGAGTCGGCCACCAGGTCGTCCAGGGCGTTCTGGTCCAGTTCGCCGTGGTCGTAGGCATCCTTGATCTCGAAGATCACCAGGCCCAGGGCGTTTAGGGGTTGGCGCCACTGGTGGGCGATGTTGCCGATCATCTCCCCCATGGCGGCCTGGCGGGACTGCTGGACAAGCATCCGTTCCTGGACCATGTTGCGCGCCACCTGCTCCGTTACCCGATGCTCCAGCTCCTGATTGAGCTTCCGCAGGGAGGCTTCGCTGAGCAACAGGGCGGCTTCGGTCCGCTCCCGCACTTCCACTTCCCGGGCCAGCTCCTCCCGGGAGGCGGTGACTTCGTGGAGCCGGTCCAGCATGCGGTTGAAATCCCGGGAAAGGTCGCCCAGCTCGTCCCGGGCGCTGGCGTCCAGGCGGTGGTCCAGGTTGCCGCCGGCGACGATTTCCGTTCCCTGGCGCAGCCGCTGCAGCGGCTGGGCGATGCTGCGGCCCACCAGGTAGGCCAGGAGGGCGATGGACAAGGTGGCGGTGCCGGCCAGGACCACGGCGATGAGGTCAACCCGGCGGCGGAAGTTTTCCAGCATGGCCGTTTGCGCACGTTCCAGGCCCAGGGTGTCGGATACCAGGGACTGGGCGTGGTAATTCAATTGCAGGGCCAGGCGTTCTTCTTGCTCATTCATGGCTTCGACGCAGGTGGCCGGGGACCTCTCCCGCCCCGACCGTTGACGCATCCGGTTGAAGACCTGGAGCAGCTGCTCGTGTTCGTTGCGCATCCGGGTCAGGGTGACTTGCTGCCGCGTGCTGTCGAAGTGCAGTTCTCCCAAGGCCGCCCCCAGCTTGCGGTGGAGTTTGAGCCATTGGTCGCAGGCTCGGGCTTCCTCCGGGTGGAGCGCGACGTCACCGCTCAGCAAGGCCAACTGAAAGACGTTGATGGCAAAGTTGTCCAGGCGGGCTTCCAGTTCGTGGGCCGTGTCCATCTGCCGTTGGGCAGCGACAAAAACCCCGGCCAGGGCGACCCCCAGGACCACCGCCAGGGCGATGATGAGAGCGATTTTGCGTCGGATCAGCATGGGAGTTCGTCAGCGAATGATGGTCACCGCCTCGGGGCGCAGTTTGCTCAGGCTTTCGGTGTGAAACAGGGTGAGGTAATCGGGTACCGCCGTCCGGGACTCCATCCCGCTCCGGATGGCCCAGCGGGCTTCGGATTCCAGCAACACTAGGAGAGACTGGGACAGGGCTATCCGGGCCTTGAAGTTGGACAGGATGCCTTCGATGGAGGCCGGTTCCACCTTGAGGAACTTGGCGGTGATGGCCAATGTTTCCTGGGGGTGGGCGGTGACGAAGGTTTCCGCGTCCAGCATCGCCTGCAGCGCCTTGGTGGCGATTTCCGGTTTCCGTTCCAGGGCGGTCGTGCTGATCAGCATCACGTCCATTTGCTCGTACAGTCCGGGGGCTTGGAACAATACCGCGTTCGGGCCGAGCTGGTATCGGGCCTGGGAGATGAAGGGTTCCCGCATGGAAAAGGCATCTATTTTTCCGTTCGCCAAGGCTGCCGGCAGTTCTTCCGCCTTGAGGAAGGAAAGTTTCACGTCCTTTTCCTTCAGTCCATGCTCCAGCAGGAACAGGTGCAGGAAAAAGTGGACCGCCGAGCCCTTCTGGGTCGCGATGCGCTTGCCCCGGAGGTCTTCCGGCTTTTCTATGCCGGCGTCGCGGCGGGCGATGATGCGGTTGGCGTTATTGGCCGAGAGGGTGGAGGCGAGGATACGGAAATCGGTGCGTTCGAAGCCGGAGAAGGCGACGGGTACTTCGTTGGCCCAGGCGATATCGGCTTTTCCGGCCAGCAGACCTTCCTCCAGGGCGCGTTTGCCGCTGGGGTATTCGGTCTGCGTCACATCCAAACCGTGGGCGGCGAAATAGCCCTTTTCCAGAGCGACGAAGGCGAGGAAGCTGGTGGGATGGTTGGGAATGGCCAGAGCCGCGGCATCTCGCGGACCGGTCGCCTGGCGCGGCGCGGGAAGCAGGGCATAGAGCAGCGCTGAAGCCAGCAGAACAGCCGCCAGCAGGGCAAGGACGATGGGGGCTCGGGGGCGGCGGCGCTCGGTCATGGCGACTTTCCAGATGCAAAGGCGATAAAGCAATAGTAGTGTGTCCCAGCGTGGCTTGCCGTTGAAGGAGTCGGGAAATTTTTTTGCGTTTGCGACACTTTCGGCGTATCCATACTCTAAGAATAGGGAAAGCCTTTCGGTACCGTCATGTCCAACAACGTGAAATTCACCCACATCCACCGCAACGCCGTTCTGGCCTGCGTGGCCTGGACGCTGATCGTCGGCGGCTCCCTGGCGTGGACCGTTCACAGCGCCCGGCTGCAGAGCCTGGAGACGGCGCGCAACGAGGCCACGGCCTATATCAAGAAGAACATCGCCTTCCGCAACTGGGCCACTTCCCACGGCGGCGTCTACGTGCCGCCCACCCCGGAGACCCCGCCTAATCCCTACCTGGCCCACCTCTCCGACCGGGACGTGGTCACCACCGGCGGCAAGACGCTGACCCTGATGAACCCGGCCTACATGCTGCGGGAAATGCAGAGCCGTTTTTCCGGTTCCCTGGCGGACCGGGAGCGGATCACCAGCCTCAAGCCCCTCAACCCGATCAACGCTCCGGACGAGTGGGAGAAAGGCGCCTTGCTGCGGCTGGAGAAGGGGGAGAAGGAGGTGTGGGAGATCACTCCTGTGGACGGCAAGCCTTATCTGCGCATGATGCGCCCCTTCATCACCGAGAAGGGCTGCCTCAAGTGCCACGGCCACCAGGGCTACAAGGTGGGGGACTTGCGGGGCGGCATCGCCGTTTCCCTTTCCTTGGCCCCTTTCCGGGCCGCTGCCGGCCGTACCGCGGAAGGCGCGGCCATGGGCCACGGCGTCATCTGGCTGCTGGGCCTCGGTGTCATCGCCGTTTTCACCCATCGGGGCCGGCGGCGGGAAGCGGAGCGGCAGCATGCCCACGATGCCCTCCAGCGCCTCAACGAGGAACTGGACCAGCGGGTGCGGCGGGAGGTGGCGAAAAACCGGGAAAAGGACCACCTGCTGATCCAGCAGTCGCGCCTGGCGGCCATGGGGGAGATGGTGCACAACATCGCCCACCAGTGGCGCCAGCCCCTCAACGCCCTGGGATTGACCTTGGTCAACCTGAAGGACGCCTACGAGTTCGACGAGCTGGATGAGGCGTTGATGAACAAGACGGTGGCCGACGGCCAGCGGTTGATCCGGAAAATGTCCCAGACCATCGACGATTTTCGCAGCTTCTTCATGCCCAACCGCAAGAAGGAGCCCTTCAGCCTGCAACAGGCCGTCGACCAGGCCATCGCCATTGTCGAGGCGAGTTTCAGGAACCACGATATCGCCATCCGTTTCAACCGGGGGGAGGAGATTTGGGTCAACGGCTACGCCAACGAATTCTCCCAGGTGATCCTCAACCTGCTGGTCAACGCCAAGGACGCGGTGATGGCGAACCGGCCCGACGGCGGGGAAATCCGCATCGAGATCGAAGGGGCGGGGGAGTGGGTGAAGGTCGCCGTGGCGGACAACGGCGGCGGCATTCCCGAGGACGTGCTGCCGAAAATGTTCGACCCCTATTACACCACCAAGGAAAAAGGCTCCGGCATCGGCCTCTACATGTCCAAGATGATCGTGGAGCACATGGGAGGCAGCATCGAGGGGGCCAACGCCGGGGATGGCGCCCGCTTCACGCTGACGCTGCCGCGCTTGAACGGCGAGGCGCGAACGGAATAACCGCCGGGGATGCTCCCTCCCCCTTGAAGGGGAAGGGGTGGGGGTGAGTCAAATGAGATTGCCCCCATCCCAACCTTCCCCCTGAGGGGGAAGGGGTTGAATCGGTGGTCTAGAGTTTCAGGGTTTCTCCCACCTTCATCTCCCGCATCGGCGCCTTCACCCTTTCCTTCTTGAGGGCTTCGCCGAAGGCCGCCGGCGTTCCCGCCAGCACCGGGAAAGTGCCGAAATGCATGGGTATCACCAATTTCGCGGGGTTCACCAGCCGGGCCGCCAGGGCCGCCCGTTCCGGGCCCATGGTGAAATGTCCGCCGATGCACGCGAGCATCACGTCCACCTGGCGGAAGCGGCTCACCAGGGCCATGTCGTGGAACACGTCGGTGTCGCCGGTGTGGTAGATCACCGGGCCGTTCTTCACCGTAATCAGGAAGCCGCCGGGGGCGCCGCCGTCGTGGATATCCTTGTCGGCACCGCCTTCCGGCGCCATCACGGTGGAGCTGTGGATGGCCGGGATGAAGGCGATTTTCACCTCGCCGTCCAGCAGGCTCAGCTCGCCGCCGAAGTTGCCCTGGCTGTCGAAACCCATCTGCTTTTCCGGGTAGCCGCCGTAGGTGGTCAGGGCGCGGCCCAGGTCGAAGGTGGTCACCAGCCTGGCGCCGGTTTTCTGGGCGATTTCCACGCTGTTGCCCACATGGTCGAAGTGGCCGTGGGTGAGCAGGATCAGGTCCACTTTGCTCATTCCCGCCAGGTCTTCCTTGCCGGATTTGTTCACCGGGTTGGTGAGCCAGGGGTCGATCAGCAGCACCTTGCCGGAGGGGGTGACGAGCTTGAAGGCCGACTGGCCATACCAGGTGAGTAGCGTGTCGGCGGCGAAGGCGGGGAAGGCCGCCAGCAGGGCGAGGGACAACAGCAGTTTTTCGATGATGCGCATGGTTTCCTCCTAGAGGGATGCGGGGGGCGTGCGGTCGTAGATCACAAAGTGGTATTCCAGGCCGTCGGCGGCGCGATGGATGTCCCGGGACGTTTCGTGCCACAGGCTGCGGTCGAACTCGGGGAACCGGGCGTCGCCTGGGTAGTCGGCCTGGATTTCCGTCAAGTATAGACGGTCCGCCAGGGCCATGGCCTGGGCGTAGAGTTCGGCGCCGCCGACGATGAAGGCCTCAGGGTCGCCTTTGCAGGCGGCCAGGGCGTTGTCGATGGAATTGACCACGATGCAGCCGGGGGCCTGGAACACCGGGCTGCGGGTGATGACCACGTGGGGCCTCCCGGGGAGGATGCCGGGGAGGGATTCGAAGGTCTTGCGCCCCATCACGATGTGGTGGCCGGTGGTCAGGGCCTTGAAGTGCTTGAGGTCCTCCGGCAGGCGCCAGGGCAGGGTGTTGTTGATGCCGATGACGCGGTTCTTGGCCATGGCGGCGATGACGGAGAGGCGGGTTTTCATGGGCGGGCATCCTGGGCTTGTTTTGCTGGCATTTTAGCATTCCCCACTTGGACGGCGGGGGGGCGATGGCCCATAATCCGGGCACGACAGAAGGAGAGATTCCGATGGCAGGAAACGGCCGTTCGGCCTTGGCCCCGGGGGTGGCGAAGCGCGAGGTGTGGGGGTGGGCGATGTACGACTTCGCCAACTCCGGCTACACCACGGTGGTGATCACCGCCATTTTCAACGCCTATTTCGTGTCCACCGTGGCAGCGGGGGCGGAATGGGCCACCTTCGCCTGGACCGCGGCCCTGTCCTGCTCCTACGCCCTGATCCTGCTGTCCGCTCCCGTGGTGGGGGCGTACGCGGATGCCCATGCCGCCAAGAAGCGCTTGCTGGCGGCCACCACCCTGGGCTGCGTGGTCTTCACCGCCGGCCTGGCCCTGGTGGGGCCGGGGGAGGTGGCCCTGGGGGTGGTCTTCATCGTCGCGTCCAACTTCTTCTTCAGCACCGGGGAGAACCTCATCGCCGCCTTCCTGCCCGAACTGGCCCGGGGGCGCTCCCTGGGCAAGGTGTCGGGGTGGGGCTGGAGCCTGGGCTACCTGGGGGGGCTGCTCAGCCTCGGCCTGTGCCTGGCCTACGTTACCTGGGCGCAAGGGAAGGGGCAGCCTGCCGCCCAGTTCGTCCCGGTTACCATGCTGATTACGGCGGGGCTGTTCGCCCTGGCCAGCATTCCCACTTTCACTTTCCTGCGGGAGCGGGCCGTTCCCCAGGCCCATCCTCCCCGGCTGGGGGCGCTTCGGGAAGCCTTTTCCCGTCTGCGGCAGACCCTGGCCCATGCCCGGCAGTACCAGGACCTGCGGCGCTTCCTGGTGTGCACGGTGTTCTATCAGGCGGGCATCCAGGCGGTGGTGACCCTGGCCGCCATCTACGCCCAGGAGGCCATGGGCTTCACCACCCGGCAGACCATCCTGCTGATCCTGGTGGTGAACGTCACCGCCGCCGCCGGGGCCTTCCTCTTCGGCCAGGTGCAGGATTCCCTGGGCCATATCCGCACCATCGCGCTGACCCTCGCGGGATGGCTGGTGATGATCCTGCTGGCCTGGATGGCACGGGGGCCGGGCCTGTTCTGGGTGGCGGCCAACGTGGCCGGCCTGTGCCTGGGGGCCAGCCAGTCCGCCGGCCGCGCCCTGGTGGGCCTGTTCAGCCCGGCCGGGCGGCGGGCGGAATTCTTCGGCCTGTGGGGCTGGGCGGTGAAGTTCTCCAACATCATCGGCCCCCTCACTTATGGCATAGTGACTTGGGCTTCCCGGGGCGACCACCGGCTGGCGATGCTGATTACCGGGGGCTATTTCCTCGCCGGCTTGGCCATCCTGGCGGGGGTGGACGTGCGCCGGGGCCGGCGCGCCGCCCTGAAAAGGGAAGCGGCGGCGGAAAACCCCCTTTGAAAATTCGCGTCCATGGTTAATTGGGGGTTGAAACACTATGCTTGAACACTACCGCGATCTCGCCGACCAACTCGCCACCATGCCCGGCGGCCCCGCCGACCTGCGCGGAGATTATTTCGGCGCCGTGGCCCTGCCCGACGCGCCCGCCGATGCCGCGGCGCAGCTCAAGGCGGCCCTGGGGGAAGGCCACGTCCCGGCGGAAGCGTGGGCTCTCGCTTCCGGCGGCTTGCTGGCCCTGGCCGAATCCGGGGACGGAAACGCGCAACTGGTATGGCTGACGGACGGCGGCGCCGCCGAAGTCATTCTCGACTATCCTCCCGGCCTGGCCGAAACCGCCCGGGAATACGGCATCCCACCCCTGGGGCTGGCGCTGCTGGTGCAGGCCATGGGGTCGGCGGATGACGGCGGGCGGCTGCGCCGGTTGCTGCCGGCGGTGGACAAGGCGGCCAAGGGGCTGTTGCTGATCGCCTCCTGCCGGTTGTGCGGATAGAATATACTTTCCGCATTTGCTGACCCTGGAATCGAAATGAACGTACGCAGCAAGGATTGCCTGGTCATCACCGCCTCGGGGGAGGACCAGATCGGCCTGGTGGAGAAGCTCTCCAGCCATATCACCGAAACCGGTTGCAACATCGAGCAAAGCCGCATGGGCGTCCTGGGAGGGCAATTCGCCCTCATCATGCGGGTCACCGGCTCATGGAGCGCCCTCGCCAAACTGGAAAACCAGCTCGCCCCCCTGGGGGAGCAGTTGGGCTTGTCCATCATCCACAAGCGGACCCGGGACCAGGAAGCGGAAGTCCCGCTGATACCCTACCAGGTGGATGCGGTGGCCCTCGACCACCCCGGCATCGTCCATCGCCTGGCCCAGTTCTTCGCCCGCCAGGGGATCAACATCGAGGAGTTGGAAACCGACACCTACCGGGCGCCCCACACCGGCACGCCGATGTTCTCCGTCCACATGACGGTGGGTGTTCCCGCCCGCACGCACATCGCCACCCTGCGGGACGATTTTCTCGACTACTGCGACGAACTGAACCTGGACGCCACCCTGGAGCCCTCGCGCTGAGGTCGTGCATGGATAGCTGCATCGCGCCGGATGGTTCAAACCTCAGGGTGGCCAAGCTGGCTCCCCGGCCGTCCCTGGGCGGATATCGGGAGGCCATGGCGTTGGCCAACGCGGAGGCGGAAAAGCACCTGGGCGAGGCCATGCTGCTTTCCTGGTACGACCGCGACCGGGATTTCGAGTCCCCCCAACACGCCAGCGAGTGCCACCGGGACAGCGCCGTTCCGGGCTATGCGGCCTACGGGATCAATCGGGGCGCGACGCTGAAGGTGGATGTGGAGGACGGGCGGTTCGTATTCTTCTACCTGCCGCTGGATTTCTAGGAACTTCAGGCCGTTCGCCCTGAGGTATCGAAGGGCGAATGACAGTTAGTGTGTTCGTGCTTCGATACCTCAGCATGAACGGGTTTCCCTACGGAATGGAGGATAAAAAAACCGTGGGCCGGCATTGCCGGCCCACGGTTTTTTTTTTGCGCCGGAGTTACTTGGCGGTGGGCTTTTTCGCTGCCGGTTTCATGATGGCAGCGGCGGCGGGCTTGACCGCGGCAGAGGCGGTGGGTTTCTTGGGCGCCGCAGCCTTCTTGGCGGCGGGTTTTTTCGCCGCGGTGGCTTTGGCGGCAGGCTTTTTGGCCGCGGGCTTGGCAGCCGTTTTCTTGGCGGCTGCCTTGGGGGCGGCGGCCTTCTCGGCGGCGGGTTTCTTCGCGGCGGTGGCCTTGGCAGCGGGCTTTTTCGCTGCCGCGGTTTTGGCGGCGGCCTTGGCGGCGGTTTTGGCGGCGGCCTTGGTGGTGGTTTTCTTGGCGGTGGTGGTCTCGGCCTTCTTCGGGGCGGCGGCTTTGGCGGTGGCCTTCTTCGCGGCCGGCTTTGCGGCGGCGGCCTTGGTGGCGGTTTTCTTGGCGGCGGTGGTCGCGGCCTTCTTCGGGGCAGCGGTTTTAGCCTTGGTTTTCTTGGCGGTGGTCGCCTTGGCGGCGGGCTTGGCCGCAGCGGCTTTGGCGGTGGTCGCGGTTTTCTTGGCGGCGGGTTTTTTCGCTGCGGCCGGCTTGGCGGCGGTTTTGGTGGCGGCCTTCTTGGCGGCAGGTTTTGCAGCAGACTTCTTGGGGGCCGCTTTGGAGGCGGCAGGTTTCACTTCAGTCGGATCGATGCTCATGTATTGCTCTCCCTGGTTGAAATGCCGAACTTCTTGTTGGTCCTGCTCCGCCACCTTGATCTGCCCCAGCTGCGGACTTGCTACTTTATGTGAATGAAATATTCATACGAACTGACGGAATTGTCTAGTACTTCTTGGGTTTATCTCTGCGCCGTCAACGCGATGTTGCAAAAATCTAACGGAAATTTTTCCGCAAACTTTAGCGCGAAAAATTTCATTGTGCGCTGAAAGTCAATATCTATGCGCCTTTCAGAGAGGTCGTGTTTTTTTACTGCGATGATGGAGATGCATCGTGGTGCGAAAAACTTTGCCGCCTGCTTAAGCGTATCGCCTCCACTTGCCGTGGTGAATGTGAGCTTCTGAAAAGCGCTGTGCGACCCGATCGCCGCCCGTTTCACAACTTCGGTATCGCAATATTTGATGCAGGCCTGCGAAACTTCGTCGGTGTTATTTACGCGGGCGCTCCGACGGCTTGTAGTGGCTGAAATGGCCCTCCCTGGCTGCCTGGGCCCGGGCGCTGGAAACGATGCCGGCGGATTTGCCCTGGGGGGCGGTGAGGGAAACCAGTTTCTCCAGCCGCTGGCTGCCGCAGGACGGGCAGGTGGGGGCGGCGGAGCCCCTCACCAGCAGTTCGAAGGTTTTCTGGCAGTCGTTGCATTGGAAGTCGTAGAGCGGCATGGGAGGCTCCTGTCGGGTTGTCGACAAAACGGGTGATGCCGGCAACCCAAGCAAGAACGATGCCGTTTTAACCCAGATTATCCATTAGGACGCGAGATGATGGCGAGGTGGGTTGCGAGACAGTTTCGTTGCTTGCGAGGAGTTCATGGTTATTCCATGGACGACGAACAAGCGGCAAAAATGGCCGCAAACCGGCCGCCAGCGCTCGCGTAGGCGCGAAGCGCCGCCTAATGGATAATCTGGGTTTAAACCTGTGCTTCCGTCGACGTGCCCAGCATCCGCGACTGGAAGTCGTCCAGTTTCTGCTGCACCAGTTCGAAGGTCCGGTCGATGTTGCCCGCAATGTCGCCCTGCAACACCCCCAGCCCCTGCAGGATTTCCCGGGCCTCCTTGAAGCCCTGGTCGATGCCTTTGCGGATCGTCGCCACGAAGTTGTTCAGGACTTCCGTGTCGTCCTCGCCGGGGTGCTGGGCCTGGAAGGCGCCGAGCAGATTGGTGGAGAGGGAGACGATGCGCTCCGCCGTCCCCTCCGGCGTGTTGTCCTGGTTCACCGCGTTCTGGATGGCGTTTTTCCCCAGTTCGGGTTCCAACACCCCGTTGAGATTGGCGATGATGTCCGACAGCAGCAATTGCATCGGCTCGTTCCCGGCGTTGATGGACACGTCCACCGAGGCCTGGACGATGGATACGTTCAACTGCGCCTTGGCGCTGGCCTGGCCCTGTTGTGCCTGTCCGGGCTGAAGGCGCCGGGCGCCGGGCTGTTCGATGGTCGGCGACGGAACGCCGCCTTGAATGGGTGTGGTGGCCATGATCGACCTCCTTAAGGTGAGGGGGGAACTCCGCCGAGGGGTCGGAAGAAACAACCGAGAAGAATTGCGGCGGACAAGGAAACCTGCTGGGTTCCGGTTGGCTTCCCCGCCGTCTGGCGAGGGCGGGGAACTTATATCCATTAGACGAGGGCTGCCGTGTCCCGGTTCCCGGATTTTTCCGCAGCATGGGGTCCGGACTGTAAACCGAGGGGGGGGAACGCGGTACTTCTCCGTCGGCCCGCTGCCCGTTGCTATAAACCCAGATTATCCATTAGG
>DDYH01000048.1 GCA_002347615.1 Gallionellaceae bacterium UBA2239 | reverse complement strand
CATGCAGGAACGGCTGAATGAGGAAGTCAGAAGGCGTGAGCGGGTGATTCGCATCTTCCCCAATGACGAATCGGCGTTGCGCCTGATTGGCGCATTGCTGGCCGAACAGAACGAGGCCTGGCAGGAGCGGAAATACTTGGATATGGACGAATTCAACGAATGGGCGGCAGCCAGAAAAACGCCGACCGATGACAGCAAGGTGATTGCGATCAACGGCTGAGAGGATGCGGATTTACTGAATCGAATTTACAGCAGATTTTGGACTTGACCGGCGTCCATGCCGCAGGACCCAGGGTATGTTGCGTGTTTCCCCCTCAATGTAAAGCCCTTCGTACCTCTCCGGCAAATGAATGGCGGATTCCGCCCGTCTTTGCTGGGCTTCCCGGCCTGAATTCGAACCCGATGCCGGCGGCAGCCTTCCGGCCCTGCGGCCTTTGCAGCCGCTCCCTGATGCGCAAGCGGAAAAGCCCGAATCTTTCGGATGGCACTATCCTCGCCAGGTGCTTAAATGAAAAACCCGGCGCCCGGTTTCCAATGGGTGCCCAACGTGGGGGTGGCGTTCGCCACCCCGAGGATGGGAGAGAGATCATGCGGATAGTGTCACAACGAAAATTCGCCTGGGCCGTGCTTTTCACCGGCATCTTCGCCTGTAGCCCTGTTTTTGCCGACAAGCCGGAAGGCGTCGGCGGCGGCAAGCCGGGGAAAGACGCCAAGGAATGGCAGAAAGGGAATTCCCGCTCCGGCCACGGTCGGAAGGACGATCGCCGCGATGACCGCCGGGACCAGCAGAAGCGCGACGACCGGGCCGACGACCGGGGCGATGGGCGGGGTGATGACCGGGCCGATGGGCGGGGCAAGTACTTCGACGACCACCACCGCACCGTCGCCCGCGACTATTTCGACCAGAGCTTTCGCTCCGGCCATTGCCCGCCGGGGCTCGCCAAGAAAAACAATGGTTGCCTGCCCCCCGGCCAGGCCAAAAAATGGAGCCTGGGCCAACCCTTGCCGCGGGATGTGATTTTCTACGATTTGCCACGGGGCATCATGGAGCGTCTGGGTTCCCCGCCCGCCGGCCACCGGTTCGTGCGGGTGGACAACGACATCCTGCTGATAACGGTGGGCACCGGAATGGTCATCGACGCCATTCAGGGGCTGAGCCAGTAGCAGGCAGCGTTGTCGCGGCCCGGCCTTCCGCTCACCTATCCCCTTGACCTCCTGAGCACCCCCGTCGCCCGAATCGGCACAGGAGCCGGCCTATGGTGAGCCTACCCTTTGCAGGCCCCCGGCGGGAGTATTCCAGGGGGGAGGAAATGGCCAACGCCGTCAGCCACGGGATCGGGCTGGCCGCCGCCCTGGCGGCAACCCCGTTTCTCATCGCCCATGCCGCACGGCAGGGGGACACCCTGTTCCTCACCGGCGCCGGCATCTTCGCCGCCACCATGGTGCTGCTCTACCTGGCTTCCACCATCTATCACGGCTTGCCGGTGGGGAAGGCCAAGCGCGTGTTCAAAGTCATCGAGCACTCCGCCATCTTTCTCCTCATCGCCGGCACCTACACCCCCTTCACCCTGGGCGTCCTTCGCGGCCCATGGGGCTGGACGCTCCTCGGGCTGGTGTGGGGGATCGCCGCCGTCGGGGTCGCGCTCAAGGTGTTCGACAAGATGCCCCATCCCGTCGTATCCACCGGCCTGTACCTGCTCATGGGGTGGCTCGTTGTGATCGCCATCGACCCCTTGTCCGCCCGCCTGCCCGCATCCGGCCTGCTATGGCTGGTCGCGGGGGGCGTGGCCTACACCGCAGGCGTGGTTTTCTTCGCCGCCGATCTGCGCCTGCGGTACGGCCACTTCATCTGGCACTTGTTTGTCATGGCGGGCACCGCCTGCCATTACTTCGCGGTGCTGTGGTATGGGGCCTGACATGGTCTTGGGGGTGGGGAAAAGAAAAGGCCCGGCGTGGGGGCGCTGGGCTTAATCCGCAGGTCCCTGGTTCGAGTCCAGGTCGGGGAGCCAAACATGAAAAAGCCAGCACTTAGCTGGCCTTTTTCTTTATCTGTACTGCTCTGGCCTTCTTACCATTGCACCGGTAACGCCACATTCCGATCCCCGCTCTCCCTGCGCAAAACGGAAACCGCCGCTGACTCCTCATCGCAGCCCGTTGCAGGGGCGTCTTTCCGCTGACAACACCGCTTGAGTCGTGGAACGCCACGCTATACAGTTCGATCTATGATTTAAGGGCACCTCGAAAAACCTACTGCGCGGCCAGATTGTTGCGTTGGGCGGTGTTGGCTTCGGCCGCCGCTTCGCGGCTTAACATCGGCTGCGCCGATGTGAGCCTGCGCCGAAACTTCGTTTTCGCTCCCTCGCCTATCTACTTGATATGTCTCGGTCGCTGCGCTCCGTCCGCCTTGCACTCGGGCCGCTCGCTACGGTTTTTCGAGGTGCCCAGCAATTTGTTGAGGAATTTGAGCCGGATTCGGTCAAGAGCGTCGCTCGTTGGTCGGGTTCATTGAAAATCACGGGTTATCCCAGATTATCCATTAGGACGCGAGATGATGGCGAGGTGGGTTGCGAGACAGTTTCGTTGCTTGCGAGGAGTTCATGGTTATTCCATGGACGACGAACAAGCGGCGAAAATGGCCGCAAACCGGCCGCCAGCGCTCGCGTAGGCGCGAAGCGCCGCCTAATGGATAATCTGGGGTTATTTGAGATACCCTATTGGGGGTGTCCGCTCTTTCGCTCGAATTCGGCTAATTGCCAGGTGCCAATCCGATGAAATCCAAGAAAGACACGCGACTTGCGCAAAATTCAACGGCTTACAAATTAGACGGCACGGAGGGTAGCTGATGCTCATGTATCTCGATGTAGTTGGCTCATGTAATCTCAAGTGTCCATCCTGCCCGGTCGGCAACTCCGAAAACCGAAACAGCAAGAAGATCATGACGCTGGAATTGTTGGGCAAGATAGTAAAGAAGGCAAAGTCAGAAGGTGTTACCGCGATTTACCTCTTTAATTGGACGGAACCGCTGATGGTCAAGTCCAAAATCTGCTGTAAATTCGATTCAGTAAATCCGCATCCTCTCAGCCGTTGATCGCAATCACCTTGCTGTCATCGGTCGGCGTTTTTCTGGCTGCCGCCCATTCGTTGAATTCGTCCATATCCAAGTATTTCCGCTCCTGCCAGGCCTCGTTCTGTTCGGCCAGCAATGCGCCAATCAGGCGCAACGCCGATTCGTCATTGGGGAAGATGCGAATCACCCGCTCACGCCTTCTGACTTCCTCATTCAGCCGTTCCTGCATGGTTGTGGTGCGCAACCGTTTGCGGTATTTCTCCGGCAGACT
>DDYH01000071.1 GCA_002347615.1 Gallionellaceae bacterium UBA2239 | reverse complement strand
TTCGACGATGCGCCGGACGTCGCCGATGATGTGTTTCAAGGCTTCCTGCATGGCCTTCATGGAGGCCAGCAGGCTGGTGGTGTCCCCCTGCTTGGTGGCGATGGCCATGGTCAGGTCGCCCTCGGCGATCTTGTGCACCACCCCGGCGGCGTAGTCGGGCTCGCCGCCCAGCTGACGCAGGATGCTGCGGGTAATCAGAACCGCCAGCACCGTGGCCGCCAGCACCACCAGCGCGGCGACGATCCACAGGACGGAACGGGTCGATTTCAGCAGGCCGGAAAAGGCCTCCGAATCCGACTTCATGTCATCGGCGGCGTTCTTTCCCAGATTATTCAGGGCGGCGGCCAGGGCCTTGTCCGCCCCGGCGATGGCCTTGTCGAGGCCGGCCATGTCCATCCCTTCGCCCTTGAGCTGCACCAGCTTGGCCATGGCGTCGCGGTAGACCTGGACGCCGGTCTTGATCTCCTCGATGGCGCGCTTTTCGCTTGCGCTCACTTGGCCGGTGGCCCGGTACGCTTCTTCGATCTGGCCCAGGCGGTCCATGTCCTGACTGAATTTGTTGCCGTAATCGCCGCCGCGCAGGATGAAGTTCTTGAAGTGGTGGACACCGTCGCCCAGGGCGATATAGCCGTCGGTCACCGCTGCCCGCTTCGCCAGATTGATGGCCTCCAGATTGCGCCACTTCTGGTCGATATCGCCGACGCGCCCCAGCATCACCGCCGCCAGAACCAGGATCATCAGCGTCACCACGCCGAACCCCAGGAACAGCCGCGTCCCAAGCTTCATGTTTGTCATGTCGTCACCTTTTGTTTTTTGTGATTAGGCAAGAACCGCCGTTCCTATTTCAGCACGGCCGCCTCATTATTTGGATGAATATTATAGTCAAAGCCGGCTCCCCGGGCCTAAAATACGGCCCCGCAAAACCCCTGGGGCAATTTGACCCAGGGGGAAGATGCCACTAGAATTCCCTACATGTTTCGTCGGCTTTCCTGTTCCCTGCTGCTGATCCTGGCCCTGCTGCAATGCCTGGCCCCCTTGCTGCACGCCCATTATTCCGGCGTCTCCCCGTCCGCCGGGCCGCACCTCCACGACCTGCCCGACCTGGAACACGAACACGGCTTGATGAGCGGCGAGCGCATCCAAGCCTCCGAACTGCCCGCCGTCGACTTCGCCAACGGCTTGGCGGAAGCCGCCTCCTTCTCCATCGCCCCGCCGGGGCTGAATTTCCTGTGGCCCGCCATGGTGGCCGCGGGTTTCCTTTTCTGCGTCCTGGCTACGGCCCGGACCCAGGGGCCGTTCCGGACCCCTCCCGCCCAGGCCCCTTAGCGCCGTTTCGGTGGGCTCTTAAGCCTGCCTTAAGCCAGTTCGTCCAGTATTCCGAGGCACTCTCCCCGAGGGAGGGGTGTCGCCATCGCAAGGAGAGGTTCATGAAAGTGTTGGTCACGTCGCGCCGCTGTGCGCTGTTCCTGTTGCTGTCCGCCCTGCCCTGGCTGGCGTGGGCGGGGGACGAAGTCCCGGTGTCCGCCGAACAGATGAAAAAGCTGGGCATCGAAACCCGCAGCCTGGCAACCCCCCAGGGGGGCGCGGGCATCGCGTTCCCGGCCCAGGTGATCGTGCCCAACGGCCAGCTCCAGGTGGTGAGCGTGCCCGTGTCCGGCCTGGTGGAGTCGGTGCTGGTGGCCGTGAATCAGCCGGTGAAGAAGGGCCAGCCCCTGGCCCGGCTGCAAAGCCCGGCTCTGATCGAGGCCCAGCGGGAATTCCTCACCGCCGCCACCCAGTCGGGGCTGGCGGGGCAGAACCTGAAGCGGGACGCCGCCCTGTTCCAGGACGGCATCATCGCCGAAGGGCGCTACCTCAACACCCGGGGCATGGCCGCCCAGGCGGGGGCCGGCTTCAATCAATGGAAGCAGACCCTGAAGCTGTACGGCATGTCCGACGCCGCCATCCGCAAGCTGCAAAGCACCGGCCAGCTCACCGGCAGCCTGGAAGTGGCCTCCCCCATCGACGGCATCGTCATCGAGCAGTCCATCGTGGCCGGCCAGCGCACCGACGCTTCCATCCCTTTGTATAAAGTGGCCCAGCTCAACCCCCTGTGGCTGGAAATCCAGGCGGCGCCGAGCGCGGCGGCCGGCCTGGCGCCCGGGGCGGAGGTGACCCTCCCCGCCTTCGGCGCCGGGGGCAAGCTCCTTTCCGTGGGCCGCGCCGTGAGCGCCGCCAACCAGACCGTCACCCTGCGGGCGGAAATCACCCGGGGCACGGAAAAACTCCAGGCCGGCCAGTACGTGGAGGCCCTGGTCGCCGCCCCCGCCGCCGGAACGGTGAAGCAGTGGCGGGTGCCCGCCGCGGCCCTGGCCCGCAGCGGGGGCAAGACCTATCTCTTCGTCCAGACCGCCAAGGGCTTCCAGGCCAGGGAGGTGAAGGTGGCGGGGGAAACCGCCGGCTCCGCCGCCATCCAGGGTGCCCTGAAAGGGAATGAGCGCTACGCGGTGAAGGGCGTGGCCGCCCTCAAGGCCTCCTGGTCCGGCATCGGCGGAGGGGAATGATGCTGGATCGTCTGATCGAATTCGCCCTCACCCAGCGGCTGCTGATGCTGCTGCTGACCCTGCTGCTGATCGGCGGCGGGGTGTATTCCTTCCAGAACCTGCCCATCGACGCCTTCCCCGACGTGTCCTCCACCCAGGTGAAGATCATCATGAAGGCGCCGGGCATGACCCCGGAGGAAGTGGAAACCCGCATCACCGCTCCCATCGAGCTGGAGATGCTGGGCATCCCCAACCAGAAAATCCTGCGCTCGGTGTCCAAGTACGCCATCGCCGACATCACCATCGACTTCCACGACGGCACCGACATCTACTGGGCGCGGCAGCAGGTTTCCGAGCGCCTCAACAACATCCTCAAGGACCTGCCCGCCGGCGTGGGCGGCGGCTTGGCGCCCATCACCACCCCCCTGGGGGAAATGTTCATGTTCACCATCGAGGGCGACCTGTCCCTGATGGAAAAACGCAGCCTGCTGGACTGGGTGATCCGCCCCGCCCTGCGCACCCTGCCCGGAGTGGCGGACGTGAACGCCCTGGGGGGCCTGGCCCGGGCCTTCGAGGTAATCCCCGACAACACCGCCCTGGAAGCCCGGGGCGTCAGCCTGGGGATGCTGCAGCAGGCCCTGGAGGCGAACAACCGCAACGACGGCGCCGGCCGCCTGACGGAAGGGGAGGAAACCCTGCTGGTGCGCTCCGAGGGCAGCATCCGCACGGTGGACGACGTGAAGGCCATCGTCGTCACCAGCCGCGCCGGCAGCCCGGTGCGGGTGGGCGACGTGGCCCAGGTGAAGATCGGCAACCTGACCCGCTACGGCAGCGTCACCCGCAACGGCCAGGGGGAGGCGGTGGAGGGCCTGGTGCTGGGCCTGCGGGGCGCCAACGCGCAGCAAGTGGTGGACGGCGTGCGGGCCAAGCTCAAGGAGCTGGCGCCCACCCTGCCCAAGGGGGTGACGGTCGAAATGTTCTACGACCGGGGCAACCTGGTGGAGCGGGCCGTGGGCACGGTGTCCAAGGCCCTGATCGAGGCCATCGTGCTGGTGGTGATCCTGCTGCTGCTGTTCCTGGGCAACCTGCGGGCGGCCCTGGTGGTGGCCATGACCCTGCCCCTGGCGGCCCTGGTGACCTTCATCCTGATGAACCATTTCGGCATGTCGGCCAACCTGATGAGCCTGGGGGGCCTGGCCATTGCCATCGGCATGCTGGTGGACGCGGCGGTGGTGGTGGTGGAGAACGTGGAGTCCTACCTCGCCCACGAGGCCGCATCGGAGAATAAGCTGCCCCACCTCAACGTCATCTACCGGGCGGTGCGGGAAGTGTCCATGCCGGTGGTGTCGGGCATCGCCATCATCGTCATCGTCTTCCTCCCCCTGCTCACCCTCCAGGGCCTGGAGGGCAAGCTGTTCATCCCGGTGGCCCTGTCCATCATCTTCGCCCTGTCCGGCTCCCTGCTGCTGGCCCTGACGGTGATCCCGGTGGCCTCCTCACTGCTGCTGAAACAGGGCGCCCACCACGAGCCCTGGCTGGTGCGCAAGGTGAACGCCCTCTACGCCCCGGTGCTGGACTGGGGCCTGGCCAACTCGAAGAAGGTGGTGATGTCGGCCCTGGGTGCCCTGGCCCTGACGGTGGCGGTCTACCTGCTGATCGGCAAGACCTTCATGCCCACCATGGACGAAGGGGACATCATCATCGGCGTGGAGAAGCTGCCCTCCATCAGCCTGGGGCAGTCGGCGGAGATGGACCTGCGCATCCAGCGCGCCATCCTGGCCCAGGTGCCGGAGGTGAAAGGCATCGTCGCCCGGGTGGGATCGGATGAGTTGGGCCTGGACCCCATGGGCCTCAACCAGACCGACACCTTCCTGGTGCTCCAGCCCCGGGACCAGTGGCGGGAGCCGGACAAGGAATGGCTCACCGACCAGCTGCGCCAAGTGCTGGACGACTTCCCCGGGGTGGCCTACAGCTTCACCCAGCCCATCGAGATGCGGGTGTCGGAGATGATCCTGGGGGTGCGGGGCGACGTGGCGATCAAGATTTTCGGCGCCGATTTGCCCACCCTCAACCGCCTGGCCGAGCAGTACGTGGAGGTGCTGAAATCCATCCCCGGCAGCCAGGACGTGTACACGGTGAAGAACGAGGGCGTGCAGTACCTGCGGGTGGCCATCGACCGGCTCGCCGCCGGGCGCCTGGGCCTGGACGTGGACGCCGTCGAGAACGACCTGCGCACCCAGATCGAAGGCCGTCCCTTGGGCATCGTGGTGGAAGGCGGGCGCCGCACTCCCCTGCTGCTGCGGGGCGGCGAGGATATGCGCATGTCCCCCGCCCTGTTCAGCGGCGTCCGCCTCACTTTGCCCGACGGCGCCTCCGTCCCCCTTGCGGCGGTGGCCAGGCTGGAGCGGGTGGACGGCCCGGTGAAGATCGACCGGGAGAACGCCCAGCGCATGGTGGTGGTGCAGGCCAACGTCCGGGGCCGGGACCTGGTGGGCTTCGTGGACGAGGCCAAGGCCGCGGTGGCGGCCAAAGTGAAGCTGCCGGAAGCCTACCGCACCGTATGGGGCGGCCAGTTCGAGAACCAGCAGCGGGCCGCCGCCCGCCTGTCGGTGGTGGTGCCCATCGCCCTGGGGATGATCTTTCTGCTGCTGTTCGCCACCTTCGGCTCCATCCGCCAGGCGGTGCTGGTGATGTCCAACGTGCCCTTCGCCCTCATCGGCGGCGTGTTCGCCCTGGGGCTCTCCGGCGAGTACCTGTCGGTGCCGGCCTCGGTGGGCTTCATCGCCCTCCTGGGCATCGCGGTGCTGAACGGGGTGGTGATGGTGAGCTACTTCAACCAGCTCCACGCCCAGGGCATGGCGGTGGAAAAACTGGTGGTGGAAGGGGCCAAGCGCCGCCTGCGGCCGGTGCTGATGACCGCCAGCATCGCCGCCTTCGGCCTGGTGCCCATGCTGCTGGCCAGCGGACCGGGGTCGGAAATCCAGAAGCCCCTGGCCATCGTGGTGATCGGCGGGCTGGTGACCTCCACCCTCCTCACCCTGGTGCTGCTGCCCATCCTCTACCGCCGCTACGGAGTGCACCCATGAAACCCAAGAACTGTCTGCTGACCCTGGTGTTTCCCACCAAGGTCGAGGAACACGTGGTGGCCCTGATGCTGAGGCACCATAAACTGGCCACCGGCTTCACCACCGGCGCCGTGGAAGGCCACGGCCGCAACACCAAGCTGCAAAGCATGGGGGAGCAAGTGCGGGGCCGGGCCAAACGCACCCAGATGAAAGTGGTGCTCAACGACGAGGATACCCATCACCTGCTTGCTCATTTGAAACAGGAACTGGGCAACGCGGACATCGTGTACTGGATCATGCCGGTGTCGGAATTCGGGAGTTTCCTATGAATCGGCAACGCACCCGTTCCACCGTTCGTGGTGAGGTATCGAACCACGAGCGGTGGAAAGGCACCTTCGACACCGCCCTTCGATACCTCAGGGCGAACGGCAGGAATGAAGCGAGGTTTTCACCCATGAAATTGTATTGGCCCTTGGCCGCCGCCCTCTCTCTCGGCACCCTCTCCGCCTTCGCCGCGGAGCCGGCGGACCACCCCGACCTGCCCCCCCTGGCCACGGTGGTCCAGGCCATGGAAAGCTACCCCGCCGTGCTGGCGGCCAAATCCGGAGTGAAGGTGGAGGAAGCCAACCAGGCCCGCCTCAGCGCCGGCAGCTACGAATACACCGTGCGCCTCGGCCGCATGCGGCGGGACGAAGTCCCCCTGCACCAGCGCTACAAGGAATGGGAAGTCAGCCTGGAGCGGCCCTTCCGCCTCCCCGGCAAGGCCGGCCTGGACGAGGCCCTGGGCAAGCAGGGGGTGGAAGTGTCCCGCTGGGCCCAGGGCGACGCCCTCCACGAGGCGGGGCGGGCGCTGCTGTCCCTGTGGTTCGGCTGGCACCGGGAGCACTTCCAGGCCGAGCAATGGCAGGGCCAGGCGGAGGCCCTGAAACAGCAGCTGGAAACGGTGAACAAGCGGGTGCGGGCCGGCGACGCCGCCCGCCTCGACGCCATGCTGGCGGAGGCCGCCCTGTCCCAGGCGGAAGCCTCCCTGAGTCAGGCCCGCCTGCGGGAGCAGGTGGCGGCCACCACCCTGTCCACCCGCTTCGGCGGCCTGCGCCCCCCCGCCAACCCGGTGCTGGCCGCCCCCGTCCCCCTCACCCAGGGCCCGGACTACTGGCGGGAGGAAATCCTGCGCCACAACCACGAACTGGGCGCCGCCCGGGCCGAAACCCGGCGCCGGCAGCTCCAGGCCTCCCGGGCCGAAGCCGACCGCCTGCCGGACCCCACCGTGGGCCTGCGCTACGGCTCGGAGCGGGACGGCAACGAGAAGATCGTCGGCCTCGCCCTCTCCATCCCCCTCCCCGGCTCCGCCCGCGGCGCCACCGCCCAGGGCGTGACCGCCCAGGCGGAAATGGCCGCCCACCAGGAAGGGGGCGTGCTGCGCAAGGTGGAGACCGAAGCCGCCAACAGCTACGCCGCCGCCGGCGCCGCCTACGACACCTGGCAGAAGTCCAGGACGGTGGCCGACAAGATGCAGGCCAACGCCGACCTCATGGCCAAAGCCTACGCCCTGGGCGAAGCCGGCCTGCCGGAAGTCCTGATGGCCCGCAGACAATCCATGGAAGCCAGCCTCGGCGCCACCCTGGCCCAGGTGGACGCCGCCGAGAGCCGCTACCGATTGCTTTTGGACGCCCACCAGCTGTGGCCCCTGGACGTGGAAGAAGGGCCGGGACATGGGCATGAATGAGCCAGAACACCTTGCGCCCCTTCCCTCTGAAAGGGAAAAGGTTGGGATGGGGGTGAGAAACGACGGCATTCCCCTTCCGTCACTTCACCCCCACCCGTCCCTGGTAAGGGTTTCCCCTACAAGCCGATTCCGCATTCCTTACAAAATATACCGGGGCCCGCTGATGTTGCTTTCCCCCGATAACGCGCATTCTCGAATCCAGCAAGGTCCCATTGAAGGCCACTTTGCCCTGGCGAGCACCTAATAACGAGGAGAGTCCGTAATGAAAACCGCCATGATCCGCTCTGCAACCCCCACTCCCGTACCGTTCAGCCATGCCCAGGCATGGAATCAGCCGGACGACTTGTCGATGCTGCGCTCCGAGGTGGAGATGCTGATGGCGGAAGACACCCAACTGATGAAAATCGCCGGCGCCGCCGCCCTGTTCGTCTCCCAACTGAAGGACGCCGCCCTGCCCGCAAGCGCCCTGCCCGCCGCGTCCGTCCTGGCCAAGCTGATCAGCGAAATCCCCGACGACACCATGTCCGACGCACTGGACCTGCTCAGCCACTAGTTCGGAATCACGGCCTCGGGAGCGGCAGCAGCTGTTTCCTGGCCGAAAACCGCTGGTCAAATTCGGAGAACCCTTAAAAAGCCCGGCATCGCCGGGGTTTTTTAACCCAGATTATCCATTAGGACGCGAGATGATGGCGAGGTGGGTTGCGAGACAGTTTCGTTGCTTGCGAGGAGTTCATGGTTATTCCATGGACGACGAACNNAATGGATAATCTGGGTTTAATTCAGTGAGGTAAACCCCCGGCTCTGCCGGGGGACTCTGAAGGGTTTGACCTATGCGGCGGTCGTCTTGGTTGATGAGAGCGTGTCGTCGCCTTTCTCCCTCCTCCTTGACGGGGAGGGCAGGGGTGGGGGTGAGATGCTGGAGGTGGAAACGTTGCCGCGTACCACCCCCATCCCAAGCTTCCTCTCCCGCCGCGGTCGCCGCGAAGCGGCGGGAACCCGGCGAGGACGCCCTTCAGGGTGCCGGGGAAGGAGCGTTATCTAGCCGTCCTGGGCGGCTCATGGTTTTATCGGCGCCTTTGAGGCGCTCACCCAATAAGCCACCGGCTTTGCCGGTGGTAATTTAACTGAGCAAAGCCGTTGCCCGTCAACGAAATACGGTGGCATCATGCCGGTCACTGAATTGTGAGGAGACGGTGGAGATGATACGTCCGGTTATTCGTTTTGCAGCCCTATTCTTGCTTCTGCTGGCACCGTTCACTGGCGCGATGGCCCAGGATGCCGGCTAGGAAGAAACCCTCTCGAAATGGAGCACCTATGAAGATGTGGCGAGATGGCTTGAAGGCAATTATGTGTTCGGCCCCAGCAGGTCGAACACGGCCTTGAGCCGGACCCGTTCGAGCAGACCTTCAGGCCTCTTGGCGAGAAACGCCGGCGGCACTTACGAACAGAAGAGCGGCTTACTGTACGGATGCCGCCAACTTTGCCCGACAGGCGCCAAACCGGATCGACCCGGCCTACAACGCGCAGTTCATCTTCATCAAGAACCAGTACGGACAGCCCCACCACTGGGTCACCGGCTTTACCGTGAAGGGAAAAATCATGGTCATGGATTACGGGGCCGGCCCTGAGTGGGGAAGCATGAAAGGGGTCCACGGCCCCTATGACTCCCTGGACCAATACGCGGAATTTCTGCGCTCTCTGAATATCAAAAGGTTTGCCCCGGAGTTGGTGGCGTGGAAGCCCCGATTCCCCGGCCAGGAGGACTAAGGAAGCGCTGATTTATTCCAATACTCCCTCCCCTTTGAAGGGGGAGGGGCGGGGTGGGGGTGATATATCAATGCATTACCCCTCACCCTAGCCTCTGCGAGGTGGGCGGCAACGCCGCCCATCCCTGCTTACCCCGCTGCCCTCAAGGGGCGAGGGAATAAGTCAGTGGCTCCCTAATAGCCGAGGCATCTCGATTAGGGGGAGCACCGGTCGCGATCCATGGTGCGCTACGGCACGGCGCGCCGATCAAGGGAGCGTTCTAAAATTCGACCCGCGTTGAGGTCCGAGGAAAGGGACATCGTGAGCCACAAACATCTGAGCCTGCTGCATACGATCTTTCAGGACCCTCTCAGCAGCAACATCCACTGGCGCGAGGTTGAATCGCTTCTGCGCCATCTGGGGGCGAGCATTGAACCCACCCATGGCGCCCGTTTCCGTATTGTGCTGAACCAGGCGGAGGGCTTTTTGCACCATCCTCACAACAGCAACGTCTGCGACAAGCAAAGCATCAAGCTCTTGCGGGAGTTCCTGGTTCACGCCGGTGTAAGCCCGTCGAGTTATGAAGAGGGGAAAGACTGAGGCCACGAAACCTCATGCATCGGCTGTTTCGAGTTCCAGGGAAGCGCTGATTTATTCCAACACTCCCTCCCCTTTGAAGGGGGGAGGGGAGGGGCGGGGTGGGGGTGATAAACAATGCATGACCCCTCCCCCTGGCCCTCTGCGAGGCGGGCGGCAACGCCACCCATCCCTGCCTACCCCGCTTCCCTCAAGGGGAGAGGGAATAAATCAGTGGCTTCCCTGGTTCGATTTATAGGCCCCCGCAAAGTCCATGACGCACATGTTTCGGTACACCGGATGGGGACCCACCCCCACCCCGACGAACTTGAATCGGCTATCCAGCAAATTCTTCCTGTGCCCCCGTGACGAAACGCCATCGTCTATAAGCAGCGAAGCGACAATCCTCCCGGCATCATCGGGGCCGTAGCCAATATTCTCACCGGCAGAAGCGGTCCACTTGCCATACCGATTCAGCCGTGCCGAAACGGAAGAGCCGTCACTGCCGGTGTGGCCGGTCGCGCCGGTTCGCGCCTGATCCTCGGCGTGGTCGCGGGCAGCCCGCAACAGCCCTTTCTGCGGAGACAGCGGAGGCAGAGGCTTTGCCTGTTCCAGGTCGCGGATGCATTCCTCCAATGCCTGACTGCCTTCATGGGTGGATATGGCGACCGCCCCCGGGAACTTGAGCAGGTTGACGCGCTGTTCGAGGTCAGGCAATTCGCCTGCAAGCCCCTTGGTAAGGCGGCTGGTAATTTCCCGCAGGAACACGCCCGACTTCGTGCACGGGTCGAGGAACTTCACCGTCTTGTCGGCCCAGAGGTTCGCCCCGTCGTGGCTGGCCGCCCAAGCCTCGGCAAGGGTATCCAGCATCCGGTTGGCAAACTCGGGCGGCGTGAACACCTCGTCGTTGGAAAGGTTGGCTATGCAGGTCAGCACATCGGGATTGCGTCCCCGCAAGGAGAAACTGACCTGTTCGGTCAAGGCTTCCGCCTTCCCATTCATGGCCGTTTCCCTTCCAGTCGCCGTGCGCCCGCATCGGCCAGCAGCAGCTTCATTTGATGGATGGCGGTCTGGTTCAGCAGTGTCAGCCGTTCGGCCTGCGCCAGCCCCTGGTGGATGAAATGGGCGTTCAGCGTTTCCAGATTGGCCAAGCAGACCAGTTGCGCGGCATTGGCCTCGTCGCGGATGTTGCCCTTGTTGCCGGGGTTTTCATCGCGCCACTGTTTCGCGGTTTTGCCGAACAGCGCCATGTTCAGCAAGTCCGCCTCGCTGGCGTAGATGAGGTTGATCTGCGGCGGTGTCAGTTGCGGCGGGATTAAATTGGCCTTGATGGCGTCGGCGTGGATGCGGTAGTTGATCCTGGCCAGGTTGCGGCGGATGTCCCAGCCCAGTTGCTGGTATTCCGTCTCTGATTCAGGCGCTGGAATTCCTTGATGAGGTAGAACTTGAATTCGACCGACACCCAGGAGGCGAACTCGAAGGCGATGTCCTTGTGGGCGTAAGTGCCACCGTACCGGCCCGCCCTGGAGTTGAGGCCGATAGCACCGGTGGTCTCGATCCAGCGTTTTGGGGTCAGGGTGAAGCTGTTCAGGCCGGCCTGCATCCTAATCCCGTCGAATTCGACGGGATTGAAATCCGGGTTGTCGAGTTGTTCCCAGATGCCCAGGAATTCCAGCGTGTTCCGGTTGCGCAGCCAGTTACGGATCAGGTCTCCGTGGTCCGCGACGCGTTTTCGAGATTTGATCAGACTCATAGGCAAAAGGCTTCAGGCTACAATCATTTGTATCATGGCATTGTACCTAACACCACTCTTTGAGTGGCCCAGTGTAATTCCGAAGCGGGACGGCAGCTTATTTTAGGAATGGACCAATTGGCCGGAGGCGGAATTTATAGTTTGAGGCATGAACTTCCGCTTTAGCCGAAAACCAGCAGGACTGGAGTGGATTGGGCGGGTGACTGCTCAGGGTCGAAAACAGCCGTCCGTGAGTATGGAATTCATGGTCAACTTTGCATCATCCCAGATTGTCCATTAGGACGCGAGATGATGGCGAGGTGGGTTGCGAGACAGTTTCGTTGCTTGCGAGGAGTCCATGGTTATTCCATGGACGACGAACAAGCGGCAAAAATGGCCGCAAACCGGCCGCCAGCGCTCGCGTAGGCGCGAAGCGCCGCCTAATGGATAATCTGGGATCATTACAGATGGCGGATTTCGTTCAACCCAGATTATCCATTAGGACGCGAGATGATGGCGAGGTGGGTTGCGAGACAGTTTCGTTGCTTGCGAGGAGTTCATGGTTATTCCATGGACGACGAACAAGCGGCAAAAATGGCCGCAAACCGACCGCCAGCGCTCGCGTAGGCGCGAAGCGCCGCCTAATGGATAATCTGGGTTCATTATGGATGGCTGGTTTGGAGTGGAATACGCAACTTATTTCTCATTGAGCCCCCTACCCTTGGCCACCCCCTTTGCGGGATGAGGGGCTAGCCGTCGGAACAATAATAAACCCAGATTATCCATTAGGACGCGAGATGATGGCGAGGTGGGTTGCGAGACAGTTTCGTTGCTTGCGAGGAGTTCATGGTTATTCCATGGACGACGAACAAGCGGCAAAAATGGCCGCAAACCGGCCGCCAGCGCTCGCGTAGGCGCGAAGCGCCGCCTAATGGATAATCTGGGTTCATTATGGATGGCTGGTTTGGAGTGGAATACGCAACTTATTTCTCATTGAGCCCCCTACCCTTGGCCACCCCCTTTGCGGGATGAGGGGCTAGCCGTCGGAACAATAATAAATAACCATCACTAGCTGCCCTGGGTCGCCAGCGGCCGTCCGGGATCGCCGCCCAATGCCGTGTTGACGCCCGGAGCCGGGTAGACTAGACTGTCCAGTCTACTTCTCTGGCCAGCGAAGACGCCATGCCCAAATCCCCCGAGAACGCTTCCGCCGACACCCATACCCGCCTGGTCCACGCCGCCAGGGAGGCCTTCATGAAAGACGGCTACCGGGCCAGCGTGGACGGCATTGCCGCCCGGGCCGGGGTGGCCAAGCAGACGCTCTACAACCACTTCCCCTGCAAGGGCGATCTGTTCAGCGAGGCGGCGGGCCTGTCTTCGGCGGCCATCGTGGTCGCCCTGGAGGAGGAGACGGGCGACCTGCGGGCGTCCCTGCTGCGCTTTGCCGCGACTTTCCGCGAACGGGTGCTGGGGGACGAGGGGCTGGCCGTGTTTCGCGCCCTGACCGCCGAGACCGCCCGCTTCCCGGCCCTGGCCCAGGCGTTCTTCGCCAAGGGCCCGGGCCAGACCGCGGCCCGGTTGGCGGACTTTCTCGGCAACGCCATGGCCGATGGCCGCCTGCGCCGGGACGACTCCCGCTTTGCCGCCGAAATGCTGTTGGGCATGCTCGGCGGCATGGAGCACATCCGCCGCCTTTGCAACGCCCCCGGGCCGGACGAGGCGGAGAGCACCCGGATCGGGCAGATCATGGACACCTTTCTGCGCGCCTACGCGCCGAACAAAGACTGAGGAATCAAGCATGAAACAACCCATCCTGCTGACACTGCTGTTGACCACCGCCTTGGCGGGCTGCGGCCAGGGAAACAAGAATGCTCCCGGGGGGCCGGGGGGCGGCATGCCGCCGCCGGAAGTGGACGTTCTCATCGTCGCGCAGGGAGCGGCCACCCTCACCCAGGAGTTGCCGGGCCGCCTGCAAGCCTTCCGCACCGCCCAAGTGCGGGCGCGGGTGGAGGGCATCGTCGAGAAGCGCCTGTTCACCGAGGGCACCGACGTCAAGGAAGGGGTATCCCTGTTCCGCATCGACCCCCGCAGCTATCAGGCGTCCGCCGAGGCAGCCAAGGCGGACTTGGCCGTGGCCCGCCTGACCCTGGAGCGCTACCTTCCCCTGCTGGAAATCAAGGCGGTGAGCCGGCAGGAGGTGGATTTGGCGGAAGCCAAGGTGAAGCAGGCGGAAGCCGCCCTGACCCGGGCCCGCATCGACCTGGAGAACGCCTCGGCGCCGGCCCCGATTTCCGGCCGCATCGGCCGCGCCCTGGTGACCGAAGGGGCCCTGGTGGGCAGGGGCGAGGCCACCCATCTGGCCACCATCGAGCAGATCGATCCGATCTACGCCAACTTCACCCAGCCCGGGGCCGACCTGCTGCGCCTGAGGCAGGCGGTGAAGGCGGGCAAGCTGAAGGAAGCGGACCGGGCCACGGTGGAGCTGATCCTGGAGGACGGCAGCGTCTATTCCCAGCCGGGCAAGCTGCAATTCTCGGACCTCGCGGTGGACCCCGCCACCGGCAGCGTTTCCCTCCGCGCCCTGTTCCCCAATCCCCGCCATGAGATTCTGCCCGGCGCCTTCGTGCGCATCCGCTTCCCCGAGGCGGTGGCCGACGGGGCCATCCGCGTGCCCCAGCGCGCCGTCCAGGCGGGTCCCCAGGGCCAGTTCGTGATGGTGGTGGGCGCCGACGGCAAGGTGGCGCCCCGGCCGGTCAAGACCGATGGCATGAGCGGCGGCGACTTCATCATCGCCGAGGGCTTGAAGGGGGGCGAGAAGGTGATCGTCAACGGCCTGCAGAAGGCGAAGCCCGGCACCGCCGTGAAGCCCGTGCCGTGGAACCCCAACGCCGCCCCGGCCCCATTTGCCGCGCCCGTCGCCCCGGCCGGCGCCAAGAAATAAGGGCAACCCATGTTCGCCAAATTCTTCATCGACCGCCCCGTCTTCGCCTGGGTGATCGCCCTGGTGATCCTGCTCACCGGCGCCCTCGCCCTGCGCACCCTGCCGATAGCCCAGTACCCCGCGGTGGCGCCCCCTTCCATCGCCTTCAACATCACCTACCCGGGCGCATCCGCCCAGGCGGTGGAGGATACCGTCACCTCCCTCATCGAGCAGGAAATGAACGGCATCGAACGCCTGCTGTACATGGAATCGTCGTCGGAACTGGGCATCGGCACCGTGACCCTCACCTTCGAACCCGGCACCAATATCGACATCGCCTCGGTGGAAGCCCAGAACCGCTTCAAGCGCATCGAGGCGCGGCTGCCCGACGACGTGCGGCGAATCGGGGTGCCCGTCACCAAGCCCTCGCGCAACTACGTGATGATCGTCAGCCTCTATTCGCCGGACAAGAGCCTCAAGGCCGTGGACCTTGGCAGCTTCGCCGCCGCCAGCGTGCTCGACCCCATCCGTCGCGTCAAGGGCGTGGGCGAGGCCCTGCTGTTCGGCACCGAGTATTCCATGCGCCTCTGGCTCCAGCCGGAGAAGCTCCATGCCTACAACCTGTCGCCCAATGACGTGACCAGCGCGGTGCGGGCCCAGAACGTGGAGCTCGCCACCGGCCAGCTGGGCCAGGCGCCCGCCGCCAGCGGCCAGCAGATGAACGCGGTGATCGTCACCCGCAGCCGCCTATCCACCCCCGAGGAGTTCGGCGACATCCTGGTGCGCACCCTGCCGGACGGCTCCGCGGTGCGCGTGAAGGACGTGGCCCGGGTGGAGCTGGGCGCCCAGAGCTACGACATCTTCGCCCGCCTGGACAGCCAGCCGAACGCGGCCATCGCCATCCGGGTCTCCCCGGACGGCAACGCCCTGGACGTGGCCAAGGCGGTGCGCGCCAAGATGGAGGAGATGGCCCGCTACTTCCCCAAAGGCGTGGCCTGGGACGTGCCTTACGACACCACCCGCTTCGTCGATATCTCCATCAAGGAGGTGCTGAAGACCCTGGCCGAAGCGGTGGTCCTGGTGTTCCTGGTGATGTATCTGTTCCTGGAGAACTTCCGCGCCACCCTGATCCCCACCATCGTCGTGCCGGTGGCCCTTGCCGGGGCCGTGGCCGGGCTCTATCTGTTCGGCTATTCCATCAACGTCCTCACCTTGTTCGCCATGGTGCTGGTCATCGGCATCGTGGTGGACGACGCCATCGTGGTGGTGGAGGCGGTGGAACGCATCATGAGCGAAGAGGGCCTGTCCCCGCGGGAAGCCGCGCGCAAGGCCATGGACCAGATCTTCAACGCCATCATCGGCATCACCCTGGTGCTGTCGGCGGTGTTCGCGCCGATGATCTTCTTCGGCGGCTCGGTGGGCGTGATCTACCGCCAGTTCGCCGTGACCCTCATCCTCGCCATGCTGTTCTCGGCCCTGATGGCGCTGACCCTGACGCCGGCCCTGTGTGCGACGCTGCTCAAGCACGCGCCGGGCAAGGAGATGATGCCGAGCAAGGGCTTCTTCGGCTGGTTCAACCGGCTTTTCGCCCGCACCACCGCAGGCTATCAGTCCTGGGTGGCCCGGGCTCTGAAAAAGACCGGCCGCTACCTGATCCTCTACGCCGGCATCATCGCCGCCACCGGCTGGCTGTTCCTCCAGCTGCCCGGCAGCTTCCTGCCCGAGGAGGACCAGGGCTACTTCATCAACATGGTGCAGCTGCCCCCGGGGGCCTCCCAGGAGCGCACCCTGGAAGTGCTGGGCCAGGTGGAAAAGTACTACCTGTCCCAGCCCGAAGTGTCCCACGTCATCGGCGTAGTGGGTTTCTCCCTCTTCGGCCGCGGCCAGAACGCGGCCATCGCCTTCGTCCGCCTGAAGGACTGGGACGAGCGCAAGGGGCCGGAACACTCCGCCACAACCCTGGTGCGGAAGGCCAACATGGCCCTGTTCCAGATCAAGCAGGCGATGATCTTCGCCATCAACCCCCCGCCCATCCCCGAACTCGCCTCCACCGGCGGCTTCGACTTCCGCCTGCAGGACCGGGGCGGCCTGGGCCGTGAAAAGCTGCTGGAGGCGCGCAACATGGCCCTGGGCCTGGCGGGCAAGGACCCCAAGCTGGCCGGCGTGCGGCCGGAAGGCCAGGAGGCCTCGCCCCAGCTTATGCTGGACATCGACCGCCGCAAGGCCGAGACCCTGGGGGTGAGCATCGCCGACCTCAATGAAACCCTGCTGTCCACCCTGGGCGTGGCCTACATCAACGACTTCGTGCGCCAGGGCCGCATCCTGCGGGTGCAGATGCAGGCGGACGCCGACCTGCGCTCCACCCCGGAGGATATCCTGCGCCTGCCGGTGCGCAACCGCTCCGGCGGCATGGTGCCCCTGGCGGAACTGGTCACCCCGCGCTGGATCGTCGGCTCCCCCAAGCTGGACCGCTACAACGGCTTGCCCGCCATGAAGATTGCCGGCAACCCGGCCCCCGGCCACAGCACCGGCGAAGCCATGACGACCATGGAACAGGTGGCCGAGCAGTTGCCGCCCGGCTTCGGCTTTTCCTGGTCCGGCACCTCCTTCGAGGAAAAGCTCTCCGGCAGCCAGGCCCCCTTCCTGTTCGCCCTGTCGCTGCTGGTGGTGTTCCTGGCGCTGGCGGCCCTGTATGAAAGCTGGTCCATCCCCTTCGCCGTGATGCTGGTGGTGCCCCTGGGCGTCTTCGGCGCGGCCCTGGCGGTAACCCTGCGGGGGCTGCCCAACGACGTCTATTTCAAGGTGGGCCTCATCGCCATCATCGGCCTGTCGAGCAAGAACGCCATCCTGATCATCGAGTTCGCCCGGGACCTGCAGGAGAAGGGGATGGGCTTGGTGGAGGCCACCCTGGAAGCCTGCCGCCTGCGCTTCCGCCCGATCCTGATGACCTCCTTCGCCTTCATCCTCGGCGTGCTGCCCCTGGCCATCTCCACCGGCGCCGGCGCCAACAGCCGGCACGCCATCGGCACCGGCGTCATCGGAGGCATGCTCGCCGCCACCTTCCTGGCGATCTTCCTCGTGCCGGTGTTCTTCGTCGTGGTGCGAAAATTCCTCCCCGGCCATCCCCGCCACCATCAGGAGAATGACCATGCATAAGCCGCTGATCCTCACCGCCCTGTGCGCGGCCCTGGCGGGATGCTCCCTGGCGCCCGAGTACCAGCGGCCGGAACCGCCGGTGGCCGCCCATTGGCCGGAGTCCGCCCCGGCCGAGGGCACCCGCCGCGCCGCCGAACTGGACTGGCACGCCTTCTTCCCCGACGCGCGGATGCAGGCCCTGATCGCCGCCGCCCTGGAGCATAACCGGGACATGCGCGTGGCCGCCGCCCGGGTGGAAGAGGCCCGTGCCCTCTACGGCATCGCCCGCGCCGACCGGCTGCCCAACGTGGACGGCGTGTTGAGCGGCGCTTCGGCGCGCACGCCGGGTGAGCTGACCACCACCGGGAATCGCACCACCAGCCATCGCTACGACGTCGGCCTTTCCGTGCTGTCGTTCGAGCTGGATTTCTGGGGGCGGGTGAAGAGCCTGAACGATGCGGCCCTGGCCGGCTATCTCGCCACCGAGGAGGCCCGGCGCGCCTTCCGCCTGTCCCTCATCGCCGACGTGGCCAGCGCCTACCTGATCGGCCTGGAAACGGAAGAACGCACCGTCCTGGCCCGGGAAACCGTCCGCAGCCGGGGGGAAACCCGCACCATGATCGCCCACCGCCGCGACGTGGGCCTGGCCGGAGACCTGGACTACCTCCAGGCGGACGGCGCCTATGAACAGGCAAAGGCCGACCTCGCCGCCCTGGAGCGCCAGCGGGCCGCCGCCATCAACGCCCTGGACCTGCTCGTCGGCACCCAGCCGGCGGACCTGCCCATGGGCGCCGCCCTCGATGGCCAGGGCATCGTCGCCGACCTGGCGGCGGATCTGCCGTCGGAGGTGCTGCTCAAGCGCCCCGACGTGCTGGCAGCCGAGCAGCAGTTGATCGCCGCCAACGCCAACATCGGTGCCGCCCGGGCCGCCTTCCTGCCGCGCATCACCCTGACGGCGGGCCTGGGCTTGGCCAGCGGCGCCCTTTCCGGGCTGTTCGACGGCGGCGGCGCCTGGAGCTTCCAGCCTGCCCTGCGCCTGCCCCTGTTCGACGCCGGCCGAACCGGCGCCAATGTGGACCTGGCCGAGGCCCGCAAGGTCATCGCCGTCGCCCAATACGAGAAGACCATCCAGCAGGCTTTCCGCGAAGTGGCCGACCTCCTGGCCGCCCGCAAGTATCTGGTGGAGCAACTCCAGGGCCAGGAAGCGGCGCAGAAGGCCCAGGAGCAGCGCCTGCGCTTGGCGGAGGCCCGCTACCAGGCCGGCATCTCCAGCTACCTGGAGGTGCTGGACGCCCAGCGGGAAACCTTCTCCACCCAGCAGGCCACGGTGGCGACCCGGCGCGCTTGGCTCACCTCCGCCGCCCAGCTGTACAAGGCCCTGGGCGGAGGCGGACAGCTCTGAGCCGCGAAGGCGGTTTCCGGATCGAGTAGGGGACGGGGTTACCCCCGTCGCCCTCTCACACCACCGGACGTGCGGTTCCGCATCCGGCGGTTCATTGTACACACTGGAGTCGTCGCAACGTA
>DDYH01000061.1 GCA_002347615.1 Gallionellaceae bacterium UBA2239 | reverse complement strand
CGTTAAACCTCATACCTCCACCCCACACTTCAAGCAGGTGTCAAAGAACATCCCCCGGTCTATCTCGTGGTCGCAGAACAGCACGTCGCTGGTGGCCGCGAAGCGCAGGCCGCAGGGGTGACGGAGCACCCACACCGCGCCGCCGATGGGCGACAGCGCGATCTGTCCCGCCACCCACTTGTCCGGCGTGATGGCCGCCAGCCGGCGCAGGGCCTCCCCGTAGCCAGCAGCGCCATCCAGGGAAAAGGGCATCGCATCGTCCAGCTCCGCCGACAGCACCGCGTCCACCTCCTCCCACGGCACCGGGCATCCGTCCAGAACAGCGGTCAGGTCGCCCTTCACGATCTGCACCGGAGCCAACAGCACCGCCCCGTGGCTGGCGGCGATCACATGGCCGAAGGCGCGGTACAAATTCCCGTCGCCGGAGAACGGCGCCATGGCGGAGAGGTGCAGGAAGGCGTCGCCCTGGGTAGCGTTGCGGGGGCGGAATTTATCCATCACGCCACCCCCTTTCGCTTCACCAGCTTCGGGTGCACCCACATCGCCGCCACAATGCCGCACGGCCCGCCCAGCAGCGCCGCGCATATTTGCACCGCGTTCGCATCGGGAACCAGGCGCCACAGAAATATCTGCGCCGCCCCGATGCCAAAGCTGGTAAAAATCGCCGCCACATAGTGGCCGCCCGCCACGTTCTTTTGCTGGAACCCAAGCAAAAACACGGTGCAAAACGCGCTCCCAAACAACGCCGCCTCGGTCATCGCCCCCGCCTCCCGTTCTGGCACGCCTTGCACATCGAATTAAGCCCGTCCAGGCTGTCAGCCTTGGCGGAGAAGAACTCGGTGTCGGCGGGGAAGGACTCTTTGCAGGTGGAGCAGCACTTTTCCAGGCCCAGGTCGGTGAAGTGCATCTTGCCGATGTTCAGGCGCTGCTGGAGGATCACCGGGTGGATGGCGGGGCAGTAGTAGGGGGAGATCATGCGGCCTCCACCAACAAATCCATCAACCGTTGCGGGTTTTCGTACCCTTGTAGGTTGATATAGAAGGGCGTCTTACCTTCCTCTTCCACCTTGATGCCGTGCTCCACCCTGTCGCCGGCCTCATTTGCGGACACCACGGCGCCTTTTTTCAAAGCGTTCGCGGTAACGATTTCCAGCATTCGGAGCAGGCGCTGGTCGTCCTTGGAATAACACCCTATCCACAAAGAAATGGTGGCGTTGTGGGAGTGGGGGCAAACATGTGGAAGGACCGCTATCCCGGCACCATTCAACTCTTCCGCCAACGCCTCCAGTTCGTCGATCTGGCCGCGATGCTTCTCCAGAACGGTCATGTCGGAATAGAACCTGCGGGCCAAGTCGGCGCATTCTTTTTCGAACAGTTTCATGCCCCGGCCCTCCTCTCCTCATACCGCCGCCGCTGCCTCGCCACCGTCATCCGCCCGTGGCCGTCCACCTCGTCCAGGGAGCGCTCCAGCTCCTCCCGGCTCACCCCGGTGTAAATCCCGGTGCTGGCAATGGAGCGGTGCCCCAGGGCGGCCTGGACGATGCCGCGGGGGTCGTGGCTGGTGGTATGGGCCATGATGTTCATGGCCCGGGTGTGGCGCAGCCAGTGGGGGCTGGCGTCTTCCGGCAAGCCGGCGGCCAGGGCCCACCCCTTGAAGCGCTGCTGATAACCCCGCACCGTCATGGCCTCCCCTTTGCGGGAGATCACCAGGGGCGCGTCCGACCGGTCGGCGTAGCCCAGGGCGCGGCGCACCGCCAGCAGGTCGGTCAGCGCCTCCCGCACCGGCTGGGTGACGCGGACGGAATGGTCCGCCCACTTGCCCTTGCGGTGCTCCCGGGGGATGAACAGATAATCGGTGCGCAGCGCGTCCAGGGCGTCGCCCACGGTCACCCGGGAAAACTCCCCGATCCGCATCCCGGTGTGGATCAGGCAGCGAATCCAGGCGTCATCCCGCTGCGCCTGGATGTCCTTGAGACTGCCCACCGTCTTGAGCAGCCGGCGCTGCTCCTCTTCCGTCAAATACCGTTTCAACATCGCTCGCTCCTTTTTCAAACCGGGCATTCACCCGTGCACCACCGACAGCGCCGCGAAGAAAACCGCCAGCGCCACCAAAGCCAAAAACCAATCCCGTGCCGTGCCGTTCATAGGGCCCCCAGCAGTTCCCGCGCATCGCCCACCGCCAGCGCCATGCCGTCCACATCGCCCCGCTCCTCCAGGGCCAGCACCTCGTCCAGCTTGTCAAGGAAGGCAAAGCCCACCTCCGCGTTCAGCCGGCGGCCGGAGTCGAACACCAGGTCGCAGCCCAGGGCCTCGCCCTGCCGGCGCAGATCAGCCAGCGCGCCCTGTCCTGACGGGGTACAACGGTGGATGTGCATAGCCGCCTCCTCAAAAATAGGCGCCGGGAGCCTTCACCCCGCCCGGCGGCGGGTTTCACAGGGAGGAACCGCGAAGGCTGCGGGGGTTTCCTCGGTTGCGTGTCGGGTGCCGGCCTCTCCCGGCTTGTCGCGGCGCTTTCGTCCCACCGTTGCGGCCTGTATCGCTCTCAGGCTGCGCCCCGTCGCCTGACGGGGTATTGCCCCTCAACCGTCCACCATGCCCCGGATGCGCTCCATGCCCTCGGCAATGGCGGCGATGAACTCCATGCCCTCCTTGCGGATGCGGGCGTAGTCCTTGGCGTCGAAGCGCCGGCCGCCGGCCAGGCCATCGTGGAAAGCGCGGAAGAAGTCCCCCCCCTCCATGTTGATGCGGGCCAGCATTTCGATCAGGGAGGCATCGGAAACGGTAGAAAGATCGGGCACCGGGAAACACACCTCCCCCACCGTCGACGCGAAGGCCCGCAGAATGCGCTTGTCGCCGGTCAGCACCGTCGCCAGCACGGCATCGGCCAGGGTCGGCTTATGGTGGGTGGAATCGGTGGGATTGGCCTTGTTGTACAGCACCCCCGCAGACACCCCCATCCGGGACGCCAGCTTCTGGACGCCGTAGTCATGGACCACGCGGTAAAACGCCTCTTGCACGTCGGGCGGAATGCCCTTGTTCTCCGGCACGGTGAAACCTCCGCAACAATTAATCTTTTATCGCTTGCGGGGTTGCCGGATGATGGACTTGCGAGTGAGTCCATCCTGTTTTCCGACAGGACCCCAGGCCGCCCGGCGCGTCAACGCCGGGCGGCTTTTTACTACGCCGCCTTACGCCTCTCCCGCCGGGCATCCGCCGCCAGGCTTTCCGCCAGGCGCTTGACGATCTCGGTGTTACGGCTGCGCCCTGCCTTGCGCGCCGCCTCGGTGAGGCGGGCGATCATCCCGGGCGGGAAACGAATAAGGGTTTTCTCTGCATCTCTAGAAACGATCATGTGCTACCACCTTGTACTTGCAATGTGGTAGCACACTACCATTGTGACTATACCCTGTCAAGAGGCGATGTGGTTACACTGTGCTACCTATGAGTAGAGCTTTTCCGCAAACCGGCGTCCGAATGCCGCCAGAGCTGAAGGAACGGCTGGGCCGGGAGGCCGAAATAAATGGTCGCAGCCTGAATGCGGAAATAGTGGACCGCCTGAGAAAAAGCCTGGAAACCCGCCCCCCCTTGTCCCTGGTGGGAGAGGGCTACCAAGCCCAGCAGCCACGGGAAGGCTACGACGCCATCACCGACATCGAGCGCCAGCTCCTCACCATCTTCCGCCGCCTGCCGGTGGAAAAGCAGCTGGCCCTGCTGTCGTTGTTCAAGTAAGGGGAGGACTATGGATGACAGCCAAAAAATGACCGTCGACGCCCATTGCCGCTGCTGCGACAAGACGTATCCCCACACCATTGAATGGTCAGTGGACGGCGAAACGTCCTCGGTGCGCGCCACCTGTTCATCGTGCCGGGCCTCCGGCTCATCCGTGATCGAGGCAACGCTTTACCGGTCGTTTGTTTGCAGTCGCCCTTCCCAGTCCGCCCTTATGGCTGGCATGGCCGCCATTCAAGACGCGCTCGGTCATGCCAAGGTCGAGCATGGATAAGTTGTGTTTTCTCAACTCCCACCCAAGCAACCGGATCAACCTTCTGCCGTTGGAGGATTGAATATCGCCGGTCAATATGGACTGCATTAGTTTTAGCGCTCTGATTTTGTGTCGCATCTTTCCTCCATTCGGTAAAAGCGTGTAGGTGGATTAAACCATGAACGAGTTCAAGCAAAAGCTGGCCCATCACGTGGAGCACATCCGCAACGTCGGGCCCCACTGTTCCACCGAGGAAACCACCAAGCAGGCCCTGATCCTCCCCCTCCTCGACATCCTCGGATTCAGCCCGTTCGACCCCCTCAAGGTGCGGGCCGAATACAGCGCCGACTTCCCCGGCGTGAAAGCCGCCGAGCGGGTGGACTACGCCCTGTTCTCCCACGATGCCCCGGTGATGTTCATCGAAGCCAAGGCCTACACCGCCAACCTCACCAACCACAGCCCCCAGCTGGCCCGCTACTTCAACGCCACCCCGGGCGTGAAGATCGCCGCCATCACCAACGGCCGTGAATGGCGCTTCTTCACCGACCTGAAGCACCAGAACGTGATGGACGATTCCCCCTTCCTGGCCGCCGACCTGCTGGACCTGGCGGACGGCGCCCCGGAGCAGCTGGCCCGCTTCCGCTTCGACCAGTTCCAGCCCGACGCCCTGCGCACCTTCGCGGAAGACAGGATGTACCTCGCCGCCTTCCGCGACGCCATCGAAAAGAGCCTGCGGGAAGTGGACCCGGAATTCGTTCGCTTCGTCGCCCTCCAGGCAAACCTGGAAGCCAAGCTCACCGGCAAGTTTCTCGACTCCATCACCCCCCTGGTGCGCCAGGCCGTGGCGGAGGCGGTAAGCGGCATGGTGGTCACCGGCCTGAGCACGCCCCAGGCCGCCGCGCCGGACACCCCCCCCGCCGCCGCGGCGGAGGAAGCCCATCCCGACAACCCACGCATCGTCACCACCGCAGCCGAAAAGAAGCTCCTGGAGCTGGCCCGGGCCATGCTGGGCGGCATCGTCCCCGACGACGACATCCAGGCCAAGGACACCGAGAGCTACTACGCCATCCTCTACCAGGGCAAAACCAACCGCTGGCTGCTGCGCTACGCCGGCGACCGCAACCACCCCGTGGCCCACTTCCCCATCGACCTCACCGCCGACGACGAGGCCAAACTGCAAGCCATCGGCCTGGAGCGCGGGTCCGGCAACAGCGTGGCCCTGGAAAAACCCGAGCACGTCACCCGCCTGGGCTGGCTGCTACTGAAAAGCCTGGACTATTGCCGCAACGACGAGAATTTCAAGAAGGGGAAAGGCGATGCGCCGGCCGCTTAACTAGCCGGCCCCTCCACACTCCGCCCGCAATGCCCCGGGTCCACCCCATCCAGCACCCGGCACAGCCAGCACCCCCACCGCTTACCCGCCCGCCGCGCCTTCTCCGCCCGGCTGGAAATCGTCTGCACCTCCCCATCGTTCGCCGCCGCGTTCGCCAGGCGGTCGTAGGCCAGGGCGATGGTCCAGGCCCGGGCCGGATGGGTCAGGATCGCCCAGGCCATGCGCACCGCGGCGAGGAGTGCGGCCACCTGGCACAGCAGCCAGATCAGGGCGAGCGCGCAGTGGGTCATGCCAGAATCTCCGCCGCCCGTCCCGCGCCGATCAGGGCGGCGGTCTCCAGGGCCTGGACTCCGGCCACGGTGTGGGCGTCGTCCAGGTCCACGCTTTCCGCCGCCATCAGGTCGTCGAGCCAGGCCCGGATTTCCGGTGTGGTGTCGGCGGCGGCGTAAATGGAACCTTTCTCCGCGGCGGTGAAGCGGTTGCGGAACTGCAGCCGGGTCAGCAGGCGCGGGGTCGCCGCCGCCAACGCAAAGCGCCTCTCCGGGTCAACGTAGAGCGTCCCGCCGGCCAGCCAGCCCTTCTCATTTTCCAAATAATCAATCGCGTCATCCTCAACAAGCAGCACCGTCCCGTCGTAGAGCTTCATGGCTTACTCCAATCCCAACAAGGTGGCAGAATTGCAGATCACCGTCCCGCGCGGCCCGGGCACCTCCGCCGTGCGGCCATCGACCCACCCCCCGGCGGCGAAGGACTGATTAATCACGTGGCAGCCCTGAGTTGCCACCCGCGCCACCTGCCCATCTGTCCCGGCGTTGAGGGCCACGCCCAGCACGGATTTGCGCGCAACGTGGTAAACGCCTAAAGAAAGATAAGGGGACACATTGTCTTTGAGCGACAGAAAAACGGTGGCGTCCGCCGTGAGAACGGCGGCCACGTTGGACAATGCATCCGTCCTCGCCGTCCGCAGTTGCACCGGCGTGCCGGTGGCCACCCCCAGAGGCGAGCAGGTAAAGAGCCGGGCGTCGTAATAGGCCCCGTCATACGCCGCACGGACGAAGGCGAAGCCCGCCGCGCCCAGGGAAAAGGCGTAAATAGCGCCGTTTGTGGACGGGGCAATGCCGCCGCCATCCACCGTTTTGACGGGCAACAACCCGCCGCCGGAGGCATCGAACGTCGCCAGCGACGTGTTGCTCGACGAGCCGAGCCCGGCCACCGCAAACCCGCCGCCGGCCAGGGCCATGAGCTGCGGCATCAGTCCACCCATGAAGGCGCTCGACCATAGGTCAACGACCTTAACCAGGGCGTTGGCGGCGCTATAGACGTGGAGGTCCGGGTAGGAATCCGCCGCGCCAGGAGTGGCGAACACCACGTTTCCGCCGTCCAGCTCCACCACGCCGCCCTCCGCGTCGCCATTGCTCAACGAATTGCCGGTGTTGACCAGCGTCGTGACCGCCCCCAGCAAGACCCCGCCGCCGGTGTAGCGGGCGAACTTATAGCCGGCAGTAGCAACGGTTCGACGGTAGGCCACTACGAAATCCCCATTGGCGCAGCCCAGGACGGCCAAATAAATCGGGCTCGCCCCCGCCTCCACCACCGTGGCGCCGCCCTGCAACACCCCGGCGGCGCTGTAGCGGGAAAAGGCGCAATCATTGGTCGTCCCCACGGCGTAGGCCAGCACCACGTCGCCCGCCGCCGTCACGGCGACGTTCCAGTGGATTATGCCGAACCCGACCAGCGCGGCCACCGTGGCCGCCGCCGCCACCACGGTGCCGTCGTTGGCGTAAAAGGCGATCTTCAGCGTGGTGCTTTCTGTCCATGCCACCACCAAGGTGGCGTCGTTGACGCGGCGCACCCGGTAACCATAGATGGCCGTGGCCGACGACACCGCGATGGGCGCCCGCCCATCGTCGCCCAATGGGCTATGAATGCGCAGGGTGAGCCCGGTGCTGTCGGCGGTTCCGTTTCCGGAATACGCCGCCGCCACGTTCCCGTCGGACAACGTCGCCATCCGGCTGCACGAGAACACGGAGCCGTAGCCATAGTTTGTCCCCAGCCCGAGGGAACTCAGCGCCGCCACCGCCGCCGGCCCCTGGGTGGCGTTGGCATTGCCGCCCACGCCCAGGGCGGCATTACACTTTGTTGCGAACCCTGTTTCCAGGAGGGCCATCAAATCCCCCGCAGCGAAGGCGCCGGCGGCCACGGCCCGCACCTCCCCCAGGTTTTCGGCGGAAAGGTAGCGCCCCATTATGCCGTCTCCTCAAACGCCGCCACCCGGGCGGCAATGGCGTTGCCGTCCGTCAGCAGGACGATGCGCTCTCCCTCCCCGATGATCTCGCCGGTGAGCTTGTATACCCCCCCCACCGGGAGCGCAATTTCCGGCTCGATGCAGGCGGCGTCGTCCGGCGTGGCGCTGGCGCCAACGTAGACTTTCAGGGTGGCGGCGGCGGTGCCGTAATTGACGGCGCTGATTGTGGCGGTGCGGACCTTGCCGGCCGGAACCGCGCCGGTGTCCTGGGCGATGCCGGCGGCCAGGGTGCCGGACCAGATTTTTCCAGAGGCCATGATGTCTCCTTACAGGTTGGCGAAGTAATAGGACCGGGCCGGGGCGGCCAGTTGCTGGTTGTCGATCTTGTCCCACCCGGTGCCGTTGTAGATGATGTTGTCATTGGGCAGAAAGGCTATCCCACCCATGCTGCCCCCCACGCTGATTTTGTAGAAATCGCCCAGGCCCAACGGGGCGGGGTAGCCCCCCCCCGAAGCGTCCCAGGTGCCCCGGTAGATCAGCTCGCCGGTGGCCGTGGCCAGGGCCTGCTGCGCCCAGTATTTGGCGCTTCGCCCGCCCGCCGCGTCCACGGGGCCATCCACATAATCCGCCCAATCTTTCGCGCTCCCCGATGTGCCGCGGATTTGAATGCCCAAGGCGTACTCCTTGGCTGAATACTCCACGCCATCCACGGTGCCGTCGGTCTTTCCCGCCCAATCCCCCGCCAAGGCGGCCTGGGTGGTAGCGGTGTCCGCCGACGCGGTGGCGGCCGATGCCTGGGCGGCCGATGCGGCGGCGCTGCTCGATGCGGCGGCGGCACTGCTCGATGCGGCGGCGGCGCTGCTCGATGCGGCGCCGGCCGCCGTCTCGGCGTCCGTCTTGTAGCCCAGCACCGTGGCCAACCAGGCCGCCGCTTCCGCCAAAAAATCCGCCACCAGCGGGAAAAACCACGTCCGGCTGCCGAAGTTGTTCATGTCCCGGGCGGCGGTGCCGTCGTCCGAATAGGTGTTGCCGTTGACCGTGACCTGGGTCATGTGCGCTCCTTTACCAAAAAACCAGCCTTGTGTGTCGCGTAAGCCGGATGGGTGATGGGGTCAAACTTGTCCAGGCGCCCCAAAAAGTTCCGCCGCACCGCATGTATTGCGTCATCCGCGTCGGGGATAACCAGCACCTCGCCGTCGCGGCCGGCGCGGATTTGCATGTCCAGCGCCTTGGCCAGGGCCTCGTCCTGGCTGAGCCAATCCAGGCGGAACTCGAAGGTGCGCCGGCCGGGCTGCGGGTCGAAATACTCCACCCCGCCCGGGGTGCGGCTGACGCGGGTGTTGGGCTCGTAGCCCAGCCCGGCGCCGTAACTGTAGTTGTTCCGCGGGCTCCACGCCGGGGAGAGGAATAGCCTTGCCCCCTGCACGTACCCGTCCGGGTTGAGGGCGTCGTCCACCTCCAGCCGGTAATGGAGGGCGGTGCTGGTCGCCGGAAAAACGTGAATCAGATTGGCCGGGTAGGCGGCCCGGTCCTCTTCCGGCATCTTGCCCCACCAGAAATTCACGTCCTCCCACATCAGGACCTCGTCGGTGTACACGCTGGTCCAGCGGTCCAGCCAGCCCGAGTCGTAGACCAGGGCGCTGAAATCCTCCACGTTCGCCGCCGTCACCCGGTATTTGGCGAACGTTGATAGGTTGTCCTTGCACCACGCCAGAATCCTCACCGGACGGGGCGCATCCAACGCCACGGCAAACTGGGTGGACGCCAGGGCCAGGTCGGCGCTGCGGGAATAGTCGTCCAGCTCCCGGGTGAGCATGGCGTCCCGGGGCATGGTGGCGGACCAGGCGCCGCCGCTCAGGCTGACCTTGTCGGCCAAGTTGGGGAAACCTATCATCACGTTTTGCATGTCACCCCCACACCGTCACCGTAACAATGCCCTGGCGATAATCGCGCTCCAGGCCAAGCACCCGCCACAGCTTTCCGGACAAGCCATAGCGCGGATGATCGACGGCCGCCACGGCGCCCACGTCCAGGGCGGCGATCTCGGCGGCGGAGAGCCGCGCCTTGATGCGCCAGGACTGCCGCGGCACCCGGTAGAGCGCCAGCAGGCGGTCCGCTTCCGCCTGTGCCCCAACGGCGTCGGCGTAATGGCTGTCCACCGTCACCTCCGCCGCCGTGGGCCACGGGGTTTTCACCGCCGCGTCGGCGGCGGACGCCACCCGATATTCCTCCTTCGCCCAGGCGCGACGCGCCGCCGGGGCGCTGTTGTCGATGTCCTCTTGCGTCGGGGAGTAGTTGAGGTCGTACCGCACTTCCGCCCGCCAGGCGGGAAGGCCTCGGTCCGTATCGCTGGTCAACACTCGCTCCAGCTCCAGGATGCGGCTCTGGCGCAGGGTCACCCCGGCGGCCCCGGCTGGCTCCTCCAGCCGGCGCAGGTGGTACACGCCCAGGGCGTCCGCCCACCAGTAGGCCCCGGCGCCCTGGGCCGCCTCGTCCAACAACTGGTGCACCGTGCGGGTGTCGCCGCAGGGCAGGTGCAGTTCGATTTCGGCGGCGTTGGCGGCGTCCAGCGCGGCCACGTCGGCGGCGTCTATCATCCCCGCCGCCACCCCGCCCCGCTGGATCAGCAGCGACCGCCACACCTGGGCCGTGGTGCGCTCGGCGGCGGCCGCCCAGGTCACGTCGCAGGTCAGCATCCCGCTGGGTGGAGTGCCCACCCTGAAATAGGCCCCCGCCGACGTGTTCCACGCCCGGAAGGTGCCCGCCGCCGGGGCGGTAGTCTCCATTTCCTCCTGGCTGGCGTAGTCCGCCCCCGGCGTGTACGCCACCTGGCGGTCATACACCCCGCCGATGGCGTACACCGCGCCATCGGCCGCCTGGTACAGGTCCAGGGCGGGATTGACCAGGGCCGGCTCCACGTTGCGGCTGGTGCCGCCGACGCCGCAGGGCTTGCCCTTGCCGGCCAGGTCGGCGGCGCCCTCCAGCCCGCCGGTGCCGGCATACAGGACGGACTGGGCGGGCTTGTCCAGGACAACTTGCCCGTCCCGCAGGCGCAGCAACACCTGGTCCAGCCCGGCGTCGGGCTGCTCCATCACGCCGGCAATCACCGCCGGGTAGCCAGCGGGGTAGGGCGCGCCCGCCTCCCCTACCCGCACCGTGACGGCGCGGCCGGCCAGGGCGTAGGCGGAGGACAGGCCATCCAGCGCGCCGTCGGTGTTGTCCAGGGCAATCGGCCCGGCGCCGGGGCGGGACGCTCCCCGCGTGCCACGGCCGTCGAAGGCCGCCACCGCGAAGGCGGACTCCCCCTTGACTCGCGGCCAGTAGCGCCGGTCGGCCGGCGTGTCGGCACGGCCGGTGGCGAATTCGGCCGACGCGAAAAACAGGGTCTCCTCCAGCCCGGAGGACAGGTTATAGGCGACGGCTTCCACCAAATAGATCAGCCGCGTCATCCGTTGGTCCCGGTGCGGGCGATGATGGCGGCCCGTTCGCTGTTGGCCAGGCGCCGCTCCAGGGCGTCCAGCCGCTCGATCTGCGCCCCGGCGGCGGCGCCACGCTGGCCGTTGGCGGCCCGCAGCTCGGCCAGCACGTCCCGCAACAGGGTCGCGATTTCGCCGCCATCGACCACCGCCGCCCGGGTATCGGCGGCGGACAACACCCGCACCGGGGCAGGAGAATAAATCAGTTCGGTTCCCGCCTCGCCTGCGGTGAACAGGCCGTCGGCGACGCCGCCTGAGGCGTAGCCCGGGATGCCGTGGGCCCTGGCATACGCGACGGCCCTCTCGGCGTCCGTTCCTCCGCTCCCCACCGCGGCGGCGATGAAATGGGAAAGAAAGACGTCAACCCCGGCGCTGTCCCGCACCCCGGACGAGGAGAGGTAGGACTCCCAGTAGTTCGCGCCGGATTCTCTCGGCGCGCGCCCCAGCACTTCGGTATACGCGGAATACGTCAGGTTTCCGGGCGAGATCAGGCCGAACCGCCCCTCGTCCATTCCGTACGAAACGCCGTTGGCGACAATGCCGCTCCCGGTGGGAGCGGAGGCCACGCCCACCCCGGCCAGGGCCGCGCCGGTCTTCGCCGCGTTGTAGGCGCGCAGCGCCTCGTCAATCGAGGTGACGCCGACGTTGATGTCACCCAGAGAAGCCAGCTGCCTGCCCAATACGGCCAGCTGGTCCTGGGAGATGCGGGCATGGCGCTCCGCCACCGACTCGGTGCTCTCCAGCACATCCTGCACGCGCCAGAAATCCGAGGCGTAGTCCGCAGAACTGGCGTTCCATGCCCTGCTGGCGCCGAGGAACGACTGCGCCATGCCGTCCAGTTGTTCCATCGCCGCCGTGTCCCCCAGCCTGGCGCGGGAGGAGACGGCATCGAACTGGCGCCGGGCCTCCTCGTACTTCGCCTGGACGCCCAGGGGAGAGAGGTCTCCCAGCAGCAGGGAGGACCGCAGCCGGCTCAAACCATCGGCCAGCCCGAGCATCTTGTCGGCCAGCGCCTGTTGCGCGTCCATCTCGCGCTGGTAGGCGCCCGCCAGGGCGTCCCGCGTGGACTCCACCAGCCGCAGCGCGGCGGATCGCTGCTCTTCCAGCGCCGCGGCGGCCTCTTCCGCCGTGGGTTTGATGCCCCCCAGCGTCTCAGCCAGCTCAACGATCTTGTCCGCCGACCATCCGGCTTGCGCTGCCAGGTCGGCCAGCCCTGGCTTGATGGCGTTGAGGATGATTCCGTAACGCTCGACAAATATCTGCTCGTCCGCTTGGCTTTGCGTCCACTCGGTCCACTCCGGGCCGAAGCCCACCGAGGTGGGCTTGTCCGCCTGCAGGGCGGCGGTGACGGCGGCGATCTGATCGGGAGACAGCAGCGCGGCAATCCGGTCGTCCAGGGCCTTGAGGGAGTCCTGGAACTGCACTACCGACTCCGTGCCCTGGCCGAACCATTTGTTGTTCGAATAGACGCTCATTGGCCCGAACGCCGAGGTATCGGACATGGAGGCCTTTTCTCCGATACCGTACTGATAGACGGTGGCGCTGCGTTCGGCCGGGCCATCGTCGCCGCCGAACAGGTCGCCACCCAGCAAGGAGGACACGGCCAGAGCGCCGCCTACCCACGGCAATGCCGCGCCCAAGCCGGAAATCAACCCGCCCCCCGCCACCCCGCCGGCCTCCATCGTCGCCGCCAAGCCCGCCGCGCCGAATCCCCCGGTCTGCGCCGCCAGCATCGCCCCCGCCTCGCCGCCGAACCCGGCCAGGCCGTAGGCGGCGGAAGTGCCCATCAGGCCGCCGCCGTTGAACAGGCTGGACGCATTGGAGGCCAAGTCGAACAGACCGCCCGTCGATCCCCCCGCGCCGAATGTCGGCAAACCCAACATCCCCGCCGCCTGGGAATACACCTGGAACACCACCGGCTTGAGGGTGGCCTCGTACACCGCATTCAGCAGCGCGGATTTCAGCGTCTCCCCCAGGCGCTTGAAGGTGTCCTCCCCGTGCGTCCCCCAGCCGGTGAACATCTCCCGTGCGATGCGGTCGGTTTCCTCCCACCCCTTCTTGAACTCCGCGAAATTCGCCTGGGCGACCTTCGCCGCCCGCCAGCGGTCGTAGGCCGCCTCCATGTTTTGGAGCACCCCCTCAAGCCGCGCCCTGTCGTCGGCGTTCATGGTGGCGTAGGCATCCCGGGCGGCGTGGATAATCAATATCCACTTCTCCGACTCCAGGTCGATCTGCGCCCGTGCCCGCGCCTGGTCGTCCATCAGCATGTCGGCGTTGAGGCGGCGGGTTTCGTCGGACAGGGTTTGCGCCCCGCCCACCAGGGCCTCGTAGCGCTCCGTCGCCGCCTTGCCCTGCTCCTTCGTGATCTCCGCGTCGGTTTCCGCGTTGTGGCGCCGCGCCTCCGCCTCCGCCTCCAGCAAGGCCAGCTCCTGGACCTTGGCCTGGAGGACGGCCTTGTGCTGTGGCGTCAGCTTATAGCGCCCCTGCTCGATTTCGAGCAGCAGCTTCTGGGCGTCCGAAAGTTTTTCGGTCTGCCCGGATTCGATCACCAGTTGGGCGGTTTTTTCCCGGATGGACGAAAGCAGTTTTTCGTAGTCGCTCTGCGCCTTTTTCCCCCCGGAAGCCACCTCGCCCTGGGATACCGCCAATTTCTGGTGCTGCCCCGTCAGGTCTTCCATGGCGCGGGAATATTCCATCGCCCCGATCTCGCCGCGCTTCAGGTACTCGGCCACCTTTCCGGCGTAGGCAATTACTTCGTTCTCGCCGAGATTTCCCGCCTTGCGCTGGTCGCTTCCCGCCTTTACCAGCCTCTCAATATCCTCCACCGCCTGACGATGGGCGTCTGAAACCTCAAACTGCTTCCTCATCCCCTCGGCGAACTTGAAGCCGAACTTATCCAGGTTGGCAAGGGATTGGGCGTTGGCTTCGTTGACGAACCGCTCCCGCTCGTCGAACGCCTGCTTGATGGCTTCGCGGTTCACCCATAGGCCAACGAGCCCGCCGCCACCGGCGGCCATCGCGTTGCCGACACTTCCCGCCGTTTGCACGGTCTTCATCAGCACCGCCAGGCGCGTGGCGACTTCGATCACCACCAGCCTGAAATTATTGAGCGCGTCGGCACCATAGGCCATCACCATGGCCAAATCACGCCCGAATTCCCGCAAATCGCCCTGCTGCTGGAGGCGCTTGGCCTCCTCCGTGGCGCCCTTCAACCCGTCGGTGTAACTGGTCACCGCGCCCACCAGGGCATCGTTGAACGCCTCCCCGAGAATCACCTTCAGATCCTCGTGATAACGCGCCAGGGACGACATCTGCTTGCCCGCCGTCCCCATGGCCGCCTCATAGGAGCCAGCGATGGTCGCCCCCTGCTCCATCACCGCGTTGGTGCGGGCCTGGACCTTTTCTTGTTCGGTGAGGGATTCGGCGCTCTTGCCGATCTGGCCGGCCAGCTTCTTGTAACTGTCCTCGAAGCTGACGTTGATGCCGATGGTGCGCAGCACGTCCACCTGGGCGGACTGGATGCCGTAGATCAGGCGGTTCAACGCCTCGGAGGAATTGGTGTTGCCGATCACCGCCGCGTCCTGGGCCACGCGGGCCAGCTTGGTGGCGTTGGTCAGGTCCATCTGGGCCTGCATCATGGCGATCACCGTCTGCCGGCTCTCCGTCATGGTGATGCCCATGGACTGCACATTTTTGGCGTAGGCGTCCACCTCCGCCTTGGAGTAGCCGGCGTTGCGCCCCACCACGTCCATCACCACGCCCAGGGTCTCGAAGCGGGCATTGAGCTGGGCCATGTCCCACGCCAGCTCGGCGGTCTTCCAGCCGACAAATGCGACGGCGGCGCGTTTCGCCACGCCCATCAGCACGCCGTCCAGCTTGGCGGCGGCGTCCTCCGCCTGCTTCATGCCACGGCTGCCGTTGGTGGCGGCCCGGTCGGCGTCGTTGAACGCGCTGGCCATTTTGTTCAGGTGCGCCTGGGCCTCCGCCATCTTGGCGTTGAACCCGGCCACCTCCGCCGTGATGTCAATCTTGACCTGATTGTCCGCCATCGCCCTTGTGCATCCCTTCCAGCGCCTTGCCCTCCGCCGCCTTCAGCAGCTCCAGGGAAAACGCCAGGTCAAACCCCTTGTCGTCCACCAATCGGATGAAGGGGCCGTAATCCAGGCCCACCGCGCCCCCCATCCCCACCCGCCACTGGGTGCTCACCAGCTCGTACAACTCCCAGATTTCCCGCTCCCATCCCAGCAGGGGGGGCAGATCGTCCGGGTGGATGTCCCGCCCCGCCTTCCGCATGGCGCGGAGATACCGCCATCCGATGGCGGTTTCCCACGCCGCCCGGGCGGCTAGGCGTTTTTTGCGGCGCCGATCTCCAGCTCGATGAACTCGCCCTTTTCCTGCACCCGTTTCAGCAGGTCCGGCATGACGATTTCCGCCAGGTTCTCGCCGAAGGCCAGCTTGTTTTCCTTGGTGCAGGCGATGGCTTGCCCGTTGTCCCCCACCCCCTCCCAGGACAGGATGGCGAAATCGGCCACCAGGCCGTTGTATTTCACGAAGTCAAAGCGCCCGCCCTCGTCCGTGGATTCGCGCATCAGGCGCGCCCGGTCAGCGGGGAGCAGAGGCCGCAACACAAAAGCCGCCCCGGATTCCTCGTGGGTGAAAGGGATTTTTTCGTTCTTCGGATGAATCAGCAGCATTTGCTCGCTCCTTGTTGAATGGCACTCCCGCCGTGGCGGGAGGCTTAGGTGGGGTTAAAAACTCAGTATGCCGCCACGTCGTTGGTCAACGTGACCAGGGGCAGGGTGCCGGCGGTGTCCCGGTGGGCCATCCACTCCAGGTCGGCGAAGATGCCGCTCTTTCCTTCGATCGGAATCGACTTCTCCACGAACTCCACGTTGGGGATGTCCCACACCAGGCTGAACACGTCCGACCCCACCGCCGCCCGGCTGCCGATGCGCAGGCGGGAGCTGGTGCCGGCCAGGGCCAGGGCGTAGGCCCCCGCCCCGTCGAAGGCCGCCTGGACCGTGCCCTTAATCAGCAAATCCTCCTGGGTGATGAGGCCGTAGCCGGTGTTGGCGGCGATGGCGGCCCGGTCGTCCTTCACCGTCAAGCGTCCATTCATCTGGTTGCTGATGTCGATCTTGCCCCCGGTGAGGGAGCCCAGGCTGGCGTCCACCCCGTTCCACAGGGCGCCGCCGCCGCCGCAGGCCCGCACCGATTGGTAGCTGGTGGGCGCCGCGTCGAAGGCCGCCGCCTCCGTGCTTTCCACCGCCCCGATCAGGCCGCAGGAAATGCTCTGCTCCTTGGCGCCGATGTCGTAACCCAGGGTGTTGAGCTTGGTCCCCAGCAGGCGGTAATACTTGCCGATGTCGGTGAAGCCCGCCTCGAACAGGGCGGACGGCCGGTCGGTGAGGGTGATGGGAAAGGCGTGGGTCTTCAGCGTGGCGCTGACGTTGATGTCCGCGTCGCTCTTGTCCGTCACAGGCAGGGCGGAGGCCGCTACCGTCACGTGCACGGAATGGGCGGCGGTGCCCGATTGCAGCGTGAAATAGCCCCCCGCCGACACATCCACCGCCGTGCCGGCGGTGGCATCCCCCTGGGCCTTCCAGTCCAGGGTGGTGCCGGCGGCGGTGAAGCTCAGGGTGCCGTTGCCGGCGGTGGTGCCGCTTTCCGCATAGTTCACCGTCACCCCGGTGACGTTGGTGGGCTGCTTGGTCACCGCCGCCTGGGCGGTGGGCACCCCCAGCAGCAGCGCCAGCAAATGGCCGATGCTGCGCAGGTCCAGGATGGATTCCAGCGTCGGCGAAAAAACCGGGTTGCCGCAGCCCTTCTTGCCCGGCAAGGGGGAGGCGGAAATGGACGGGTCGTCCACCTTCTGCGGATCGCGCCCAGAATTCCACTTGGTAAACGGCAGCTTGAACGCCGCCGCCGGGCTGGGCGGGTCGCGGAACGTGCTCTGGCGCTGCATCAGCAGCTGGGTCAGTGCCCCTTTGGCTTGAGACATGGTTTAGTCCTCCTGGTTGTCGAGCTTGAATTCAAACGCCGCCGCGTCGGGCCGCGACCGCAGCGCCCCCCATTCTTCGGTGGTCAAGGCTTGCGCCGCGCCCTTCACCCAGCGCCGTCCGGCGAACTGGATCTCCGGCGGCCCGGCGTGGTAGGCCACATAAATCAATGTGGCGGCGTCATTAATTTGTGTGCCGGCGCTTGCCGGCGCGGGTTTAGCCTTTGCCATCATTACCCCCTTGTTCGTCCATGTTCACCCCCACCAGCGCCGCGGCCCGGCGCTTGAACAGCTGCACCATGAAGCTCATCAGGGACGCGCTGCCTATCCCGGCCAGCAACGACATGGCCACCAGGTACGGCAGGTTGTCGGAGAAGGTCTTGTAGCCCATCAGGAAGATGATGGTTCCCAGCATCCCGCTGTTGAGCATGGCCGTCAGGAACTGGCGTCCGGTGATCGTCCCGCCCTCCCGCAGATGGGTGGCCAGCCCGGCGAAGGAGGAGCAGAAGAACACGATCATGCTCATCACCCACGGGTTCCGGTCCGCCTCCGCCATCAGCTTAATCAGCCGTTCCGGCATCGCGCCCCTCCTCGAAGTCGATCAGGGCGTTGAGCTGGGCGCGCTGTTCTGCGCACTGCTCCGCGTTGTCCACGTGGTTGCCGAGGACTTCATGGGCGCCAACCACACCGGCGGAGAGGGCCGCTTCATCAGCTCCGCCTGCGGCTTCGGACAAACGGCCGGCGAGGGCGTCGTTCCACAGGACGACAAAGCCAGCGTCAAACAAACAAGCATGGTGGTTCGCCACATGGTCAACCTCCTGTCGGATGGTGCGGTAAATAATCTTCTTGCGGCCCTGCTCTTCCAGCAGGTGGGCGGCCAGCTTGTCGCCACGCGCCTTCTCCGCCACGTAAACCCGGTGCGCCTGTTCGATGGCCGCAGCCTGCTTGGCCTGGTAGTGGTTGGCGGTGAGCTTCACCCCCGCCGACAGGCCGGCCAGCGATCCGACCAGCAGCGCCACCAGGATGGAACTCCAATTCCCGAAGAGAGAATTCATGGCTACCCCACAATTCCCGGCACATAAGGCGCCGCAGCGCTGGCCTTGGTCAGCACCTGACGGCGCGGTTCATCACTCTCCCGGGCAATCGCCACGTGCACCCAGCCGTATTCAAGAATCAACTGGTCGAAGGGCAGCCCCGAGGCGTAAATAGCCCGGGCCACCTCCACCGGCGGGCCGAACTCCGGGCACACGATGTCCGCCGCCCGGCCGTCCATGTGGGCGCTGCTCTTGCTCCCGCCCACCGCGGCGTTGACCCGGGGGCAGCGGTAGGCGCTGTTCACGTGCACCGGCAGGTTATCCAGCACGCCCCGCACCTGTTCCAGGAAAGCGGCGGTGCGCTTCAGGTTCGCCAGGGCCGGGTCGCTGGGGGTGTTGTCGTAGCCGTTGCGGGCCGCCCACTGGCTGGCGGTCAACTCGCCCAGGGTGAAATGCGCGCTCAGATTCATTCCTTCGCCTCCAGTTTCACGGCTATCCAGCCGTAGGGCGCGTCAGCCTGCCCGCTTTGCTCGAACCCGGTCATCACCAGGTTGCACAGTCCGGCCGGCAGGGCGCGCATGAGGGCCTTCACCTCTTCGGCCATTGCAAACTCAGCGTCCTCCACTTGCGACGGCGGAGTTTTTTCAGCCAGCTTGACCTGACCCACCAGCAGGATTCGATGCGTCCCATCCATCCCCTCCCGCCCGTTGTGGTTGGCATAGCCGCCCTCACCCAGGCTCACGATGGAGTAGATTCCGGCGGCCAGGTCTTCCTTCTTGCGATGGTCGAATTCCACCAGGTCGCGGGTCACCATCCTGGCCGGGTACGCCGCCGCCATGGTGGACTGGAGCAGCGCCACGCGATCCGCCGGGGTCACCCGAAAATCTCCTTCAGCCCGGCGGCGGTGCCTTCCCGCACCAGCTCGACAACCCGCCCGCCCGTGGAGACCATCGTCCGCTGGTCGAAGGCGTTGGGCTTGATGCCGCGCCGGCCGATGGCCCGGGCGATTACGAAAGCGGCCCGGTCCAGCGGCTTGCCGGAAAGGCCGGTCTTTTGCTTCACCCACTCCACCAGGCCTTTGGCGGTTCCAGGCTGTTTTCCGGGGAAGCGACCGTCCGCCACGTGGACCGCGTAGTTTGTCCCCGTCGCCACCTGGAAATGCAGAAATCCAACCTCCGCCACACCGATAGAGTCTTTCAGGGTAGAAAACGCCTTGGGTGCCTGACGACCCTCCTCCCGTGCCACCTCTTGGGCGGCGCGGTAAAGAAAGCGGCGTAGGTTGCTCGTCATCACATCCGGCGCCACGGCAAAAGCGCGGTCCACCGCGGCGGTGTCGATATGGACGCGGATTTCCGTCATGCCGCCGCCCTTTCGAACAGATCCATCAGCCCCTGGTACAGGGCGGCTGGGGTTCCGTTGCGCGGCCCGTTGGTGATGCCGTCCCGCATGGATACCGGCTTGCCCACATTGCGGGCCGCCAGTTCCTTCATCGCCTCCGCCTGTGCCCGCAAGATCAGCAGGCCCCGGTCGCCTTCGCGGATGGTGGTGTCGGCCGCGTCGGCGGCAATGGCGTGGCGGGCGAAGTAGAAATACTTGAACCCGGTGCCCAGCAGGGCGATCTGGTGCGCCGTGGGCGTCGGGTCCAGGTACAGCTTCAGCGCGCCGCCGATCTCCCCGGCGTACACGCGGGGGAGCTGGCCCGGCCAGGCTTTTTCCCACGGCTTGACGCCGCGCCCCTTCTCGCCCCACAGGTGGCACTTGAAGCCATGGAAATCCGCCGGGGCGGCGTAGTCGGCCTGGTCCGCCACCAGCAGCAGCTCCCCCACCAGGGTGCGGGGACGCACCCGGGCGAAATCCAGAGCGGCCAGGTCCAGGTGGCGGGAAAAGTCCCCGTCGTTGGCGGCGACGAACACCTCCGCGGCGTCGTTCAACGACGCCTTGAGGTCCGCCACCAAATCCGCCAACGACATGGACCCGGCCATGGTTTACTCTCCGCCCGCCTGGCGCTTCAGCATCTCGGCATCCACCGCTTCCAGCAGGGAAGAGCGGTTCTTGCCCGCCTCCTCGGCGTCCTTCAACAGGGCCAGGGTGGCGTCGGAAAGATCGGCCAGGGTCGCCTTGACGGTGTCCACCGTCCCGGCCAGGATGAGCTTCACCCCTTCCTCGGGGGCAATCTCCTTGCCCGGCTCGTCGGCCTGGGCTTCTTTGGCTTGGGCGGGGCGGTATTCCGGCGGCACCTGGTCGGCGTTGAAATGCCGGGTTTCCCCGGGCGGAATCATGGCCCCGCCCACGTAGATGGGCATGGCCGTGTTGTTGTGTACGGGAATCTTTTCCACGTTCTTCTCCTTGATGCCCCTCTCCCGCAAGCGGGAGAGGGGCTAGGGTGGGGGTGAATTACCGGTCAACCCGCGCCGTGCCCGAATACAGCACGATGCTGGTCAGCGCGGCCTTGAGCTGGGTGGGGGTGTGCAGGAAGATGAACTGGTCGCCGTAGGCTTCCTTCTTGCCGGTGAAGCGGCCGTTGGCGTCCTTCTGGTCCTGCATCTGGCCCATGGCCCAGGGCTTGGCCATGCGGAAGCGGGTCTGCCCGCGCTCGCCGACGATCACGCGCTGGTCGCCCATGTTCAGGCCGGGGGCGAAGGCCTTGAACTGAGGCACGTCCTTGATAAGCCCCAGGTTGCCGTCCATGGCCAGGCTGGAACCGTTGCGGGCGCGGCTCTCCACGAAGGAATCCGCCTGCTCCACCGAGGTCATCACCGTGCCGCTCATCAGGCCGAAGTTGCACATATGGCTGCGCTGGTCCTCGATCACCGACTTGCGCAGGCCGAAGCGGTACAGGAAGTCGTCCCACTTGGCGCCGATGGTGGCGCTGCCCAGGTCGGTGTCGAACTTGTAGACGTTGGTGGTGTAGGTGTAGCTGGCGACGATGGCGTGGGTGGCGGTCGGGGCGGAGGCCGCGCCGTCCTTGTCCACGAAATGGACCTCGCCCTGGTTGTAGTCCAGCCAGTAGTACAGGCCGGGGGCCTGGGTGCCGGTGCCGTCCCATTCGGTGATGGCCACGGCGTTGCTCTTCACCGTCACCCCGTACAGGGTGCTGCCCACCTGGCTGCCCTGGAGGTCGTAGATCGCCTTGGGGCGCACCACCGGGAAGTTGGTCAGGGCGAAGATGGACTTGATGCCGTCAGCGGTGGCCACGGCCTCGTCGGTGACGGCGGTGGTGGCGTACTGGTCGGCGGCGTTCAGCTGCTCGTTGAAGATCAGCGCTTCCAGGTCTTCGGAAATGATGCGGAAGGCGTTGCTGGTGTTTTCCGCCACCGCGTCCCAGTTCACCAGCTGGCCGTTGGCGGTCAGGTAGCGCAGCTCGTCGGACACTTCGAACGCCAGCTTTTGCGGGATCAGGTAGGCGGTTTCCATCGCCTGCTTCACCGCGGCGCGGGAGATGGCCTGGCCCTCGTACTTGCGCACGGCGGAAACGCCGGCCGCCGTGGTGTCACGGTAGGAGTAGGGAATCTGGGTGGTGGCGGAGAAGGCGGCGGTGCCGGCATCCACGAACTGCAAGCCCACCAGGCGGTACAGCGCCTCGCGCAACACCGTGCGCTCGAACGTCGCCGGGACGGCCACGTCCGAAACCAGGCTGTCACCGGCGGCCAGCATCTTGTGCTCGGCGTGGAGGCGGTGGCCGTTGGCGGCGTCGAAGGCGGCCAGCACCTTCTCCGCCAGGGCCTTGTTCTCGGCCTGCAACTGTCCGCCGGTGGCGGCGTAGCGGCGGCTGTCAGGCATGGCGGACAGGCCCAGGCGGCGGTCGGCGACATCCTGCAGGGCCTTCGCCTCGTTGGAGCTGTCCACCGAAATATGCACGCTGCCGGCGGGGAACTGGTAGCCCATGGCGGCCAGCTTCTTGGCGGCGGACACCTCGTTGCCGTGCTTGATCTGGGTGGCGGCCAGGGCCTTGATCTGGGCCTCGGTCATTTCCGGGGTAATCAGGTCCGCCACCTCGGCGGACAGGGCCTTCTTGGCGTCCTCCTCCAGGCCGGCTGCGGCATTGATGGTGTCGGACAGCAGCTTGAGGTTGGCGTCCTTCTTCTCCGCCAGCTGCTTGGAGGCGGCGGCTTCCGCCTCGCGCTCCTCCGCCAGCAGTTTTTTCACGTCGGCGGCGGACATGCCGGAAACGGAAAGCTGCAACGTGGCGGGCTGGGTGCCCTCGGCCAAGCGCTTGCCGATGGCCTCGAACTCGGCGGAAAGGGCGTCCGCCTTGGCCTCGTCGGCATCATCCGCCAGGGCCTTGTCGAAGGCCAGCAGAATGGTGTTGGTGTTGTCCTCGGCCAGCTTCATGGCCTCCAGTTTCGTGCGCAGCGCGGCGCTCTTCTTGCTTTTCATTGCGGAATTCTCCTCGTGAAGTAAGCGAACCAAATCGGGATGAATCAGCGTCGGCAGGTCGCCGGCCGCCTCGGATAATTGGATGGGGTCGAGCCGCTTGATAACGGGTCGAATGGTGAGCCCGGCCCCCAGCAGCACACATCCATGCACCTGGCCGGTTTCGTTGTCCTTGAATTTCTCGTGGTAATCGGCGGAAAGGTACTTGAAGCCCCGTTCCCGGATGGCCTCCAGCCCCCACGGCGTCCACTCCACCAGAGCGCGGAGCTTTCCGTCCTGAACGGCCAGCTTCTTGACCTCGCCCGCCGCGCCGTTACCGGGAAGGTGGGAAACGTCAATGAACACCCGTTGACCAAAGGCGTCCCGCTCGAAGTTGTCCACCATCGCCAGGAGCATGTCCCGGGTGATGGAGAACTCGCCGTAGCGCGGATCGGTGAACGTACCCGTCCGGGTAACTGTCACCCAACTGGAGGTCTTCCCCTCGTCCAGGGAAATAACACTCGCCAAACAGCGCCTTTTACCGGCTTGATCTTGATCTTGCGACAGGGACACGCGGCGGCCTCATGTGGGCGGCCAACCAGCGGGAAGGATGCGAGCGAGCAAGAAACCCACCGGCCGGCCAAACTTTAATCAGTCGGGGCGAGAATGCCGCCGGGCGGCGGTCTGAAACAAGGGGGGTAAATCAGACTGTTGGGGGTGGCGCAACAAAAAACCCGCCGAAGCGGGTTGTTG
>DDYH01000053.1 GCA_002347615.1 Gallionellaceae bacterium UBA2239 | reverse complement strand
TTCGACGATGCGCCGGACGTCGCCCACTAGTTTGGTGAGGGCGGCCTGCATGACTTGCATGGACTCCAGCAACTTGCCGGTTTCGTCGTGCTGTTGGATGTCGATCCGGCTGGACAGGTCGCCCTCGGCGATCTTGGCCGCCACGCCCATGGCCTGGCCCAGGGAACGGCCGATGTTGCGGATCAGCAGGATGCCGATGAGCAGGGCCAGGGCCACGCCCACGGTGATGGCGCCGATGGCCCAGTTGCGGGTGGTGGCGTAGTTGCGCTCCGCCGTCTCGAATTCTTCCTTGCCCACGTCCACCTGGAGTTGGAGCAGCTTCTCGGCCAAGCCCTTGGCTTCGGCGTAAGTGGGGCCCACCACTTTCACCAAGTGCTCGTTGCCGCCGGCGTAGTTGCCGGTGGCGAACAGGTCCACCGCCCCCAGCAGGCCCTGCTGGACGAAAATCTTGCGCTTCTCGGCGTATTCCTCGGCGAGGGTTTTCTCCTCGGGGGTGAGATAGGTGGCCATGTACTCCTTCCAGATGTCGCTGATCTTCTGGATGTTTTCCTTGATCTTATCGGAGTGGAAGGTGAGGGGGTGGTCGTGGAGCTTGCTTTCCGGCAGGCGGGGGTCGTGCATGGAGGACAGGTGCACCTGGCGCACGTTCTCCGCCATCAGGTTGTTGATGACCCCCAGTTGGTTGGACGGAATCAGGCGGTCGGCGTAAACGGTCCCCAGGGCAGCGTTGGAAGCGTTCATGCCCCGCAGGCCGACGACACCGATGCCGATGAGCAACACGGACATCAGGCCGATGAGGAAAATCAGGCGGGCCTTGATGGTCAGATTCTTAAACATGGCGACTCCTCTCCGGTGTTTTTGTTGATGCGTTGAATCTTATTGGAACACAGGCTATCAGGCTAGCCTATTTCAGCGCCGCTTGCCGGCCGGATAGCCCTCCAGATCGGCGTTCATCAGCCGGGCGATGGCATCGGGTTTCTGGAACGGCAGGGCGTGGTCGGCGCCCTGGATCAGGTGGCACGACCAGTCGGCGCGATGTTCCGCAACGGCCTGGCAGTAACGGTAGACGTCCGGGTGGGAACGTTCGCCGACGAAGCTGCTGACGTGGGCCTGGGCGGCGATCAGCGCCTCCCGGTCGATGCGCCGGCTGGCGTGGGACACGCATTCCACCGCGCAGGCCAGCCCTGCCGGGCGGCGGGACAGGCGCTCCCGCATCACCGTTTCGCTTTTCGAACCCCGCCGCCGGTTGGGGGCCACCGCGTCGAGAAAGATTTCCAGGCCGGCCTCGGTCTGCTCCGCGTCCTTCAACCGGCTCGCCGCCTGGAGCAGCCAGTCCCGGCTCGCCGCCAGTTCGTCCCGCCGCATCTTGCCCAGCAGGGCGGGTTCGAACAGGAAGGTCTTTTCCACCCGCTCGCCGAGCCGTTCCTTGAGCAGCATGGCCACCAGCCCGCCGTAGGAGTAGCCGCCGAGATCGAAGCGCTCCCATCCCAGATGGCCGGCCAGGGCAACCATGTCCCCCACCACTTCTTCGGCCTCGAAGCCGTGCTCCACGTGGTCGGGATAACGGGTCTTGCCGGTGCCCCGCAGGTCGGGCACCAGGATTTCGTTCCAGGACGCCAGGCGAGACACGATGCCGCCCCAGGTCAGCCGCCCCGCCACCCCGCCGCCGTGGAGCAGCAACAGGCGCCGCGCCGGGGCACTCTCCCGACGGTAGAGGCGGTAGTACACCTCCTGGGCCGGGAGGCTCAAGATGGCCGTGAGGGCAGGTTCAAGCATGGAAAAATTTTACCGCAGAGGACGCAGAGGTACGCGAAGGTTTTGTTTCATGCTTTTCCTCCACTCCCTCTGCGGTTAAGTCGTCGCTATCTTGCCGATGCGCCCCCGCCATTCCGCCGGGCCGGCCTGGTGCACCGAGGCCCCCCGGGAATCCACCGCCACGGTGACCGGCATGTCCGCCACCTGGAATTCGTAGATCGCCTCCATGCCCAGGTCGGCGAAGGCCGCCACCCGGGAGGCCTTGATCGCCTTGGACACCAGGTAGGCGGCGCCCCCCACCGCCATCAGGTACACCGCCTGGTGCCGCTGGATGGCGTCCACGGCAGCCGGGCCCCGCTCGCCTTTGCCCACCATGCCCAGGAGGCCGGTCTTTTCCAGCATCAGGCCGGTGAATTTGTCCATGCGGGTGGAGGTGGTGGGGCCGGCGGGGCCCACCACTTCATCCGCCACCGGGTCCACCGGGCCCACGTAGTAGATGAAGCGACCGGCGAAATCCACCGGCAGGGGCTCGCCTTTGGCAACCAGCTCGGCGATGCGCTTGTGGGCCGCGTCCCGCCCGGTAAGGAGCTTGCCGGACAGGAGCAGGGTTTCCCCCGGCCGCCATTGGGCGATGTCGTCCCGGGTGACGGCGTCCAGGTTCACCCGGCGGGCGCCGGGGGCGGGCTGCCAGTCGATCTTCGGCCAGTCGTCGAGACGGGGCGGCGTGAGCACGGCGGGGCCGGAGCCGTCCAGGGTGAAGTGGATGTGGCGGGTGGCGGCGCAGTTGGGGATCATCGCCACCGGCAGGCTGGCGGCGTGGGTGGGGTAATCCTTGATCTTCACGTCCAGCACGGTGGTGAGCCCGCCCACCCCCTGGGCGCCGATGCCCAGGGCGTTCACCTCGTCCGCCAGCTCCAGGCGCAGTTCCTCCAGGCGGTTTTGCGGGCCCCGGGCGCGCAGCTGGTGGAGGTCCACGGGCTCCATCAGCGCTTCCTTGGCCAGGACCATGGCCTTTTCCGCCGAGCCGCCGATGCCGATGCCCAGTATCCCCGGCGGGCACCAGCCGGCGCCCAGAGCGGGGACGGTCTTCAGCACCCAGTCCACCAGGCTGTCGGAAGGGTTGAGGTTGACGAACCTGGCCTTGTTTTCCGAGCCGCCCCCCTTGGCGGCGAGGGTGATTTCCACCTTGTCGCCGGGGACGATGTCGTAATGGATCACCGCCGGGGTGTTGTCCCGGGTGTTCCGGCGGGCGCCGGCGGGGTCGGCCACCACCGAGGCGCGCAGGGGATTGTCCGGGTGGCGGTAGGCACGGCGCACCCCTTCGTTGACCATGTCGGACAGCCCCATGTCCGCTTCCCAGCGCACATCCATGCCCACCTTGACGAAGGCCGTCACCATTCCGGTATCCTGGCACAGGGGGCGATGCCCCGTGGCGCACATCCGGGAGTTGGCCAGGACCTGGGCGATGGCGTCGCGGGCCGCGGGGGACTCCTCCCTCTGATACGCCTCCCCCAATGCCTGGATGAAATCCAGCGGGTGATAATAGGAGACGAACTGCAGCGCGTCGGCGACGCTGGCGATGAGATCCTGCTGCTGGATGACGGTCATGGGAGTTTGTTCCAGTCGTATATCTTATATATGATACCGGAAAACTCGGAAATAGCGGATTCGACAATTAAAGAAGACCTTATGGGCCATTTGATCCTGCACCAATTCGGCCACGGCATCGCCGCCGTGGACGCCTTCTATCACGGACGCCCCGGCCATTCGGCCATCCACCTGCTGGTGGAGAACGGGCGGGCGGCGGTGATCGACACCGGCACCAACCACTCCATCCCCTATCTGCTGGAAGCCCTGGAAACCCTGAAGCTGACGCCGGAAAACGTGGCCTATGTGATCGTCACCCACGTCCACCTGGACCACGCGGGGGGAGCGGGCATGGCCATGAAGCGCTTTCCCAACGCCCGCCTGGTGGTCCATCCCCGGGGCGCCCGGCACATGGCGGACCCGGGCAAGCTGATCGCCGGCACCATCGGCGTCTACGGAGAGGAGAAGACCCGCCACATCTACGGCGAAATCCTGCCCGTCCCCGCGAAGCGCATCATCGAAGCCGGCGACAACTTCGCCCTGGACCTCGACGGCCGCACCCTGCGCTTTCTCGACACCCCCGGCCACGCCCGGCACCATTTCTGCATCTGGGACGAAGCCAGCCGAAGCCTGTTCACCGGCGACAGCTTCGGCATCTCCTACCGGGAGCTGGACAGCGACGGGAAGGAATTCATCATCCCCACCACCACCCCGGTTCAGTTCGAGCCGGCGGCGGCCCACGCCACCATCGACCGCCTGATGGCCCTGAAGCCCGCCCGGGCCTACCTCACCCACTTCGGCGAGGTGACCCAGCTGGAGCGCCACGCCGCCGATTTGCATGCCCTGCTGGATGCCTACGTGGCCATCGCCGAAAGCCTGCGGAGCACCGGGGAGGCGCGCCATGAGGCGATCAAGGCGCAGCTGGGCGAACTGTTCGTGGCCCACCTGACCCGCAACGGCTGCCACGCGGGGCGGGAATTCATCCTCGACCTCCTGGCCTGGGACGTGGAGCTCAACGCCCAGGGGCTGGGGGTGTGGCTGGACCGGCCGGCCGCCTAAACCAGCAACGCCCGCGGATCGAAACCCACCCGCAGCCCGCCCCAGTGCTTGCCGTCGACGAAGATCGGCATGGACAGGTCGTTGAGGATTTCCCCGGTGTCCCGCATGTAGGTCTGGAGCAGGAAGGGGGCGGTGTTCTTGGCCGCCCGGCTGCCGGTGGGGTCGTCGAAAATCCGCTTGTCCCGGCTGGAAACCACGTCCTGCTCCCGGTTGCCGGTGAGGGGCCTGGAATACTTGCTGTTGTGGGTGGGGCCGTAGCCGTTGGCATCCACGCACAGGGCGAAGGTGCCGCCTTTGACCTCCTCCACCAAGCGGTCGGACAGCTGCTGGATTTCGGCGGCGAAACGCTCGTCATAGGACGTTTTGTATTTTTGCGGGAAGGTGTTGGGAATGGGGCGGTAGTTGCGGTCGAACACGTTCACCCCCTGCCGGGCCATCTCCTTCAGCTTGCTCTCCATCAGGTCCCGGTAGCGCCGAGCGGTGGCGATGATTTCGTCGAAGTTGCCGGCGCCGATCTTGAACCGGGACACCATCTCCTGCACTTTCTCGGTGGACCGGCTGAGGTCATTGGAGGAGTCCCGCGCCAGGCCGACGCTGCGGCTGATGCCGGCGGACAGGTCGTGGATCTGCGCCACGCTGTCGTGGGTCTGCTCGTTGGTGGCGGACAGTTCCTCCATGGCGGCGGCGATTTCCATCAACTGGCTGCCGCTGTGCTCGAAATCCCCCACCATGCTGCGGAAGTGGCCGGAGGTGCGGTCGATCACCTCCTTCGCCTGGAGAGCCGCGCCGCTGATCTCATCGGTTTCCCGGGTGGTGTCCTTGACCAGGGAAATCATGCCGTTGATGTTGGTGGAGATTTCCTCGGTGGCGGTCTTTACCCGCTCCGCCAGCCGCCGCACCTCGTCCGCCACCACGGCGAAGCCCCGGCCGGACTCCCCGGCCCGGGCCGCCTCGATGGCGGCGTTGAGGGCCAGGAGGTTGGTCTGGTCGGATATGGTTTCGATCAGCGCCACGATTTCCCGGATGCTTTCCGAGCTGCGGCTCAGCTGCTCCACCGTGGAGCGGAAAGTGCCCAGCTTGCCGCCGATGCCGTTGATCTTTTCCGCCACGTCGTTCAGCTCCAGGAGGGAAGACTGGGCTTTGTGCAGGTTTTCCGCGGTGGAGGCGGAAATGCGCTGGGTATGGCCGGACACCTCCTCGATCGCCTTGGTGGCCTCGCTGCTGGCGTCGAACACCGTCCGGGCCAGACCGTCCTGGCGGCCCGCCTCGTCGGATACCTGGCGGATGTGCCGCTCCACCTTCACCGATTCCACCGCGATGTTGACGCTCATGCGGCGCACGTTGTCGATGATCTCCCGCAGCTTGCCCAGGAACTGGTTGTAGCCCTCGGCCAGATCACGGATTTCGTCATGGGTGACCCGGGGCAGATCCCGGGACAAGTCCCCTTCCCCCTGGCCGACGTCGTGAAAAAACGCGGCGATCATGCGAATCGGGCGCACGATGAGGTGGCGCAGGTACCACACCAGGAAAGCGGTGAACAGCAGGGAAAGCACGCCCAAGCCGAGCAACAGCACGAAGGTGCCGTCCATGATGCGCCCCACCTCCGCCGCCACCCCTGCGGGTGCAGACACCAGGGTTCTTTTCACCGCTTCGTGTTCCCGGTACACCAGCGCAAGGTACAGCGCCTGGATGCCGAACACGAAGAAAAAACTGGACAGCTTCCGGCCCAGCGTATTCCAAAACGTCTTCTCCACCCAAACGTAGAGCGAACGCAACCCGTCCATGATCCTTCTCTCCAAAAATGGCCCATCCTGAGGATGAACTCTTGTGGTCTTATAAAAGAGTCGGATTATATCTGATACATGAGTAGGGTTATAGCGGGGAAGGGCGGCGGGAATGCCAACGGGCCTTACTCGAAGACGATCTCGCCTTCCCGCAGGAAAAAGACGCCGGGGCCCAGGTCGTCGGTGGCCTGGTAGTATTTCTCGCCGAAATACACAAAAACGTTGCTGTGGAGGGCTTTTCCGATCAGCACCCGGGCCTCCTCGGCCAGGCTGATCTGGGCCTGGATGTCTTCCAGCTCCTGCTGGAGAAAAACGGCTTTCTGCTCCAGCACCTCCCGGGTGTGGTGGACCCGCCCCAGGGTTTCCTCCTTGATCTTGCCGGGGTTCAGCTCGGAAAAATGCAGCAGCTTGTCGACGTCCTCCCTCTCCCGGGCGAGCTTTTCCTGTTCCCGCACCGTCTGGCGCAGGCGGTCGTTGAGCCGGGGGTTCACGCCCACCGCAATGCGGGTCTTGACGTCGGCCGGGGAACCGATGACGCCGGCCTGCACTTCCTTGCCGGCCTGCACCTCGCCGCCGATGATGCGCCCCTTGCCCGCCCCCTTGCCGACAGCCACCAGATTGCCCGCGGCCAGTTCGCTTTGCAGCACCAGCTCCTCCACCAGGATGCTGTCCCCGGCCTCCACCACCGCGTTCTCGATGAAGCGCACCGACAGGCTGCCGCCGCAGCGGATGCGGGCCTCTCCCACTCTCTCTTCCGGGCTGTGGTCGGCCCCTGCCACGTGGCCGATGACGCCGCCCCTGATGATGATGTTGCCGCCGGCGTCCAGGGTCGCCGCCTCCACCATGCCGCCGATCTCGATGTCGCCGGTGGCCCGCACCACCATGCCCATCTGGACGCCGCCCTTGATGTTGATGCTGCCGTCGAAGGTCACGTTGCCCAGAGACAGGTCCACGTTCTCGATGGTGATGGTGGGCTCCACGTTCATCCCCCCCTCCGCCGGCACGGGCCGCCCGGCCATGGTGGCGATGAGGTAATCCGGATCGTCCGGGTCCTGCCGGGCGCCCGCAAGCCGGGCGGCGAACATCACCTCCTGCCCGGGCTTGGCCGGAATCACCTGTCCCAGGACGTTCTGCCCGGCCAGCCCGAGGGTGGGCGGAACGCGGCGCATCAGCCGTTCCCCTTCCCGGACCGTGACGATGCCCCCCAGCTCCCGGTAATCGACCCGGCCCTGCTCGTCGGAGAAGGGTCCATGCCGCACCGCCAGGGACACCAGGGTTTCCAGGCGGCCGTTCTCGCCGTTGACCGGCGGCTGGCCGGCGGCGACCAGGCGGTGCTTGACCTCTTCCGCCGCCACCGCCCGCTCCACCTCTTCCCCCAGGACGCCGAAGCTCACCCCCTTGCTTTGCAGCAACTGGGCGACCTGCTCCCGGGTCACCGGCTTGCCGCCCTGGGGCGGGGTCAGGGTGAGGAAAGCTTCCATCTTGTCGGGGGAGATTTCAAGACTGGCTTCGCCGTCACGGGCTTCGCCGATTTCCAGGGAAAAAGCCTCGTCGCCGGCATTGTAGCGGCGCAGCAGTTCCGCCACGGCGTTTTCGTCCAGGGGCAGGAAGGACAGGCCCAGGCCATCCAGACGCCGCTCCAGCCAGCCGATGTCGATGGGGGCCGCGCCGACGGCGGGGGAATAGGAAGCCACCAGTTTCCTGCCGGATTCATCCAGGGCGAAACTCAGCCCCAGTCCGGCCTCCCGGCCTTCCGCCTGCTGAGGGGGTTCAGGGATGGCGCTCATGCCTCTTATCTTAGGGAAGCGTTGACTAATTCAGGCCGTTCGCCCTGAGGTATCGAAGGGCCCGTCCTGAGCCTGTCGAAGGGTGAACGACAACTTATTGTTCTGTAGCGTGTTCGTGCTTCGATACCTCAGCACGAACGGATTTCTTCAGCATTTCCTTAGTGAAAAACGACCTGTTCGACAGAATGCCCAGGATGGCCGGGATTTACAAGCTTAGCGCCTATTTCAGCAGGCTCTTAACCCGCCTGCTTCTTGGCCGTCTCCCAGGGCAGGATGTCGTAGGCCAGTTCCCCTTCCCGCAGGCAGAACACGCCGCCTTCGCGTTCCTCCGCCGCCTTGTACAGCTTGCTGCCGAACTGCACCTCGGCGCCGCCGCACAGGGTCCGGCCCACCACCACCTGGGCGCTTTTGCCCAGTTCGATCTGGCGGGAAAGATCGTCCATTTCGGCCTGCAATGCCTGGATGCGCTCCAGGGCCACCTGGCGGGTATTCTCCGCCTTGGCCAGGGCATCGGCGGGAATGCGGCCGGGGTTCTGGGCGGCAAAGGCGATCAGCCGCGCCACGTCCTCCAGGGCCTTCTCCCGCTCCTCCCGTTCCCGGCTCAGGCGCCGCAGCAGGTCGTGCTGCCGGGGGTTGATGCCGACGCTGATCTGGGTGCGGATATGGGAAGGGGACCCTATCACCTGAGCCTTGACCAGCAGGGTGGCCAAGGCCATGCCGCCGACGATGTGGCCTTTCTGGGAACCGGTCTTGCCCACCACGATCTGCTTGTTGGCGGCGATATCGCTCTGCATCACCATCTCGTCGATATAGATGCTGTCGCCGGCCTCGATCTGGGCGTTCTGGACGAAGCGGGCGCTGAAGGAGCCGTCGCAGTGGACGTGGGAAGCCGACTCCCCTTCGGCCTTGTCCCGGGCGTCCATGCGGCCGATCACCCCCCCTTTGACCACGATGTCGCCCCCCGCGTCGAGGGTGGCGGCTTCCACCGTGCCGTCGATGTGGATGTCCCCGGTGGCCCGGATCACCATGCCGGCCTGGATATCGCCGTGGACCTTGACCGTGCCGTCGAAGGCGATGTTGCCGGTGGACAGGTCCACCACCGGGGTGATGTAGGTGGGCTCCACCGTCACGCCGTTGGGCACCCGCACCGGCTGGCCGGTAATGGTGGCGGCCAGCACCTCGGGGTCTTCCGGGTCGAACTCCACGCCGTTGAGGTTGGAGGCGAACATCGCCCCCTTGCCGGGAATGGCCGGGATCACCTGGCCCAGGACGGTTTCCCCGGGCTGGCCGGGGGTGGCGGGAACGCGCCGCATGAGCCGGTCGCCGGCCTGGACGATGGTGATGTCCCCCAGGTCCCGGAAGTGGGCGATGCCCTTTTCGTCCAGGCGGGGGCGCCGCTCCTTCATCTCCTGGATCATGTCTTCCAGCCGGCCGTCCTCTCCATGGACTGGCTGCCGGCCGGCGGCGATCAGGACACCCTCCGCCGCGCCGGCAGCGATGGCCCGGTCGATGGCCTCGAAATCCAGCCCGGCGACGATGCCCAGTTCCTCGATTTTGCGGTACACCAGCACCCGGTCCACCGGCCGGCCGCCGGCGGCAGGAGAAATAGTGAGATAGGCGGCCATGTTGCTGCTGTCCAGCTGGATGGCAAATTCCGCGTCCCGGGCCTCGCCGATCACCTGCTCGAAGGCCTCCCCGGCAGCGCATTTTTTCACCACCTCGCCGAGGAAAGGCGGAAACAGGAAATGCTTGCCCCAGCCCCCCGCCTCCAGCAGGCGCTTCAAGTCCGCCAAGTCGATGGCCAAACCGCCGCCGCGAGGCTCGAACCGAGCCAGCAGTTTCAGCCCATCGCTGCTGAGCATGAAGCTCAGCCCCAAGTCCTGCGTTGTCCCCTCCATCGGATTTCGCCTCCCCCAGCAACCGATGCTAGTGTAATAATTCATACATCATACTCAGGAACCGCGGGATTTCAATAGGTTGTTTCCCCTATGTCATCCATTACCGTAACAATGGAAGCGGGAAAGCCACGGGCCGAATGTCGAGGGATTTGATAAACTAAAAGCCATTTCAATTTCCCCTTCCACCATGCGCATCACCCACTCCGGCCCGCCTCCCAAAGACCGCAACGACTGGAATACCATCAAGACCCTGCTGCCCTACCTGTGGGAATTCAAGGGCCGGGTGGCCGTGGCCCTGGTGCTGCTGGTGGCGGCCAAGGTGGCCAACGTATGGGTGCCCCTGGCCCTGAAGGACATCGTCGACGCCCTCAACCGGCCGGGGGAACTGCTGATGCTGCCGGTGGCCTTCCTCATCGCCTACGGCCTGCTGCGCTTTTCCAGCACCTTCTTCGGCGAGTTGCGGGACATGGTGTTCGCCCGGGTCACCCAGCGGGCCATCCGGCGGGCGGCGATCAAGGTGTTCAACCACCTCCACGCCCTGTCCCTGCGCTTTCACCTGGAGCGGCAAACCGGCGGCGTGTCCCGGGACATCGAGCGGGGCAGCCGGGGCATCCAGTTCCTGCTCAACTTCATGCTGTTCAACATCCTGCCCACCCTGGTGGAAATCGGGCTGGTGGCGGCGATTCTCTACGCCAAGTACGACATCTGGTTCACCGTGGTGACCTTCGCCACCCTGGTGGTCTACGTGGCGTTCACCCTGGGGATCACCGAGTGGCGCATGATCTTCCGCAGGACCATGAACGACATGGACTCCAAGGCCAACACCCGGGCCATCGACAGCCTGATCAACTACGAAACGGTGAAGTATTTCGGCAACGAGGACTACGAGGCCCGGCGCTACGACGAGCACCTGCAAAGCTGGGAAAAGGCGGCGGTGAAGAACCAGGTGTCGCTGAACGCCCTCAACTCCGGCCAGAGCGCCATCATCGCCGTGGGCGTGACGCTGCTCATGGCCCTGGCCGCCGACGGGGTGGTGAAGGGCACCATGACCCTGGGGGACCTGGTGCTGGTCAACGCCTTTATGCTCCAGCTCTACTCGCCCCTGCACTTCCTCGGCTTCGTCTATCGCGAGATACGCCACGCCCTGGCGGACATGGAGAAGATGTTCGGCCTGCTGGCGCAGCCCGCCGAAATTCCCGACCGGCCCGGCGCCCCGGCCCTGGAGGTGAAGGCGGGCGAAGTACGATTCGAGAACGTGGATTTCGGCTACGACGCCAAGCGCCAAATCCTTCACGGCGTGGACTTCGCCATTCCCGCCGGCCACAAGGTGGCGGTGGTGGGAGCCAGCGGCGCCGGCAAGTCCACCCTGTCCCGGCTGCTGTTCCGCTTCTACGACGTGAGCGGCGGCCGGGTGCTGATCGACGGCCAGGACATCCGCGAGGTGAGCCAGAAAAGCCTGCGCGCCGCCATCGGCATCGTTCCCCAGGACACGGTGCTGTTCAACGACTCCATCTTCTACAACATCGCCTACGGCCGCCCCGACGCCCACAAGGACGAAATCATCGAAGCCGCCAAGGCGGCCCACGTCCACGACTTCATCGAATCCCTTCCCGACGGCTACCACACCGTGGTGGGGGAGCGGGGCCTCAAGCTTTCCGGCGGCGAGAAACAGCGGGTGGCCATCGCCCGCACCATCCTCAAGAACCCGCCGATCCTGATTTTCGACGAAGCCACCTCGGCCCTGGACACCCGCACCGAAAAGGCGATCCAGGAGGAACTGGCGCGCATCGCCGCCGGCCGCACCACCCTGGTGATCGCCCACCGCCTCTCCACCATCGTCGACGCCGACCAGATCCTGGTGATGGACCAGGGCCGTATCGTCGAACGCGGCACCCACCGGGAGCTGCTGGACCTGGGCGGCGCCTACGCCCACATGTGGGCGCTGCAACAGCAGGAAGAAGGCCGCGACAGTGAGCTTGCCGCATAATAAGGTAGGGTTTTCCCCACCTTACATTCTCCCCTCCCCTATCCTATAGTGAACTCATTGATCGGGATTGAGAAAGACTCTATCCCATCAAGGAGTTGCGCCAGACCGTCCGATTTTCCGCCCAGCGGGGCGTCAACAATTCCAACGGAGGGAGGAAACAATGGAGATCAATCGCAGGCAGTTCTTCCGAATCTGCGGCGCCGGGCTGGGCTCGTCCAGCATCGCCGCCCTGGGCTTTTCTCCCGGCGAGGCCCTGGCGGAGGTGCGCCAGTTCAAGCTGGCCCGCAGCACCGAAACCCGCAACACCTGTCCCTACTGCTCGGTGAGCTGCGGCGTCATCATGCACAGCCTGGGGGACAAGGCCAAAAACGCCCAGTCGTCGATCTTCCACATCGAGGGGGACCCGGACCATCCGGTGAACCGGGGCACCCTGTGTCCGAAAGGGGCGGCCCTGGTGGACTTCGTCCACAGCCCGAACCGGCTCAAGTACCCGGAATACCGCGCCCCCGGCTCCAGCGAGTGGAAGCGCATCTCCTGGGACGAGGCGTTCAGCAAGATCGCCCGGCTGATGAAGGACGACCGGGACAAAAACTTCATCGCCAAGAACGCCGCCGGCGCCACGGTCAACCGCTGGCTGACCACCGGCTTCCTGGCCGCCTCCGCGTCCAGCAACGAGTCCGGCTACATCACCCACAAGGCCGTCCGCAACACCGGCATACTGGCATTCGACAATCAGGCCCGGGTTTGACACGGACCTACGGTGGCCAGTCTGGCCCCTACGTTCGGTCGCGGCGCAATGACCAACCACTGGGTGGACATCAAGAACGCCAACGTGGTGATGGTGATGGGCGGCAACGCCGCCGAAGCCCACCCTTGCGGCTTCAAATGGGTGACTGAGGCCAAGGCCCACAACCACGCCAAGTTCATCGTGGTGGACCCCCGCTTCACCCGCTCGGCATCGGTGGCCGACTTCTACGCCCCGATCCGCACCGGCACGGACATCGCCTTCCTGGGCGGGGTGATCCATTACCTCATCGCCAACGACAAGATCCAGCACGAATACGTCAAGGCCTACACCGACGCCAGCTTCATCGTGCGGGAGGACTTCAAGTTCGAAGACGGCCTGTTCTCCGGCTACGACGCCGCCAAGCGCAAGTACGACAAAGCGAGCTGGATGTACGAGATGGGCGACGACGGCTACGCCAAGGTGGACCCCACCCTGGAGAACCCCCGCTGCGTGTTCAACCTGATGAAGCAGCACTACGCCCGCTACACGCCGGAAGTGGTGAGCAACATCTGCGGCACGCCGAAAGACGCCTTCCTCAAGGTGTGCGAGACCCTCGCCACCACGGCGGCGCCGGACAAGACCCTCACCATCCTCTACGCCCTGGGCTGGACCCAGCATTCCACCGGCTCCCAGATGATCCGCACCGCGGCGATGCTGCAGCTGCTGCTGGGCAACGTGGGCATGGCGGGGGGCGGGGTGAACGCCCTGCGGGGCCACTCCAACATCCAGGGCCTCACCGACCTGGGGCTGCTGTCCAACCTGCTGCCGGGCTACATGACCCTGCCCGGCGAGACGGAAACGGACTACCAGACCTACATCGACAAGCGCGCCTTCAAGCCCCTGCGACCGGGCCAGCTGTCCTACTGGCAGAACTATCCCAAGTTCCACGTCAGCCTGATGAAGGCCTGGTTCGGCGCTGCGGCCACCAAGGAAAACAACTGGTGCTTCGACTGGCTGCCCAAGCTGGACAAGGTGTACGACGTGCTCCAGGTGTTCGACCTGATGTACCAGGGCAAGATGAACGGCTATTTCTGCCAGGGCTTCAACCCCATCGGCTCCTTCCCCAACAAGGCCAAGATCGGCGGCGCCCTGGCCAAGCTCAAGTACCTGGTGGTGATCGACCCCCTGGCCACGGACACTTCCTGCTTCTGGGAGAACCACGGCGAGTTCAACGACGTGAAGAGCGCCGAAATCCAGACCGAGGTGTTCCGCCTGCCCTCCACCTGCTTCGCCGAGGAGAACGGCTCCTTGACCAACTCCGGCCGCTGGCTGCAATGGCATTACAAGGGCGCCGAACCGCCGGGGGACGCCAAACCGGACACCGACATCATCGCCGGCATCTTCCTCAAGCTGCGGGAGCTGTACAGGAAGGAGGGCGGCGCCTTCCCCGACCCGATCCTGAATCTCACCTGGCCCTACAAGATTCCCCACGCCCCTTCCGCCGAGGAGCTGGCGATGGAATACAACGGCCGTGCCCTGGAGGACCTGACCGACCCCAAGGACCCGACCAAAGTCATCCTGAAGAAAGGCCAGCAGCTGGACGGCTTCGCCCAGCTCAAGGACGACGGCTCCACCGCCTGTGGCTGCTGGCTGTTCTCGGGCGCCTGGACGGAGAAGGGCAACCTGATGGCGCGGAGGGACAATTCCGACCCGTCGGGCCTGGGCAACACCCTCAACTGGGCGTTCGCCTGGCCGGCCAATCGGAGGGTCCTGTACAACCGCGCGTCCCTCGACCCGGCGGGCAAGCCCTGGGACCCGAAACGCAAGCTCATCGGCTGGGACGGCGCCAAGTGGGGCGGCGCGGACGTGCCGGACTTCAAGCTCGACGTGCCCCCCGGCGACCCCATGAATCCCTTCATCATGAACCCGGAAGGAGTGGCGCGGCTGTTCGCCGTGGACAAGATGGCGGAAGGGCCCTTCCCCGAGCACTACGAGCCCTTCGAGACCCCCATCGACACCAACCCGCTGCATCCGAAAGTGATCAGCAACCCGGCGGCGCGGGTGTTCAAGGGCGACATGGAGGCCTTCGGCAAGGCCAAGGACTACCCCTACGCCGGCACCACCTACCGCCTCACCGAGCATTTCCACTTCTGGACCAAGCACACCAAGCTGTCGTCCATCCTCCAGCCGGAGCAGTTCGTGGAGATCGGCGAGGAGTTGGCCAAGGAGAAGGGCATCCAGGCCGGCGACCGGGTCAAGGTCTCGTCCAACCGGGGCCACATCAAGGCGGTGGCGGTGGTGACCAAGCGCATCAAGGCGCTCCAGGTCAACGGCAAGACCGTCCACCACGTGGGCGTGCCGATCCACTGGGGCTTCAAGGGGGTGGCGAAGAACGGCTACATCGCCAACACCCTGACGCCCTTCGTGGGGGACGCCAACGTGCAGACGCCGGAGTTCAAGTCGTTTTTGGTGGATATTGAGAAGGAAAAATCTTGAACCGCAGAGGACGCGGAGGAACGCAGAGGAATTCAAAAACTTTCTCGTTTTTAAGTTTTCCTCTGCGACCTCTGCGTCCTCCGCGGTGAAAGGCCTTTAATCAGGAGGCAACCATGCCACTGCAATCACTGGACATCACCCGCCGCTCCGCCACCACCACCCCGTCGCCCAGCCAGCGCCAGACCGAGGAGGTGGCCAAGCTGATCGACACCACCAAGTGCATCGGCTGCAAGGCCTGCCAGGTGGCGTGCATGGAGTGGAACGACACCCGCGACGCCATCGGCGACAACCACGGCGTTTACGACAACCCCATGGACCTCACCGAAAACTCCTGGACGGTGATGCGCTATTCCGAGGTGGAAACCGACCGGGGCCTGGAATGGCTGATCCGCAAGGACGGCTGCATGCACTGCGCCGACCCGGGCTGCCTCAAGGCCTGCCCGGCCCCCGGCGCCATCGTGCAGTACAGCAACGGCATCGTGGATTTCCACGAGGAGAACTGCATCGGCTGCGGCTACTGCATCGCCGGCTGCCCCTTCAACGTGCCCCGCCTGTCGAAAAAAGACAGCAAGGTCTACAAGTGCACCCTGTGCTCCGACCGGGTGGCGGTGGGCCTGGAGCCGGCCTGCGTCAAGACCTGCCCCACGGGCGCCATCGTCTTCGGCAGCAAGGAGGATATGGCCCACCACGCCGAAGGGCGCATCGCCGACCTCAAGGAACGGGGCTTTGCCAACGCCGGCCTGTACGACCCGGCGGGGGTGGGGGGCACCCATGTGATGTATGTCCTCCACCACGCCGACCAGCCCGAGTTGTACCACGGCCTGCCCAAGGACCCGTCCATCAGCCCCCTGGTCAGCCTGTGGAAAGGCGTCACCAAGCCCCTCGCCCTGTTCGGCCTGGGGCTTACGGTGCTGGCCGGGTTCTTCCACTACGTGACGGTGGGCCCGAAAGAAGTGGACGAAGAAACCGAATCGAGCTGAGGAGACGGCCATGAGAGAAAAACTGATCCAACGCTACACCCCGCCGGAACGGGCCAACCACTGGGTGGTGGCCATCGCCTTCGTGCTGCTGGCCCTGTCCGGCCTGGCCCTGTTCCATCCCTCCCTGTACTGGCTCTCCAGCCTGTTCGGCGGCGGACCGTGGATGCGCATCCTCCATCCCTTCATCGGCGTGGTGCTGGCCTTGTCCTTCGTCGCCCTGGCCCTGCGATTGTGGCGCTTCAACCGCATGAGCAAGGACGACGAGCAGTGGCTGTGCCAGATCGGCGACGTGATGCGCAACCGGGACAGCAAGCTGCCCGAAGCGGGGCGCTACAACGCCGGCCAGAAGCTGCTGTTCTACGTCATGGTGGCCTGCGTCGCCCTGCTCCTGCTGTCGGGCATCGTCATCTGGCGGCCCTGGTTCGCCGGGGCTTTCCCCCTCGTGATGGTGCGGCTGGGGGCGGTGATCCATGCCCTTTCCGCCTTCGTCCTGATCGCCGGCATCATCGTCCACATCTACGCCGCCATCTTGACCAAGGGCAGCATCCACGCCATGGTGCGGGGCACCGTCCCCCAAGCCTGGGCGAGGAAACACCACCCCGCCTGGTACCGTGAAATGACTGAAGGCAGCAACCGATGAACTTCGAAACGCGCATCATGGAGCCGGGGCAGATCGAACCCCCGGCGGGGGAGATTCCCCACCTTCACCTGCCCGACCCGCGCACCGTCTTCTCCCGCCGGGCCGAACGCTTCAGCACCCTGGCCCAGGGCCACCCCATGGGGGGCTTCCTGGCCCTGCTGGAACAGGTGGCCGACCTCCAGCAGGACCTGCTGGACCGCTTCCCCTGGGTGGCGCTGCCGTCTCCGGCCCAACTGGCCCTGTCCCGGGAGCACGGCCTGCCCCCCCTCTCCATCCACGGCTGGGAGCGGGACCCGGCTTGGCGCGAGGGCTTCGCCTCCCTGGTGGAAAAGCTGCGCGGCGCCAAGATCACCGCGGAAACCGCCCGCCTGCTGGACGGCTTCCTCCATCTAACGCCGGAGCAACTGGAACAACAAGCCGCCCGGCTGCTGAACAGCGACTACGCCGGCCTCGACCCGGCCCTCACCCCCTTCCTCGCCGCCGCCCTGCAAACCTATTGGGTGGCCATGGCGGCCCGGCTGGGGGAGAGCACCTTCGGCCCCGGCGGCTCGCCCTTCCTGTGCCCGGTGTGCGGCAGCCGGCCGGTGGCCAGCGTAATCCAGGCCGGCGGCGCGGAAACCGGCCTGCGCTACCTGCACTGCTCCCTGTGCGCCGCGGAGTGGCACATGGTGCGGGTCAAGTGCAGCAATTGTGAATCTACCCGGGGCATCGCCTACTACGAGACGGAAGGCGGAAAAGGCGCCGTCCGGGCGGAAAGCTGCGACCCCTGCAACACCTACCTGAAAATCCTGCACCGGGACAAGGATTACGACCTGGAACCCTACGCCGACGACTGCGCCACCCTGTCCCTGGACCTGCTCATGGACGAGGCCGGCAAGCAGCGCAGCGGGCCCAATCTGTACCTGCATCCGGGCAATTTCTGACGCCGCAGCACATTTAGGGCAATGGCCTATGATGAATTTCCAGTGAGGAAAAAACCGAGCCTGAAACCGTGCTGAACCCTTTGCCGCGCACCGCCCTGCCCTCCATCGACCGGCTGCTGTCCAGCCCGGAGGCGTTGCCGTTGGTGGAGCGATACGGCCGGGCCGCGATGCTCGAATCCTCCCGCAGCTTGCTGGCTGAGTTGCGCGCCCAACTGGGCCGGGGCGAACCGCCCGCCGTCCCCTTCGATATTCCCGCCCTCACCGCCGCCATCACGTCCCGTCTGGAGCGGGAAGCCCAACCCTCCCTGCGCCCGGTGTTCAACCTCACCGGCACCGTGCTGCACACCAACCTGGGCCGCGCCCTGTTCCCGGAAGAAGCGGTGCGGGATTTGGCGGCCGTCCTCACCCGCCCCTGCAACCTGGAATTCGACCTGGAACAAGGCCGCCGGGGCGACCGGGACGTTCACGTGGAGCGCCTGCTGTGCCAGCTCACCGGCGCCGAGGCCGCCACGGTGGTGAACAACAACGCCGCCGCCGTGTTCCTGGCCCTCAACACCCTGGCCCAGCGCAAGGAAGTGATCGTCTCCCGGGGCGAGCTGGTGGAAATCGGCGGCGCCTTCCGGGTGCCGGACATCATGGCCCGCTCCGGCGGCAAGCTGAAAGAGATCGGCACCACCAACCGCACCCATGCCCGTGACTACCGGGAGGCCATTTCCGCCAAAACCGGCCTGCTGCTCAAGGTCCACACCAGCAACTACGCCGTGGTGGGCTTCACTGCCGCGGTGCCGGAAGCCGAAGTGGCCGCCATCGCCCACGAACAAAATCTCCCCTTCATGATCGACCTGGGCAGCGGCACCCTGGTGGACCTGGCCCGCTGGGGCCTGCCCCACGAACCCACGCCCCAGGAGGCCCTGGCCAACGGCGCCGACCTCGTCACCTTCAGCGGCGACAAGCTGCTGGGCGGCCCCCAGGCCGGCATCCTCCTCGGGCGCAAGGCGCTGGTGGCCAAGATCAAGAAGAACCCCTTGAAGCGCGCCCTGCGCCTGGACAAGCTGACCCTGGCCGCCCTGGAAGCCATCCTGCGCCTCTACCGGGACCCGGACCGCCTGGCCGAACGCCTGCCCGCCCTGGGCCTGCTCACCCGCCCCCAGGCCGACATCCGGGCCGCCGCCCAACGCCTGCTGCCCCAAGTCCAGCAGGCCCTGTCCGGCCGCTTCGAAACCGCGCTTCACCCCTGCCACAGCCAGATCGGCAGCGGCTCCCTGCCGGTGGAACGCCTGGAAAGCTTCGGCCTCGCCCTGCGCCCCGCCAAGCGCGGCAGGGGCGAAGGCGCCGCCCTGGAAAACCTCGCCGCCGCCTTCCGCGCCCTGCCGGTGCCGGTGATCGGCCGCATCGAGGACGGCGCCCTGGTGCTGGACCTGCGCTGCCTGGACGACGAAGCGGGGTTTGCCGCCCAACTGGGAATGCTGGCGGAATGAGCTTCTGGGTGTACATCCTGCGCTGCGCCGACGGCTCCTATTACACCGGACACACCGACAATCTGGAAAAACGGATGGGGGCGCATCAGGAAGGACAAGGCGGTTATACCACCACCCGGCTGCCGGTGGCCCTGGTCTGGAGTCAGGGATGTCCGACCCGCGAAGAGGCCCTGGCCGCCGAACAACAGATCAAGGGTTGGAGCAGGGAGAAGAAGGAAGCCATGATGGCCGGCGACTGGAATGAAGTTCGGCGGCTGGCCTGGGGCACGAAAAATCCGCTACCGGAGCATTTGAAATGACGGCTCTCCGTACCCCGCCCGACCCGTCCACGCTTCGATACCTCAGCACGAACGGGTCGGGCTGCATCGCAGCCCATGCAAACAAGCCGTTCGCCCTGAGGTATCGAAGGGCGAACTCCTTCTCTGCTCAAAAACCATGATTATCGGCACCGCCGGCCACATCGACCACGGCAAGACCTCCCTGGTGAAAGCCCTCACCGGGGTGGACGCCGACCGCCTGCCGGAGGAGAAGGCCCGGGGCATCACCCTGGACCTGGGCTATGCCTACGTTCCCCTGCCCGGCGGCGGGGTGCTGGGCTACGTGGACGTTCCCGGCCACGAAAAGCTGGTGCACAACATGCTGGCGGGGGCCACCGGCGTCGATTTCGTGCTGCTGGCGGTGGCCGCCGACGACGGCCCCATGCCCCAGACCCGGGAACACCTGGAAATCCTCGACCTGCTGGGACTCAGCCGGGGCGCGGTGGCCCTCACCAAGGCCGATCTCGCCGACCCGCCCCGCGTCGCCGAAGTCACGGCCCAGATCGCGGCCTTGCTGAAGGGCACCCCCCTGGAAAACAGCCCGGTGTTCCCCCTGTCCTCCGCCACCGGCGAGGGGGTGGCAACCTTGCGCCAGTTTCTGGAGCAGCAGGCGGCCTCTCTGCCGCCCCGCCCGCCGGGGGGACGCTTCCGTCTGGCGGTGGACCGCTGCTTTACCCTTGCCGGCTCGGGCACGGTGGTCACCGGCACCGCCCATGCCGGCACGGTGCGCAGCGGCGACCGGCTGCTGCTTTCCCCCTCCGGGACCGAAGTGCGGATACGGGGCATGCACGTGCACAACCGCCCGGCGGAGGCCGGCCGCGCCGGGCAGCGCTGCGCCCTCAACCTGGCAGGGGTGGACAAGGCCGGCATCGGCCGGGGCGACTGGGTGCTGGACCCCGCCCTCCATCGGCCGCTGAGCCGCTTCGCCGTGCAACTCCGGCTCCTGGGGCGGGAAGAGCGCCCCCTCAAGCACTGGACCCCGGTGCACGTCCACCTGGGCGCCGCCGATGTCACCGGACGGGTGTCCCTGCTGGAAGGAGACAATCTCGCCCCCGGCGCCAGCGCCTGGGCCGAGCTGGTCCTCGACCGGCCCGTGGGGGCCCTGGGGGGCGACCGCTTCGTGATCCGCGACCAGTCGGCCCGGCGCACCCTCGGGGGAGGGCGCGTGGCGGACCTCTTCCCCCCTGCCCGGGGCAAGCGCAGCCCGGCCTACCTGGCGACCCTGGGGGCCCTGGCCGAGCCGGACGCCGGCACCGCCCTCGCCCGTCTGCTGGCAATGCAGCCGGTGGACCTGGACCGCTTCGCCCTGTTGCGGAACCTGGCCGAGGAGGAAGCCGCAACCCTCTACCGCGCCGCACCGATGGTGGAAATCCCCACCCCCGCCGGGCGCACCGGGTTCCACCGGGACCCTTGGCATGCCCTGCAACAGGCGGTGCTGGACGCCCTCGCCGCCCACCACCGGGAGCATCCGGACGAAGGGGGCGTCAGCCGGGAAGCCCTGCGCCGCCTCGCCGCCCCGTCCCTGGCGAAACCCGCCTGGGGGGCCCTGCTGGAAACCCTCCTGGCCGAAGGGCAGGTGGCCCGCAGCGCCTTCCTGCTGCGTCTGCCGGAGCACCGGGCGGCCCTGTCGCCGGGGGAGCGGGTACAATGGGAAAAGACCCTGCCCCTGCTACTGGAGGCCCCCTTCGCGCCCCCCCGGGTGCGGGACATCGCCCGGGCCCGGGGGGAGGACGAAGGCCGGCTGCGTTCCCTGCTGCGCAAAGCGGAGCGCCTGGGGGAAGCCTACCAGGTGGCCCACGACCATTTTTTTTCTCCCCAGGCGGTGGAAAAACTCGCCGCCATCGTGGCGGACCTGGAGCAGCAGAACGGCGAGGCCCGCGCCGCCGAATTCCGCGACCGCATCGACACCGGGCGCAAGCTCGCCATCCAGATTCTGGAATTCTTCGACCGGGCGGGCTATACGCGGCGGGCAGGAGAAGGCCACCGGCTGCGGGCCGACGGCTGGCAGTTGTTCGGGTCAAGTAAGCCGCCGTGAAGCCGTTAAACTGGATAAGCGTTTTTTCGAGTCACAGGAAGGGAATCGTCCCCCGGTGGGGAGGCCGGACTTCAAATCCGGTAAGGGTCGCTCGACGGTTCTTGGTGGGTTCGACTCCCACTCCCTTCCGCCACTACAACTGGTAACGCATCGCCATGGCAGACACTTCGGGAGTCAACCTCTCGCCGCCCCCGGGCTGGAAACAGCCCCACCTCAAGGAACAGGAGCGCATGGCCCTGGCGGAGGAGCGCGCCAGCAGTTGGTATTTCACCCTGGGCAAAGCGAAGGAGGTGGCCGCCGACCTGCAGCAACTGGACATCGAACGGCGCCAGCGGCTGGTGGACCAGAACCAGCTGATGACCGAGGTGCGGCAAGGGGGAATCGTCGACCTTTTCGCCTAGGGGCCCCTGTTTCGCCCCCGCCCCAGCCCTCCCCGGGAGAATTTTCAGGAGGCCAGCACCCCTTTCAGCTGTTCCAGCGCCGCCGGGTCGTCCAGGGTGGTGAGGTCGCCGGGCTCCCGCCCTTCCGCCAGGGCCTGGATGCTGCGGCGCAGGAGCTTGCCCGAGCGGGTCTTGGGCAGCAGGGTGAGGAAGTACACCCGTGCCGGGCGGGCGATGGCGCCCAGGGCCTGGTCCACGGTTTCCATCACCTCCTTCTCGAACGCCCTCCGGCCTTCCGGGGTGGCGATGCGGGATGCGTCCCTGGGCACGGCGAAGGCCTTCACCGCCTGGCCTTTCACCTCGTCGTGAACCCCCACCACCGCCACTTCGGCGATGCCCGGATGGCCGGAGATGGCTTCCTCGATTTCCCGCGTCCCCAGCCGGTGGCCGGCGACGTTGATGACGTCGTCGGTGCGGCCGAGGATGAAGTAGTAGCCGTCCTCGTCCCGGGTCGCCCAGTCGAAGGTGGAATACACCAGCTCGGTGTCGAAGTTGGAGAAGTAGGTGTTGAGGAAGCGGGCGTCGTCCCCCCACACCGTGGACAGGCATCCCGGCGGCAGGGGCGGCACCGCCACCAGCACGCCCTTCTCGTTCGCCCCCACCGGCTTGCCGCTGCCCTCGTGGAGCAGCTTGAGGTTGAAGCCGTAGACCGGAAAACCGGGGGAGCCGAACTTGCGCGGCAGGTCTTCCACCTCCGGCACGGCGGAGAGGATGGGCCAGCCGGTTTCGGTCTGCCAGTAATTGTCGATGATGTTGACCTGGAGGGCGTCGGCGATCCAGCGGGCGGTGGGCTCGTCCAGGGGCTCCCCGGCCAGGTACAGGTTGCGCAGGGAGCTGACGTCGTACTTTTGCATGAACTCGGTGGGCTGCTTTTTCAGCACCCGAATCGCGGTAGGCGAGGAGAACATCACGTTCACCCGGTGGTCCTGCACGATTTTCCACCAGATGCCGGCGTCGGGGCGGATCGGCAGGCCCTCGTAAACCACCGAGGTCATGCCGGCGATGAGGGGCCCGTAGACGATGTAGGAATGCCCCACCACCCAGCCGATGTCGCTGGTGGTGAACATGGTCTCCCCCGCTTTCCCCGTGTAGATGTGCTGCATGGAGGCGGCCAGGGCCACGGCGTAGCCGCCGGTGTCCCGCTGCACCCCCTTGGGCTTGCCGGTGGTGCCGGAAGTGTAGAGGATGTAGGACGGTTCGGAGGATTCCAGCCACACCACCGGCACCTGGGCGTCCAGGTGCTTCATCCGCTGGGCGGCGTAGTCCAGGTCCCGGCCCTGGGTGAAGGGCATGTCCGGGTCCAGGCCGCGGTGGACGATGAGCACCTTCTCCGCCGGAAAAGCGCTCAGGCGCAGGGCCTCGTCCACCAGGTGCTTGTAGGGGATGACCTTGCCGCCGCGGATGCCGGCGTCGGCGGTGACCATCAGCTTGGGCTTGGCGTCGTCGATGCGGGTGGCCAGGCTGGCGGCGGCGAAGCCGCCGAACACCACCGAATGGATGGCGCCGATGCGGGCGCAGGCCAGCATGGCGAACATGGCTTCCGGGATCATGGGCATGTAGACGATCACCCGGTCGCCCCGGCCCACCCCCTGGGCCTGGAGCACGGCGGCGAAGCGGTTCACCTCGGCATGGAGCTCCCGGTAGGTGTAGCTGCCCTCGACGCCGGTTTCGGTGGACAGGTAGACCAGGGCCTTCTGCTCCGGCCGGGTTTCCAGGTGGCGGTCCACCGCGTTGTAGCACAGGTTGGTTTCGCCCCCGGCGAACCACTGGGCGAAAGGCGGCTTGCCGTAGTCCAGCACCCGGTCCCAGGGCTTGTGCCAATGGACCAGCGCCCCCTGCTCGGCCCAGAACGCTTCCGGCTCGTCGATGGAACGACGGTAGAATTCCCGGTAATTACCCATCTTGTCTCCCCCTCTTAATCTTTGGTTTGGTCCTCTAACGGGACAAATCCACCACGATGCGGCCGGTGACCTTGCCGGCGAGGAAGTCGCCGAACATCGCCGGCAGCTCCTCCAGACTCACCACCCGGCAGACGATTTCCTCGATGTGCCGCGGGCTCAAATCCCCCCCCAGCCGACGCCACACCTCCAGGCGCTGGGCCATGGGGCATTGCACCGAGTCGATGCCCAGCAGGGACACGCCCCGCAGGATGAAGGGCATCACCGTGGTGTCGAGCTCGACGCCCCCCGCCAGGCCGCAGGCGGCGATGACCCCCTGGTACTGCATGGTGCGGGTGAGCCAGGCCAGGGTCTTGCCCCCCACGGCATCCACCGCCCCCGCCCACTGGCTTTTTTCCAGGGGCTTTTCCCCCATTTCCAGGCCGTGGCGGGACAGCACCCGGGCCGCCCCCAGCTCGTGCAGGTAGTCGGCCTTGTCTTCCTTGCCCGACAGGGCCACCACTTCGTAACCCCTGCCCGCCAGCATGTCCACCGCCAGGCTGCCGACGCCGCCGGTGGCGCCGGTGACGATCACCGGCCCGCTGCCCGGCGTGAGGCCGTTGTGCTCCATGCGCAGGATCGACAGGGCGGCGGTGAAGCCGGCGGTGCCGATGGCCATGGCCTGGAACGGCCCCAGGCCTTTGGGCAGGGGCACCACCCAGTCCGCCGGAACGCGGGAGCAGGCGGCATAACCCCCGTCGTGCTCCACGCCGAAGCCGTAGCCGGTGACCAGCACCGGATCGCCGGGCTTGAAGCGGGGATCGGCGGAGCTTTCCACCGTTCCCGCCACGTCCACCCCCCCCACCAGGGGGAAGCGCTTCATGATCCTGCCCGCGCCGGTGGCCGCCAGGGCGTCCTTGTAGTTGACGCCGGAGTAGGCGTTGCGGATCACCACCTCCCCCCCTCCCACCTCGTCCGGGGACAGTTCCGCCAGGGCGGAGCGGACCGTTCCCTGTTCGTCGAACACCCGCAGGGCTTTGAATTTGTCGCTCAATGCATCCTCCAAGCAAGTAATGGCGCGCGGCCCCCAGTTTACCCCAAGACTCCCGATCTTTCCCTTCCGTTTTAGGCGATTAGCCTCCCTCTCTCCAGCCCGTCGCCCGCCTTTCCCGGGGCATCTGCAGGTATAATCCGGGCATCGCTCCCATCAGGTGTACCGTGTCCGCCCCCCTTTTTCACCGCCTCGTCCCCCTGTTTCTCGGCAATCTTATCGTGGCCGGGGCCTATTGGGGTTTCGGCGTGCCGGCGATGCGCTTTTTCGCCGAATACGGCCTGTTTCCCTCCCCCATCTGGCTGCCTGCGGGCATCGCACTGGTGGCCGCCCTGCACGGCGGGGCCAGCTACCTGCCGGGCATTTTCGTCGGCGCCGTGGGCATCAACCATGTGTCCCTCGGCGCCCCCCTGATCGAAGCGCTGCTGATCGCCACCACCAACACCCTCGGCCCCTGGATCGGTGCCCGCCTCACCCGTCCCCGCCCTTCGGCCCGTCCGCCGTTCTACACCCTCCGCGACGTGGTCTTCTTCACCCTTTTCGGCGTCGGCCTCCACGGCTTGATCACGGCCAGCGGCGGAACCGCCGCCATCGCCCTGCTCGGCACGGTCCCGTCGGCGCAACTGGAGGGGATTTGGCTGACCTGGCTGCTGTCGGATGCGGGGGGCGCCTTTCTCCTGGCCCCGGTCCTGCTGTTGTGGCTGGAAGATAGCGAATCCCTCCAGGGGCCGCCGGAGTGGTGGAGCGGCATCGTGGCCTCCGTCGCCACCCTGGCCCTGGCGCTGCTGTTCTTTTTCGGCCTGGACGGGGACCCCGCCGGCCACCTGGTGGGCCTGCCCTATCTCCTGTTCCTGCCCATGCTGTGGGTGACGGTCCGCCATACGCCGCTCCAGGCCCATACCCTGCTGTTCCTGGTCATCACCCTGGCGGTGGTGGGCACCATCAGCCACCACGGCGTGCTCTACACCGCCCCCAGCGGCAAACCCCTGGAAACCCTGGGGCTGCTGGTGGTGTCCCTGACCCTCACCGTCCTGGTGGTCGGCGCCCTGGTGGATGAACGGCGCCGGATGGCCGCCCGGCTGTTGCAGGAAAGCCGCAACCAGTTCGCCGCTTTCATGGAACACCTGCCCGCCGTCGCCTACATCAAGGAGCCCCAGGGCCGGCTGCTGTTCACCAACCGGCAGTTCGACGCCCTGCTCGGCCCCGGCCACGTGGGCCAAACCACCGAGCAATACCTGCCGACGGGCGCAGCCGAGCGGCTGGTGGCCGTGGACCAGCCGGTTCTCGAAGGGGGCCCGGTTCAAACGGAGCTGACCGTCGAGCTGACGGAGGGGGCGTCGCGCACTTTTCACGTGGTCAAATTTCCCGTTCCCCGGGCCGACGGCAGCCATCTCATCGGCGGCGTGGCCTTCGACATCTCCGACCGCAAGCGCATCGAAGAAGCGCTCCAGACCCGCATCGTGGCCCTGGAAGCCGCGTCCGAATCCGTCATCATCACCGACCGCCGGGGCGTCATCGAATACGTCAACCCCGCCTTCAGCGCCATTTCCGGCTACCCGGCGGAAGAAGCCATCGGCCGCACCCCCGCCCTGCTCAAAAGCGGTGCCCAGCCGCCGGAATTCTACCGGCGGCTGTGGACGACCATCCTCGCCGGCCGGGTATGGCAGGGGGATATCGTCAACCGGCGCAAGGACGGTAGCCTTTACACCGAAGCCACCGCCATCGCCCCGGTCAAGACCGCAGCAGGCCACATCAGCCATTTCGTCGCCATCAAGCACGACGTCTCCGAGCGCAAACGCCTGGAAGTCCAGCTCGCCCACATGGCCCACTTCGACGACCTCACCAACCTGCCCAACCGGGCCCTGTTCTTCGACCGGATGGGGCAGGCGCTGGCCCAGGCGAAGCGCAACCAGGCGCACTTCGCCCTGCTGTTCATCGACCTTGACGGCTTCAAGGCGGTGAACGATGCCCATGGCCACGAAACCGGCGACGCCCTGCTGCGGGAAGCGGGGCAGCGCCTCGTTGCCTGCGTGCGCACCTCGGACACCGTGGCGCGGATGGGGGGCGACGAATTCACCGTCATCCTCCAGGACGTGGCGGACGGGGAGGACGCGGGCAACGTGGCCGGCAAGATCCTCCGCGCCCTGGACCGGCCCTTCGACCTGTCGGGCAAGGAATGCCGCCTCGGCGCCAGCGTCGGCATCAGCCTCTACCCGGACCACGGCACGGACGAGGAAACCCTGCTCAGCCGGGCCGACACCGCCATGTACGACGTGAAGCACCACGGCAAGAACGCCTTCCGCTTCTACAACGACTGACCGCCTGAACTGCCATGGAAAAAATCCGCCTCTCCAAACTGATGTCCGAACGGGGCCTGTGCTCCCGCCGCGAAGCCGATACCTACATCGAGCGGGGCTGGGTCTACGTGGACGGGGTGAAAATCACCGAACTCGGCACCAAGGTGGACCCGGCCCAGACCGTCACCCTCGACAAGCAGGCGCAGCAAAGCCAGGGCAAGCGCGTCACCCTCCTGCTCCACAAGCCGGTGGGCTATGTCTCCGGCCAGCCGGAAAAGGGGTACAAGGCCGCCGTCTCCCTCATCACCCGGGACAGCCATTTCCAGGACGACCGTTCCCCCAACCGCTTCCACCCCGACCAGCTCAGGAGCCTGGCCCCCGCCGGGCGCCTGGACATCGACTCCACCGGCCTCCTGGTGCTGACCCAGGACGGCCGCATCGCCAAGCAGCTGATCGGCGAGGATTCGGAAGTGGAAAAGGAATACCTGGTGCGGGTCCAGGGCACCCTGAGCGAGGACGGGCTGAAACGCCTCAACCACGGCCTCAGCCTGGACGGCCAGGCCCTGCGCCCGGCCAAGGTGTCGTGGCAGAACCAGGACCAGCTGCGCTTCATCCTCAAAGAGGGCAAGAAACGCCAGATCCGCCGCATGTGCGAACTGGTGGGGCTCAAGGTGACGGGCCTGAAGCGGGTGCGCATCGGCAAGGTGAAACTGGGGGACCTGCCCCCGGGGCAGTGGCGCTATCTGGGGGACGGGGAAAAATTCTAGGCGAGGATCATTCGTAGCGCAAAAAATCCTCCGCCGGCGCGTCGGGGCCATAGCGGTCGATCAGGTCCTCGATTTCGGCCATCAGGTTGTCGTCCTCATCCTCGTCCAGCGCCCCCTCGCCCACCAGGCGCTCCATCACCCCCGCCGCCATGGCCTCTTTCACCGCGCTCAGGGTGGGCGGATTCTCCCGGTTCTCGTCGTCGAGCACCGCTTCGATCACCCGGGAAAGGGGCTCGCTGGCGCTGTCCTCCACGAAGTCCATGGCCACCGCATCCTCGCCGAACTCCTCGATCAGGACGTCCAGTTCATCCAGCAGGGAATCGGTGTCGTCGATATGGTGCAGGCCCTCCGTTTCCCGGATTTCCAACGGCAGGTGCCAGGCCAGGAAGTACCGTGCGCCGGACAAGGTGAGGGGCTGCTCCACGTCCGGGTTCTCGCTCAGGGTTTCGATGAACCGGGACAGTTCCTGGCTCACGCGGGTAGCCACATCGATGGGATTGCGGATCATGCTGCCGCTCCAAGCCAGCCGGCCACCAGAAAGTAGCCGGCGATAACCATGTCCCCCAGGACCGTGGACACCAGGACGGCAACCGCCACCCCGGAGGGCTCACCGGCCCGCCGGGCGGGCTTGAGGTAGGTCAGCAACCAGCCCAGCGCCACGAACAGGGCCAGAAGCACCAGCCCGTGGGTCACCCAGTGATGGCCCGTGGCCGCCTTCATCCCGGCCAGCACCCCTTCGTCGGTTTCCTTGAGGACCACCAGGGCGGCGTTGAACAGATTGACCAGGGCCAGGGAGAGGCCGAAGGAAGTAATGTATTTGGGGGGTATCGTCATGGTCACCTCGCCATCAAGCCTTCCCGCACGCCCAGGCTGATCACGGCCCCCATCCCCTCCATGGCCAGCCCCAGCAGCACCACCAGCAGGGCCACCGTCAGCAGCAGGCGGCGCACGCCCTGGTCTCCCGGCAGGCGGCTGTCGGACGCCGCCATGGGCAGGTAGGTGCCGAGGAGGAGCAGGGAGAAGAACAGGTGCTCCTTGGCCTCCATGAAAAAGCCGTGGGCGAAGGGCCACGGGCCGGCCTTGATGACGGCCTTGTCGGCGGCATAATGAACCACGTACCAGTAGCCCCCCGATACGTAGGCCAGCCACAGCAACGCCGCCACCCCCAGGCTCGCCAGCCGGATGCGGCGCAGGCTCCCTTCCCGGGCGTTGAGCACCTCGACGAACACCCACACGGCGGCCAGAACCGCCAGCATGCCGAAGGTGGGGTGCAGCATGAGGGATATTTCGGGGGGCATGGCATTCCCCTTGGGGAGGGTGAGTTTTCTTTCTAGGTCAAAGGGGTCGAGGTTGCAAGCAAGGATTGGGGGAACGTTGGCGCCCTGGCGGAGGCTACCCCTTCAAGCGCCGCCACAAGGTCGTCCGGCTGATGCCCAGCCGCTTTGCCGCTTCCCCCTGATCGCCGCCGCATTCCGCCAGCACCTGGCGGATATGGGCCCGCTCCCGGCTGCGGCTGGCGCCCTTGAGGCCGGCGGCTGGCGGCGCATTCCGCCCCTCGAACAGTTCCGGCACGGCGCTTTTCAGCAGCGCCTCGTCCAGCGCGCCTTCCTCGCCCCAGAACACCGTCAGCCGCTCGGCCACGTTTTCCAGCTCGCGGATGTTGCCGGGCCAGGAGTAGGCGGAAAGGGCCGGCAGCCATTTCGCCAGCACTTCGTCGCGGCGGGCCGGCGCCAGGGCTGCGCCGAGGAAGCGGGCGGCCAGGGCGGGAATGTCCTGGGGGCGCTCCCGCAGGGGAGGCAGATGGAGGTTGAGGATGTTGAGGCGGTAGAACAGGTCTTCCCGGAAGCGGCCTTCGGCCACCATCCGGCGCAGGTCCCGGTTGGTGGCGGCGACGATGCGCAGGTCCACCGGGGTGGGGTCGTTGGCGCCCAGGCGCAGCACTTCCTTTTCCTGCACCACCCGCAGCAGCTTGGCCTGGAGGGGCAAAGGCAGTTCGCCGATTTCGTCCAGGAACAGGGTGCCGGTGTGGGCCCCTTCGATCAGGCCGGCCTTGCCGCCTTTGCGGGAGCCGGTGAAGGCGCCTTCCTCATAGCCGAAGAGTTCGGATTCCAGCAGGGTTTCGGCCACCGCGGCGCAGTTGATGGCAACGAAGGGGCCGTTGCGGCGCTGGCTGGCGTTATGGATGCCCTGGGCGAAGAGTTCCTTGCCGGTGCCGGATTCGCCGGTGACCAGCACGGTGGAATCCACCGTGGCGTAGCGGGCGGCGGCTTCCCGGGCGGCACGGATGACGGGGGAATCGCCCAGGATCTGTTCCAGCCGGAAGCGGGCTTTGAGGTGCCGTGGGCGGCCGGCGCTGCGCAGGCTGCGGTCGGCCCGCTGGATGGCCCCGGCGTCGCGGCAGGTGAGCACGGCGCCGGCCTGCTCGCCGTGCTCGCGGATGGGAAGGCGGTTGACGATGACGGTGCGGCGGCCCAGCTTCTCGATCCGTTCCAGGTCGGCCTCGCCGCTGCGCAGGGTGCCGGCCAGGGAAAGCTCCGGCGCGACCTCCCGCAGCGGACGGCCCAGCGCCCATTCCACGGAAATCCCCAGCAGTTCGGCCATGGCCGGGTTCACCGACTGGACGCGCTCGTCCCGGTCCACCGCCACCACCGCCTCGTCCAGATGGTGCAGGATGGAATTGAGCCAGTCCCGCCGCGCTTCTTCCACGCGGGCGACGCGGGCGATCTCCACTGCATCCTCCACCGCCCGCCGCACCCCTTCGGCGGAATAGAGGAACACCGCCTCCAGGCCGGCCTCCCGCGCAAGGCGGTTGACCAGGCTGGAACCGACGATCACCCGGAACCCCGCCTCCTTCAGCCGGCCCACGCCTTCCCGCGCGTCATCGGCATGGGTGTAGAAGCACTGCTCGATGTCCACCTTGAGCAGCTCCTTCACTTCCTCCAGCTCGGCGCTGATGGCCTGGTAGCTGAACACGGCGATGGGGCCGGAACTCTCCCTGGCCTTTTGCAGCGCGTGGAGGATGTCGAAGCCGCTCACCTTGACCAGCACCACCGGGGCATCGAGGCGAGCCTTGAGGTAGGCGCCGTTGGCCCCGGCGGCGATGAACACGTCGGCCTCCCCGGCGGCCAGCAGTTCGCGGGCGGCCTGTTCGCCCTCCTCGAACAGCTTGTTGACCACCCGGATATCGGCCTGGGCGGCGTAATCGGGAATGATGTCGGGCAGGAAGCCGGTGAGGCTGAAGCCCACGACCCAGATTTTGGGTTTATGCACGGTGTCGACCATGGCGCCATTTCACACAAGAAACAAACACGTTTCACCATTGAAACACGAAGCCCGGCACCCATCAATAAAATCAGGGCCCTATCCCGTGGCACGCCCCTTGCAACAGGACAGTCCAGTTTTTCATCCAAGGAACAGCCATGACCCGACTCTCCGCCGGCGCCCGCTTCCGCGCCGCCGTGGCCGCCGAAAAGCCCCTCCAGGTGATGGGCGCCGTCAACGCCTATCACGCCAGGCTGGCCGAGCGGGTGGGCTACAAGGCCCTGTATCTCTCCGGCGGCGGCGTGGCCGCCGGCTCCCTGGGGCTGCCGGACCTGGGCATCTCCACCCTGGACGACGTGCTCACCGACCTGCGCCGCATCACCGACATCACCGAACTGCCGCTGCTGGTGGACGCGGACACCGGCTTCGGCGGCGCTTTCAACATCGCCCGCACGGTGAAATCCATGATCAAGTTCGGCGCCGGCGCGGTGCACATCGAGGACCAGGTGCAGGCCAAGCGCTGCGGCCATCGGCCGGGCAAGGCCATCGTCAGCCGGCAGGAAATGGTGGACCGCATCAAGGCGGCGGTGGACGCCAGGACCGACCCGGATTTCGTCATCATGGCCCGCACCGACGCCCTGGCGGTGGAAGGGCTGCAATCCGCCGTCGACCGGGCCTGCGCCTGCGTCGAAGCGGGGGCGGACATGATTTTTCCCGAGGCCGTCACCGAGCTTGCCGTGTATCGGCAGTTCGCCGCCGCAGTGAGCGTGCCGGTGCTGGCCAACATCACCGAGTTCGGTTCCACGCCGCTGTTCACCGTCGAAGAACTGGCCGGGGCGGACGTCTCCCTGGTGCTCTATCCCCTCTCCGCCTTCCGCGCCATGAACCAGGCGGCCCTCAAGGTGTATGAGGCGGTGCGCCGGGACGGCACCCAGAAGAACGTCCTGGACTTGATGCAGACCCGCATGGAACTGTACGACTACCTGGGCTACCATGCCTTCGAGGAAAAGCTGGACCAGCTGTTTGCCCAGGAACAAAAATAATCTGGGATAATCATTCACCGCGGAGGCGCAGAATGAGCGCGATCAAGCCGAAGAAGAAATCCGTTGCCCTGTCCGGCGTCCAAGCCGGCACCACCGCGGTGTGCACCGTGGGCCACAGCGGCAACGACCTCCACTACCGGGGTTACGACATCCTGGAACTGGCGGAGAAGTCCACCTTCGAGGAGGTGGCCTACCTGCTGATACACGGCGAACTGCCGCGCCAGGCCGAACTGGACGACTACAAGAAAAAGCTTCAATCCCTGCGAGGCCTGCCGGCGCCGCTGAAAACGGTCCTGGAACAGCTGCCTCCCTCCGCCCACCCCATGGACGTGCTGCGCACCGGCTGCTCCGTGCTCGGCACCCTGCTGCCGGAAAAGGACGATCACCCGATCCAGGGCGCCCGGGACATCGCCGACCGCCTGGTGGCGTGCTTCGGTTCCATGCTGCTCTACTGGCACCATTACGCGACCCACGGCAAGACGATCGAAGTGGAAACCGACGACGACACCGTGGCCGGGCACTTCCTCCACCTGCTCCACGGCCGGACGCCTTCCGGGCCCCATCGCAAGGCACTGGATACCTCGCTGATCCTCTACGCCGAGCACGAGTTCAACGCCTCCACCTTCACCGCCCGGGTCATCTCCGGCACCCTGGCGGACATCTATTCCTGCGTCGCCGGCGCCATCGGCGCCCTGAGCGGCCCCAAACACGGGGGCGCCAACGAGGCGGCAATGGCAATCATCCAGCGCTACCACAGCCCGGACGCGGCGGAAATTGACATCCGCGAGCGCATCGCCCGCAGGGAAATCATCATCGGCTTCGGCCACCCGGTCTATACCACCGGCGACCCCCGCAACGTGGCGATCAAGAAGGTGTCCCGCCACCTGTGCGAGCAAGGGGGCAACATGAACCTGTTCCACGTGTCCGAGCGCATCGAGCAGGTGATGTGGGACACGAAGAAAATGTTCCCCAACCTGGATTGGTACAGCGCCTCCAGCTACCACATGATGGGCGTGCCCACCCCGATGTTCACCCCCTTGTTCGTCATCGCCCGCACCGCCGGCTGGGCGGCCCACGTGATCGAACAGCGCGTGGACAACAAGATCATCCGCCCCAACGCGGAATACGTGGGGCCGGAGAACCGCCCCTACCCGCCCATCGAACAGCGCGGCTGAACCGATCACCCGTCAAGAAAGGAACCCATGTCGTCCCACCTCTCCAACGTCCGCCCCGACCCCGACCAGGTGCTGGTGGACATCGCCGACTATGTCTGCGACTACGAAATCCGGTCCGACGAGGCCTACAACACCGCCCGCCTGTGCCTGATGGATACCCTGGGCTGCGGCCTGGAAGCCCTGTCCTACCCCGCCTGCACCAAGCTGATGGGGCCCATCGTACCCGGCACCGTCGCCCCCCACGGCGCCAAGGTGCCCGGCACCCAATTCCAACTGGACCCGGTGAAGGCCGCCTTCGACATCGGCGCCATGATCCGCTGGCTGGACTTCAACGACACCTGGCTCGCCGCCGAGTGGGGCCACCCCTCCGACAACCTGGGGGGCATCCTGGCCGCCGCCGACTGGCTGTCCCGCACCCGCGTCGCGGAAGGCAAGGCGCCCCTGACCATGAAGGACGTGCTCACCGCCATGATCAAGGCCCACGAAATCCAGGGCTGCCTGGCCCTGGAAAACGCCTTCAACAAGGTGGGGCTGGACCATGTGGTGTTGGTGAAGGTGGCCTCCGCCGCCGTGGTGACCCGGCTCCTGGGCGGCACCCGGGAAGAGATCATCGACGCCGTATCCCACGCCTGGCTCGACGGCCAGGCCCTGCGCACCTATCGCCACGCCCCCAACACCGGCTCCCGCAAATCCTGGGCGGCGGGGGACGCCACCAGCCGCGCCGTGCGCCTGGCGCTGATGGTGCTGAAGGGGGAAATGGGCTACCCGTCGGTGCTCACCGCCAAGACCTGGGGCTTCTACGACGCCCTGTTCCAGGGCCGGGAATTCAAGTTCCAGCGCCCCTACGGCTCCTACGTCATGGAGCACGTGCTGTTCAAGATCAGCTTCCCCGCCGAGTTCCACTCCCAGACCGCGGTGGAAGCCGCCTTCATTCTGCACGACACGCTGAAGGGAATGGGCAGGAGCGCGGCGGACATCAAGAAGATCACCATCCGCACCCACGACGCCTGCGTGCGCATCATCGACAAGAAGGGCCCCCTCAACAACCCGGCGGACCGGGACCACTGCGTGCAGTACATGGTGGCGGTGCCGCTGATCTTCGGCCGACTCACCGCCGAGGATTACGAGGACAAGGTGGCCGCCGACCCGCGCATCGACGCCCTGCGGGACAAGATCAGCTGCGTCGAGGACCCGCAATTCACCCAGGACTACCACGATCCGGAAAAGCGCTCCATCCCCAACGCCCTGACGGTGGAGCTCAACGATGGCACGGTGCTGGATGAAGTGGTGGTGGAGTATCCCATCGGACATCGCCGCCGCCGGGCCGAGGGCATCCCCCACCTGATCGAGAAGTTCAAGGTCAACCTCAACCGCCGCTTCCCGGCCAAGCAGCAGCGGACCATCCTCTCCCTGTGCGAAGACCAGGGGAAACTGGAAGGCACGCCGGTAAACGAATTCACCGACCTTTTCGTGATCTGACCCCCTCCCTCCAAGGCCCCGGCCGGGGCCTTTTTTCCTCCCCGCCCCAGCAACCCTAAAATATCTGTTGCTTTATGTCTTATATAAGATATAATTCGACGTGCATGTTAAGTGTGTGTCCTCCTGTATGGGCGGTTTCGAAAGATACCGCCCATTTTTTTCGCCCATATTCCGGGAAAAACCGTGGCGGAAAGGGTATCGACGGCAGGACGCCGCCGACGGGGGTTAATCCGGCTTCGTCTCGTCTGCGGACAAAGCCGGAGGCGGACATTTCCAGTCGAGGGAACCGGTGGCGCCGGAAAACAGCCCCTCGCTGCCGGCATGGATTTTCCGCAGGGCGGCCCGCAGGTCTCGGGACGACATGCCCCGAACGGGCAGCACCACTTCGTGGCCCAGCAGGGCGCGCACCACCGTTTCGCCTTCCACGCTGCGGACGGTGCAGGCGACGTTGGCAAACGCCGCCCGAACGCTGTTCACCACTCCCTGAATCTGGACGTTCAGCCCGTCGAGGCTGATGCGGGCCGCCTTGACGGCCCCCTGCAACGCCTCCATTTTCACCAGGGTTGGAGCCAGGCGGTCCCGCAGCCGGAGGAATCCGGCTTCCTGTTCCTTGGTCAGGCGCACCTCGCCGGCCTTGATCTGGCGGCTCAAGATCAGGTAGCCCTTCAATTCCGGGATGGCGGATAGCGCCTCCAGTTCCCGGTTTTTTTCAGCCAGCAGGCGCTCCGCCTCACTCCGGGATTTTTTCAGTCCTTCCAGCCGGTTGGCGTAGGGGGAAAGGTCCGGGACCAGAACCGAAGCCACCGTCTCCACATCCTTGCGTGCCTTGCTGGTACCCACCGACAGCCTGGCGGCGGCCAGGGCACAGCCCTCGGCAAGGTCCACCGTCAGCTCGTCGGCGTAGATGTCGCAGCTCACCGCGCGGCCGATGACGACCTTGCGGCCGATGATGAAGCAGCTTTCGGCGTAGGCCAGGGTGATTTCCCCATCCCTGGCTTCGACGGTGGCCCGGGAGGCGCTGCCCTCCACCGTCACGGAACCCCCTTCCCGGGCGATGGCCGAGCCCCCGGCGAGATTCTTCTTCAGCAGCAGACGGCCGCCGCTGGACAGCACATTGCCGAAGACGTCCGCCAGGAAGGTCATATTCTTGCCTTCCACGTTGCGCTGTTCCTGCACCTCGCCATGTTCCTCGAACTCGTCCCCGCTCAGGGTCAGGTCTCCGGTGGTGCGCAGGCTGACCCCTTCCCGGTTGATGATCTTTTCAGTGACGGAAATCTGATTGGTGCGGGTGTCGATGTTGAGGAAGCCGTCCATGCCGGCGACGATGTATTCCCCGCCGGGCAGGTTCTCCACCCGGGAGCCCGGGCCGGCCATGGTGGACAGGTCGAAGTCCTTCGGTTCGTCCGGCTTCAGGGCCTTGCCCGCCACGCTCCACCCCTGCTTGCCTAGAATGCGGGGCAGCTTCTTGAACAGGAGGGCGCCCAGGCGCACCTGGGGAAAGCGGTTGCGGAAATGGCGCAAATCCATGCGCCCGTCGGGGCGGATAAAGGGGGAATCATCCCGGTACAGGACTTCATTCTGCTCCGCCACGCTGGCATCCTTACCCGGGGTGGGCGGTTTCATCCGGGCGATGACCACCCGCCCGGTCTCGTCCCCGTCGATGGCCGCCCGCACGGCGGCCTGATCGAGGCCGAAACGGACGCCCTTGCCCCACAGGTCGGCGACGAACTCGTCGAAGTCCAGCTTCACCCGCGCCTGTTTGGGCGGCGGGAGCGGCGCATCCGGGGCGGCGTCGGGGGGGATTTCAGCTTCTTCGTCCACCAGCACCGGCTCGAAGAAATACTCGGCGCCTTCGTCCCGGCCCAGGATTTTCACGCTGCGGTAGAACTGGCGGCGCTGCGGAGGAAAAGGAACGATGCCATCCGCCAGCCTCAGTTCGGGCCGCTTTCCCTGCTTTTCCAGTTGCTCCGCCAAGCGGCCGATGTCCTGGGGCTCGTATTCGAACAGCAGGTTGCGGAAACAATCGTAATCCAGCCCGGCAAAACGCGCGCCGGCGGAAAACACCCGTTCGACGAAGCCGCGGAAAAGCTCGTTGGAATCGATGGCATTCAGCTCGACGTACAGGCCGTCGCCGCCCCGCCGCACGAAGCCCGGCAGCAGGACCTCCCCTTCCTTGAGTTCGGTGAGGTTGCCGATGGCCGAAGGGGCGTCTGCCAAGCCGTCCCCCCAGCGCTAGCTGCGGTAGTCCGCGTTGATGCGCACGTAGTCGTAGGAAAAATCGCAGGTCCACACGGTGGTGGACGCCCGGCCCCGGTTGAGTTCCACCCGCACCCGGATTTCCGGCTCCTTCATCACCCGCTGCCCGTCCTCCTCCCGGTAGCTGGCGGCGCGGCCCCCGTTTTCCGACACCAGCACGTCGCCGAGATAAAGCTGCACCTTGCTCACGTCCAGGTCGTCGATGCCGGCATAGCCGATGGCCGCCTGGATGCGGCCCAGGTTGGGGTCGGAAGCGAAGAAGGCGGTCTTCACCAGGGGGGAGCGGGCGATGGCGTAGGCCACCTTGGCGCACTCCTCGCCGTCGCCGCCGCCGTTCACTTCCACCGTGATGAATTTGGTGGCCCCCTCCCCGTCCCGCACGATGGCCTGGGCGAGATGGGCCGCCACTTCGGTCAGCGCGTCGCGGAAAGCCTCGAACTCGGCGCTGTTGGCATGGGTGATTTCCGGCATGTCGGCCTTGCCGGTGGCGATCAGCATGAAGGAATCGTTGGTGGAGGTGTCCCCGTCCACCGTGATGCGGTTGAAGGAACGGTCCGCGGCGTGGCGCAGGGCCGCTTCCACCAAGTCCTGGCCCAGCTTGGCGTCGGTGGCCACGTAGCCCAGCATGGTGGCCATGTTGGGGTGGATCATGCCCGAGCCCTTGGCGATGCCGGTGATCGTCACCGTGGCGCCGCCGATGTCCACCTGCCTGGAAATCGCCTTGTGCACGATGTCGGTGGTCATGATGGCCTGGGCGGCGTTGTGCCAGTTTTCCGCCTTGAGGTCGGCGACGCAGGCCGGCAGGCCGGCGACGATCTTGTCCACCGGCAACGGCTCCATGATGACCCCGGTGGAGAAGGGCAGCACCTGGCCCGCCTCGCAGCCCAGCAGGGCCGCCAGCTCGGCGCAGGTCTTGCGGGTGCGGGCCAGCCCGTCCTCGCCAGTGCCGGCGTTGGCGTTGCCGGTGTTCACCACCAGGGCGCGGATGGACTGGCCGGAAGCGAGGTGTTCCTTGCACACCAGTACCGGCGCGGCGCAGAAGCGGTTCTTGGTGAAGACGCCGGCCACCCGGGCGCCCTCGTCCAAGGCGATGACCGTCAGGTCCTTGCGCTCGGCTTTCTTGATTCCCGCCTCGGCGACGCCGAGGGTGACGCCCGCGACGGGCAGCAACTGGTCCGGCGTGGCCGGGGTGAAATTGACTGGCATAGGGGTTCCGAAAATTAAGTCGTTGAAAAATTCATTTCACCAGGGCCAGGGCTTCCGCCTCCAGCTTGCCGGTGGCGCGGCACACCGTGCCGTCCTTGCCCCCCACCTGGAATACACCGGCGCCGGTGGAGTCGAACTCCACCTCGTCCCGGGTGGTGTCGCCGCCGCCGGCTCCCACCCTGCGCACCAGTATGGTCTTGGTCAGGGTGTAATAAGCCTTGGCCCGGGCGCGGGTCTTGGCCGGTCCCGCTTCGTTCAGGGCCACCTGGATTCTGGCCTCCAGGGTCATCCTCCGGTCCACCGCGTAGAGCCCCTTCTGGCCGACGATCTCGTATTGCTGCCGGGCCGAGGAAGCGGGGAAATCGTATTTCCGCTTGCCCTTGGCGTTCTTGGCCTCGGACACGATGCGGCCGCAATCCACGTAGGGCTCCGGGTCGCCGCTGAAGCGCAGGGTCATGGAGTTGCCCTGGACATTGGCGTTTTGCAGCAGGAAGGGGGACTTCTCCACCCCGGCGGAAAGCGCCCTCCACGCCGCGTCCAGGGGCTTGTTCACGGTCTTGGCGAACTTGGATTCCGACGCCGCCTCCGGCTGGCGATATTCGACCCCTCCCGTTGTCGGCGGCGTCGTGGGCCCGCCACCGGTGGCGGCACAGCCCGCGAGAAACGCGGCGGACAGGAGGGCGAGGGATTTGCGCATCAGTATTTTCCCGGCCGTTGCAGGGCGGCTTCCACCTCGTCCCGTTTCGGCTTTCCGGCCAGTATCTCCACCAGTTCCAGGGCGAAATCCATCGCCGTCCCCGGCCCCCGGGAGGTAACCACCTTGCCGTCCCGCACCACCGGCGCGCTATCCTGCGCCACCTCCGGCACGTTGTCGAGAAACCCGGGGTAACTGGTGGCCCGCTTGCCTTTGAGCAGCCCGGCCTCCGCCAGCACCGCCGGGGAGGCGCAGATGGCGGTGGTGTACTTGCCCGCCTCCGCCATGGCCTTGAGCAGGCCCAGAATACGGGGATCGTTCTTCAGGTGGGTCATGCCCGGCATCCCGCCCGGCAGCGCGATCAGGTCGAAATCCTGCTTCAGCGCGTCATCCAGGGTCGCATCCGGCACCAGCATCACGCCCCGGCTGGCTTTCACCGGACCTTCCGCCAACCCCGCCGCCACCACCTCGATCCCGGCCCGGCGCAGGATGTCGATGATGGTCACCGCCTCGATTTCCTCGCACCCCTGGGCCAGGGGAACCAATACTTTTGCCATGCCTGTCCTCCGTGTTCCTTATCGGCGCAAGATTAGCACACCTCACCCCCGCGGATGATGCCGCGCATGGAGGGATTTCAGCCGTTCCCGCGCCACGTGGGTGTAAATCTGGGTGGTGGAGATGTCGGCGTGGCCCAGCAGCATCTGCACCACCCGCAGATCGGCGCCGTGGTTGAGCAGGTGGGTGGCAAAGGCGTGGCGCAGGGTGTGGGGGGACAAGTGCTTGGCGATGCCGGCGTTGGCCGCGTAGCGCTTGATCAGGTACCAGAAGGCCTGGCGGGTCATCCCCTCGCCCCGGGCGGTGACGAACAGGGTATCGGACACCTTGCCATTGAGCAGCGCCGGCCGGGCTTCGCGTAGATAGCGCTGGAGCAGGTCCACCGCCACTTCCCCCAGGGGCACCAGGCGCTCCTTGCTGCCCTTGCCCAGCACCCGCACCACCCCCATTTCCAGGCTGACTCCGGCCAGGGGCAGGCCCACCAGTTCCGACACCCGCAGGCCGGTGGCATAGAGGGTTTCCAGCATCGCCCGGTCCCGCAGGGTGCGGGGCTCGCCCTCCGAGGGGGCGGCCAGCAGGGCTTCCACCTCGGCTTCGGACAGGCTGTCGGGCAGGCGGCGGGGCAGCTTGGGGCTGGCGATTTTCAGGGTGGGATCGGCGTCCATCCGCCCCTGGCGCAGGAGCCACTGGTAGAGCCGCTTGAGGGAGGACAGCTCGCGGCCGGCGGTGCTGGCCTTGGTGCGGGAAACGCTCAGGCGGTGGGACAGGTATTGGGCCACGTCGCCCTGCCCCGCCTCCTGGAGCGCCCTGCCTTGCTGCTGCTCCAGCCAGTCGGCGAAATGCCGCAGGTCGCCGCGGTAGCTGTCCAGGGTGTTCCGCGCCAGGCCGTCCTCCAGCCACAGGGCGTCGCAGAACTCGTCAAGCAGCGCCAGGTCGGTAGCCTTCATGGTCCAGGAGCCAGCGCTTGTAGTCGAGAAAGTCGCCGGAAACGGCGTGGGCGAAGCCCCCCAGCCCGGCTTTCGCCACCACCCGGTGGCAGGGGATCACCACCGGCAGGGGATTGGCGCCGCAGGCCTGGCCCACGGCGCGGGGAGCGGAATGGAGTTCCTCGGCCAGTTCGCCGTAGCTTTTCGCCCGGCCCGGCGGAATGGCCTGCATCGCCCGCCATGCCCGGCGCTGGAACTCGGTGCCCCCGGTTTCCAGGGGAAGGTCGAAGGAAAAGGACGGATCGCTGAGGTAGGCCTGCAACTGGCGGCAGGCTTCCGCCGCCAGGGGCGTCCGGGGCGCCAGTTCCGGCGTGTTCAAGGGCAGGAAGTCGATGCCGGTGACGGCCCGGTCGGTGGTTACGATGCCAAGGACGGCGAAGGGCGTTTTGAGGCGGGCGTGGCAGGTCTTCATCAATACCACCCAATCAGAAGCGGTGAATCATTCTAGCGGGAAGGCGGCGCAAAAGAAAAGGCGGGCGCGGTTTCCCGCGTCCGCCTTTTCCGGCGCCACCGTCAGGCCGATCAGGCCTTGGCGGGCGCTTCCTTCTTGGTGAGCTTTTCCTTGATGCGGGCGGACTTGCCGGAACGCTGGCGCAAGTAGTACAGCTTGGCGCGGCGCACGTCGCCGCGGCGCTTCACTTCAAGACTGGCCACCAGGGGGGAATAGGTCTGGAAGGTGCGTTCCACGCCCTCGCCGGCGGAAATCTTGCGCACGGTGAAGGCGGAGTTGAGACCACGGTTACGCTTGGCGATCACCACGCCTTCATAGGCCTGGAGACGCTCGCGGGTGCCTTCCTTAACCTTCACCTGCACCACCACGGTGTCGCCGGGGGCGAAGTCGGGGAGGGTTTTGCCCAGGCGGGCGATTTCTTCCTGTTCCAGCTTCTGAATCAGATCCATGTTTACAGCTCCTTAGTTTTGGTCGCCCTGTTCCTTCTGGTACTCGGCCAGAAGCCCGGACTCCTCTTTTGTCAAAGGCCGCGCCGCCAATAAATCCGGTCGGCGCCGCCAGGTTCTGCCCAACGCCTGCTTGAGGCGCCAGCGGTCGATATGGGCATGGTTGCCGGACATCAGGACCGGCGGGACCGCTTCCCCCTGGTACACTTCCGGCCTGGTGTAGTGGGGGTAATCCAACAGGCCGTTTACAAATGAATCCTGGGTCGCGGAATCCGCGTCGCCCAACGCCCCCGGCAGGTGCCGCACGATGGCGTCGATCACCACCATCGCCGCCAATTCGCCGCCGGAGAGCACGTAATCGCCGATGGAGATTTCCTCGTCCACCTGGCTCTGCAGCAGCCGCTCGTCGATGCCTTCGTAGCGGCCGGCCAGAAAAATCAGTCCCGGCTCCCGGGCCAGCTCCATCACCACCTCGTGGTTCAGCATCCGCCCCTGGGGGGAGAGATAAACCACCTTGGGCTTGGCCACCCCCGCTTCCGCCTGTTGCTGCCGGGCGGCGGCGATGGCTTTGTCCAGAGGCTCGGCCAGCATCACCATGCCCGGCCCGCCGCCGTAAGGCCGGTCGTCCACCGTGCGGTAATTGTCCGTGGTGAAGTCCCGCGGATTCCACAGGTGGAGGCTGTACAAGCCTTCCTCCGCCGCCCGCCGGGTGATGCCGTGGCGGGTCAGGGCCTCGAACATGGGCGGAAACAGGGTGACCACGTCGAAACGGGGCGCCATCAGTAATCCACGCCCCAGTCCACTTTCACCACGCCCGCCTTGAGGTCCACGTCCTGCACGTAGTGGCCGACGAAGGGAATCAGGCGTTCCACCTCCCCGTCCAGCACCCGCAACACGTCGTTGGCGCCGGTTTCGAACAGGCTGTCCACCGTGCCCAGGGTTTCCCCCTGCAGGTTCACCACCTTGAGGCCGATGAGGTCGTTCCAGTAATAGGAATCGGCCTCGGCTTCCGGCATTTCGCTGCGGGGCACCGCCACCTGGAGGCCCTTCAGGGCCAGGGTGGCGTCACGGTCGGCCACGCCTTCCAGCAGGGCCACCGGCCCTTTGCTGTGGACTTCGCCATCCAGCCGGCGGTATTCCTTCCAGCTGCCTTCCCGGCCCAACCACCACACCGGGTAGTCGAACAGGCTGTCGATTGCTTCGGTATAAACATGGATTTTCACCCACCCGCGTACGCCGAAGGGGCCCGACACGTGCCCCATCACCACCAAATCCTTAGGCGGCAGCAACTTTACCGGCTTGCTTCACCAGTCTGGCAACGGTGTCGGACATCTGGGCACCATGGCCCTGCCAGTAGGCGAGGCGTTCCTGGTCGATGCGCAGGCCTTCCTGCTTTTCACCGGCGACCGGATTGTAGAAGCCGACGCGCTCGATGAAGCGGCCGTCACGACGGTTGCGGGAATCCGCCACCACGATGTTGTAGAACGGACGCTTCTTGGCGCCGCCACGGGCGAGACGAATAACTACCATAGCTGGACCTATTACCCAAAAAGGAAAAGTGCGGGATTTTACGGGAAAAAGCAAAGGATTGGCAAGGGAAACCTCCGGGCCGTTTAAAAACGTAGCGAGCGGCCGTCAGCCCGCAAGGGGCAGGCCGTGGTTGTAATGCCGCTAAAGCGGCAACAACCACGCTCAGCCGGAGGCGGACGGAGCGCAGGAACCGGAATGTACTCAAAGTACATGAGGATTAGCTCCGGCCAACCTAAAGGTTACCCTACGCTGAAACTCCGTTTTCCGAGCACCGCCCAACTCCGGATCACGGCCGCGCAGTAGTTTTTACCCCATACCGGGCATCATCCCCTTCATGGCGCGCATCATCTTGCCCATGCCGCCTTTGGCGAAGGTTTTCATCATTTTCTGGGTCTGCTCGAACTGATTGAGCAGGCGGTTCACTTCCTGCACCTGCACCCCGGCGCCGGCGGCGATGCGCCGCTTGCGGGAGGCCTTGATGAGCTCCGGCTTGCGCCGCTCGGTGGGGGTCATGGAGTTGATGATGCCTTCCAGGCGGCGCACCGCCTTGTCGCCGGCGGCGGTGTCCACCGCCCCCTGGCCCGCCTGGCCGGGGAGCTTGTCCAGCAGAGCGCCGACGCCGCCCATTTTCTGCATCTGCTGCAACTGGGCCTTGAAGTCCTCCAGGTCGAAGTTCTTGCCGGACTTGATCTTCTTCGCCAGCTTTTCGGCCTCGACCTGGTCCACCCCCCGCTGGGCTTCCTCGATCAGGGACAGCACGTCCCCCATGCCGAGGATGCGGGACGCCATGCGGTCGGGATAGAAGGGTTCCAGGCCGTCGGGTTTTTCCGACACGCCGGCGAACTTGATCGGCTGGCCGGTGACGTGGCGCACCGACAGGGCCGCGCCGCCCCGGGCGTCGCCGTCCAGCTTGGTGAGCACCACGCCGGTCAGGGGCAGGGCTTCGGAAAAGGCGCGGGCGGTGTTCACCGCGTCCTGGCCCTGCATGGCGTCCACCACGAACAGGGTTTCGACGGGCTTCACTTCGGCATGGAGGGCCTTGATCTCGTCCATCATCTCCTGGTCGATGCCCAGGCGGCCGGCGGTGTCGACGATCAGCACGTCGAAGAACTGGCGGCGGGCGTGGTCCACGGCGCCGCGGGCGATATCCAGGGGCTTTTGCGATGGATCGGCGGCGAAATACTCGGCGCCGATCTGCTGGGCCAGGGCCTTGAGCTGGTCCATGGCGGCCGGACGGTAGACGTCGCAGCTGGCCAGCAGCACCTTTTTCTTGGAGCGCTCCTTGAGGAGCTTGGCCAGCTTGGCGGAACTGGTGGTTTTGCCGGAACCTTGCAGGCCGGCCATCAGGATTACCGCCGGCGGAACGGCGGCCAGGTTGAGCTGGGCGTTTTCCCCGCCCATCAGGGCCGCCAGTTCGTCGTGGACCACCTTGATCACCGCCTGGCCGGGAGTGAGGCTGGCCAGCACGTCCTGGCCCAGGGCCCGGTCCTTGACGTGGGCGATGAAATCCTTGACCACCGGCAGGGCCACGTCGGCCTCCAGCAGGGCCATGCGCACTTCCCGCAGGGCGTCCTGGATGTTGGCTTCGGTCAGGCGGGCCTGGCCGCGGAGATTCTTGATGACGCCGGAAAGGCGCTGGGTGAGGTTGTCGAACATCGGTCTGCCCAAACTCCTACTGTCTGCCCAGAATCGCCCCGGCGGCGCATGTTTTCGGGGACGGTTCTAGTGTAAACTTTTCAAAAGTCCTGGATTTTACTACATGGAAGGCATGATTCCCTATTTCGCAGTGGCCCTGCTCTACGCCGGGCTGGGAGCCTATTTCTGGCGCCGGACCTGGCACGCCGGCAGCTACGGCGGCACTGCCGTTACGGACAAGTCCGCCCAAGCCCTGCGCAGCTTGGCCGTTCTTCCGCCCTTGGCCGGCCACGGGCTCCTGTTGCAAGCCTCGGTCTTTTCGCCTTTCGGGCTGGACTTCGGTATCAGCAACGCCATTTCCGCCATCGCCTGGCTGATCGTGGCCACCTACTGGCTGGTGAACCTGCGCTACCGGATGGAGGCCATGCTGGCCCTGGCCCTGCCCTTGGCGGCGGTCAGCGCCCTGTTGCCGGCCTTCCTGCCCTCCCCCCACTTGCTGCCCCATTCCAGCCTGCCCCTGTTCAAGCTGCACCTGGCGATTTCCATGCTGGCCTACAGCCTGCTTTCCATTGCCGCCCTCCACGCCCTGCTGATGGCGCTGGTGGAAAAGCGCCTGCACGAGAAGACCCTGCTGGCCACCTTCGTCGGCATGCCGCCGCTGCTGACCATGGAACACCTCCTGTTCCAGATCATCGGCGCCGGCTTCGCCCTGCTGACCCTGACCTTGGGCAGCGGCATCCTGTTTTCCGAGGAGCTGTTCGGCAAGCCGCTCCAGCTCAGCCACAAGACGATATTCGCCGTCATTTCCTGGGCCGCCTTCGCCGGCCTGCTGGTGGGCCGCCACGTCTACGGCTGGCGCGGCCGAACCGCCATCCGCTGGACCCTGGCCGGCTTCGCCCTGCTGTTGCTGGGCTACCTGGGCAGCAAATTCGTGCTGGAAGTCGTCCTCGGCCGCGCTTGACAAGCCCGGACCCCGCCACAAGAATTAAACCCGACAACTCAAGGGAATAACCCGCTTTGGAAGACATCCCCATAAGCCTGCTGCTGGCCGCTTTGGCAGTGCTGCTGGTGGCGTCCGGCTTTTTCTCCGCCGCCGAAACCAGCATGATGGCCCTTAACCGTTATCGCCTGAAACACCTGGTGCGGGAAGGCCATCGGGGCGCCAAGCTCACCGCCACCCTCCTTGACAAAACCGATAAGCTGCTGGGCGTGGTCCTGCTGGGAAACAACCTGCTCAATGCCGCGTCTGCCGCCCTGGTCACCCTCATCACCATTCGCCTGTTCGGCAGCAACGAGTTGATGCTCACCGCCGGCACCCTGGCAGTGACCTTCCTTATCCTGGTGTTCAGCGAAGTCACCCCCAAGGTATTGGGCGCCACCTATCCGGAGCGCATCGCCTTTCCCGCCGGCTACCTGCTGGCGCCGATGCTCAAGCTGTTCTATCCCGCCGTGTGGTTCGTCAACCTTTTCGTCCGCGGCCTGCTGGCATTGGCCCGCATCAAGCCCCCGGAGAACCTCCAGGCCAACCTGAGCATGGAGGAATTGCGCAGCGTGGTGCTGGAAGCCGGCGGCTTCATTCCAGAAAAACACCAGAGCGTGCTGCTCAACATCTTCGATCTGGAAAAGAGCACCGTGGACGACGTCATGACGCCCCGCAGCCAAATCGAGGCCATCGACCTGACCGACCCCCTGGAGCAGATCCTGCACCAGATTTCCACCTGCTACCACACGCGGCTGCCGGTGTGCGAAGGCACCCTGGACAACATCGTCGGCGTCCTCCACGTGCGCAAAGTGCTGCACGTCACCCAGAGCGAGGATTTCACCCTGGAGGAACTGCGCAAGATCATCCGCGAACCGTATTTCATTCCCAGCGGCACCCCCCTGTTCTCCCAGATCCAGTTCTTCCAGGAGAACCAGCGCCGCGTTGGCCTGGTGGTGGACGAGTACGGCGAACTGCTGGGACTGGTGAGCATGGAAGACATCCTGGAGGAAATCGTGGGGGAATTCACCACCCACTCCCCCGCTTTCGCATCCAGCTACGTGCAGCAACCCGATGGCAGTTGGGTGGTGGACGGGGGCGCGCTGTTGCGGGACCTGAACCGCAAGCTGGGACTGGACTTCCCCCTTTCCGGGCCGAAAACCCTGAACGGGCTGATTCTCGAGCATCTGGAGGACATCCCGGAAAGCGGCACCAGCCTCAAAATCGGCGACCAGGCCCTGGAAATTCTTCAAACCCAGGATCGGGCGGTGAAGACGGTGCTTGTTTTTCCCCACACCGGCAGCCGGTAAACCCCGCTCTTCCTTTACAAGATCGCGTGTTACATGCATTATTTGACCTGATTTGGCAGGTTTCTCGGAAACCCGGAAGAACAACATGGCGGCAAACTCCACCCAAATGACGGGGCTGGCCTATTCCCTGGTACAGCAGGGACTGATGGCGGAAGCCGACGCCGAGGCCATTCAGGAGCAGGCCAAAGGCAGCGGCAGCAGCTTCGTGACTCAGGCCATCCAGAGCCACAAGATCAAAGCCCTGGACCTGGCCGAATTCACCGCCCACACCTTCGGCTATCCCCTGCTGGACCTGGATACCTTCGACCTGGAACACATCCACACCGCCCTCCTCGATCCCAAGCTGATCCAGACCCACCGCATCATCCCTCTCTACCAGCGGGGCAACCGGGTATTCGTCGCCACCTCCGACCCCACCAACCAGCACGCCCTGGACGCCATCAAGTTCAAAACCAGCCTGGCGGTGGACCCCATCGTGGTGGAGGACGACAAGCTGGGAAAAATCCTGGGCAAGCTGGTGGAGGCCGCCGACACCACCCTGCAAAACCTGGCCGGGGAAGATGTCGACCTGGAATTCACCGACGAGGAAGCCCAGGCGAAAAAAGAAACCGAGGTGGACACCGAAATCGACGATGCGCCGGTGGTGAAATATATCCAGAAAGTCCTGCTGGACGCCATCAACGCCGGGGCCTCGGACATCCATTTCGAGCCTTTCGAGAAGTTCTACCGTATCCGCTACCGCATGGACGGGATCCTTTACGAAGTGGGCCAACCTCCTCTCGCGATCAAAGAGAAAATCGCTTCCCGCATCAAGGTGATCTCCAAAATGGATATCGCCGAGAAGCGCGTCCCCCAGGACGGGCGGATGAAGCTGGTACTGTCCAAGAACCGGGCCATCGACTTCCGCGTCAGCTCCCTTCCCACCCTGTGGGGGGAGAAAATCGTGATGCGTATTCTCGATCCCTCCAGCGCCACCCTGGGCATCGAAGCCCTGGGCTACGAGCCGGATCAGAAAGAGGCGCTGCTTAGCGCCATCAAGCGCCCCTACGGCATGGTTTTGGTGACCGGCCCAACGGGCAGCGGCAAGACGGTGTCCCTCTACACCTGCCTCAACATTCTCAACGAACCGGGGATCAACATTTCCACCGCCGAGGACCCGGCGGAAATCAACCTGGCCGGCATCAACCAGGTGAACGTCAACGAAAAGGCCGGCCTCTCTTTCGCCGCCGCGTTGAAATCCTTTCTGCGCCAAGACCCGGACATCATCATGGTGGGCGAAATCCGGGACCTGGAGACCGCCGACATCGCCATCAAGGCCGCCCAGACCGGTCACATGGTGCTGTCCACCCTCCACACCAACGACGCCCCAGGCACCCTCACGCGCATGATGAACATGGGGGTAGCGCCGTTCAACATCGCCTCCGCGGTGATCCTGATCACCGCCCAGCGCCTGGCGCGCCGCCTGTGCAAATGCAAAGTGCCGGCGGATATTCCCCGGGAGGCATTGTTGCGTGCCGGCTTCGCCGAAGCGGACCTGGACGGTTCCTGGAAACCGTATACCCATAAGGAAGGCGGCTGCGACCTGTGCAAAGGCACCGGCTACAAGGGCCGGGTGGGCATTTACCAGGTGATGCCGATTACCGACGAGATGAGCCGCATCATCATGAAGAACGGCACGGCCCATGACATCGCCGATCAAGCCCGCCGCGAAGGGGTGCGGGACCTTCGCCAGTCCGGGCTGCTGAAAGTCAAGCAAGGGCTCACTTCCCTGGAGGAAGTGGAAGCCGTCACCAACGAATAATCGAGGGCATCATGGCCGCGGAAGCGAAAGGCAAAGCCACGAAAGAAATCCTTTTCCTGTGGGAAGGCACCGACAAGAAAAGCAAGAAACTCAAGGGCGAAATGCGCGCCCCGGGTGAAGCAGCGGTCAAGGTCATGCTGCGCCGCCAGGGCATCACGCCCCTCAAGGTCAAGAAAGGCGGCAGCGGCCGAGGGGGGAAAATCACCGAGAAAGACGTCACCCTGTTCACGCGCCAGCTCGCCACCATGATGAAGTCCGGCGTGCCCCTGCTGCAGGCCTTCGACATCGTGGGCAAGGGGCACAGCAACCCGGCCGTCGCCCGCCTGCTGATGGATATCAAGAACGAGGTCCAGACCGGCAGCAGCCTGTCCCAGGCGTTCAAGAAGCACCCCCTCTATTTCGACGCCCTGTTCTGCAACCTGATCAACGCCGGCGAGCAGGCGGGTATTCTGGACACGGTGCTGGACCGCCTGGCCACCTACAAGGAAAAGATCCTCGCCATCAAGGGCAAGATCAAATCGGCCATGACCTACCCCATTGCGGTGATCGTGGTAGCCTTCATCATCACTGCGGTGATCATGATTTTCGTGGTCCCGGCGTTCAAGGAGCTGTTCTCCAGCTTCGGTGCCGACCTGCCGGCCCCCACCCTGATCATTATGGGAATCTCGGATTTCTTCGTTAAATACTGGTACGCCATTTTCGGTGGCATTTTCGGCAGCTTCTACGCATTCTTCTACACCCTGAAGCGGTCGAAGAAGATGCAGGAAACCATGCAGCGCCTCTCCCTGCGGCTGCCGATCTTCGGCCCCATCCTGGAGAAATCCGCCACCGCCCGCTGGACCCGCACCCTGTCCACCATGTTCGCCGCTGGCGTACCCCTGGTGGATGCCCTGGATTCCGTGGCGGGCGCGGCCGGCAATATTATTTACTACAACGCCACCAAGAAAATCCAGAGCGAAGTCTCCACCGGCACCAGCCTCACCGTCGCCATGCAGAACACCGAGCTGTTTCCCAACATGGTGATCCAGATGGTGGCCATCGGTGAGGAATCCGGCGCCCTGGACGCCATGCTGTCCAAAGTGGCCGACTTCTTCGAGGCCGAAGTGGACGACGCGGTGGACGCCCTGTCGAGCCTGATGGAGCCCGTGATTATGGTGGTCCTGGGAACCTTGATCGGCGGCCTGGTGGTGGCCATGTACCTGCCGATCTTCAAGATGGGCGAAGCGGTCGGCTAAGCGCCCCTATGACTGTCATCGAACTTTTCCAGTCGACGCCGGCGGCGTTCGTTGCCGTCGCCACGGTGGTGGGCCTGATGGTGGGCAGCTTCTTGAACGTGGTGGTCCACCGCCTGCCGAAAATGATGGAGCGGGAGTGGCAGGCCCAATGCGCCGAATTGCGCGGGGAGGCCCCCGCCGCCGAAACCGCCCCCTACAACCTGGTCGTCCCCCGCTCCGCTTGCCCCGCCTGCGGACACCCCATCGCCGCCTGGGAAAACATCCCGATCCTGAGCTATGTCTGGCTGAAGGGCCGCTGCAGGCACTGCAGCCACTCCATCAGCCCCCGCTATCCGGTGGTGGAGTCCTTCACCGGCCTGGTGAGTGGCTACGCTGCCTGGCATTTCGGCTTCGGCCCCCAGGCCCTGGCCGCCCTGGCATTCTGCTGGACCCTGATTGCCCTGACCTTCATCGACCTGGACACCCAGCTGCTGCCCGACAGCCTGACCCAACCCCTGATCTGGGGCGGGCTGCTGGTCAACCTGGGCGGCACCTTCGCCCCCCTCCCCGCCGCCCTGATGGGCGCCGTCGTCGGCTATCTGGCGCTGTGGTCGGTCTACTGGCTGTTCAAGCTCGCCACCGGCAAGGAGGGCATGGGCTACGGCGACTTCAAGCTATTGGCCGCCATCGGCGCCTGGCTGGGTTGGCAGATGCTGCCTTTGGCCATCCTGCTCTCCTCCCTGGTGGGGGCGGCCGTGGGCATCGCCCTGATGGTGTTCGCCCGCCGCGGCCGTGACGTTCCCATTCCCTTCGGTCCCTACCTCGCCGGCGGGGGGGTGATCGCCCTGTTCTGGGGAACGGAACTGACCCGGGCCTACCTGGGGTTTTTCTGAACATGGGTTTCGTAGTCGCCCTCACCGGCGGCATCGGATGCGGGAAGAGCAGCGCAACGAAGCTCTTTGCCGAACTGGGCGCCGGGATAGTGGACACCGACGAAATCGCCCATCGCCTTACCCTGCCCGGTGCCCGGGCGCTGCAGGAAATCGCCTCCCGCCTGGGCCCCGAATACCTGCTCCCCGACGGCAGCCTGGACCGGGGAGCGCTTCGCCGCCGCGTCTTTTCGGACCCCACCGCCAAGGCCGGGCTGGAAGCCATCCTCCACCCCCTCATCCGCCGGGAAGCGGAGGCGGAAATCGCCCGCCAGAGGGCTCCCTACGCGGTAGTGGCGGTTCCCCTGCTGTTTGAATCCGGCGCATCCTACCGGAAACTGGCGCAACAGGTGGTGGTCGTGGACTGCGCCGAGGAAACGCAGATAACGCGCACCATGGAACGCAGCGGCCTCAGCCGGGACGAGGTGCGGGCCATCATGGCCCAACAGGTGACGAGGGAAACCCGCCTGCGCCGGGCGGACGCCGTGCTGCACAACGACGGCAGCCTGGAAGAACTGAAGGAACAGGTAGCCTTCCTCCACCGGCGCTTCCTGGAACTGGCGGCGGGAGAAAGCAAGCAGCGTTTGTCAAAAACATCGCATTGATTCAGAATAGCCTTTTCCAAGCCGGACACGGACAGTGATCATTTACGACCACCCCCTCAACGAACGGGTAAGAACCCTTCTGCGGCTGGAGGACCTCTTCGCAAAGGTCGCGTTCTTTTCCGGCCGCACCGAGGCTTTGGACCATCATGTGGCCCTGCTGGCCCTGTTCGAAATCCTCGAAGTTTCCGGCCGGGCCGACCTTAAATCCGATCTGCTGCAGGAACTGGAACGCCAGAAGGTCATGCTGGACGGCTTGCGCCACAACCCGGCGATTTCCGAGGACGCCCTGGACGAACTCCTGGCCAATATCCGCAAGACCTGCGAACGTATCCTGGAAATGAGCGGCCGCTTCGGCCAGCATCTGCGGGAAGACGAGTGGCTGATGGGCATCAAGCAGCGGGCCTGCATTCCTGGCGGCTCTTGCGAGTTCGACCTGCCCTCCTACCACTATTGGCTGCACTTGCCGGCGGAAACCCGGCGTCAGAACCTCACCGCATGGATGGCGCCGATGCAGCCGATCCACGACGGACTGATCATCGTCCTGCGCCTGCTGCGGGACAGCGGCAAAACCGGCCGCCAAGTGGCCGCCCAGGGCTCCTTCCAGCAGATGTTGTCGGGCAAGGTGGTGCAGATGCTACGCATCCGCCTGGACCAGGAACTCCCCTGCATCCCCGAAGTCAGCGCCAACAAGTACGCCATCAACATCCGCTTCGTCACTTTCGGCGACACCTCCCGCACCAAGACCTGCGAACAGGACATCAAGTTCGACCTCACCCTGTGCAGCCTGTAACAAGTTCCCGCCGTGAAGCCTGACGCAACTCCTCCCCTGGTCACCTGCCCCATTTGCGGCAAGTCCCATCCCTGGACTCGGAACAACCCCTTCCGCCCCTTCTGTTCGGAGCGTTGCAAACTGATCGATCTCGGCCAATGGGCGTCGGAAGCGTACCGGGTGCCCGATGCCACCCCGGTAGACGAGGAAACACCGAAGGACTAGGCTTAGCCCCCGGTGGCGAAAGGCATTTCCACCCGGCCGCCGTCCACCTCCAGGACCATCACCCAATCCGCCCGCCCGGAAACGCACACCGGCAGGATGACATCGGCACGCCATACGCCGTCCGGCCCCAAGACCAGGCGATAGCGGTTCTCCCCCATGTCCATGTCGCGCATGGCGAAAGTGGCGGATACCGCCTTGGCGGGAGGAACTGCGACCTGGAGGCCGAAGGGCTTCAAGGTGCCCGGCACGGACAGGAAGCGGACGTCGGCCGCCTTGCCGTCCCATTCCAGCCGGCACCCCCGCACCGGGTCCGCACACTGGGCCACGGGTGCCGTTTTCTGCATGCACCCCGCCAGCACCAGCGCCAGCACCCACCCCATTCCGATCCCCAACCTGGCCATAGTTTCCGCTTTCCCGCCTATGTTAAGATTCGCAGCACACGTCCACCGCGCTACCCTGTGAAACCGCTCACTTTTTCCATTTTACGCCTGCTTTCCCATGATACCTTCCAATCGGGGGAAGCGTTGGCCCATCGCCTGGGCGTATCCCGCACCAGCATCTGGCAGGCCCTGGAGGCCCTGGAAGAGACGGGCCTCAGCCTCCAGCGCATTCGCGGGCGAGGCTACCGGCTGCCCCGCCCCATCCAGTGGCTGGACGGGGAACGCATCACCGCTGCCCTGGGAGCAAAGGCGGCGGATTTTGCCCTGGACATCCACGACCACCTGCCGTCCACCAACACCCTGCTGATGAAACAGGCCCAGGAAGGGGCCGCCCACCGCACCTGCCTCCTGGCGGAAACCCAGGGGGCCGGCCGTGGCCGCCAGGGCAAGCGCTGGCGCTCCTCCCTCGGCGGGAGCCTGACCTTTTCCCTCCTGTGGCGCTTCGATCAGGGCGTCGCCGCCCTTTACGGACTCAGCCTGGCGGTAGGCGTCGCTCTGGTGCGGGCGCTGCACACCGAAGGGGCCTCAGGCATCGCCCTGAAATGGCCCAACGACCTTCTCCACCACGATCGGAAACTGGCCGGCATTCTGATTGAATTGCAGGGAGACGCCCTTGGCCCCAGCGCCGCGGTCATCGGCATCGGCCTCAACCTGGAGGTTCCCGACTTGCTGCGGCAACAGGTGGACCAGCCCGTCACCGACCTGGGCGCCATCACCGGCCGCCCCTTCGACCGCAACCGTGTCCTGGCTTCGGTCCTGCTCCACTTGGGCGACGTGCTGGAGGCGTTCGAAAACCAGGGCTTCGCCGCCCTGCGGGACGAATGGCTGCGCCACCATGCCTTCCACGACAAGCCGGTGAGACTGTCCATGCCGGATGGCTCCCACTGGGAAGGTCGGGCCATGGGCATCGCGGACGACGGTGCTTTGCTGGTGGAAACCAGCCAGGGACCCCGCCGCTTCGCTTCCGGTGAAGTCAGCCTGCGGGGTGGGGCGTGATCCTCGCCGTGGATGCGGGCAACAGCCGCATCAAATGGGGCCTCCACGATGGCGACGCGTGGGTGGCCGCCGGCGCCGTCGCTGCCGGCGATACCGCCGCCCTTGGCCGGGCCTGGAGGGATATTCCCCGGCCGAACAAGGCGATGGTGTCCAACGTCGCAGGAGAGGAAACCCGGCATAGTCTGCACCAGGCTCTTGCCCCTCTCTGCGGAGATGTGTCCTGGGCAAGCGCCCAGGCCGAACGAGGCGGGGTCAAAAACGGCTATCGCCGGCCCGGCCAATTGGGAAGCGACCGCTGGGCCGCCCTGATCGGCGCCCGCAGCCTGGAAAAGGGGCCGTGCCTGGTGGTCTGCGCCGGCACCGCCCTCACCGCCGACGCCCTCGATGCCGATGGATGCTTTCTCGGCGGGATCATCGTTCCCGGCCTGCGGCTCATGCAGCGGGCCCTGGCGGAAAACACCGCAGCCCTCGAACTACAGGAGGGCCGCTTCGCCCCTTTCCCCGACAACACCGCCGACGCCCTGCACAGCGGTGCCCTCCAGGCCCTTGGGGGGGCGGTGGAGCGCATGTTGCGCCAGCTTGAGGTGCAGGCTGGGCGGGCGCCCCGCTGCCTGGCCAGCGGGGGCGACGCCCCTCTGCTGCTGCCCCTGCTGCCGCCCCATGCCCGGCACGTGGAGAACCTCGTACTCGAAGGATTGATAAGGATGGCCCACCCATGAAGAACACGCCCACCGCCCCCGTCCTGAAGTGGCTCGTGCTCCTGCTGCTCTTCGCCAACGGCTTCTTCTTCGCCTATACCCGCTTCGCCGTTCCCTCCCAGGGGGAACCCTTGCAGGCCCACGCCCCGCTGAACGGCGACCAGTTGAAGCTGCTAGCCGAAGCACCGGCAGAGCCAGCGCCGGCCCCCATTCCCACGAAGCCGGCGGTCTGCCTGGAATGGGGCTTATTCACCGAGGCCCAATTGGAACCGGCCCGCCGCGCCCTGGAAAGACTCCCCGTGGCGCCGGAGCAGGTAACGGTACAGCGTCAGGAGGAAAACAGCGGCAACTTCTGGGTCTACATCCCGCCCCTGCGAACCCGCGAGGACGCGCAGAAAAAGCTGGGGGAAGTGCGGGCGCTGGGCATCGAGGAGGGCTACATCCTCCAGGACAGCTCCCGTTGGAAGAATGCCATTTCCCTCGGCGTATTCAGCAACGAGGACGGCGCCAAGCGCCACCTCGCCGCCCTCCAGGCAAAGGGGGTACGCTCGGCCGTGGCCGGTGCCCGCAAGCACGACACCGGTCAGGCTCTGTTGCGCATCAACCGCGGGGACGACGCCACCATGGAAGCGGTGGTGAAGCTGAAGCCGCAATTCCCCGCCGCCGCCGTCAAGGCGGTGGAATGCGAAAAGTAGGGGCTAAGCGCCCGGGAAGATTTTTCCCGGGTTGAGGATATCCCGGGGATCGAACACCTGTTTGATTTCCTTCATCACCCCCAGGGTGACGGCGTCGATCTCCCGCGGCACGAAGGGTCGCTTCTCGCTGCCGACGCCATGCTCTCCGGACAGGGTACCGCCCAGATGCAGCACCTGATCGAACACCTCTCCCAGGCAGGCTTCCGCCCGACCCATTTCATCCCGGTCGTCGGGATTCACCAGCAGGTTGACGTGGAGGTTGCCGTTGCCGGCGTGGCCGAAATTCACGTTGGCAACGCGATAGCGGGCACTCAGTTCTGCCAGGCCCTGCAGCAGTTCGGGCAGCCGGGAAACCGGCACCACCACATCTTCGTTGATTTTCTTCGGCGCGATGTCCCGCAGCAAGGGGGACAAGGCCTTGCGGGCCGCCCATAGGGCCGCGCTATCGGCTTCGCGCCGCGCTCCGATCAGGCCCGAATTGCGGCAGGCCCGGAGAATGGCTTCCGCCGCCTCGGCCACCGCTGCCGCCGAGCCATCCACCTCGATCATCAGCATGGCCCGGGTATCCGCCGGAATCAGTTCCGGCTGGCGGCACCGGATCAGGTCCAGGGCGGCGTTGTCCATGAACTCCAAGGCGCTGGGAACGTGGGGCTGCCCCATGATGGCCACGATGGCCTCCGCGCAGCTCTTGGCATCCCGGTAATGGGCGGTCAGCCCGCCGGTTTTCGGGGGCAGGGGAGTCAGTTTGAGGGTCGCCTCGACGATCACCGCCAGGGTGCCTTCCGACCCCACCAGCAAGCGCGTGAGGTCGTAACCCACCACCCCCTTGGTGGTGTAGCACCCCGTCCGAATGATTTCGCCTTTCCCCGTGACCGCCGTCAGCCCCAGCACGTGGTCCCGGCTAACGCCGTACTTCACCGCGTGGGGGCCGGCGGCGCAGGTTGCCAAGTTGCCGCCCACGGTGCAGTAGGCGCTGCTGGAGGGGTCGGGGGGCCAGAAGAAACCGTGCCCCCGGGCGGCGTCCTGGACTTCCTGGTTGAGCACGCCCGGCTCCACCACCATCACCCGGTTGGCCGGGTCCACCGCCAGGATGCGCCGCATCCGCTCCAGGGAGAGCACCACCCCGCCCCGCTCCGGCAGGCTTCCTCCGGCGGTGCCGGTGCCTCGTCCCCGGGGGGTGAGGGGCACCTGGCATTCATTGCACAGGGCCACCAACGCCTGCACCTGGGCCGCCTCCACCGGCAGCGCTACCGCGTCGGGCGGGAACACCTTGCGGCTGTTGTCGTAGCCGTAGGCGTAGCACTCCGCCGGGTCGGTCAGCAGAGCGCCGGGGGGAAGCAACGACGTCAGGCGGGAAAGGAAATCGGCGGATAGCATGGAAGGGAAAAGAACTGCAACGAGGCTTCAGCAGGTGCCACGTATCTTGGACAGGGTGGAGGTGGTGGAACGCTCGAACAGGAAAGGGATGGAATGCACCTTCCCTCCCCAGCCCAGCACTTCCTTGGCGCCGACGATGGCCTCCACCGGCCAGTCGCCCCCCTTCACCAGGATATCCGGCCGGCAGGCCAGAATCAGTTGCATGGGCGTGTCCTGGTCGAAACTGGCCACCAGGTCGACGCTGGCCAAGGCCGCCAGCAACGCCATCCGGTCTTCCAGGCAGTTCACCGGCCGGTCGTCCCCTTTGCCCAGGCGCTTCACCGATGCGTCGCTGTTGACCCCCACCACCAGGCTGGCCCCCAACGCCCGGGCTTGGGCTAGGTAGGTGGCATGGCCCCGGTGCAGGATGTCGAAGCAGCCGTTGGTGAATACCAGGGGTCGGGACAGTTCGGCCACTCGGGCGGGCAGCGAGCCCAGCGTGCAGATTTTGCGTTCGAAATCCGGCGGGAAATACGTCACGATGGGCCCTAGTCCAGATATTCGAACAGCTTGACCACTTTCTTCACCCCGCTGGTGGTGCTGGCCAAGTCGGTGGCATCGGCAGCCTCCTGGCGGCTCACCATGCCCAGGAGGTAGACCACGCCGTTTTCGGTCACCACCTTGACGTGGACGGTCTGGAATTTATTGGCCTCCAGGAAGCGGGCCTTCACCTTGGAGGTGATGAAGGTGTCGTTGCTGCGTGACGTGAGAGACGTGGCGCCAGCCACCGCCACCTCGTTCACCACCCCTCGGACGTTGGGAATGCCGCGCACGATGCGCTCCACTTCCTGCTTGTCCTCCTCGCTGGGGGCCTCGCCGGTGACCAGCACGTTGCGGTTGAAGGTGTTGACGTTGACGTGCACCTTGTCCCCGAACTTGTCGGAAATGCGGTTGGCCGCCTTGAGGTCGATGCCCTGGTCTTCCACATAGGTACCGGACGTGCGGCGGTCGGTGGCCACCACCACTCCGCCCGCCACGGCGCCGCCCGCTACCACGGGAGCGCAGGCCTGCAGGGCGGGAATCAGCAACAAAGTCAGCATCAGGATATTGAAACGCATTATTCCACTCCCATAAGTAAGCAATCGATGGCGTCGCACAGGCAGTGGATGGTCAACAGGTGGATTTCCTGTATCCGTGCCGTACGCTCTCCGGGCGCGCAAAGATGGATGTCGCCATCCTGGAGAAGTTCCCCCATCTGCCCGCCACCCTTGCCGGTGAGGGCCACCACCGTCATTTCCCGCTCGTGGGCAGCGCGAATGGCCCGGACTACATTGGGGGAGTTGCCGCTGGTGGAGATCGCCAGCAGCACGTCCCCGGCCTGCCCCAGGGCCAGCACCTGCTTGGAGAACACCTGCTCGAAGGCGTAATCATTGGCGATGGAGGTCAGGGTGGAGGAATCCGTGGTCAGAGCCATGGCGGCCAGGGCCGGGCGTTCCATCTCGAAGCGGTTCAGCAGCTCGGCGGAAAAATGCTGGGCATCGGCGGCGGATCCGCCGTTGCCGCAACTCAGTATCTTGCCGTCGGACAGCAGGCACTGCACCATATGCTCTGCGGCGGCGGCAATGGGCTCAGCCAGGACATCCAGGGCCTGGAGCTTGAGGTCCGCGCTCTCGGTAAAATTGTGGCTGACTCGGGCAACCAGGTCCATCGTAGGCACTCTCGTTAAGAAACCAGGATTGTAGCGTTTTGGGGCGGCCGCAGAAACCGGCCGTTCAGGCGGTGAAGGCGTCGCGAATCCACTCGATCGCCTCGAAGTCCATGCCGCTCAATAAAACCGCATCAAAACGGCAGGGGGGCAGTTTTCCCAGCTTGGCCAGATAATGCTGGGCCGCCAGCGTGACCCGATGCCGTTTCCGGGAGGTGATGCTCTCCGCCGCCCCGCCGAACCCGCCGCCCCGCCGCAGGCGCACCTCCACGAACACCAGGGTGGGGCCGTCCCGGCACACCAGGTCGATTTCCCCTTGGCGGCAACGGTAGTTCCTTTCCTCCACGCGCAAGCCGTGGCGCTCCAGGAAGGCCGCCGCCAACGCCTCGGCCCGGGCGCCGTCCTGCTTCACTCCGCCTTGGCCTGGGCCACCGGCAGGGGTTCCCCCTGCTTGAATTCGGCCAGGGGGAGCGCCCGGGCAAATAGCCGGTTGGCACCGAGGGTCACCCGCCCCGTGACCCCATCGAGAACGGCACCGTCCTTGAAGGCGGTGGACAACAAAATATTGACGATACGGTAGGCGTCGATCCCCAGGGCGTACATCCGCTCCATATCCAGGGTATGGATGCCCTCCGGCCGGGTGTAGACCATCACCGCCGGATGGTCCGGCTGAAGCAGCCAGGGCATATCCACGAAGCGCACGCCATTGAGGTCCACGTTGCGCTGAACCCCATCCCGGGAACCGTATACCTGGGAGGTGGCGTAGACCGGCGTACCATTGCCGATATACGGACGCGCCTGCCGGGCCCGCCCTCCGTCCAGGGCTAGAAAAACCAGGTCCGGCTGGCCGGCGGCAATCTCCTCCCGCAAGCCGGGGTAAATCTGCTTGCCCGCCGGCAATGCCACATCGCCCGCGACCACGCCGCCCAGGGCGTTCCATTCTTCGACGAAGGATTGCTCCATCCGCTTGGACAAGGGAGTCGGCGCCGAGACGGTCATCGCCCGCCTTTTCCCTTCGCCGTAGGCGTAGCGGGCCGCTTGGCGGGCCTCCGCCTCCACTTGGATGCCGAAGGCGTATAGCTGCTTGGGCCATTCCTTGGCGTCGGTTTCCGGCATGTTCAGCGCCAGGGTGGGAACGGCGACCAACTCGCTTTTGGCGAGGGCCGTTACGGCATTGCGCGTCAAAGGCCCGACAACGGCGTTGCATTCGTCAGCCAGCGCCTGACGGTAGGCGGTAAGGGCGTCCTCCGGGGCGTCCCCGGTCCCATAAACCTGGACGGCAATCGCCGCCTCGCCATCGTTGCTTCGGGCGGCGAGAAAGCCGTCCCGCACCGGCTCCGCCAGTTTGGCGAAACTGTCCGATTGCAGGGGCAGGATCAGGCATGCGCGGCGCCCCGGAACACCGTTCTTTTGGGTTAGAATTTCCGGGGTCGATGGAACCGGCTTTTTCCCATCGGCCCCCTCTTCAGCGTAGCCATGACTCAACCCGGCGAGCATAAGCGCCACGACCGACAACAAGGAAAGCCAACGTTGCATCCCGATTCACAACCCGTTATGGAAACCGGTTCATTATATGTGGTCGCCACGCCTATTGGAAATTTGCGGGATATCACCCTGCGCGCCCTGGATGTGCTGAAGTCCGTCGACATCATCGCGGCGGAGGATACCCGCAACTCGGCTCATCTGCTGCAGCACTACGGCATCGCCACTCAGTTGACCGCCCTCCACGAACATAATGAACGTGCTGTCACGGAAAAACTCCTGGCCCGCCTCGGGGAGGGAAAATCCATCGCCCTCATCAGCGATGCCGGTACGCCTGCCATCAGCGACCCTGGCAGCCACCTGGTCAAGATCGCCCGGCAGCGGGGTTTCCGCGTCACGCCCATCCCCGGCCCCTCCGCCGCCACCGCCGCCGTTTCGGCCGCCGGCACGGATAGTGCGCATTATCTGTTCTATGGCTTCCTGCCCGCCAAACCGGCGGCCCGCCGCAAAGCCCTGCAGCCCCTGGCCCACCTGCCCTACACGCTGATTTTTTACGAAGCCCCCCACCGCATCCTGGAATGCGTCGATGACTTGGCGGCCGCCTTCGGCCCGGAACGTGAAGTGACCTTCGCCCGGGAACTGACCAAGCTGTTCGAAACCCTCCACACCTGCCGCCTGGAAGAAGCCCGCCCCTGGCTGGAGGGGGATGCCCATCGCCAGAAGGGCGAATTCGTGCTGGTGGTGGAAGCCTATACCGGTGAAGAAGGTGAGGCCGAGGAAGCCGAGGCACTGCGCATACTGCAGGTGCTGCTGCTGGAACTGCCGCTAAAACAGGCGGTGAAGCTGGCGGCGGAGATTACCGGGCAGAAGAAGAACCACCTCTACGAACAAGCCCTGGAAATGCGCGCGGGCGAAGAGGATACCTAGTCCGTAATCCCAGCGCGGCCGCCAATCGGGTAGGAGGCGGGGT
>DDYH01000014.1 GCA_002347615.1 Gallionellaceae bacterium UBA2239 | reverse complement strand
GCCTGCACTGAAACTTCGTTTTAGGTGCCCCCTTGCCCTTCGGCAAGGAGGTTAAACGGGAAACCGGTGAGTGCTCCAGTCGGAGCGCGAAGCCGGTGCTGCCCCCGCAACGGTAAGCAAGTGTGGGCGCATCATCAAGCCACTGCGGCACTCAGCCGTGGGAAGGCGATGCGTCAAGCCTTGTGAGCCCGGATACCGGCCTGGAACGGGAGCGGAAATACCGCGGGGCGACGGTAAGCCAGCATGGCGAGGACGCCATTCCGGGTATTTCCATTGTTGACGACTACGGCATGCGGGGATGCATGCCGCGACATGGAACCCGAAAATGAAACACTCCCTCAAGCTGGGCCTGGCTTCCCTGGCCCTGATCCACGGCGCTTTCGCCGACGATCTGCCGACCTACCAACTGGGCGACGTGGTGGTGACTGCCACCCGCACTCCGCAATCCTTGCAGAACCTGTTGGGGGACGTGACGGTGATTTCCGCCGAGCAGATCAAGGCCGCCGGCCAGTCCACCCTGGTGGAACTGCTGCAATCCCAGCCGGGGGTGGAAATCGCCAGTAGCGGTGGCAAGGGAACGCCCTCCGCGGTGTATCTGCGCGGTGCCAACAGCACCCATACCCTGGTGTTGCTGGACGGCATGCGCATCGGCTCCGCTACCACGGGGACGACCTCTCTTGAGAACATTCCCCTCGACCAGATCGAGCGCATCGAAATCCTCCGCGGCCCCGCCAGCCACCTCTACGGCTCGGAAGCCATCGGCGGCGTGATCCAGATTTTCACCAAGGGCGGCACGGGCAAGCCGCGGCCGAACCTCACCCTGGGGGTCGGCGCCTACAATACCCGGACCCTCAGCGGCGGCTACGGCGGGGAAGTGAACGGAACCCGCTTCAGCGCCCAGGTGGGACACGAAGAGAGCGACAATCTTTCCGCCTATTCGGAGCGCAACAGCCGGTATGCCAACCAGAACCGGGATGCCGACGGCTACCGCAACACCAACCTGTCCCTCAAGCTGGCCCGCGCCCTGGGGGAGGGCCACGAAATCGGGGCCAATCTGTTCGGCAGCTATGGCCGGGGGCATTACGACGGCTTCACCACCGCCACGGACTACTACAACGACCAGACCCTCAGCGCCTTCGACGTCTACAGCAAGAACCGCCTCGGCCCCAACTGGCACAGCACCGTCCGCCTCGGGGTGGGGGGCGACCACTACAACGACTACGCCCCCAACAAGACGGTGTTCAACACCGACCAGAGCCAGTTCAGCTGGCAGAACGACATCGCCCTGGGGCCGGATTCCCTGCTGCTGGGGGCGGAGTACCTGGAGCAGACGGTGGAGAGCACCACCGACTACACCGTCAAAAGCCGCACCGTCCAATCGTTCTTCGCCGGCTACCAGGGGCGCCGGGGCGACCACAGCTTCCAGTTCAACGCCCGCAACGACGACAATTCCCAGTTCGGCGCCCACGCCACGGGCTACGCCGGCTACGGCTACCAGTTCACCCCCGAGTGGCGGGCCTCCGCCAGCGTGAGCACGGCGTTCAAGGCGCCCACCTTCAACAACCTCTACTTCCCCGGCTTCAGCAATCCCAACCTGCGGCCGGAAAAGGCCCACAACAAGGAAATCGCCCTCCACTACGACCGGGGCCTGCACCACGTCAGCGCGGTGTACTTCGACAACCAGGTGACCGACCTCATCACCTACCCGGCCCCCACCTACACCATCAGCCAGATCCAGCAGGCCAGCCTGAAGGGCCTCAGCCTGTCCTACCAGGGCCAGGTGGGCGGCTACCGGGTGCGGGCGAACTGGGACGCGCAGGAGCCCATCGACCGGGCCAGCGGTCACCTCCTGGTCCACCGCGCCAAAAACCACGCCGCCCTGGCCCTGGGCAAGCGCGTCGGAGGGTGGGAACTGGGGGGCGAATGGCTGCTGTCCTCCGAACGCTACGACGACGACGCCAACACCCAGCGCATGGGGGGCTACGGCCTGGTCAACCTCACCGCCAGCCGAGCCCTGGGCGGCGACTGGACGGTGCGGGCGCGGGTCAACAACCTGTTCGACAAGTATTATGAGCTCATCCCCGGCTACAACACCCCGGGGGCCAACCTGTTCGTCAGCCTGAACTACCAGCCGCGCTAAAGGGGCGCTGATTAATTCAGGCCGTTCACCCTGAGGTATCGAAGGGTGAACGACAACTTATTGTTCTGTAGAGTGTTCGTGCTTCGATACCTCAGCACGAACGGATTTCTTCAGCACTTCCCTAAAGGGGCCAGGAATGAAACAACGACTATGGGCCTTGCTTCTGCTGTCGCTGTCCTCCCCGGCGTGGGCGGACTGCCCCCGCATCGTCAGCCAGTCCCCCTACATCACCCACACCTTGCAATGGCTTGGCCTGGAATCCTGCATCGTCGGGGTCAGCCGCTACGACACCCTGAACTTGCCCCATACCGGCGGGGTGATGGACCCGGACCCGGCCGCCATCGCCGCCCTGAAGCCGGACCTGCTGCTGACCTCCGACTGGACCGCCGAGAAGGCGTGGCGCGAGGCCACTCCCCCCGGGGCGAAGGCCCTGCGCCTGCACGGCTTCCAGAGCATGGCCCAGGTGGAGGAGAACCTGCGCCGGATCGGCGAAGCCGCCGGCCTGCCCGACGCCAAGCAGCGCGCCGAGGCTTTTGCCCGCGCCTGGCGCGAGGGGGCCGCGGCGGCGGAAGGCCACGGCACCCGCGCCCTCCTGCTCTCCGCCTGCAACGGCAGCCCCTATTCCTTCGGCCGCCGCTCCTGGCTGGGGGACCTGTTCAGCGCCGCCGGCTTCCGGGTGGTGGGGGGCGAAAAGGAAATCATCCATTTCTCCGCCGACGGCGAGCTGAGGGAACTGCGGGCCGCCGTGGGGAAATACCGGCCGGCGGTGATCTTCGTCTTCGAGCGCAAGGAAACGCCTTCCTGCAACGTCGCCCTGAGCCAGATGGGGGTCAAGCTGGTGTTGCTGGACGGCGCCCAGTTCCTCCACCCCGCCCCGGTGCTGCTGCAGGGCCTGGAGCAGCTGGCGGCCAAACGCCGGCAATGGGGGGCCAAACGGTGAAGACGCTGATTCTCGGCGGCGCCCGCTCCGGCAAGAGCGCCCTGGCGGAACGGCTGGCCGAAGCGTCCGGCCGGGGCGTGACCTACGTCGCCACCGCCACCGCCGGGGACGCCGAAATGGCCGAGCGCATCGCCCACCATCGCTCCCGCCGCCCCGCCGCCTGGGCCCTGGCGGAGGAGCCGGTGGAACTGGCAAACTGCCTGAAGCGGCACGCCGCCCCCGACCGCTGCCTGCTGGTGGACTGCCTGACCCTGTGGCTGGCGAATGTGCTTGGCGACGAGGAAATCTTCCAGCGGGAGCGGGCCGCCCTGCTGGAAACCCTGCCTGCCCTGCCCGGCCGCGTTCTCCTGGTGAGCAATGAGGTGGGCCTGGGGGTCGTGCCCCTGGGCGAGCTTTCCCGCCGCTTCGTCGACGAGGCCGGCCGCCTGCACCAGGAATTGGCGCGGGCGTGCGACCGGGTGGTGTTCGTGGCGGCAGGGCTGCCCCTGGTGATGAAAGGAAATCCCCTATGACTCCCGAATGGCTGGCTGCGCCGGCAAAACCCCTCGACCAAGTTGCCACGGAAGCGGCCCATGCCCGCCAGGGCCAGCTCACCAAGCCCCCCGGCTCCCTCGGCCTGCTGGAGGACATCGCCGTCCGCCTGGCGGGGATGCAGGGGCGGGAGAAGCCCGAACTGGAGCGGGTGCGCATCGCCGTCTTCGCCGCCGACCACGGGGTGGCGGCGGAAGGGGTGTCGGCCTTCCCCCAGGCCGTCACCGGCCAGATGATCCTCAACTTCGCCCGCGGCGGCGCGGCCGTCAGCGTGCTGGCGCAGGAGCAGGGGGCCGAGCTGGAGGTGGTGGACGTGGGCAGCGTGGCGGAACTGCCGCCCCTCCCCAACGTGGTGGTCCAGAAGGCGGCCATGGGCACGGCCAACTTCCGCCGCGGCCCGGCCATGGATAGCGCCCAACTGGCCGCCGCCCTCCAGGCCGGCCAGGCTGCCGTGCAGCGGGCATTGGACGCCAAGGCCCAGCTGTTCATCGGCGGCGAAATGGGCATCGCCAACACCACCGCCGCCACCGCCGTGGCCTGCGCCCTCCTGGGCCTGGAGCCGGAGGCCCTGGCCGGCCCCGGCACCGGCCTCGATGCCGCCGGGGTGCGCGACAAGGCCCGGGTGATCCGGGAGTCCCTCGCCTTGCATCAAGCCGCCCTGTCGTCCCCCCTGGACGTGCTGCGCCACGTGGGGGGCTTCGAGATCGCCGCCCTGTGCGGCGCCTACCTCTCCTGCGCCCAGGCCGGCCTGCCGGTGCTGGTGGACGGCTTCATCGCCTCCACCGCCGCCCTGGTCGCCCTGCGCATCCGGCCCGAGGCGGCCGACTGGTTTTTCTACGGCCACGCTTCCGCCGAACCCGGCCACGCCAGGCTGATGGACGCCCTGAATGCCCGCCCCCTGGTGGACCTCGGCCTGCGCCTGGGGGAAGGCAGCGGCGCCGCCGTGGCGCTGCCCCTGCTGCGCCTGGCCTGCGCCCTCCACGGCAAGATGGCCACCTTCGGCGAGGCCGGGGTGGCGGAAAAGAGCCATGGCTGACAGTTCTAACGAAAGTCGCGAAGCGACCCTTCATCCCCCTCTCCCGCAGGCGGGGGAGGGCAGGGGTGGGGGAAACAGGCATGATGCTCATGCCTGTTTGGTCGATTTGATGCGCCACGGCGAACCCCGTGGTGGGGTCAAGTTCCGCGGTTGGCTCGACGACCCCCTGAGCGCAACCGGCTGGGACCAGATGCGCGCTGCGGCGGGAGATGCCTGCCACTGGGACGCGGTGGTGGCTTCCCCCCTCAAGCGCTGCGCCGAGTTCGCCGCCGAACTGGCTGCCCGCCACGGCCTGCCTTTGGCCGTCGACGACCGCTTCAAGGAAATGGGCTTCGGCGCCTGGGAGGGCAAAACCCCGGCGGAAGTGGCCCAGCTGGACGCCGCCCGGCTGGAGAACTTCTGGCGCGACCCGGTGGCCTATTCCCCGCCCGAAGGGGAAAGCCTGACGGCGGTCCGGGACCGGGTGGCGGAAGGCTGGCAAGAGCTATTGGCGAACCACGCGGGGCGCCGGGTGCTGCTGGTGTGCCACGGCGGCGTCATCCGCCTGGTGCTGGCCCAGGTGCTGGGGATTCCCCTGCCCAACCTGTTCCGTCTCCATGTGCCCTTCGCCTCCCTGTCCCGCGTCCGGGTGGAAGGGGAGGGCGAACAAGCCTTGCCGCAACTGGTGTTCCTCAACGGGAGCGCGGGGTGAAGCCCTTCTTCCTCGCCCTCCAGTTCCTCACCCGGCTGCCGGCGCCGGCCCTGGCCGGCATCGCGCCCCGGGACTGGGGCCGGGCGGTGCTTTTCTTCCCGGCCGTGGGGCTGCTGCTCGGCGCCCTGCTGGCTGGGTTTCAGGCGTTGCTGGCTCCTGCCGATCCCCTGTTGCAGGGCGCGCTGCTGGCGGCCGCCTGGGTGCTGCTCACCGGCGGCCTGCACCTGGACGGCCTGGCCGACTGCGCCGACGCCTGGGTGGGGGGGCACGGCGAGCGGGAAAAAACCCTGGCGATCATGAAGGATCCCGCCAGCGGCCCCATCGGCGTGGCGGCGGTGGTGCTGGCCCTGCTGCTGAAGTTCGCCGCCCTGGCCGCCCTGGTCAAGGCTGCGCCCTTTTCCGCTTTGTTGTTGGCGCCCCTGCTGGGCCGCGCCGCGCTGCCCGCTCTCTTGCTCGCCGCTCCCTACGCCCGGCCCGGCGGCCTGGGGGAGGCCATGGCCCAGGCGCTGCCGCGCCGGAGCGCGATGCTGCTGCTGGCCGTCATTCTGGCCGCCGTCCTGGCCCTTGGCGGCTGGAACGCGATGCTGGCCGCCGTGGTGGTGTTCGCCCTGGTCCTTCGTTCCGCCCGAGAGCGCCTGGGGGGCGTCACCGGCGACGTGCTGGGGGCGGCGGTGGAATTGACCGAAGCGGCCATCCTGGTGGCCTTAGCCTTCCAGCCATGATTTCCGCCGCCGTCACTCTGCTCGCCGTCCTGCTCGACCAAGGGCTGAAGGAACCCCGCCGCTGGCATCCGCTGGTGGGCTTCGGCCGCTGGGCGGGCTGGGTCGAGGGGAGGTTGTACGGCGCTTCCCGTCTGCGGGGCGGGTTGGCCGTGGTCCTGGCGGTGGCACCCCCTGCGTTGCTGCTTGCCGGGGGCGTGCAGCTTCTTGGCCCCTACGCCTGGGCGGGGGAGGCGCTGCTGCTTTATCTGACTCTCGGGGCGGCGAGCCTGGAGCAGCACGCCATGGCGGTGCGCCGGGCCCTGGAGCAGGGCGATTGGGTTCTGGCGCGGGAACAGGTGGGCCGCATCGTCAGCCGCGACCCTTCGCAACTGGATGCCGCCGGAGTGAGCCGGGCAGGGGTGGAATCGGTGCTGGAGAACGGCAACGACGCCGTATTCGGCGCCCTGTTCTGGTTTTTCGTCGCCGGTGCCCCCGGCGCGGTGGCCTTCCGTCTGGCCAACACCCTGGACGCCATGTGGGGCTACAAGAACGAGCGCTACCTGCGTTTCGGCTGGGCGGCGGCCCGCCTGGACGATGGCTTGAACTGGATTCCCGCCCGCCTCACGGCGCTGACCTACCTGCTGCTCGGCAAGTCTGCGGCCGCCTGGCGCTGCTGGCGCAGCCAGGCCCCTGCCTGGGACAGCCCCAACGCCGGGCCGGTGATGGCCGCCGGGGCGGGCGCTCTCGGCGTGCGCCTGGGCGGGCCGGCCGTCTACCACGGCCACCTGGAACAGCGCCCCCTGCTGGGAGAAGGAAATGAGGCAGGCGCCGCGGACATCGGCCGGGCGGTGACGCTGGTGAAGCGGGGCGTGGGGCTGTGGCTGGCGGTATTCCTGTTGCTGGGGTGGGCCCATGCTTGAGCACGGCGGGCGGATTCTCGACGTTGCGGCCCGCTACGGCATCCCGCCGGAAGGCTGGCTCGACCTCTCCACCGGCATCAACCCCTTCGGCTGGCCGGTGCCCCCCGTGCCGGCGGAATGCTGGCAGCGCCTGCCGGAAGCGGAAGACGGCTTGATGGCGGCGGCGAGGGAGTATTACGGCGCCCCCCGTCTCCTGCCGGTGGCGGGCAGCCAGGCGGCGATCCAGGCCCTGCCCCGCCTGCGCCCGCCGGGCAGGGTAGGCCTGTTGGCGCCCACTTATGCCGAGCACCCCCATGCCTGGGAAAGTGCCGGTCACCGGGTTGATGCCCTGGCTGGCGAGGCCATCGACGGGGCGGTGGACGATCTGGACGTGCTGCTGCTGGCCAACCCCAACAATCCCACCGGCGAGCGCTTTCCACGGCAACGCCTGGAAGGCTGGGGCGCGCGCCTTGCCGGGCGCGGCGGCTGGCTGGTGGTGGATGAGGCGTTCATGGATGCCACCCCGGAGCACAGTCTGGCGACCCTGACCGGCGCGCCGGGCTTGGTGGTGTTGCGTTCCCTGGGCAAGTTCTTCGGCCTCGCCGGGGCCAGGGTAGGCTTCGTGCTGGCCTGGCCGGAGCTTTTGGGCCAGCTGGAAGCGCGCCTGGGGCCGTGGGCGGTGGCCGGCCCGGCCCGCTGGGCGGCGCGGCAGGCCCTGGCCGATTTTTCCTGGCAGGAAACGGCACGGCATCACCTGGCCGACGCCTCTGCCCGGCTTGCCGGTCTGCTGGCGCGCCACGGCCTGGAACCGGCCGGTGGCAGCGCCCTGTTCCAGTGGGTGCCGACGCCACAAGCCACGTTCATTCAGGATCATCTCGCCCGGCAGGGCATCTGGGTGCGCCGCTTCCATGAGCCCGCCGCTTTGCGCTTCGGCCTGCCCGGCGAGGCGGCGGACTGGCGGCGGCTGGAAGCGGCCCTGGGGAGCCTGCCGTGAGCGCCCGGACCCTGATGGTCCAGGGCTGCACCTCCGACGCGGGCAAAAGCGCCCTGGTGACGGCGATCTGCCGCGTGCTCCACCGCCGGGGGCTGAAGGTGGCCCCCTTCAAGCCCCAGAACATGGCGCTGAACAGCGCGGTCACCGTGGACGGCGGCGAAATCGGCCGCGCCCAGGCGGTGCAGGCCCGGGCCTGCGGCCTGGAGCCCCACAGCGACATGAATCCGGTGCTGCTGAAACCCAACAGCGACACCGGCGCCCAGGTGATCGTCCACGGCCGGGCCCTGGCCAATTTCGACGCCGTGGACTACCACGCCCTCAAGCCCCGGCTGCTGGAGGCGGTGCTGGCCTCCCACCGGCGCCTGGCGGAGCGCTACGACTGCGTGGTGGTGGAAGGGGCGGGCAGCCCGGCGGAAATCAACCTGCGGCAGAACGACATCGCCAACATGGGCTTCGCCGAGGCGGCGGACTGCCCGGTGATCCTGGTGGCCGACATCGACCGGGGCGGGGTGTTCGCCCATCTGGTGGGCACCCTGGAGCTGCTTTCCCCTTCCGAGCAATCGCGGGTGAAGGGCTTCGTCATCAACCGCTTTCGCGGCGATCTGGCCTTGCTGCAGCCGGGCCTGGACTGGCTGGAACGGCGCACCGGCAAGCCGGTGCTGGGGGTGCTGCCCTACCTCCACGGCCTGCACCTGGAAGCGGAGGACGGCCTGGCTTCCCTGACCGCCGGGGAGTGGACGGAGGACAAGTTCAAGGTGGCGGTGCCCCTGCTGCCCCATGTCAGCAACCACACCGACTTCGACCCCCTGCGCCACCATCCCGCCGTGGCCCTGCGCTTCGTGGCCGAGGGAGAAGCCATTCCAACCGCCGACCTGATCGTGCTGCCGGGGAGCAAGAACGTCCGCGCCGACCTGGACTGGCTGCGGGCCAACGGCTGGGAGGAGTCCATCCGCCGCCACCTGCGCTTCGGCGGCAAGGTGGTGGGCATCTGCGGCGGCTTCCAGATGCTGGGGGAGGCGATTCACGACCCCCTGGGCATCGAAGGGCCGGCGGGCAGCAGCTCAGGGCTGGGCTGGCTGGAGATGGAAACCGAGCTGCGCCCGGACAAGCAGCTCCACCGGGTGGAAGGGCGGCTGGCCCTGGACGGCGCGACCGTGGCGGGCTACGAAATCCACGCCGGGGTGAGCGCCGGCCCGGCCCTGGACTCCCCGGCGGTTGCTCTGGAGGGGCGCAGCGACGGCGCTCTCTCGGCGGACGGGCAGGTGCTGGGCACCTGCCTCCACGGCCTGTTCGACCTGCCCTCGTCCTGCGACGCCCTCCTGCGCTGGGCCGGGCTGAGGGAGGCGGCGGCGCCGGACTACGCCGCCCTGCGGGAGGAAGGCATCGGCCGCCTGGCGGACGCGGCGGAACAACATCTGGACTGGGAAAAACTGGAGGAGGTTCTGGGATGGCGAAGCAGATAATCCGGGCCGGGGCTTCCCCCACCCCTAGCCCCTCCCCCGCCTGCGGGAGAGGGGAACAAAAGCCCCTCCCCCTGCACCCGCAAGGGGTGTCCTCGCCGGGTGCCCGCCGCTGCGCGGCGACCACAGCGGGACGGGGGAGGGGTTGGGGAGAGGGTAAATTCCACCGATATTTTTGGCCAATAATCCTGCTGGCCCTGTTGCCCCAGCTCGCCGCCCATGCCGAAGTCAGCGTCAAGGACGACCTGGGCCGCAAGGTAGTCCTGCCCGCCCCGGCCCAGCGCATCGTCAGCCTGGCCCCCAGCGTCACCGAATTGCTCTACGCCGTGGGGGCGGGAAGCCAGCTGGTGGGGGCGGTGAATTTCAGCGACTATCCGGCGGCGGCCAAGCGCCTGCCCCGGGTGGGGAGCTACGACGCCATCGACGTGGAAGCGGTGGCGGCCCTGCGGCCCGACCTGGTGGTGATGTGGCAGTCGGGCAACCCGGCGGGCATCCGGGAGCGGCTGGAGAAGCTGGGGATGAAGGTGTTCGTCGGCGAACCCCGGCGGCTGGAGGATATTCCGCCCACCCTGGAGCGGTTCGGGGTTCTCGCCGGGAAGGAAAAACAGGGAGCGGCGGCAGCCGGCGCCTTCCGCCAGCGGCTGGACGGGTTGCGGGGCCGTTATGCAGGCCGGGCGCCGGTGCGGGTGTTCTACCAGATATGGGGTTCGCCCATGGTGACGGTGAACGGCAAGCACCTCATCAGCGACGTGCTGGGCTTGTGCGGCGGCGTCAACGTGTTCGCCGACCTGCCGGTGCTGGCGCCCACGGTGGGGGTGGAGGCGGTGCTGGCCGCCGATCCCGACGCCATCGTCGCCGCCGGCATGGACAGCCGCCGGCCCGCCTGGCTGGACGACTGGAAGCGCTGGCCGCGGATGAAGGCGGTGCGCGCCGGCAATATCTTCTTCGTCGACCCCGACATCATCAACCGCCACGCGCCCCGCATCCTGGACGGGGCGGAACAGGTGTGCGGGGATTTGGAAAGGGTGCGGGGGAAGCGGTAGGGAATCGTTACTATACCTTCGCGTCACTAGTTGAATGTCCATCTCGTGAGGTCGTGACGAATCGCACAACGGGGGCAATAAGCCCTTTTTCATTTCTCCATTGAGTCAACGAGGCTCAAGGCAATCCTGAGCCACGGCAAAATTGTGGTTGTACTCGTGGCATAAATGCATTATTTTGTAATTTTAGTCCGAGTACACGAGACTGATATGCTGCATTGGATAGAAGTGGAAAATTTCCACAGCTTCTTGGAAACAACACGAATCGACTTTACCCCTGGAAGGGTAATAGACGACTACACCACGCTGACCACCCCAGGCGGCACTCGACTGAATAAGGTCTGCGGAATTTTTGGCGCGAATGCTTCGGGCAAAACAAACCTCATCCGTGCATTGGCGAGAGTTTCCGATTTCATTGCAAACTCCTTCAGCCGGGAAGAAAAGGCAATGCTGCCATTCAAGGCACACTTCTTTGCTGAGGATAAGGCATCCAGAATTTCTATTCAGTTTGAAGTGCCCGATAGGGAGGAGCATAGCCAAATAGTCTCCAAGACATACCGGTATCACATCGAAGCGACTGAAGAACGAGTTCTTACAGAAACCTTGTTTATCAAAACAAGCCGACTCTATAGCCGTGTATTCGAGCGAAAATGGAACGGTACGGACTATTCGATAGTTGGCGTGGGTGTACGGTACAAAAACAACCTTCCCGAAAGGGTATCTTTCATTTCGTGGCTCGCTCGCCATGAAGTACCCGTAGCAGTTCGCCTGACCAGCTACTTTCGTTGCTATCGGAACAATGATTTTGCCTTCCTCAAGTTGCCATCTTTTTTTGGAGCACTGGATGCTGTTGAAGCCTATCGTAAATCGGATGCGCTCAAACAGAAGATGGTCGACTTGCTTCAGCGCTGGGACCTTGGCCTCACAGATGTGCAACTAGAATCGCGGAAAGTAACAGAAAGCGATGGAACTGAAAGAGAAACCTGGGATGCGATTTTCGTCCACAAACAGGGCGACAAGACAGCTAAGCTAGCCATGTTCTCTGAGTCTAGCGGCACAATAGGTCTTTTCTCTCAGTTGAGCATCCTATTGCAGGTGCTTGAAGCCGGCGGCGTAGCAGTCATTGACGAGCTGGAATCCGACTTACATCCAGAAATGATTCAGGTACTTCTGGACCTTTTTATTTCCCCTGAAACAAATCCCAAAAATTCCCAACTTGTATTCACATCTCATGCCGACTGGCTGATGAACGTGCTGAATAAATGGCAAATCGTTCTCGTTGAGAAAAGAGAGTGCAAGAGTCAGGCGTGGCGCCTATCGGACATGCAAGGCATTTTAGGCCGGGAAAATCACGCAGCCCGCTATCGAGCAGGTGCTTATGGCGCAGTACCTCGGGAAATAGATATTAGTTACCCTCCCTTAGATGCCGAAGAAAAAGCATTGCAAGGCTAGATTGCGGTTAGCGACATGGGAAAAGCTCCACGGTCTGTAAGAAGAACCGTATTGATTATGTGTGAAGGGAAGCGCGACCTAGCCTTCCTGTCACACCTACGACAACTTTACTGCTCAGGTAACACATGCAGTCCGAAGGTGGACGTTAAACAAGCCCGAGGTAAAGGCGGCAACAACGTAGTTGATACGTTGCTGGGGACGCTCAGAGTAAAGGCCTACGACGTGGGAGTGGCCTTTATCGAAACGGATGTACCACCAGATACACAGCGACGTGACGCCCTCCGGCGCAAAAAAAGTGGAATTCTGGTTCCAGCCGATCCATGCTTAGAGGCCATGTTGCTGCGAATTGCCAATCAGCCCATACCCCAAACCGTTCAAGCTTGCAAGCAAGCAATTGAACTATATGCGGGAAACGACCTCTATCAAGCGTCTGACTATGCTCCTATTTGGTCTTTAGCCCTCATTCAGTCGGCGAGGCCCAATTACCCGGAGCTCGAAACACTTATTAATTGTTTCTCTAGCTTTGCCACGCTGGACTGAGGTCGGCTTCGTCGCTCCGCTCTTAGCAATGATCCGTCAGTAGGCCGTTGGTGTACCCCCGGCCCCTTCCGGCCAAACCTCCTCGAACAAGACCTCTTCCCTCGGCAGGCGCTTTCCCCACCCCTGGGTTTCCAGCAGGGGTGCAGGCGGAAACTCCGCCACCGGGCCGAGGCACAGAATCGCCACCGGGCGGGCGCCGGCGGGCATTGCCAAGTGTTTCGCCACCGCCTCGGGGTCGAAGAAGGATACCCAGCCGAGGCCGATGCCCTCGGCCCTGGCCAGCAGCCACATGTTCTGGATGGCGCAGGCGACGGAGGCCAGGTCCATCTCGGGCAGGGTGCGGCGGCCGAATACGTGGGGCTCCCGGTCGGGCATGAGGGCGGCCACCAGCACCTCCGCGGCATCCCGGATGCCTTCCACTTTCAATTTCAGGAACTCGGCGGTCCGCGACGGCATCGCTTCCGCCGTGGCCAGGCGCTCGGCTTCGACGATGCGCCACAGGGTCTCGCGGCTATCGCCGGCGGTGATGCGCAGGAAGCGCCACGGCTGCATGTATCCCACCGAAGGGCCGTGGTTGGCGGCGTCGATCAGCCGTTCGAGCAGGCCCTCCGGAAGGCGGCCCGGGATGAAGTGGCGGATGTCCCGCCGCTCGGCGATGGCCCGGTAGACCGCGGCGATTTCGTCGTCGCTGTAGCGGTGGGGGGCCGGAGCAAGTCAAGATAGTTGT
>DDYH01000072.1 GCA_002347615.1 Gallionellaceae bacterium UBA2239 | reverse complement strand
CCCTTCGATACCTCAGGGCGAATGGCCGGAATTAATTCCGAAGGGGGTCTCCATGGCGGTCCCCTTGCCACGTGACCGGACATTTTTGCGGACAAGCAATCCGCATAAAATTATCCAAGCCATTGGATGTAAATATAATATTGTCGTATCATGGGTGGACATTCTTGCGGACATTTATCGCGACATGACCACTCTGCCCCAAGGCACCCTGAGAATCGAAACCCAGCGCTTCGGCTCCTTCATCTTTCAGATGGGGGCCGATCAGGCCGCGCTGGCGGTCGCCCTGCAACGGGTCGAGGATGCCCATGAGCGTTTCGTCGCCTCCCCCCTGGCGCAGGTGGCGAACCAGCTTGAGCGGGAAGTGGTGGTCAGCAGCATTTTCGGCACCAACACCATCGAAGGCGGCACCCTCAGCGAGGAGGAAACCGCCGCCGCCCTGCAGCTCGACCCGGCCCAGGCCCAGGAAATCGAGCAACGCCGGGCCTTGAACCTCAAGGCCGCCTACGACCAGGCGCAGCAGGCGGCCAACACCCCCGGCTGGCGCCTCGACCTCGGCTTCATCCGCGAAATCCACGCCGCCATCACCCGCGAGCTGCCCCACCCCCACAACCAGCCCGGCGTCTTCCGCGACAACCCCAAGAACCTCGTCACCTACGTCGGCGACGAAAACCACGGCGGGCGCTACAAGCCGCCCCAGTTCGGCGAAGATGTTTCCCTGCTGATGCAGTCACTGGTGGACTGGCACCGGCAACTGGAGGACGACGGCGTTCCGGTGCTGATCCGGGCGCCCCTGGTGCACCTTTACTACGAACTCATCCACCCCTTCTGGGATGGCAACGGCCGCGTCGGCCGGGTCATCGAAGCCACCCTGTTGCAGGCGGCGGGCTATCGCTACGCCCCCTTTGCCCTGGCCCGCTACTACCTGGAAAACATCGACGCCTATTTCACCCTGTTCAACACCTGCCGGAAAGCGGCGGAAAAGAAGCAGGACGCCCCCAACCAGGCCTTCGTCGCCTTCCACCTGGACGGCTTGCGCCAAACCATCAACACCCTGCACGACCGCGCCAACCGCCTGATCGCCGTGCTGCTCTACGAAAGCCAGATCCGGCGCGCCCTGGACGAAAAGCGCATCAACGCCCGCCAGTACACCATCGTGTCGCAGCTGCTCGACAAGGGCCGCCCCCTGCCCCTCGAAGAAATCCGCCAAGCGCCGTGGTACGGCAGCCTCTACCTCAAGCGCAACGACAAGACGCGCCAGCGGGATATGCGCGGCCTGCGGGAGATGGAGCTGGTTTACCTGGACAACGAAAACCGCCTCTGGCCGGGGTTTTTCCGGCCGGGGAACGTCAAGCCTTTAGGAAAGAAGGAATAGCGTCCATTCGGCCTTTCCAAGCGAGGCAACGAAATGCAAAAATCCGGGCAAGAAAGAATTTTGAAGCTGACCCTTTTAATGCTCTTTTTAATGCTGGTAGGGGCATTGCTGCTGACTCAGACCTAAAGTAAACTTCGGTACCCGTCGATAGTCTATATTGACGTTGTAAGTAGTAAGTCAGAAAGCCAAGGAGGGCATCAAATGGTTCGCGCTGCGATCGAACGCGATAAACCGTTATGTGAATTTGGGCAAGGCGTCCGAGATGATGCTGTTCGGAACCTCCATATTCTTCGCGCGATTGATGACACTCTCGCCAACCTGAAAAGAATGCAAAAACATCTCCAAGCAGATGCGGACTTTGCGGAAGAGATGGCTGCTGCAATCAGTAAAGTAGACGCTCCAGAAAAGAAGATTGATGAGAGCGGTGAACTTGATGAGCGTCTTTATGCTGCGCAGGGATTGGTTGAAGAACTTTATAAACTTCTTCTGGAGAAGCAGGATGTTGCGCGCACAGCTAAAGAACTTACAGAAGAAGATGGAGTTGCAGAGGCTTATACCGAAGTTGTTTCAGCAGCAGCCGATCTCCATAATGGCCTAAATACCTTACGTTGGGCGGTGAGCGAGCATGATGCCGAACTCTCCGCCGTCTCTGGTAAAGTTCATAATGTTTCCACGCTCGACGAGTTCTTCGCCGAGTTGGAATCTTGACGCGGCCAACTCCAGTCAGGGGGATTGATCGTAAAGACAGCTTTAAGGCTGACTATAAGCGTTTATCTCCCGAAATCCAGGATGCGGTCAAAGAAGCATTGAGGGAACTACTGCAAAATCCTATGCCTTCACGGCTTCGTTTTGAGAAGCTTTCTGGGCATCGAAATCCAAATATTTATACAATTCACGCCACGCGCAACCATAGTCATAAAATTTCGTTTGAGCTTGACGGCAATATTGCCATATTGCGCCGTGTCGGCCCACATAAGGTAATCGATAGGTCGCCCTGACCTAGCCCAGTTTCCGTACCAAATCCTCGGTCCTAAGGTGATAGTCAGCGTAGGGCACGTCATTTACCCCTGAACCCGAATTGCATATCCAGCACCAAGCTGGCGAAACCAACCATGACCTACGAAGAATACCTGGACGAAGTCACCACCCAAATCACCGAGCGCTACGGCTTGTCCGACGACGCGGCGATCAAGCTGGTGATGCGCGCTCAAGCGAATGACTACTTCAGCCCCCACGACGACGACCCTTCCATGTGCACCCTGGAGCGGGCAGGGCGGGACGCGAAGCTGGTGTTCAAGCAGTATCGGGAAGATAAGTGACAGGGGAGATCGCGCAGTTCGGTTAACCCCGCCCACCAAACCAATTTCGATGAACGGTTTGACCTATGCGGCGGTCATGTCAGCCGATGGTGGCATGACCGCCTTTCCCCCTCCCCCTTGATGGGGGAGGGCAGGGGTGGGGGTGGAACGGTGTCAGGGGCGCGTTGCCGCTTCCCACCCCCATCCCAACCTTCCCCCGTCAAGGGGGAAGGGGTGTTCGTAGCCGCCCTGGGCGGCCCATGGTTTTATCAGCGTCTTTGAGGTGCTCCCCAATAAGCCCCCGGCTTCGCCGGAGAGTAATTTCATTCGCCGGCCATTCCTAGACGGATGGCGCATCCGCATCCCTTACCATGCTCAATGCCACGGCCTCCGCCACCTTGATGCCGTCCACGGCGGCGGAGAGTATCCCCCCCGCATAGCCGGCGCCTTCGCCGGTGGGATAGAGTCCCCGGGTATTCACGCTCTGGAAATCCTCCTTGCGGGTGATGCGCACCGGGGAGGAGGTGCGCGTCTCGACGCCGGTCAGCACCGCGTCGTGCATGGAGAAGCCCTTGATCTGCTTCTCGAAAGCCGGGAGCGCTTCGCGGATGGCCTCGATGGCGTAATCCGGCAGGGCGCTGCTGAGGTCGCACAAGTGCACGCCGGGCGTATAGGACGGCAGCACCGAGCCCAAGGCGGTGGAGGGCTTGCCGGCGAGAAAATCGCCCACCAGTTGCGCCGGTGCCTGGTAGTTTTCGCCCCCCAGTTCGAAGGCGCGGCGTTCCCAGTGACGCTGAAACGCAATCCCCGCCAGGGGATGGCCGGGATAGTCGGCCGGTGAGATGTCGACGACGATGCCGCTGTTGGCGTTGCGTTCGTTGCGGGAATACTGGCTCATGCCGTTGGTCACGACGCAGCCCGGCTCCGAGGCGGCGGCCACCACCTGTCCGCCCGGACACATGCAGAAACTGTAGACCGAACGGCCGTTGGCGCAGTGGTGCACCAGCTTGTAATCGGCGGCGCCGAGCAAGGGGTCGCCGGCATTCTTGCCGAAGCGGCAGCGGTCGATGAGGGATTGCGGGTGCTCGATGCGAAAGCCGATGGAAAACGGCTTGGCCTCGATTTCAACGCCCCGGTCGTAAAGCATCTGGAACGTGTCGCGGGCGCTGTGGCCCACCGCCAGCACCACATGCCCGGCGGCGATGCGTTCGCCGTCGGCGAGGATCACGCCGCGCACCTGCCCGTGGTCGATGTCGAGATCGGCCACGCGGCTCTGGAAGCGGATCTCTCCGCCCAGCCCCTGGATGGTTTCCCGCATTTTTTCCACCATGCTCACCAGCCGGAAGGTGCCGATATGGGGCTTGCTGACATAGAGGATTTCGGGGGGCGCGCCGGCTTTGACGAATTCCGTGAGCACCTTTTTGCCGTGATGCTTGGGGTCCTTGATCTGGCTGTGCAGCTTGCCGTCGGAGAAGGTGCCGGCGCCGCCTTCGCCGAACTGCACGTTGGATTCGGGATCGAGCTTGCCTTCCCGCCACAGGCCGAACGTGTCCTTGGTGCGCTCGCGCACCGCTTTGCCGCGCTCCAGAATGATCGGGCGAAACCCCATCTGCGCCAGGATCAGCCCGGCGAACAGCCCGGCCGGCCCCATGCCGATCACGACCGGCCGCGCCGCCAGGCCGCTCGGCGCCTGGGCAACGAACCGGTAGCGGGTGTCCGGCGCCAGGGAGACGTGCCGATCACCCTGCAGCCGTTCGAGCGCCGCCGCCTCGGTTTTCAGCTCCACATCCAGGGTGTAGACAAAAACGATGGCCCGCGGCTTGCGGGCGTCATAACCACGGCGGGTTATCGAGTAAGCGACCAGTTCATTCGCCTGAATGCCCAGCCGCTGGAGAATGGCCGCCTCGATGGCGCTTTCTGGATGACCCAGGGGGAGTTTGACTTCAGTCAATCGCAACATGCACAAAATTCCGGACGGACTTCAAGGCGCCCATTGTAATGGCGTTCAGGGCATAAACCTATGGCCGAGCTGTCCCGGAAACACCGGCGGCTTTCATCGGAATGCGCGCCTTGCCACGTGCGCCGTCGGTGCACGCACCCTATCCCCATGGATTCTCCACCCGCACCCCGGGCAGGTTGAAATCCTGCCCGTTCCGGGTTACCAGGATCAAGCCATGCTCCAGGGCCGTAGCGGCCAGCAGGCTGTCGATGGAGGGCAGGGGGCGGCCCGCTGCGGCGAGGCGTTTTCCCCAGCGTTCGGCGACGGCCAGGTTGACGGGCAGCAGGCGGCTGCCGAACCAGGGGAGCAGTTCCGTTTCCAGCCATTAGGCCAGGGCCTGCTTTCGCGTCGGGTCGTCCAGGCGCTCGATGCCGCGCCGGATTTCGCCCACGCTGAGGACGCTGAAGTAGAGGCGTTCGTCCGCCGCTTTCTCGAACCAGGCCAGCACATGGGGGTCGGGGGATTTTTTGCGCAGCTCGGAAACCACGTTGGTATCCAGCAGGTAGTTCACAGCTCCAGTTCCCGCGTTGGCGTCTGTTCCCGCTCAAGGTCCAGGTCTGCGCCCATCAGCGGGGAGGTGCGGATGAGGTCGACGAAGCGCTGGCGGGGCTGACGAGGCGGCGGTATTCCTCGCTGGACAGCACCACCGCCACCGGTTCGCCGCGCAGGGTGATTTCCTGCGGGCCGTCTGCTTGCGCCTCGCGCACCATTTCGCTGAATTTGGCTTTGGCGTCTTGCAGGGACCACCGGTGCATTTTTGCCTCCATGACTAGTCTGACTAGTTGGTTTAGTAGGGGCGGGAAAACAAGAAAAGGTTATTCTTTGGAGCTAAGCGGTTAGCGTGCCGAGAAGGTCGTGCCGTTTTGGCCTGGTTGCGAAATGGGGCGGAAATGTGCGTTTTTCGCTGCCAGAGGCACAGGTCATTTTTGTTATTGTTGCGGGGTCAAATCCGGCAAAGGACAAAAATGATCAAGCAATTTACGAAACTCGTCGCGGCCATGGCGGTTCTCCTGGCGATGGCCTCGATGCTGGTGATTGTTGTCGGCGTATTTCTGCGCGGATAATCAGGCCGCCACTTCGATGTATTCGACCTGGCTGGTGGCGGGAGGAATCGGCAGGCCGTCTTCCTGAAGGCCCGCGAGGTGAAATTCAATGGCTTCGCGGAGCTGCGCTTCGGCTTCCTCGATGGTCGCGCCCGTGGCTACGCAACCGGGAAGGTCGGGGGCGTAGGCGGAAAAATTGTTTCCGGCCTTTTCGATAACGATGGCATAGCGCATGGCGGTACTCCTATTTGAGGCAGGCTTGCTTCAGGATGCTGTTTTGCGTTCCGGGGGCGAGGTCGTCGCTCGGTTTTCCGGCCACCGTGACGCGGCCCGGCTTAGTCGGGTGTTTGAACTGCCGGTGGCTTCCGCGGGTAGCGACAAGGTACCAGCCGTCTTTCTCCAGCCGTGCCAATATCTCGCTGACTTTCATGGGAAAAGGGTACTACAAGGGGTTGGGGCGGTCAAAGCGGTTTGGCTCCAACGAACAAAAACCCCGGCACCGCGAGGGCGCCGGGGTTTTCCTTTGAAGCGAGGCCGCTCAGCGGGCCGAGAAGGTCATGCAGTTGGCCTGGTTCTGGACCGTGCCGACCCGCACGCTGTCGGTTTGGCATTCGAAGTCCTCGTTGAACTTGCAGCCGGAGATCTTGCACGCGCCGATGCCGGCGACCTGGCCGGCTTTGCGGGTATGGCGGGACCCCTTGAGGAAGGTGTCGCAGCCGGGGCGGATGCCGTCGCCGATGGTGATGGCGCGGGCGTGGCAATTGCTGCTGACGTTGTAGGCGCATTCGCTCACTTTGCATTCGGAGACGATGGGCATTTCAAAGCAGAGTTTATCCATGGCGTGAACTCCTGGTGATGATCGGGAAAAAGGGAAGGCCCCGGAAGGGGCGGCGGCATGGCCGCCGGGAACGCCTTCAGACGGAGGCGTTGGGTCTCGCGTTGGGAGGCGAGGCTTTCAGGTTAGCCCCGGTTCCCGGTCTTGTAAGGTGGGTGTTCACCCCAAACTCCTTTGGGGTGCGGAGAGCCATCTTCCGTTCATGGTTCGATACCTCACCACGAACGGAAGATGGGGCGCGCCACCGTTCGCCCTGAGGTATCGAAGGGCAAGCCGCTATTTCTTCTCGAACAGCCCGCGGTACTCCCCGTAGCCTTCCTTCTCCAGGTCCTCCTTGGGGATGAAGCGCATGGAGGCGGAATTCATGCAGTAGCGCTGGCCGGTGGGGGCGGGGCCGTCGTTGAACAGGTGGCCCAGGTGGGAGTTGGCGTGCCTGCTGCGCACTTCCACCCGCACCATGCCGTGGCTGCGGTCCTCGTGGGTGGCGACGTTGGCCGGCTCCAGGGGCTTGGTGAAGCTGGGCCAGCCGGTGCCGGAGTCGAACTTGTCCTGGGAACTGAACAGGGGTTCCCCGGACACCACGTCGACGTAGATGCCTTCCTTGTGGTTGTTCCAGTAGGCGTTGTGGAACGCCCCTTCGGTGCCGCTTTCCTGGGTGACCTGGTATTGCTCTGAATTGAGGCGCTTCTTCAGCTCGCCTGCTGCCGGCTTCTTGAAGCCGCTTCCGTCCCATGCCATGGCGTGTTCTCCTAACATCATGCTTGCGACAACGAGCAGTAATAGATGCTTCATCGCTGTCTCCTTATTCGTTCGCCAAGTAAACCTGACGGTCATAACGAATCGTCGTCCTGGATGATAACGACTTTTCGCCATGACCGTCTCCCTCACCTCTGCCATCTCCCGCACCCACAAGGGGTGTTCTCGCCGGGTGCCCGCCGCTTTGCGGCGACCACGGCGGAAATGGAACCCCCCGGGACTCCTCGCAAGCAACGAAACTGTCTCGCACCCCCCTCACCCCCCCGCCAAACTCCCCGTCTCCACCGCCGCAATCGCTTTCGCCTGATTCATGTCGTTGGTGTAGCCACAGGCATAAAGGCAGGTGGCGATCTGGTTGACCAGGGGCATGGGGAGGGGGGCCTTGCCTTCCAGGGCCAGGCGGGTCCAGGCGGCGGTGGCGGCGGCGCTGGGGTCGGGGAGGGTGGTGGAATGGGGGTGGGTGGACTCGGTTTCGGCTTCGAACAGGGTGCGGCTTTCTCCGTCGCGGAAATATTCCAGCCGGGGGCGGCGGGAGGGGCTGGCGAAGGCTTCGCCTTCGGTGCCTTCGAGGAGGATGGCGTGGGCCCGGGTGAGGGCCAGGAAGTCGCGGTATTTTTCCAGGTAGCCGGGGCGGGTGGTGCCGATGACCCGGATGCCGGCGTCGGCGATCGGGTCGGCGAGCTTCACCACGTTGTGGGGGCTGATCCGCAGGCCAAGGCGGGCGCGCAGGGCCAGCAGGGGTTGCAGGTTGGGGCACAGCACGCCGGCGGGGACGAAGGCCAGGTGGTCCCGGTGCAGGGCTTCCCGGGCCTGGGCGGAACTGGCGCAGGGCATGATGCCCAGTTCGCGGAAGATGTGGGCGCTGGTGACGCGGCCGAATCCTTCCAGGGCCCCGTGGACCAGCACCGGGATGCCGAAGCGCTGCAGCAGGAGGGCCAGCAGGGGCAGCAGGTTGGGCTGGTGGCGGGCGCCGCTGTAGCTGGGGAGGACGATCACGCCGGGGGCGGCGGGGGGCGGGTCGATGGGGCGCAGGCGCTCGGCCAGGGCGCGGTGGAAGCCGATCAGTTCCCCGATGGATTCGCGCTTCATGCGCAGGGCCATCAACAACCCGCCCAGTTCCAGGTCCGGCACGCCGCCGTCCAGCACGGCGGAGAACAGGTGGTAGGCCTCCTCTTCGTCGAGGTCCTGGGCGTCGGTGCAGTCGCGGCCGATTTGTTTGAGGTAGCTGGCGAAGTTCATGGGCAAGGCCGGGGAAAAGGATTTGCCCATGAAGTGAGCAAGGGCTGTGCCAGTGCCATCCTTGTTGTTTATCAGCGCCTTGCGTATTTTTCCCGCGGGGGGATGGGTGGTTGTGGTGCGTTTTGTCCGTTTCGGTGCGTCTGTTGTAGCGCAGGCGACCCGCCTGCAACGGGCCGGTAGGCCCGTCTTGCGGCGGGCCATGGAGGCGGGGTCGCCTGCGCTACAACGGCGGCTTTTAGGGCAGGGTGCCCTGGGCGAGCAGCCGTTGGAACTCTTCCGCCGGCACCGGTTTGGCGAAGTAGTAGCCCTGGACCTCGTCGCAGCCGTGGGCCCGGAGGAATTCCGCCTGGGCGGCGGTCTCCACCCCTTCCGCCACGATCTTCAGGTTGAGGTGGTGGCCCAGGCTGATGATGGAGCGGGCGATGGCCACGTCGTCGGCGTTGTCCGGTATTTCGTCGATGAAGCTGCGGTCGATCTTGAGGGTGTCCACCGGCAGCCGCTTGAGGTAGCTGAGGGAGGAATAGCCGGTGCCGAAATCGTCCACCGACACCTGCACCCCCAGCTCCCGCAGCCATTCCAGGGCATCCAGCGTGCTGCGGTCGTTCTGCATCAGCAGGCTTTCGGTGATTTCCAGTTCCAGGTGCTGGGGGGCGAGGCCGGATTCCCGCAGGGCGGCGGTGACGGTTTCGATCAGGTTGTTGCGCTTGAACTGCACCGGGGACAGGTTGACCGATATCCGCAGGGGCGCCAGGTCCGCCTGCTGCCAAGCCATGTTCTGGCGGCAGGCGGTTTCCAGCACCCACTGGCCGATGGGGACGATGAGGCCGGATTCTTCCGCCACCGGGATGAAGTCGTTGGGGGGGATCAGCTTGCCGTCGGCGGCGCGCCAGCGCAGCAGGGCTTCGGCGCCCACCACCAGGCCGGTTTCCAGGCTGACCTTGGGCTGGTAGTAGAGCAGCAGTTCGTCGTGCTCCAGGGCCTGGCGCAGGCCGGCCTGGAGCTTCATGCGGCTGTGGGCCTCCACGTTCATGGTGCCGGAGAAGAACTGGAAGTTGTTGCGCCCCTGGTTCTTCGCCGCGTACATGGCCATGTCGGCATTCTTCAGCAACTGGTCGGGGTTGGCGTCTTCCAGGGGGTAGACGGTGATGCCGATGCTGGTGCTGGTGTAGACCTCGTGGCCCTCCAGGGTGAAGGGCTGGACGATGGTGTCGATGATTTTCTGGGCCATCATCTCCGCCCCTTCGATGCCGGGCAGGTCGGTCTGGATGACGGCGAACTCGTCGCCCCCCAGGCGCGCCACGGTGTCGGTATCCCCGACGCATTCCTGGAGGCGCTGGGCGACGCTCTTCAGCAGCAGGTCGCCGGTGTGATGGCCGAGGGTGTCGTTGATTTCCTTGAACCGGTCCAGGTCCAGGAAGTGCAGCGCCATCAGCGCCCCGCGGCGCTTGGCCCCGGCCATGGCCAGCCGCAGGTGGTCCAGGAACAGGGTGCGGTTGGGCTGGCCGGTGAGCACGTCGTAGAACGCCAGGTAGTTGAGCTGCCGCTCCGCCGCCTGCTGCTCGGTGGCGTCCAGCAGCAGGCCGATCAGGGCCGGTTTTCCCCGGTATTCCGTGCGCCGGCTGTGGGCCTCGATCTCGATGTGGCTGCCGTCCCGGCGCCGGGCGAGGTAGAGGGTGCGGGAGGTGCCGATTTGGCCTTCCTCCCGGCTGCGCAGGTTGTCCGTCAGGCGCTGATGGTCCGTCTCGTCGATCAGGTCGAAGGGCGCCAGGCCCAGCATGTCCTCTGCCGGATAGCCGAAAATGTCCGCCAGCCGGGGGTTGACGTAGGCCAGCACGCCGTCCTGGATGATGTAGATGCCCACCAGGGACTGTTCCACCAGACTGCGGAACATGGCTTCCGCCTCCGCCAGTTTTTCCTGCTCCCGCTTGCGCTCGGTGAGGTCCACCATGATGCCCACCAGCCCCGCCACGTTGCCTTCCGCGTCGTTGAAGGTGGCCTTGTTGAACAGGATGCTGCGTTCCTCGCCGTTGACCGCCACGCTTTCCTCGTGCACCTGATAGGGGGGATGGGAGAACAGGGCCTCGTCCATCTCCTGGTAACGGTCCGCCCGCTCCTTGGGCGCCACGTCGTGCAGCGTTTTGCCGACGATCTGTTCTTCCTTCAGCCCCAGGACGCTGGCAAACGCCTGGTTGCAGCCCAGATAGCGGCCTTGCCGGTCCTTGTAGAACACCGGGTTGGGAATGGCGTCCAGCAGCACCTGGATGAAGTGGAGCTTTTCCCGCAGTTCGTTGCCGGCCTTTTCCCGCTCGACGACAAGGGTCTCCAGCCTCTGGTTGGTTTCCGCCAGCTGCCGGGTGCGGGAGGCGACCCGGGCTTCCAGTTCATCGTGGGCGCGGAGCAGTTCCCGCTCGGCCCCTTTGCGTTCGGAGATGTCCTCCACGAACACCAGGGCACCGGTGATGGCACCCCGCAGGACGATGGGCTGGAACAGGTAGCGGTAGTCGCCGGTCTTGTCGCCCAGGGTGGAGGTGTAGGGGCACTCCAGGGTGGTGCGCTCCCCGGTGAGGGCGCGGCGGATGGAGGGGGCCAGGGAGGCGTCCTTGGCGTCGGCCACCATGTTGAAGCCGATCGCCTTCTCCCGGGGCGCGCCCATCATGTCGAGAAAGGTGGGGTTGCAGTCCACGATGCGGCCGTTGGTGCCCAGCAGCACCAGGCCCATGGGCGCCTGCTCGAACAGGTGGCGCATGCGGGTTTCGTTTTCCACCAGGGTCCGCGATGCCTGTTCCGCCAGTTCCCGCAGGCGCTGGGGATTGCGGGTCAGGAACCAGGCCAGCGCCCCCGCCACCAGGGCCAGCACGGCGCCCAGCGCCCGCAGGCGGGAGGTGGCGGGGGCGGCGTGCCAGCCGCCCTTGGGAGTGGCGGCCAGCTCCCAGCTGCCGTAGGGCAGGGTCACGTCCAGCAGCACCGGGTCCGCGTCGTAGACCTGGGGGTCGCCCCAGAACACGCTGCCGGCGGCGCCGAGGCCGTCCTTGCCCCGGAGGGCAAGCGCCAGGTCGGCGGTGGCGTCCACCAGCGCCGCTTCCCGGAACAGGGCCTCTTGGTCGATCAGCACCTGGGCCATGCCCCAATAGGCGCCGCTGCCCGGCTTGCCGCCGGGGGGGGTGAGGAATACGGGCTGGCGGGTGATGAAGGCGGCGCCGCCCTGGACCAGCTTCACCGGCCCGGCGAAGACCGCGGTGCGGTTCCGGATGGCGCGCCGGGCGGCGGGGGCCTGGTCCGGTTGGTCGAGGATGGAAAACCCCAAGGCCTTTTCGTTGCCCTTCATGGGGTAGATATGGCTGATCCGGGTGTCCTTCGCCAGATCCAGGGCGAGGATGCCGCTCTGGCTCCCCACCAGCCATTTGGCCAGCTGATCGAACTCGTCCCGGCTGATGTCCGGGTGGGTGGCCACGTGGATCATCAGCCCCCGGGCCAGGCAGATGCGGGAATTGAGGGCGGTTTCCAGCCGCGCCCGGATGGTGCTGAGCCGGTTCAGCACGTCGGACCGGGCCTCGTGCCGGTAGCGGCTCTGCTCCAGGTGGTCGAGGACCAGCACCAGCCCCGTCACCGCCACGGCGGTGGCGGCGGCGACGAGGAGGGGACGCAGGCGGGGGGGCTTGATCATGAAATCCAGATTAACCACGAATGAACCCAGATTATCCATTAGGCGGCGCTTCGCGCCTACGCGAGCGCTGGCGGTCGGTTTGCGGCCATTTTTGCCGCTTGTTCGTCGTCCATGGAATAACCATGAACTCCTCGCAAGCAACGAAACTGTCTCGCAACCCACCTCGCCATCATCTCGCGTCCTAATGGATAATCTGGGATGAACGCTAATGAACACGAATTATTCGGAAGCCTCCCCAGGTTCTTCCGTTCACCCAGAGCGCGGCACGCTGGAACCAGAAAGCGCCATCCTCGCTTTTTATTCGTGTTCATTAGCGTTCATTCGTGGTGAAAAAAGCCTTTTCAAAAAACTCAGCGATTGTAAACCCAGTCCAGAAGGGCGTCCTGGGCCTTGCCGCCGAATTTCGCCCGGGGATGGTTGATCAGGAACACCACCACCGCGTAGCGCCCGGCGGCATCGCGCACGTAGCCGGCGATAGCCTTGGAGCCGTCCAGGGTGCCGGTCTTGATGTGGGCCATGCCCGCCACGTATTCCTCCTTGAGGCGCTTTTTCATGGTGCCGTCCACCGCCGCCACCGGCAGGGAGGAAATGAATTCCGGCATCACCGGGCTGCGCCAGGCGGCCAGCAGCAACTCCCCCATGTGCCCGGCGGCGATGCGCTCGGTGCGGGACAGGCCGGAACCGTTTTCCAGCACCAGTTCCGGAAAATCCAGCTCTTTGGCGGCGAGCCAGCAGCGCACCGCGGCGGCGGCGTTGGCCGGGGTCCCCGGGTTTCCCGAGGCTTCCGCCCCCAGGGTGAGGAACAGGGCCCGGGCCATGGTGTTGTTGCTGAACTTGTTGATGTCCCGCACGATCTCCCCCAGGGCGGGGGAGGCCACGGATGCCAGCCGCACCGCATCCGGCGGGGTGGCGCCTACCCGGACGACGCCGGACAGGGTGCCGCCGGCTTCCCGCCACAGCTGGCGGAACAGGGCGTCCAGGTGGGCGGTGTTGGAGAACAGCCGCAGATGGGTGGCCCGCTCGCCGCAGGCGGGGGAGAAGCCGCCTTCGAAGGTGACGGTGACGCTTTCCCCCTCGTCGCTCACCCGGGCGCCCCAGCCCTCGCAGCCGCCGTTGGGCTTGAGGCGGTTGACGATCTTGAGCTTGTCCGGGTGGGGGTCGGCGACGATGGTGACGCTTTCTTCCGCCGCGTCGGGCAGCAGGCGGAAGCGCACCACCTGGAAGCCCGCCATCAGCGCCTGGGGGGCGACGTTGTAGGCCTTGTGGGGTTCCCCGTCGAAGGCGCCGGGGTCCCCTTCCGCCACGTCGAAGCGCCCCTGGTCCAGCACCAGGTCGCCCCGGATGTGGCGCAGTCCGGCCTGGCGCAACTGGCGCAGCAGGAGCCAGAGGTTTTCCTGGGTCAGCCTGGGGTCGCCGCCGCCCTTGAGGACCAGGTTGCCTTTCAGGGTGTCCCCCGCCATTTCCCCGTCACGGTAGACCTCGGTCTTCCACACGTAGGCCGGGCCCAGCAGTTCCAGGCCGGCGTAGGTGGTGACCAGCTTCATGGTGGAGGCGGGGTTCATCGCCGCGTCGGGATTGATGGCCACCAGGGGCCGGGCTTCGGCCACGTCCTGGACGAATATGCCGACGCCCTCCTCGGGAATGCCCGCTTCCTCCAGGGCGGCGGCCACCGGCTCGGGCAGGGGGGCGGCGTGGGCGGCTGCGAGAAAGACAAAAAGGCCAAGCGCAGAGGCGCAAAGGCGCAAAGAGGAAAAGCCGTAGCGCAGGCGACCTCGCCTGCAAGCGGGCTTCAAGCCCGCCTCCCGGCGGGCAATGCAGGCGGGGTCGCCTGCGCTACAACGGGAGCGAGCTTCTTTGGAAGGCCTTTGCGCCTTTGCGCCTTTGCGCTTGAACACGACTTAGAGCTCCACCATGGTGCCGAGGGCCGGGACGGTGACGCCTTTCCAGCCCAGTTCCTTGCCGATGCTCTTGGCAAACTGCTCGGCGGCGGTGAGTTCGCCGTGGACCACGAAGGTTTTCTTCGGCGGGTTGCGGAAACGGCCCAGCCAGCCCAGCAGGGCCGCCTGGTCGGCGTGGGCGGAAAGGCCGCCCAGGGTATAGAGGTCGGCCCGCACCGGGATTTCCTGCTGGTGGATGCGCACCAGCTTGGCGCCGTCGATGATGCGCCGCCCCAGAGTGCCGGCGGCCTGGAAGCCGGTGAACAGGATGCTGCACTCCTTGCGCCCCAGGTTGTAGCGCAGGTGGTACTTGATGCGCCCCGCTTCGCACATGCCGCTGGAGGAGATGATCACGGCGCCGCGGCGGATGTCGTTGATCGCCATGGAGTCTTCCTTCTGCTCGGCGAAGTGCACCCGGATGCCGTTGTGGGAGTGGTTGCCCCAGGCGAATACCTTTTTCGCCTCCTCGTCCCACAGCTCCTGGTGCTGCATGGTGATTTCGGTGGCCTTCATGCCCATGGGGGAGTCCACGTAGACGTCCAGGTTGTGGAGCCGCCCCTGGCGCACCAGGTCGTAGAGCAGGAACAGCATGTCCTGGGTGCGGCCCACGGCGAAGGCGGGAATGACCACGTTGCCGCCCTTGCGCTGGACGGTGTCGCGGATGGCGTAGACCAGCTCGTTGAGGGTGTCGTCCCAGCTCTTGTGCTGCCGGTTGCCGTAGGTGGACTCCACCAGCAGGATGTCGGCGTCCTCGATGGGGGTGGGGTCCTCCACGATGGGCTGGCCGGGGTGGCCCAGGTCGCCGGAGAAGACGATCTTGCGGGTCTTGTCCCTTTCCGTCACCCACACTTCGGTGATGGCCGAGCCCAGGATGTGGCCTGCGTCCCGGAAGCGGCAGCGCACCGAGGGGTGGGGGGTGAACTCGGTGCCGTATTCCGCGCCCTCTATCTGCTTCAGGCAAGCGTCGGCCTGCATCACGGTGTACAGGGGGGCCACGTCCCGGGGTTTCTTCCTGCTCTTCTTGTCGGATTTCTGGCGCAGGTAGTTGGCCTTTTCCGCCTCCTTCTCCTGGATGTAGGCCGAGTCGTGAAGCATCACCGCCAGCAGCTCGCGGGTGGCGGGGGTGGCGTAGATCGGCCCCCGGTAGCCCAGGGCCACCAGCCGCGGCAGCAGGCCGGAGTGGTCGATGTGGGCGTGGGTGACGAGGACGAAGTCCAGGGACTCCAGGTCGAAGTCCAGGGCGTCCAGGTTTTTCTTGCGGGCTTCCTTGCCCCCCTGGAACATGCCGCAGTCCACCAGGAACCGGGCATCGCGGGTTTCGACCAGATGGCAGGAGCCGGTGACTTCGCCGGCGGCGCCGTGGAATGTGAGTTTCATGAAATCAATACCTTATTTTAAGGGTCGTGCGAGAAATCAAAATAGCTCGATGCCGCCCTCTTCCTGGCGTTTCTTCGCCTGCATCGCCGTGTGGTAGACGGCCAGGGCCTGGCTGATGTTCATGCCGCGCATGACGGCGTCGAACATCCGGCGCTCCTCCTCCATGGTGTACTTGGAGCGGATCAGCTCCTGCAGGGTGCGCCATTCCTCCGGGCTGTAGAGGCGTGCGGGGGTGGAGATGAGGCCGGCCAGGCTGTCGATGCTGCGGCTGACGTGGTTGAGGCGCTGGGTGAGCTTGTCGTAGAACTGGAAGGCGATGATCACCGACTGCATGCGGGAGATCACGTCCTCGCAATGGCCGCTGATGACTTGGTGGGGGCCGGCGGTCTTGGCGTCCTCGGGCAGGGCGCGCACCTCGTCGTTGATCTGGCGGATGGAGTCCATCATGGCGGTGAAGGAGTCGGCCAGCACGCCCACCGAACCGTCGCTGTCCTTCATGGCGGTTTCGATCTGGGCCACGGCCAGTTCCAGCATCAGGAGGGTTTCCCGCACCTGGCTCCAGTCCAGGTCGGGGTGCCGGGCGTCGGAGCCGGGTAGGGTTTCATCCATGGGTCACGTCCTTCGGTTGAGGTTGTCAGGCCGACTATTTACCACAGCGGCGGCCGTCAGGCCATTTCCTCGGATACGCCGAGGTTGCACGCCCACGACAGGGCCTCGATCTGGGAGCGGGTCAGCTCGGACAGCCGCAGTGACGGATATTTGGGCAGGATGCCTATGGCCGCGTCGTAGTCGTTGTGCTCCAGCATCTCGCCCATGCGCAGCATGTCCCCCAGCACGCCTTCCCGCCGCAGGACGGCGGCCTTGACCTTCTCCGGCAGGCTGAGCTGGCCCATGACGTCCTCCATCTTCATCGCCAGCAGGGTGTCCAGCAGGGACATGATGCCCGCCATGAAGGCCTGGTCTTCCAGTTCCCGGTCATGGGGGGCGATGTGGCGGGCCAGCAGTTCCATCAGCTTGCCGCGGGTGGCGGCCAGTTGCAGCAGGGGGTCGTGGAGGTTGCCTTCGCCGTGGTGGGCGAACAGCAGCAGTTGCAGCCAGCGCTGCAGCTGGCTGCGGCCCAGCACCACGATGGCGTGGCGCAGGGAGGTGATTTTCTGCTGCATCCCCATGCCCACCGAATTCACCAGCCGCAGCAGGTTGTAGGTGAGGCCGGGGTCGTGCTTGAACACCTGCTCCAGGTCGGCGACGTCGGCATCCGACAGCACCAGCCCCAGCAGCCGCAGCAGGGCGATGCGGGCCGGGTCGGTGCGGCGGCCGGAGAGGATGGAGGGCTTGGCGAAGTAGTAGCCCTGGAACAGTTCGAAGCCCAGGTCCAGGCAGTGCCTGGCCTGCTCCGGAGAGTCGATTTTTTCCGCCAGCAGCCGCACCGGCCAGTGGCGCAGGCGGTTGACGTAGACTTCCAGCTCCCCGGGCTTGAGGACCGTCAGGTCGATCTTGATGATATCCACCACGCTGAACAGGGGCAGGTAGACGTCGTTGAACAGGAAGTCGTCCAGGGCCAGGCTGAAGCCCTTGGCTTTCAGCTCCTTGCAGCGCTCCACCACCTGGGGGGTGATCTCCACCGTCTCCAGCAGTTCCAGCACCACCCGCTCCCGGGGCAGCAGTTCCACCATTTCGCTCATCAAGAGGTCGCCGCTGATGTTGATGAAGCCCTGGTGGCTGCTGAGCACCGCGTCGATGCCCAGGCCGGAGAAGGCTTGCAGGATGACGTTGGCGGTGGCGGACAGGTCGTCGGTCACGTTGGCCGCGGTGGCGCCGCCGGAGGAGCGGAACAGCAGCTCGTAGGCGACGACGCTTTGCTCGCGGTTGAGGATGGGCTGGCGCCCGAGAAAGAATTCTTGGCTGTCGTGGTTCATTCCAGGGCCAGCATAGCACGGGCTATCTCCCTGCCGGAATAGGGGAATGTCTGAGGCGTAGAAGCCTATTCAGGGGAGGTTTGGAGTATGATTGGGCGAAAATGGGACGGGCGGCAGGGAGAAGATGAATTTAATCAGCAACAAAAAATTCGAGGAATTGAAAGCTACCGGGCGCTTGCCGTCCCCCAAGGGCGTGGCCCTGGCCCTTATCAATCTCACCCAGCAGGACGATTTCACCGCCTCCGACGTCACCCGCATCGTCCAGTCCGACCCCGCCCTGGCCGGGCGCCTGCTGAAGCTGGCCAACGCCTCCACCCACGGCCGGATGCGGCCGGTGGTGTCCCTGTCCCAGGCGGTGATCATGCTGGGCATCCCCATGGTGCGCAAGACCGCCCTGGGCCTTTCCCTGCTCAGCGAAAACCTGGCCGGCCCGTGCAAGGGTTTTGATTACGAGGGCTTCTGGTCCCGCTCCCTGGCCTCCGCCATCGCCAACCAGTGGCTGGGCTACCGGGCCCAGACCGCCGGGGACGAGACCTTTACCTGCGGCCTGCTGGCCCAGGTGGGCCGATTGGCCCTGGCCACCCTGTTCCCCGCCGAGTACAGCGAAGTGCTGGCCCAGGCCGAGGGCAAGCCCCTGGCCGAATTGCTGCGGCTGGAGCGGGAGCGCTTCGCCGCCGACCACCGGGAACTGGCTTCCGCCCTGCTCAGGGACTGGGGCTTGCCCAATGTGTTCGTGGACGCGGTGTTCCACCATGAGGCCCCGGAAGAGGCGGGCTTCGAGGAAGGCTCCCGCTCCTATCTCATCACCCATTCCCTGCATTTCGCCGCCCACCTGGCGGAAATCTGCCTGCTGGAAGAGGACGCCCGCCGCCGCATGCTGCCCCGCCTCTACGTGCTGGGCGCCCGCCTGGGCATGGATGCCGATGCGGTCAACGTCCTGGCGGACCAGGTGGTGACGGAATGGCAGGATTGGGGCCAGATTCTCCACGTCCAGACCCACACTTTGCCGCCTTTCGCCGAAATGGCCGCGGCCATGCCGGTGGCGCCGGACGTGATGGGGGCGGGGCAGCAGCAGTATCCCCTGCGCATCCTGGTGGTGGACGACAGCATGGCGATCCTCAACCTGCTGGAAAAAATGCTCGCCTCCGCCGGCCATACCGTGATCACCGCCCGCAACGGCCGCGAGGGCCTGGAGAAGGCCCTGGAATGGCAGCCCCAGCTCATCGTCACCGACTGGGTGATGCCGGAGATGGACGGCCTGGCCCTGTGCAAGTCCCTGCGGGAGAGCAAGGCGGGGCGGATGATGTACATCATCATGCTCACCGTGCTGGAGGACGAGGAAAAGCTGGTGGAGGCCTTCGAGGCCGGCGCCGACGACTACATCATCAAGCCCTTCAGCGAGCGGGCCCTGAAAGCCCGCCTGCGGGCCGGCCAGCGGGTGGTGCAGCTGCAGGAGGAAATCCTGCTGGAGCGGGAGGACGTGCGCCGCTCCGCCGCCGAACTGGCGGTGACCAACCAGCGCCTGCTGGAAGCCGCCCTCACCGATTCCCTGACCCAGATGCCCAACCGGCGCTACGGCCTGGAGCGCTTCGACCAGGAATGGGCGGCATCCCTGCGCCACGAGCGCCCCCTCTCCTGCATGCTGCTGGACATCGACCGCTTCAAGCAGATCAACGACACCCACGGCCACGACGTGGGGGACGCCGTGCTGCGCCACAGCGCCAAGCTCCTCAAGCAGGCCCTGCGCAAGGAGGACGTGGCCTGCCGCCTGGGGGGCGAGGAATTCCTGGTGATCTGCCCCGAGGCAGACCTGCGCTCCACCGCCCTGGCCGCGGAACGCATCCGCAAGACCTTCGAGTCCGCCACCTTCGACCAGGCCGGCCAGCCCCTCAAGCTCACCGTCAGCATCGGCGTCGCCGGCCGCGACGCCACCATGGGCAGCGTCGAGGTGCTGCTGAAAATGGCCGACCAGGCCCTCTACACCGCCAAGCAGGCCGGCCGCAACCGGGTGGTGGTGTTCAGCCGCAAGACGGCTGCCCCGCCCGCCGGCGGGAAGTAGCCGCTAGGGAAATGCTGAAGAAATCCGTTCTGCCGAGGTATCGAAGCATGAGGTATCGAAGCATGAGGTATCGAAGCACGAACACGCTACGGAGCACCAAGTTGTCGTTCACCCTTCGACAGGCTCAGGGCGAACGGCCTGAATTAAGCAACGCTTCCCTAGAGGGCGGCCCGCCTTTTTCCTCATCAATTTGATCGCAGATTGAGCTTGAACCGCAGTGGATACTGGATACAGTAGCGCCTGCATGAACGGCAGCCATTATTCGACGCTACGGAATATCCGTGCGTTCCAGCGCAAGCACCTTTCCCTGCTCGAATCCCGGGTGGACTACGACTTGGCGGTGGAGATCGGTTACCACCAGAGGTGGGGCCGACCCCTGACCCTCAAGCAACTGGTCCTGCTGGACATCGCGCCGCCGGCCACGGTGCAGCGGCGCCTCAAGCGGCTGGTGTCGCTGGGGGTGGTCACCAAGATACTGCGGCCCAGCGACGGCCGGATGGTGGAATTCGGCATTTCCCCCGAAGCGGACCGGCGGTTCCGGCGGTACGCGGCCTGGATCGGCCGCTGCATGAATAACGACAAGCCCAGGCGGGCCCGAGGACGGAAGACGATGATCAAACTGCTTACCCTGAGCCGGGACGAGAAGGTTTGCGGCACCTGCGCCCATTGGGAAGGGGCCCGCGAAACCGAACAGGGTGCCTGCCAGTTCGTCGAGGACAGCGAAGGGGTGTGCCGCTACCTGGCCGGAAAAGGGCTGGATTTCATCGACACCCTTACCCTCTCCACCCACCGGCCCACCTGCGACCAGTGGAAGCCGGTCGCCGCCTGACGGCCTAGCGCTGCTTCCCTTCGATCGCTTCCATCACCCCGTCCCAGAAGCGGATGCGGGCTTCCAGCGCGGCCCGGGCCGCCTGTTCCGCCTCCTTCATCTTCGCCCCGTCGCCGCCGATCAGCTCGTTCAGCAGCTGCAGCGAGATCGGTCCGTGGAAATCCGCGTCCAGATGGATGTGGCGGTTGAGGTAGTAGTGGAAGGCCGGCGCGTCCTGCTCGGTGATCCCCATGTCCTTGAGGAAGGCCCGGAACATCCCCGGAATGATGTGCTCCCGCCCCAGGGCGAAGGCCGCCGCCACCATGTGGGGCTTGCCGGTGCCGATGAAGGCGAAGGTGGTCTCCATGAAGCGGTGGGACGGCTTGGGCGCGATGCCCAGCTCCAGGGCCGCCTGAATGCCCTGCTCCGCCGCCATCTCGACGAAGCGCAGGGGCCCCGCGGGGTCGGCGCCGATCTCCCTCATGGCGTCGCAGTAGAGCTCGAAATGGCTGGCGTAGGTGGTGCTCCCGTCCGCCGCCGGCAGGCCCAGGTCCGACTCCTCCTCCAGCACCAGCTGGTTGATGAAGTAGCGCACCGAAGGATGGCCCCGGGGTTTCCACGGGTAGGAGGTGGGGGCGATCTGGTTCTGCAGGTACTTCACCACCGACATGAAATCCCACACCGAAAACACGTGGTGCCCCATGAACAGCCGCAGATCCTCCAGGGACCGCACCGCGCCGTAGACCGGGTGGGTGTCGAGCTTGTGGCGCAGGTCGTCGACCACGGTGACGTCGAAAGTGGCGGTGGGCATGGGGGCCTCCTTGCAGGGTGGGGTGAATTAGCGAAGGCTAATAATACTCCGCCCGGAGGCGGGTGGGGAGGGGGGAACCCCCCTCGGTGTCAGCGGCGCCGGAACGGCGGCGGGGAGGAAGGAGGGCCGGAGCGCTCCTCTTTGTAGCGGAAGTTGATGCGCGCCTTGGACAGGTCGTAGGGCGACATTTCCAGGGACACCTTGTCCCCGGCGAGGATGCGGATGCGGTGCTTGCGCATCTTGCCCGCCACGTAGGCAATCACTTCCATGCCGTTGTCCAGCGTCACGCGAAAACGCGTATCGGGCAACACCATGGATACCACGCCTTCCAGTTCGATCATTTCTTCTTTGGCCATAGTCGGCACTCTCCTGGGCGGCCAAACCGCCCGGCAAAAGGGTGAACAAAAAAGCCCGGCGTGCCGGGCTTTTTCGTGGGGTCAGGCTGGAATCGAATTACGCGGGGCGGATATTCGAAGCCTGTTTGCCCTTGGGACCAGTGGTGATGTCGAACTCCACTTTCTGGTTTTCAGCCAGGGTCTTGAAACCCGCGGACTGAATGGCGGAGAAATGGGCGAACAGATCTTCGCCGCCGCCATCGGGGGTGATAAAGCCAAAACCTTTGGAGTCATTGAACCACTTAACAGTACCAGTTGCCATGTTTAAACGTCCTTAAAAAATATGAAGAAATCGGGCGGTTGCCCTGGCAGACGAGAATCAAGACGAAGAAGCTGACGAACTGGGTACCGATTTGATGGGGTACGGCGTAACGTAACTAATAGCCGACTACATTGCTTGAAAATGCTGCTGACGGGAGTATGGGGGAGAGGGGGGGATAAAGCAAACTTTATTTTCGGGGGAGGGGTTGTAGCGCAGGCGACCTCGCCTGCTTGGGGTTGGGTTTTGTATGCGCTGCGCGCATGGATGATTGGGTGTCGGGGGCTGCCCGACAGCAGGTTACTTTCTTTTGCTTCGCCAAAAGAGAAGTAACCCACACCACAAGGGTGTCCTCGCCGAATACTCTGTGCTGCGCACAGGTCTCGGCGGGAAGAAAAGGCGACCCCACTACACCGCCCTCCGCTTCGCTACGGGTTCCCTGCGTTGCTCGCCGAGCCGGGCGGCTGAGGAACTCGGCCCTTTGGGCCTCAGACACCCTCAGCCGACTACCCCCGGCCCGGCTGCGCTACTCGGCGGCGCAGAGGGGAGGAAAGGCCTCCCTCACCCCCAGCCCCTCTCCCGCTTGCGGGAGAGGGGAGTGGTGGAAGGTCGGGCATGGTTCAAACCCTCTCCCGCAAGCGGGAAGTGGGGTAGGCAGGGATGGGCGGCTTGCCGCCCACCTCGCAGAGGGTGGCCGAAGGCCGGGTGAGGGGAAAAAGGGTGGAGGCAGGCAACAAGGCAACCAGACTACGGTGGTTTTGAAGTGCCTCCCCTCTGAGCCGCCGAGGATTTGCGGCCGAAGCGGGGGCAGTCGGGCGCGTATGTCTGAGGGCCTTTAGGCCCGAGTTTACGCGCCCGCCCGCTTTGGTCGCAAACCGCAGGGAAGCCCGAAGGGCCGGGGAAGTGGGGTCGCCTTCTTTTGCTTACCTTTTCTTGGCGAGACAAGACAACGGAGTTTCGGTGAAGGCTAACATTGGCGCAGCCAATGTTATGCCGGAGCCAAAAGTGAGCGGCATGCGGGGCCGCCCCCCGCTCTAATCAGACGTGCGCGGAGCGCACACAAGAAACTCACGGGTTTGTTGAACCATGAGCATGCTGAAATTGTTGAAAATACATGTGATTACCCTCATATTATGGCATTGATTAATATTGGAGCTTGATATGGAAAGCAGTTCGGAGCCAGATAAAATAAAAAACGGGGAAATATATGCAGCGATGATTCAGCTGATCATTCATGCAGAGAATATTTCATGGAATAGATTCAATAACTTTTTTGTTGTGACTACGATACTTATGGCCGCATGGGGTGCGTTGTTTGCTTCTTCTCTAGGCCAGGAATTTTCGACAAAAATAGTTCAATCCGTACTAGGCACGGTAGGCGTCATTACAAGCCTCATATGGTATAGCGTTGGGTCGAATTCCCGCCTTTATCTCAATAAATATCTCGCACAGGGCGAGCGGATGGAGAAGAGAGCGGCGATGAAGGGAGACGTACCTTTGATTTTGACGTGCGAAATTCGGGATGAGATTAAAAATCAGCGTGGGTGGGCTGGTCAATTTCGTAAAATTGGAACGAGCTCATTCGTTCAAAAGGCGGTACCTATTGCCTTTGTAGTGCTCTACCTAGTTATGCTGGGTGCTACATGGTGGTGCCAGATTTCAGCATGGTGGTATCACGTTCCAATATGTTTTTAACCCAGATTATCCATTAGGACGCGAGATGATGGCGAGGTGGGTTGCGAGACAGTTTCGTTGCTTGCGAGGAGTTCATGGTTATTCCATGGACGACGAACAAGCGGCAAAAATGGCCGCAAACCGGCCGCCAGCGCTCGCGTAGGCGCGAAGCGCCGCCTAATGGATAATCTGGGTTTAAGCGACAAGAAGAAGACATCCATTAAATAGAAAGGGCGTAATAGTTCAGCTATTACGCCCTTTTGCCATGGCGAGATGACTACCGCTTCTTCGGCAACATATCCGTAATCGTCCCCTCCACCAACTCCGCCGCAAAACACACCGTCTCCGACAAGGTCGGATGCGGATGAATCGTCAGCCCCAGGTCGGCGGCATCCGCCCCCATCTCCAGGGCCAGCACCGCCTCGGCGATCAGCTCCCCGGCGTGGGGGCCGGTGATGCCGGCGCCGAGCACTCTCCGGGTTTCCTTGTCCACGATCAGCTTGGTCACGCCGTAGTCGGCGTTGAGGGACAGGGCGCGGCCGCTGGCGGCCCAGGGGAAGTTGGCTTTTTCGTAGGCGATGCCCTGCTTCTTGGCTTCGGTTTCGGTGAGGCCCATCCAGGCGATTTCCGGGTCGGTGTAGGCCACCGAGGGGATGGTCTGGGCGTCGAAGGCGGCCTTGTGGCCGCAGATCACTTCCGCCGCCACCTTGCCTTCGTGCACCGCCTTGTGGGCCAGCATGGGTTGGCCGACGATGTCGCCGATGGCGAAGATGTGGGGGACGTTGGTGCGCTGCTGCTTGTCCACGGGAATGAAGCCCTGCTCGGTGACCTGCACGCCGGCGTGTTCGGCGCCGATGAGCTTGCCGTTGGGGCGGCGGCCCACGGCCACCAGCACCTTGTCGTAGACCTGGGGCGCCGGGGCGTTGTCGCCTTCGAAGGTGACGTGGATGCCGTCCTTCTTGGCTTCGGTCTTGCCCACCTTGGTCTTGAGCAGGATCGCCTGGTAGCGCTTCTCGATGCGCTTGTGCAGGGGCTTCACCAGGTCCGGGTCGGCGCCGGGGATGAGCTGGTCGCCCAGTTCCACCACGGTGATCTTAGTGCCCAGGGCGGAGTAGACGGTGGCCATTTCCAGGCCGATGATGCCGCCGCCGATGACCAGCATGGTCTTGGGCACGTTCGCCAGTTCCAGGGCGCCGGTGGAGTCGATCACCCGGGGGTCTTCCGGGCTGCCGGGGAGCTTCACCGCCTGGGAGCCGGCGGCGATGATGGCGTGGTCGAACACCACCATCTTCTCGCCCTCGGCGGTGTCCACCTTGAGATGATGGGGCGCGGCGAAAGCGCCGCGGCCGCGGATGACGGTGACGCCCCGCTGCTTGGCGAGCTGGGCCAGGCCGCCGGTGAGCTTGCCCACCACGCTTTCCTTCCAGCCGCGGACCTGGTCGATGTCGATCTCGGGCTTGCCGAAGGAGACGCCGTGGTGGGCCATGTCCTCGGCTTCGGTGATGGTCTTGGCCACGTGGAGCAGGGCCTTGGAGGGGATGCAGCCGACGTTGAGGCACACGCCGCCGAGGGTGGCGTAGTACTCCACCAGCACCACCTTCTTGCCCAGGTCGGCGGCGCGGAAGGCGGCAGTGTAGCCGCCGGGGCCGGCGCCCAGGACCAGGACTTCGGCGTGGATTTCGTGGCCGTTGCTGGCGGGGGCGGCGGCTGCAGCTGGGCTGGCTGCGCCAGCACGCTGCCCCTCACCCCCAGCCCCTCTCCCTGCACCCGCAAGGGGTGTCCTCGCCGGGTGTTCGCCGCTTTGCGCCGACTCCGGCGGGACGGGCGAGGGGGGTATGGGCGCGGCTTCGGGAGCTGACTCGGCGGCGTCCAGGGTGAGGATGACGCTGCCCTGGGACACCTTGTTGCCCACCTTCACCTTCACCGATTTTACGGTGCCGGCATGGGAGGAGGGCACGTCCATGGTGGCCTTGTCGGACTCCAGCACCAGCAGGGTGTCGTCCACCTGGACGGCATCCCCCGGCTTCACCGGAATTTCGATGATTTCCACGTCCTTGAAGTTGCCGATGTCCGGCACGGTGATTTCGATCAGCTTGCTCATGGTAGGTCCTGACTTATTCGTTCTTGAGGAGCGCGTCGAGGGCGTCGGCCAGGGGCGGGAGGTCGTCGGTGACGGTATCCCATACCCGGTCCAGGTCCACGTCGAAGTAGGCGTGGATCAGGCGGTTGCGCATGCCGACGATATTCTGCCAAGGAATTTCCGTGTGCCGGGAGCGCAGTTCCGGGCCGACCTTGCTTGCGGCTTCGCCCACGATTTCGATGGATTTGACCAGTGCCAGGGCGAGTACGCGGTCGGCGCCGAGGTGGGTACGACTGCGGCCTGCACAGAATCCCATGGCTTCCCGCGCCGCATCCAGCATGTGCTGAATGCGGATGCGGTCACTCTTCATACTGGACCTCGGCCTGGGTGAGAACCTCGTCCCGGAAATACCGGCTGAGGTCGGCGGGTGTGCGCAGGTCCACCTTGCGGTGGAGCATGTCCGAGAGTTCCCTTTCCATCCCGGCGAGCCGGATCAGGCCCACCCGCTCACCGGGGGCGAATTCCACCAGCACGTCCACGTCGCTATCGGGGCGGAAGTCGTCGCGCAACACCGAGCCGAACAGGGCCAGCCGCCGGATGTGATGGCGGTGGCAGAATTCGGCGACTTGTTCTTGCGGCAGCGGCAGGTGGGCCATGGGGCTATTTTCCCCTACCTCGGTTAAAGCAACAACCGCCGCACGTCCGCCAGCAGCGTCCCCAGCAGGCTGGTGAAGCGGGCGCCCTGGGCGCCGTCGATCACCCGGTGGTCGTAGGACAGGGACAGGGGCAGCACCAGGCGGGGGGCGAATTCCTTGCCGTTCCACACCGGCTTGAGGGTGGAGCGGGAAACGCCCAGGATCGCCACTTCCGGCGAGTTGAGGATGGGCGTGAAGTAGGTGCCGCCGATGCCCCCCAGGCTGGAGATGGTGAAGCAGCCGCCCTGCATGTCGGCGGGGCCCAGCTTGCGGTCCCGGGCCTTGGCGGACATCACGGCCAGCTCCTTGGCGATCTCGAACACGCTCTTCTTGTCGGCGTCGCGCACCACGGGCACTACCAGGCCGTCCGGGGTGTCCACGGCGAAGCCGATGTGGAAGTACTTCTTCAGCACCAGGCTCTCGCCGTCGGCGGAGAGGGAGGCGTTGAAGTCCGGGTAGGCCTTCATGGCGGCGATCACCGCCTTCATCATGAAGGGCAGCAGGGTGAGCTTGGCGCCCTGCTTTTCGGCCTCGGACTGCATCGCCTTGCGGAAGGCCTCCAGGTCGGTGATATCGCTCTCGTCGAACTGGGTGACGTGGGGCGCGGCGATCCAGTTGCGGTGCAGATTGGGGCCGGAAATCTTCTTCACCTTGGATAGCGCGCGGCTTTCCACCGGGCCGAACTGGGCGAAGTCCACCGCCGGCATTTCCGGCAGGTTGAGGCCCAGGCCGCCGCCCACGCCGCCCCGCGGCTTGGACAGGGCGTTCTTGACGAAGGCCTGGACGTCCTCCTTCAGGATGCGGCGCTTGGGGCCGGAGCCGTTGACCAGGGTCAGGTCCACCCCCAGCTCCCGGGCGAAGGCGCGCACCGAGGGGCTGGCGTGGGGCTTGGTGCCCGAGGGCGCTGCGGTGGCCGCCAGTTCGGCGGTGGGGGAGGGGCGGAAAGCCGGTGCAGTGCTCCCCTCTCCCGCAGGCGGGAGAGGGGCTGGGGGTGAGGGAGGCGTTGCCGGAGTGGCTACAGCGGCTTTTCCCTCTCCCCCGACCCCTCCCCCGCTTGCGGGGGAGGGGGGTACAGCGGCTTCGTCGGCCGCTTCCAGGGTCAGCACCAGGCTGCCTTCGGAAACCTTGTCGCCCACCTTCACCTTGAGGGATTTCACCTTGCCGCCGAAGGGGGCGGGCACGTCCATGGTGGCCTTGTCGGACTCCAGCACCAGCAGGGTGTCGTCGGCGTTGATGACGTCGCCGGCCTTGACCGGGATTTCGATGATTTCCACGTCCTTGAAGCTGCCGATGTCGGGGACGCGCACTTCCTTGATGTTCGCCATGCGGGTCTCCTTACGCCGTCACCGGGTTGGGCTTGGCCGGGTCGATGCCGTACTTCTTGATGGCATCCATCACCTTGGCGGCGGGAACCTGCCCTTCGTCGGCCAGAGCCTTGAGGGCGGCCACGGCCACGTAGTAGCGGTCCACCTCGAAGAAGCGGCGCAGTTTTTCCCGGCTGTCCGAGCGGCCGAAGCCGTCGGTGCCCAGGGTGACGTAGCGGCCCGGCACCCATTCGCGGATCTGGTCGGCGTAGGCCTTCATGTAGTCGGTGGAGGCGATGACCGGACCGGCGTGGCCCTTGAGGGACTTCTCGACGAAGCTTTCCTTGGCCTTGGCGGTGGGGTGCAGCAGGTTGTGGCGGCGGGCGTCGAGGCCGTCCCGGCGCAGCTCGTTGTAGCTGGTGACGCTCCAGATGTCGGCGTCGACGCCGAAGTCGGCCTTCAGCAGGTCGGCGGCGGCCAGCACTTCCCGCAGGATGGTGCCGGAGCCCATCAGCTGCACCTTGAGCTTGGCCTTGGCGTCGCCCTTCTTCAGCAGGTACATGCCCTTGAGGATGCCTTCCTCGGCGCCCTTGGGCATGGGGGGGTGGGCGTAGTTCTCGTTCATCACCGTGAGGTAATAGAACACGTCCTCCTGGTCGTGATACATGCGGCGCAGGCCGTCCTGGACGATCACCGCCAGCTCGTAGGCGTAGGTGGGGTCGTAGCTGATGCAGTTGGGGATGGTGCCCGCCATGATGTGGCTGTGGCCGTCCTCGTGCTGCAAGCCCTCGCCGTTCAGGGTGGTGCGGCCGGCGGTGCCGCCGAGGAGGAAGCCCCGGGCGCGGGAGTCGCCGGCGGCCCAGGCCAGGTCGCCGATGCGCTGGAAGCCGAACATGGAGTAGTAGATGTAGAACGGGATCATCGGCACGCCGTGGGTGCTGTAGCTGGTGGCCGCGGCGAGCCAGGAGGCGAAGGCGCCGGCTTCGTTGATGCCTTCCTCCAGGATCTGGCCGGTCTTGGATTCCCGGTAGTAGGCCACCTGGTCGGCGTCCTGGGGCACGTAGAGCTGGCCCTGGGAGGAGTAGATGCCGAGCTGGCGGAACATGCCTTCCATGCCGAAGGTGCGGGCCTCGTCGGGGACGATGGGCACCACGTGCTTGCCGATCACCTTGTCTTTGACCAGGGTGGAGAGGATGCGCACGAAGGCCATGGTGGTGGAGATTTCCCGGTCGCCGGTGCCGTGGATCTGGGCCTCGAAATCGGCCAGCTTGGGCACCGCCAGCTTGTCCGCCTTCTGGCGGCGGGCGGGCAGGTAGCCGCCCAGGGACTTGCGGCGCTCCTGGAGGTACTGCATTTCCGGGCTGTCGGGGGCCGGCTTGTAGTAGGGCACGTCGTGGAGCTTTTCGTCCGCCACCGGGATGTTGAAGCGGTCGCGGAAGGCCTTGAGGGAGGCGTCGGACATCTTCTTTGCCTGGTGGGTCGGGTTCTGTGATTCCCCCGACTCGCCCATGCCGTAGCCCTTCACCGTCTTGGCCAGGATCACCGTCGGCTGGCCGGTGTGGCGCACGGCGGCGGCGTAGGCGGAGAAAATCTTGGACGGGTCGTGGCCGCCCCGGTTGAGGCGCCAGATGTCGTCGTCGGACATGTTGGCCACCAGCTCCAGCAGCTCCGGGTACTTGCCGAAGAAGTGCTGGCGCACGTAGGCGCCGTCCTTGGACTTGTAGTTCTGGTAGTCGCCGTCCACGCACTCTTCCATGCGCTGGCGCAGCAGGCCGGTCTTGTCGGCGGCCAGGAGGGGGTCCCAGTAGCGGCCCCACACCACCTTGATGACGTTCCAGCCGGCGCCGCGGAACACGCCTTCCAGTTCCTGGATGATCTTGCCGTTGCCCCGCACCGGGCCGTCAAGCCGCTGCAAATTGCAGTTGACCACGAACACCAGGTTGTCCAGCTTCTCGCGGCCGGCCAGGGAAATGGCCCCCAGGGATTCCGGCTCGTCGGTCTCGCCGTCGCCCAGGAAGGCCCACACCTTGCGCTGGCTGTTGTCGGTGATGCCCCGGTCGGTGAGGTATTTCATGAAACGGGCCTGGTAGATGGCCTGCAAGGGCCCGAGGCCCATGGACACGGTGGGGAACTGCCAGAAATCGGGCATCAGCCAGGGGTGGGGATAGGAGGGCAGGCCCTTGCCGTCCACCTCCTGGCGGAAGTTTTCCATCTGCTCTTCGCTGATGCGGCCTTCGAGGAAGGCGCGGGCGTAGATGCCGGGGGCGGAATGGCCCTGGATGTAGAGCAGGTCGCCGCCGCCCTTGTCGGAGGAGCCGCGGAAGAAATGGTTGAAGCCCACGTCGTACAGGGTGGCGGCGGAGGCGAAGCTGGCGATGTGGCCGCCCACGCCGGGGGATTTCACGTTGGCGCGCATCACCATGGCGATGGCGTTCCAGCGGATGATGGCGCGGATGCGGCGCTCCATGGCCTGGTCGCCAGGGACGTGTTCTTCCTGGCTGACCGGGATGGTGTTGAGGTAGGCGGTGGTGGCCGAATAGGGCAGGTAGGCGCCGGAGCGGCGGGCCTTGTCGATCAGTTTTTCCAGCAGGTAGTGGGCGCGTTCGGCGCCTTCCAGTTCGAGCACCGCATCAAGGGCGTCGAGCCACTCCTGGGTTTCCTGCGGATCGTGGTCCGGGATTTGCGACATGAGTGTGTTACCTCCGGGTAAGCGAAAACGAAACCTTTAGATGCCGCGTCGGTGACGCAGGCGCAGCCCGCGGGGGGCGCGGTTTACGCCCGGCGGGAAAAGGTGTTCGTGTCGTGTCCTGTTTACGGCGCGCCGCTTCGGACGGGCCTTTTGCGTGTATTTCTTATGGCCGAGGATAGCCCGGCAGTCTGCTATGATTGACCATCCATAAGGGTTTGGTCAAGTTTTGATCGGCCTTTTTCCCGTTCGAAAGAAGGTTTCCATGCTGCCGAAAATAACGCAATTTCAATCTGTTGTATCCGAAGAGCAGGCGGCCAAGGCCGGTTACGCCCTGTTCGTCCTGCCCAAGGGGAAAAACCTCCCCGCTGCGCCCTTCAAGGACCTCCTGGCCGCCCGGCTCAAGCGCCGCCGCATGAAGGCCGAGGAACTGGCCAAGTCGCCCCTCTCCGGCGACCTGCCCGGCGGCGGCCTGGCGGTGTGGGTGATGGTGGACGGCCAGCAGTCCGCCTTCGAGCGCCACACCCAGTTGCGCAAGGCGCTGCAACTGCTGCTGGCGGAGCAGCCGGAGGAGATCGCCCTGGCCGTGTTCGGCAGCGAGGGCGAGCGCCGCCAGGCGGCGCAGGACGCGGTTCAGGTGGCGCTGCTCAACGCGCCCCTGCTGCCCCAGCGCAAGAGCAAGGACGCGCGCAAGGCGGTGAAGAAGATTGTTCTCCACGGCTGGAAATCCGCCGACGGCTTCGCCCTCCAGCAGGCCCTGGCCGAGGGCAGCGCCCTGACCCGGGAGCTGACCCTGCTGCCGGCCAACGAACTGACGCCGAAAGCCTACCGGGAGCGGGTGCGCAAGCTGGCGGCGGAAAACGGCTGGGCGGTGGAAGAGTTCGACATGAAGAAGCTGCGCAAGCTGGGGGCCGGGGCCTTCGTCGCCGTGGCCCAGGGCAGCGGCGACGAGGAGGCGGCCATCGTGCGCCTGTCCTACCGGCCCAAGGGGGCGAAGCAGAAGCCGGTGGCTCTGGTGGGCAAGGGCATCTGCTTCGACACCGGCGGCCACAACTTGAAGCCCGCCCGCTACATGCACGGCATGCACGAGGACATGAACGGCTCGGCGGTGGCCTTGGGGATTCTCCTGGCGGCGACGCGGCTCAAGCTGCCGCTGGCCCTGGACATCTGGCTGGCCCTGGCCCAGAACCACATCAGCCCCGCCGCCTACAAGCAGAACGACGTGATCACGGCGCTGAATGGCACCACCATTGAGATCGTCCACACCGACGCCGAAGGGCGCATGGTGCTGGCGGACACCCTGGCCCTGGCGGCCAAGGAGAAGCCCGCGGCCATCATGGACTTCGCCACCCTCACCGGCAGCATGGCGGTGGCCCTGGGGGCACGCTATTCCGGCGTGATGTCCAACCGGGAGGATCTGGCGGCGGCGGCGGTGGCCGCGGGCAAGGCTTCCGGCGAGCGGGTGTGCGCCTTCCCTCTGGACGCGGACTACGAGGAGGGGCTGGAAAGCAAGATCGCCGACATCAAGCAGTGCACCCTGGATTCCGAGGCCGACCACATCCTGGCGGGGCGCTTCCTGCTGCGCTTCGTTGGCGACCTGCCGTGGATTCACGTGGACCTCTCCGCCAGCCGCTGCGAAGGCGGCCTGGGGGCGGTGGGGTCGGACGTCACCGGCTTCGGCGTCGGCTTCGGGGTGGAGTGGCTGCGCTCGTCTATGATTTAAAAAAACCTAGGGAGGGAACCATGGCTGAAGCAAGCATCCTGGTGGCGGATCGGGACGCCGCCAACCGGAAGGGCATGGCCGCCATCCTGGAGCAGGAAGGCTACGGGGTGGCGCAGGTGGAGGACGAGGGCGAGGCCCTGGCACAACTCAAGCGCGCCCCCAGCCGCTTCGACGTGGTGATTCTGCAGCGCTGCCCCGAGTGCGCCTCCGACGGCCTGGACGTGCTCACCAAGATCAAGGCCCATCCGGTGCTGAAGCTGGTGCCGGTGATCATGCAGGCGGAAAGCCGCGACGAGCGCGACATGGCCGAATGCCTGCGGGCCGGCGCCCATTACTACCTCACCAAGCCGGTGGAGGCGGAACTGCTGCTGGCGGTGGTGAAGACGGCGGTCACCGACCACGACAACTACCGTTCGATCCAGACCCAGGTGGAGCACTGCGAAGGCCGGCTGGCCATGATGCAGGCCGGGCATTTCCAGATACGCACCCTGGAGGAGGCCGCCAACCTGGGCAAGCTGCTGGCCAGCGCCTACCCGGACGCCGACCTGGTGGTGGTGGGGATCACCGAACTGCTGATCAACGCCGTGGAGCACGGCAACCTGGAAATCGGCTACCAGCGGAAATCGGAGCTGATCGCCGAGGGCCGCTGGCTGGAGGAGATCGAGCGGCGGCAGCTACCCAGTTCGCCCTACGCTACCCGCTGCGTGGACGTGATGTTCCAGCGCGCCCCGGGGGAAATCCGCCTCAGCATCAAGGACCAGGGCCAGGGATTCGACTGGCGCCGCTACCTGGAAATCCACCCCGACCGGGTGTACGACACCCACGGCCGCGGCATCGCCATCGCCAAGCAGGTGAGCTTCGACGAAGTGGAATACCAGGGGGAGGGCAACGAGGTGGAGGCGGTGAACTACTACCCGGAGTCCGACGAGCAGGATGCGGGGATCAAGGAGTACTAACCCTTTTTGCAAACCATCGGGGCGGTTTGAAAAGACGGTGCCCAGGGAACCGTTGGCTGTTCCTGCGGTACTCTTAAGGCAATATCCGTTCTCCAAGGAGAATCCCAGATTTCAACTCCAGACGGTCTTCAATGCGTAAGAGAATTCCGGCATGAAGTGCGCAGATAATCGGGTAGGCCTCAGCGTTTCTACGCGCATTGTCTGAAGTCAGCGATCTATCGAAATGGCTCAACGGAATTGCCTTGCCTCCATATTTGGAGAGCACCGCAGCAAGCTGCTTTTGCCGGTGAACCGTGAGCTTGTAACACTCTTCTTTCCATTGGGCGTTTTTCAAGAACGATTCGAAGGCTCTGCCGAACTCACTTGTAAGGGGTAATGAAGGTATAGGGCCAGGAGAGTTGTCGGCCCTTGTTGAGTGGCCGCGTGATATGGAATCAACGGTAGTCGGCGTACCTGGAGTTTTTCTTGACTGAATTTTGTTTTTGGTTTTTTGTCCGTGGCGCCCCCACTGGTAAAGAATATGATCAACCACAAATGCTGGCATTCCTAACTTTACGGCTAGATGCCAGCCGCTGATGAAAGATTCTTTGGGATCCAGATTCAGGTCAACCTCGGTGAGTGTTGGAAACTGTCGGAGGAAATGAAAATCTGGCTTCACAAATACATGAAATCCAATGTTCTTGAAAAAGTCGGCCGTAAGTGCTGGTCCTACTTGCCGGATGTTCCTCGAAAAACCTTCTACGTAAGCCCAAGCAGCCTCTGGGGAGGCTAGATTCTGCTTCACATCGGAATAAAAATCATCGAGCCCATCAGCGGTGACTTTGGATAATTGCTGCGATCCATCTACAAGAACTCCGAGAATGCGGGAATGTATTGTTTTTTGACCTAGATCAGAATCTTGTAAACCGTTCTTTATGGCAACTTCGTGCGCTAGCGTTGCCATTTCATCCAAATTCCACGAGGCTTCCTTGTCAAAGCGTGATTCGTTGAATTCTAGCGAGAGGGCTGCTCCGATGGTTTGGAATGTTGGGTTCATGCCGATGTGTGCGGCAAGAACGCGCCGTACCGTCGCGTAGGACAAGGCGCTTGAGACAAAATTACGTAGGACGTCTGATACACTCTCTGGCCTTCGCGGCAACTCCCCATCACGAAGATATTTAAAAATATGCTGTCGATCAGTTTCATCCGGGATTAGACCCTCCGCTGCTTTTTGGATCAGGTCAGATTTTCTGGCGTCCAAGTCATGACGAACTCGCGCAATCAGTTCGTCATCGTTAAATGCAGCAGAAAGAGCATTTGCGATCATGGCTTCGTGTACTCCCAATTAAATTTGAGCAAGCGCAGCAGCAATGGCATTACTTAACTTTCTCCTCGCCGCTTGTCCCACACATAGTGATTGAACCGCACCCAGCGGTTCTGCGGGTCGCCCCGCTTGTTGGCGAGCTTGGCCCCGTGTTTTTTCTGCTCGGCCAGGCGCACGTTGGCCAGGAGTTCCAGCAGGGGGTTGGCGGGGGGCTTGGGTTTCATGGCAGTTCTTCCACTGAAATCGCTGGGTTCATTGTACTCCTGCGCCGCAGCCATTTCCGCCCCTCTTCCAGCGCCAGCATCCCCAGGGCAAAAGGCAGCACGAACAGCCACAGAGCCCCATCGCTGGGGGCGGTGGCGTAAATCCAGTTCCCCCAAGCCGTGTAGTTGATCGCCAGGACCAGGGCCAGTTCCGCGGCGATGCCGGCCCACACCAGGCGGTTGCTGAACAAGCCCAGGGTGAAGATCGATTCCCGGTCGCTGCGGCACAGGAACACGTTGGCCACCTGCATCAGGATGATGGCGGTGAGGGTGGCGGTGGTGGCCTGGAGGTAAAGGGGGTCGGTGGCCGCCAGGGGCTCGCCGTAGCGCCAGCCGGCGCCCTGGAGCACGAAGAAGAAGGCCGCCATGGCGGCCACGGCTTCCATGGCCCCCAGGAACAGGTAAGCGCGGGCGAGGAGGGGGGGGTTGAGCAGCCGCTCCCGGCGGGGCCGGGGCGGGCGCTGCATCACTTCCGGGCGGGGCCGTTCCGACCCCAGGGCGAGGGCCGGCAGGAGGTCGGAGCCCAGGTCCACCGCCAGTATCTGGATGATGGTCAGGGGCAGGGGAATCTTGAACAGCACGAAGGACAGGAAAGGCACCCCCTCGGGAATGTTGGAGCTGAGGATGTAGGCGAGGAACTTGCGCAGGTTGTCGAACACCGCCCGTCCTTCCTCCACCGCCGCCACGATGCTGGCGAAGTTGTCGTCCAGCAGCACCATGTCCGCCGCCTCCCGGGCCACCTCGGTGCCGCAGATGCCCATGGCGATGCCGATGTCGGCCTTCTTCAGGGCCGGGGCGTCGTTCACCCCATCCCCGGTCACCGCCACGATCTCCCCCTTGCCCTTCAGGGCGGTGACGATGCGCAGCTTCTGGTCGGCGGTGAGGCGGGCGAAGAGGATTTCCGGCGCCCCCAGGGCGAGCTGGAGCTGGATGTCGGACAGGCGGCGCAGTTCGTCGCCGGTGAGGACGGCGGGCGTCTCCGATTGCACCAGGCCGATTTCCCGTGCGATGGCCAGCGCCGTGTGGGGGTGGTCGCCGGTGACCATGACGACCCGGATTCCCGCCTGCCGGCAGCGGCGGATGGCTTCCGGCACCTCGGGCCGGGGCGGGTCTTCCAGCCCCACCAGCCCCAGCAGCACCAGTTCGTTTTCCAGTTCCTCCCGCTGCCACTCCCGGCCCACCGGGCGGAAGGCGAAGGCCAGCACCCGCAGGCCTTTTCCCGTCATGGCTTCCTGGGCGTCGAGGAAGCGCCGGCGCCACGCTTCGTCCAGGGCGTGGCGCCCGTCCCCGGCCAGCACCGAAGAGCACAGGGGCAGCACCGTTTCCGGCGCGCCCTTGGCGTAAAGTTTCAGGCCCTGGGCCGTGCGGTGGAGGACCGAGAGGCGCTTGCGGTCGGTGTCGAAGGGCAGCTCGTCCACCCGGGGGGCGTCGTCGGCCGGGCCGCCCATTTCCGCCAGGGCGATTTCCATCGGGTCTCCCAGGTATTGACCGTCCCGTGTGCGCTTGAGGTTGTGGCACAGGCGGGCCACGGCGAGAAATTCGCCCCCGGCGGGGGTGGCCCCGGATGGGGCGCCGGCCAGTTCGCCGTCCAGGAATACCTGGCGGACCGTCATGCGGTTTTCCGTCAGGGTGCCGGTCTTGTCGGTGCAGATCACCGTGGTGGCCCCCAGGGCTTCCACCGCCGGCAGGTGGCGGATCAGGGCGTTGCGCTTCGCCATGCGCTGGGTGGCCATGGCCAGGGACAGGGTCACGGTGGGCAGCAGGCCTTCGGGGACGAAGGCGACGATGATGCCGATGGCGAAGGTGAAATTGGCCCAGAAGGTCAGGCCGATGAACTGGCCCACAAGGAAGAACGTCAGTCCTACGGATATCGCCACCGCGACGATGACCCGGCTGGCGTGGGTGATTTCCTTTTGCAGGGGGGAGGGGGTTTTTACCGCCGTCTGAGTGAGGTGGGCGATTTTGCCGAATTCGGTGTGGGCGCCGGTGGCGAACACGACCGCCTTGGCCTCCCCGGAAACCACCGAAGTGCCGGCGAGGAGGATGTTGCGCGCCTGCAGGAGGTCTTCGGCATCGCAGGCTTGGGCCTCCCGCGCCTTGGGCAGGGATTCGCCGGTGACGGTGGCGAGGTTGGCGCGCACGCCGTAGGCCTCGATCAGGCGGCAGTCGGCGGGCACGTCGTCGCCTTCCTGGAGCGTGACCACGTCCCCCGGCACCAGCGTCTCCGCCGCGATCAGTTCCGTGGCGCCCTCCCGCAGCACCTTGACCTGGTGGGGGAGCAATTTTTCCAGGGCGGCGAGAGTCCTTTCCGCCCGGTATTCCTGCCAGAAGGAGAATACCCCGTTGACCCCGATCACCCCCAGGATGGCCCAGCCCAGGGATTTCATGCCGCCGCCGGGGGCCAGGGCCTCGGCGGTGAAGGCCAGGGCCGCGGCGAGCCACAGGATGAGGGCGAAGAAATGGGTGAATTCCCCCACAAACCTCAACCACAGCGGCGTTTCCCGCACCCGCTCCACCCGGTTGGGGCCGAATTCCGCCAGGCGCAGGGCGGCTTCCCCGCGGGACAGGCCCGTTTCGCGGCTGTTCAGGCTGGCAAGGGCCTGTTCGGGACTGACGTGGTGAATTTTCATGGCGCGGGGCATGAAATCGACTGATATGGGCTCTTAAGGCTAGCCCCTGGGCCGGGGTTTTTGAATGCCGATTTTTTTCGATTGCGAATTGTCAATGACGCCCCTTTGGCCGGCAGGGTAATTTGTTCGCCACTCGCCCCTCCCCTTGGACGGGGCGCCGTATTCATGGAGGCGAACACATGGCATGGGAATTTCCAACCCTCTCCCGGCGCACTTTTCTCAAGGCGGCCGGGGGCGGGGCGGCGGGGCTGGCCCTGCTCAAGCCGGCGGGGCTGCTGGGCGGGGGCGCCGGGGAGGATGAAGGCAGCGAGGCCTACACCTACAGCATCTGCAACTTCTGCTCTTCCCTGTGCAATATCCGGGTCACCACCCGCACCCGGAACGGGGCCAAGCGCATCGTCAAGCTGGACGGCAACCCCAATTCCACCCTCAACCGCGGCAAGCTCTGCGCCCGGGGCCAGGCGGGCCTGCGGCAGACCTATGACACCGACCGGCTGAAGACGCCCCTGATCCGGGTGGAGGGCAGCAAGCGGGGCGAGAACAAGTTCCGCTCCGCCACCTGGGAAGAGGCCTACGCCTACATCGAGAAGAAGCAGAAGGGGGGCAATATCCAGCCCTGGGAATGGACCATGATCGGCGGCTGGACCTCCTGCGTGTTCTACATGAGCTGGGCGGTGCCCTTCGCCCTGGCCAACGGCATTCCCAACCTCATCGCCTCGCCCATGCAGGCCTGCGTGACCAACGGCCACCTGGGCACCGACGCGGTCACCGGCACTTTCAACGTCCATGACGAGATACTGCCGGACTTCGACAACGCCAAGTACATCCTCTTCATCGCCAACAACGCCTCCATCGGCGCCGTCTCCACCTGCCGCATGGTGCGCTTCGCCGCCGGCCGCAAGAACGGCGCCAAGGTGGTGGCCATCGACCCGCGCCAGTCGGAGACCGCCTCCAAGGCCGACGAGTGGATATCCATCCGCCCGGGCACCGACCTGGATTTCCTCCTGGCCATGCTCAAGACCATGCTGGAAGAGCGGCTCTACGACGCCGACTTCCTGCGCCAGCATTCCAACATGCCCTTCCTGGTCCAGGCGGATGCCGACGGGCAGTGGCATCTGGCCCTGGACGCCAAGGGCCAGCCCCAGGTGGTGCTGGAGCGCAGCTCGGAAATCCGCTCCCTGCCCGCCTACACCCACGACAACGGCCTCGACGCCAACGGCAGGCCCTGCCAGCCCGCCCTGCACGCGCCGGCCGGGCTGACCCTCAACGGCCGGCCGGTGGTCACCGTGCTCCAGGCCCAACTCGAAGAAATCCGCGCCTGCACCCCCGAGTGGGCGGAGAATTCCACCGGCATCGCCGCCGCCACCATCCGCCGCATCGCCCGCGAGTTCGGCACCGCGCGGCCCGCCATCGTCGATCCCGGCTGGCACGGCGGCCGCTACGGCAACATCATCATGATGCGCCGCGTCCAGGCCATGATCCAGGCCCTCACCGGCGGCATCGACAAGGCCGGCGGCTGGATCCTCAGCGGCGAGGTGCACAAGAAGCAGGCCCACGTGCTCAAGTCCAAGGCCGCGGGCGTGGAGGCCGGGCCGCCCCTGGCCACCACGGTGGGCATGCCCTTCGCCAACCTGGTCATCAGCGTCTTCTCCCAGGGCAAGAACTTTCCCCACGGCAAGCCCGGCTGGGCCTGGGCCTTCTCCGAGCAGGAGAAGAAGGCCGGCCGCCCCTACGTGATGCTGCCGGTGCTGGCCGACCCGGGGTTCAAGGAATCGGTGGAGGGCAGCCTCAACTACCACGGCGAGCCCTACCGGACCCGCGCCGTGCTGCTCAACGCCGCCAACCCGGTGCGCCACTACTTCCCCGATTCCCGCTGGAAGGAGATCCTCACCCACAAGAACCTGGAACTGGTGATCGCCATCGACGTGCTGCCCTCGGACACCACCGCCTACGCCGACGTGATCCTGCCCAACTCCACCTACCTGGAGCGCAGCGAGCCCAACGTCTACGCCAACGGCGTCAACCACGACCTGGGCCTGACCACCCGCTACGCGGCCATCGACCCTCTCTACGACACCCGGGAGGTGCCGGACATCCTGTTCAAGATGACCGAGATCATCAGCGGCAACGGCGAAGGCTTCCTGGCCCACATCGACCAGCTGACCGGCCTGGGCGCCGCCTCCCTGAAAAAGCACCTGGCCGAGCCCGCCATCGCCCGGAGCAAGAACCCGCTCGCCGCGGCCTACCGCGAGGTGGCCTTCGAACTGGCGGCGGAAGAGGCCGGCATGACCAAGGCGCAGTTCGACGCCGTGCTGCGGGAGAAGGGCGTCTGCATCCTGGAGAGCAAGGAGCGCCTGCTGGAACGGGGCGCCATGCCCTGGAAACTGCCCATGGCCACCGGCAGCGGCCGGGTCGAGTTCTACTCGGGCCTGTTCGACGGCCTGCGCAAGATGGGGGGCACCGCGCCCCAGTTCCACGTGCTGGCCACCCACATCCCCACCCAGTGCCGCTCGGTTGGCAGCGCCAGCCTGGCCGACGACGAGTTCTACTTCACCTACGGCAAGGCGCCCACGGTGTCCTACGCCTCCACCAACAGCAACAACCCGGTGCTGGCGGCCATCAACCGCTTCAAGCAGGACATCTACACCCGCATCTGGATACACCCGGCCCGGGCCGCCTTCCTGGGCATCGCCGAGGGCGACCCGATCCGGCTGACCAATGCCAAGAGCGGCCAGACCGCCACCGGCCACGCCCACCTCACGCGGATGATCCATCGGGAGGCGCTGTTCCTGTACTCCAGCTTCGGCGCCGAGAACCCGCTGCTGACCCGCTCGGTGGGCCTGGGCACCGCCACCAACAAGCTGATTCCCTACGACCTGGAACCGGTGACCGCCGGCTTCCGCACCCAGGAGTTCACCGTGCGCATCAAGAAGATCGCCGAGAAGGGGGGTGAGGCATGACCCGCTACGCCATGGTCATCGACCTCAACACCTGCGTCGGCTGCAACGCCTGCATGGCGGCCTGCGCCATGGAGAACCAGACCCCGGTGTGGAAGAACAAGTGGCGCACCTACGTCCACGAGAAGGAAATCGGCACCGCGGAGGAGGTGCGGCGCCGCTTCCTGCCCCGCCTGTGCAACCACTGCGACAACCCGCCCTGCCTCACGGTATGCCCCACCGGCGCCACCTACCAGCGGGACGACGGCATCGTGCTGGTGGACCCGGAGCGCTGCATGGGCTGCCGCGCCTGCGCCATGGCCTGCCCCTACGACGCCCGCTACGAGGTGACCTACGGCGACATCAAGACCGGGCGCGAGTTCTACGGCGACCTGAAACGGGAGAGCCCGAGCATGGACAAGTGCTCCTTCTGCGCCCACCGGGTGGACAAGGGGCAAAAGCCCGCCTGCGTGGAAACCTGCGTCGGCTCGGCACGGATGTTCGGCGACCTGGACAACCCCGCCGATCCGGTGGCCCGGCTGGTGGCCAGCGGCGTGGCCCAGCCCCTGATGCCCTACCTGGGGACGCGGCCGAACGTTTACTACATCGACGACATGAAGCGGAAGGGCTAAAGGCCTCCCTCTCCCCCATCCCCTCCCCCGCTTGCGGGGGAGGGGAGTTGGAACCCCTCTCCCCCCGGGAGAGGGGTTGGGGCGAGGGAAGCGGCCGGCAATGAGGAGATAAGGATTCAAAAATGGATACCATGACCTACACCACGCAGAACATCTGGACCTGGTGGATCGCCGTCTACCTGTTCTTCGGCGGCCTGGGGGCGGCGACCCTCACCATCACCTTCCTCACCGACATGTACTGCCGCCCCCACCGCAAGCTGGTGCTGTGGGGCGCCATCTCCGGGGTGGTGCTGCTGGCGGCCAGCTCGGCGGTGCTGTTCGGCCACCTGCTGCACCACACGGCGGTGATCTACGTCCTCAATCCCCTGGTGCTGTTCTACAAGCCCGACGCCTGGATCGCCTGGGGCACCCAGTTCATCCTGTGGATGATGGTGTGGGGCACCCTCTACGCCCTGCCCTACATGCGGGAGACGCCGGCCTTCCTGCGCCTGCCGCTGGTCGGGAAACTGATCGGCTCGCGGCTTGCCGGCTGGCTGGTGGGCTGCTGCATGAAGCACCGCCGGGTGGTGGGCTGGCTGGCGGCGGTCAACGGCATCGGCACCGCGGTGTACACCGGCCTGCTGATCCAGTCCTTCCCCGCCGTGGCCCTGTGGCACAACCCCGGCGTGCCCCTGCTGTTCACCGTGTCGGCCTTCTCCACCGCCTTCGCCTACCTGCTGCTGCTGCTCCACACCTTCATCACCGACGAGAACGACCAGGACCTGCGCCACCGCTACGAGCGTTTCGACCTGGTCCTGATCGCCACCGAACTGGTGATCCTGTTCTCCTTCTTCAGCTACACCCTGTCCGGCTCCGAATCCGGCTACCGCTCGGCCCAGTTGCTGTGGGGCGACCTGGGCTGGCTGGTGGGCTTCATCGGCTTCGGCCTGCTGGTGCCCTTCCTGCTGGAGCTGAAAGGGGCGATCCGGGGCTGGAGCAGCCGCCTGCCCACGGTGGCGGCGGCCCTGCTGGTGCTGATGGGGGGCTACCTGCTGCGCCACTACTTCATGTATGCCGGGGTCTATGCCTATCCCTGGTGACGCCGCCGAGTGGCGGCTGCTGGGCGGGCTGCTGGCGGCGCCGGGGGAGGATTCCCTGGCCGCCCTGAGGGAACTGGCTCCCTCCCATCCGTGGCTGGAAGGCCCCCTGGAGGAACTGGCGCCCTTGCCCCTGGACCAGTGGCAGGCCGAGCACACCCGCCTGTTCATCGCCGGCCATCCCAAGACCCCCTGCCCTCCCTTCGCCTCCGCCTACCTGGAGGGGCGCATGGACGGGGAGGCGGCGGACAGGGCGCGGGAGTTCTACCGCCTCCTGGGCCTCGCCGCCGACGGGGCTCCCGCCGACTACCTGGGCACCCTGCTGGAATGCGCCGCCTGGCTGCGGGGCCGCAGCTGCCCCGGCAGCGGCGCCCTGGAAGACCGGCTGCTGGGGGAATTCCTCGCCCCCTGGGCCGGGCGTTTCGCCGCCGACCTTCAGGCCCATGCCCAGCTCGCCCTGTACCGGGAAGTGGGGGCCAGGCTGGCGGCCCGTTTCGGCGATGGACGCGCCCATGGCTGACCGGTCCTGGACCTTGGCCCCTTTGCCCCGGGACGATTCCGCCCTGGCGGCCCAGGTGACGGCGGTATTTGACGACATCTACCGCCGCCATTTCGCCGCCGAGGAATTCGCCAACCACGCCCTGCCGGTGGAAGTGCGCGCCCTGCGGCGGGTGGAGGGCTGGCGGGTGATGCTGGTCCTGACGCCCTGGATGCTGGCCCGGCTCTACCTGCCGGAAAACCTCCCCGATCTTCCCCTGCCGGCGGGATGGAGCGCGGAGGAGCGGGCCGGTGCCCCTTACACCGTGATCGGCCCCCTATTCCCCTTCAAATTGCTCGGCGAAGCCCACCGGGCCCACCTCAACTACCTTCCCGGCCTGGGCCACCATCTGCTGCTGCCCCTGGCCCAGGCCATGAACCATTACCCCTCGTCCGACGCCGTCTTCGCCGGCTGGAACGAGGTGATCGCCACCCGCGACCGGGTCATGGCCGAAGGCAAGGGGGACTGCCCCTGGCAGAAGGAGCTGTCCCGGCGGGAGTTTTTCACCGGCGCCAAGCACTGAAAATCAATCTAACCCGTTGTTGTTGAGGTGAATCAAGGCATATAAGGAAACGCTTGGATAGACTAAATCTTGACCTTGGTCTATCCAAGGTTGTGGCCCGTAACGCCGATATATTTCCTACGGGCCGTCGAAGCGGGTATCAGCGGGATGGGAGAGCGGGTGTGAGGGCTTTTTTGCGTTGGGCTTCTCCTTTCTGCTGTTGGCGTTCCCGGCGGCGGGTGCCCATTTGACGGCGCTGGCCGAACCCCAGATGGCGGGCATGGAAGCCGCCGGCGGAAATGTCTTTTTCGCCCCGATCTTTCTCTCGAGTTGCGTGATCAAATTCCGCTCCTGGTGGAACGGGCCAAGGCCCGTGTCGCCGGTTTTTACGGCGCTCTGGAAGCCAGGCCCAACCTGGTTTTCTGCGCCAGCACCGATTGTTTCCGCCGCTTCGGCGGCGTGGGCCTCGGCTTTACCGACGGCGCCCATGTCGTGATTTCCCCCCCGGGGGGTGTGCGAGGCTATCATTTCCCATGAGCTGGCCCACGTGGAGCTGGCTTCCCGCCTGGGCGGGTTCGAACGCACCCTGGAGAAGCTTCCCCAATGGTTCGACGAGGGCCAGGCGGTGATGGTCAGCGGCGCCCAGGAGTTTTCCGAGGATGCCTGGCTGGCGGCCACCCGGGACGGCCGGGATGCCCCCGGCCCGGCTTCCCCGGAGAGCGTCCAGGAGTGGAACCGCCTCACCGGCTACCGGGGCGAATACATGCAGCACGCCTACGGCACGGCGAAGCGCGAAGTGGTGCGCTGGTTCGCCAAGTCCGGCCGGGCCGGTTTCGCCGAACTGGTGGCAGCCCTTGCCCGGGACGAATCGTTCTATTCCGCCTGCCGGCGCATCGAAAGCCGCTCCACCACCCCCCGCCGCCCACGACTGATCCGAGTCAAACTTGGCCTGCGATGACTGGAGCTACAACGATTCCGGCTGCTCGGCCTACCTGGGCCGCGACGTGACCGGCAAGGCCGCTTACGGCCGCATGACCGGCGAGGAACAAACCGCCGCCGTTCCCCTGTGCTTCGACTGGAGCTTCAACGCCGCTTGCCGCGACCGGAACAGCGACGGGATTATCAACTAACCGCGTTTCGGGGGGAGGGGGCGACCCCTCTCCGTTCTCTTCCTTCACGTCCTCCCTTTTCGTTCGGAATCCCGCCCCAGGGGGCGCTTGTGCTAGACTTCGGGTTTTGCGTTTACGGGAAAAACCCATGTCCGGCAACACCTTCGGCACCCTGTTCACCGTCACTTCCTTCGGCGAGTCCCACGGCCCGGCCATCGGCTGCGTGGTGGACGGCTGCCCGCCGGGGATGGCCTTGACCGAGGCGGACATCCAGGCGGAACTGGACCGGCGCAAGCCCGGCACTTCCCGCCACGTGACCCAGCGCCGGGAGTCGGACAGCGTGGAAATCCTGTCCGGGGTGTTCGAGGGCAAGACCACCGGCACCCCCATCGCCCTCTTGATCCGCAACCAGGACCAGCGCAGCAAGGATTACGGAGCCATCGCCGAGACCTTCCGTCCCGGCCATGCCGACTACACCTATTGGCAGAAATACGGCATCCGCGATCACCGCGGCGGCGGCCGTTCCAGCGCCCGGGAAACGGCGGTGCGGGTGGCCGCCGGCGCCGTGGCCAAGAAATGGCTCAGGGAGCGCTACGGGATTACGGTGCGGGGCTGCATGTCCCAGCTCGGCCCCATCGAAGTGCCTTTCCTGGACTGGGCCATGGTGAGCGAGAACCCCTTCTTCGCCGCCAACGCCGGCCTGGTGCCTGAGCTGGAGGCCTACATGGACGCTTTGCGCCACGAGGGCGATTCCGTCGGCGCCAAGATCACCGTGGTGGCCGAAGGGGTGCCCGTGGGCTGGGGCGAGCCGGTGTACGACCGGCTGGACGCCGACATCGCCCACGCCATGATGGGCATCAATGCGGTGAAGGGGGTCGAAATCGGCGCCGGCTTCGCCAGCATCGCCCAGAAGGGCAGCGAGCACGGCGACGAGCTGACCCCGGAAGGCTTCCTGTCCAACCACGCCGGCGGCGTGCTGGGGGGGATTTCCAGCGGCCAGGATATCGTGGTCAACATCGCCATCAAGCCCACTTCCAGCATCCGCATTCCCCGCCGCAGCATCGACAAGGCCGGCAACCCGGCCATGGTGTCCACCGAAGGCCGCCATGACCCCTGCGTCGGCATCCGCGCCACTCCCATCGCCGAAGCCATGCTGGCCCTGACCCTGATCGACCATGCCCTGCGCCACCGGGCCCAGTGCGGCGACGTGGCGACGTCCACGCCGAAGATTCCGGGGAAGGTTAAAAGCGATTAACCGCAGAGGACGCGGAGGACGCAGAGGAAAACCCTTTTGAAGAAAACCTCTGCGTCCTCTGCGTCCTCCGCGGCGAAAGGTTTTTAGCATCATGCATCACTACTGGCGCCTGTCCGGCTTCTATTTTTTCTACTTCGCCTTCGTCGGCGCCCTGTCCCCCTATTGGGGCCTGTACCTCAAATCCCTGGACTTCACCGCCTTCCAGATCGGGGTGCTGATGTCCCTGCTCCAGGTGATGCGCATCTTTGCCCCCAACCTGTGGGGCTGGATGGCGGACCACATGGGGCGGCGGGTGCTGATCGTGCAGATCGCGGCGGCGGCCAGCTTCTTGAGCTATATCGGGGTGTTTTTCGGCACCGGCTTCGCCTGGCTGTTCGCGGTGATGGCGGCCATGAGCTTCTTCTGGAGCGCCTCCCTGCCCCTGGTGGAGGCCACCACCCTGAGCCACCTGGGGGAGCACACCGGGAAGTACGGGCGCATCCGCCTGTGGGGGTCGGTGGGTTTCATCCTCGCCGTGGTGGGGCTGGGCTACGGGCTGGATTACCTGCCGGTCCGCTTCCTGCTGTGGGCGATTCTGGGCCTGATGCTGGGGATCGTGCTGTTCTCCCGCTTCATCCCCGAGGCCCAGGTGGCGGCCCACGACACCGACAAAATTCCCGTCTGGCACATCCTGCGCCGGCCCGAGGTGCTGGCCTTCATCGGCGGCGGCTTCCTCATGGCGGCGGCCCACGGGCCCTACTACACTTTCTACTCCATCTACCTGGTGGACCACGGTTACAGTAAGGGCGTGGTGGGCTGGCTGTGGGCGGTGGGGGTGATCTGCGAGATCGGCGTCTTCCTGTGGATGCCGCGGCTGTTCAAGGCGGTGGAACTGCGCACCGTGCTGCTGGCGAGCTTTGCCCTCGCCACGGTGCGCTTTCTCGCCATCGGCTGGGGGGTGCAGTGGTTCGCGGTGGTGCTGGTGGCCCAGGTGCTCCATGCCGCCACCTTCGGCGCCTACCACGCCGCGGCGGTGGCCATGGTGCACCGTTTCTTCCGCGGCAGGCACCAGTCCAAGGGCCAGGCTTTGTACAACAGCGTTTCCTTCGGTGCCGGCGGCACTCTGGGCGGGCTTTACAGCGGCTATACCTGGGATGTCCTGGGCCCCGCCTGGACCTTCACTCTCGCCGCAGCCTGCGCCTTCGCCGCACTGCTGCTGGTGGGGGCGAAGCTGCGCCTGGAGCAGGCGTAAGGCCTACTGGAAGCTGCTGGCGGCCTGGGCTTTGCAAAGCTCGATATAGCTTTCGAGCGTCGTTTGCTGTTCAGGCTCGTTGTGGACGAACTCGAAGGCCACCTGGACGCAGCCGAACCCGTCGAGTCCGCAGTCGCCGCTTTCCACCCGCCTTATCTGGCCGTCCAGGCGGAGCGGCTTTTTGCCCTCGGGCAGGAAAGTGATGGTGGCCAGGTCGTTTAAATGGCCGGTGTTGGGGGCGAGTTGCGACGTCTTCACCCGGCAGCCGCCGAGGGAAATGTCCACCAGTTCGGCCGAGTAGACATGGAACGGGTCGAAACCCAGGTCCACTTCACAGGGCATGGTGGCTTTGATGCGCTCCGTGGCCCGCCGCTCCGCCAGGCCCGTCAGCCGCCGCACCTTCTGCACCAGTTGATCGGGGGAAAAGGGCGTGCACAGATAATCGGCGACGTTTTCCCGGATGGCGATCTGCCGGGCGGAAATCTCTTCCTCCCCGGTCACCAGGACCACATGGGCGTTTCGTTTGCGCAGGTCTCCCAGGAAGTCGGGGGACGACATGCCGGGCATTTCCCAGGCGCTGAAAATCCATTTGACGGATTGGTTGGACGCGAGAAAGCGCAGGGCATCCTCCGCATTCTCCGCCTCATGGGTTTCCCGGAAATTCAGTTCTTCCTGCAGGATCGCGCAGATGTATTTCCGCATCGAACGGGAATGGTCCACCACCAGGGCAATGGTATTGGGCATGGGGTACCTCGTCTGTGTTCGTTTGGCTTGCAGTCCCGGCATGGGGCGACGCGGGAAAAAGGGCTGAGGAGGGCGGACGGCACAAGGCGGGGAAAACGGACTTTCCAGTGTGGCGGCCCCGCTGTCCTGTGGCTTGCGCCAGTTAGACCGGTAGCTTTGCGTCCTCGCCTTTCGGTCGAGTTTGCCCTTAACAACCTCGGTTTGAAGTTAGCATGGAGGGGGGCGGTTTGCAAATACGCCGGAGGGGTGGTTTTTACTTTCGGTCGCGGGAAAGGCCCGCCGTGCCTGGGTCCTGGCGCTCGTTCAGCGGTCTCGCTGTTCCCGAACGGGGGATTGTGGAATAATTACCCGTTTCGCTTCATCTTTTGTTTCGGAACGCGACATGAGCGCCCAGACTTTATACGACAAATTGTGGCAGTCCCACGTGGTGTACCAGGAGCCGGACGGCACCGCGTTGCTTTATATCGACCGGCATCTGGTGCACGAGGTGACCAGTCCCCAGGCCTTCGAGGGCTTGAAACTGGCCGGGCGCAAGCCCTGGCGCGTGGATTCCATCCTCGCCGTGCCGGACCACAACGTGCCCACCGCCCACCGGGACCAAGGCATCGCCGACCCGGTTTCCCGCCTCCAGGTGGAAACCCTGGACGCCAACTGCGCCGAGTGGGGCATCACCGAATTCAAGATGGGCGACATCCGCCAGGGCGTGGTTCACGTCATGGGCCCGGAGCAGGGGGCGACCCTGCCGGGCATGACGGTGGTGTGCGGCGACTCCCACACCAGCACCCACGGCGCTTTCGCCGCCCTGGCCCACGGCATCGGCACCTCCGAGGTGGAGCACGTGATGGCCACCCAGTGCCTGCTGCAGAAGAAATCCAAGGCCATGCTGGTGAAAGTGGAAGGCGCCCTGGGCAAGGGCGTCACCGCCAAGGACATCGCCCTGGCGGTGATCGGCAGGATCGGCACCGCCGGCGGCACCGGCTATGCCATCGAGTTTGCCGGCAGCGCTGTCCGCAGCCTGTCCATGGAAGGGCGCATGACCCTGTGCAACATGGCCATCGAAGCCGGCGCCCGCGCCGGCATGGTGGCGGTGGACGACACCACCGTCGACTATCTCAAGGGCCGCCCTTACGCGCCCAAGGCCGAGCTGTGGGACCAGGCGGTGGCCTACTGGCGCACCCTGAAGAGCGACGACGGCGCAAAGTTTGACGCGGTGGTGGAGCTGGACGCTGCCGCCATCAAGCCCCACGTCACCTGGGGCACCTCCCCCGAGATGGTGGTGGCGGTGGACGGCACCGTGCCCGATCCCGCCAGGGAAGCCGATCCGGTCAAGCGCGGCGGCATCGAGCGCGCCCTGGACTACATGGGCATCAAGGCCAACATGCCGATCACCGAAATCGCCATCGACAAGGTGTTCATCGGCTCCTGCACCAACGGCCGTATCGAAGACCTGCGCGCCGCCGCCGCCGTGGCCAAGGGCCGCCGCAAGGCCGACAGCGTCAAGCTGGCGATGGTGGTGCCCGGTACCGGCCTGGTGAAACAGCAGGCGGAAGCCGAAGGGCTGGACAAGATTTTCGTCGCCGCCGGTTTCGAGTGGCGGGACCCGGGCTGCTCCATGTGCCTGGCCATGAACGACGACCGGCTGGAGCCGGGGGAGCGCTGCGCGTCCACCTCCAACCGCAACTTTGAGGGCCGCCAGGGGCAGGGCAGCCGCACCCATCTGGTGAGTCCGGCCATGGCGGCGGCGGCGGCCATCGCCGGCCACTTCGTCGACGTGCGCGATCTTCTGTAAGCGAGACGGATCATGACTCCCAAGAAACTGGTTGCGCTGATTGCCGTGAAAGTGGTGCTGCTGGCCGCCGTGGTGGTGGGCGTGATGCAGATGGTGGGCTGCAACACCGTGCAGGGCGTGGGCAAAGACATCAAGAAGGGCGGCGAGGCCATCGAAAAGGCCGCCAAATGAATGGGACAGGATTCACAGGGTTGACAAGATAATCCTGTGAATCCTGGACATCCTGTAAATCCTGTCAAAGATCATTATGGAAAAATTTACTCGATTGGATGGACTGGTGGCGCCCCTGGACCGCGCCAACGTGGACACCGACGCCATCATTCCCAAGCAGTTCCTCAAGTCCATCAAGCGCAGCGGCTTCGGCCCCAACGCCTTCGACGAGTGGCGCTACCTGGATCACGGCGAGCCGGGCATGGACAACAGCCAGCGCCCCCTGAACCCGGACTTCGTCCTCAACCAGCCCCGCTACCGGGGCGCCAGCGTGCTGCTGGCGCGGGAGAACTTCGGTTGCGGGTCGAGCCGGGAGCACGCTCCCTGGGCGCTGCAGGACTACGGTTTCCGGGCGATCATCGCCCCGTCCTTCGCCGACATCTTCTTCAACAACTGCTTCAAGAACGGCATCCTGCCCATCGCCCTGCCTGCCGCCAAAGTGGACCAGTTGTTCAAGGAAACGGAAGGCCGGGAAGGCTACCGCCTGACGGTGGACCTGGAGGCCCAGACCGTGACCACGCCCTCCGGCGAGGCGATTGCCTTCGAGGTGGACGCCTTCCGCAAGGAATGCCTGCTCAACGGATGGGACGACATTGGGCTCACCCTGCGACATGCCGGCAAAATCAAAGCCTACGAAGAAAAGCGGCGCCAGTCGGAGCCGTGGCTGTTCGTCTAAATCAAGGAACCCAAAAGATGAAAATCGCGGTATTGCCCGGTGACGGCATCGGGCCGGAAATCGTTGCTCAAGCGGAAAAAGTATTGAAAGCCCTGGCCTCCGACGGCCTCAAGCTGGAAATGGAACACGGCTTCATCGGCGGTGCCGGCTACGACGCGGCGGGGAGTCCCCTGCCCGAAGCCACCCTCAAGCTGGCCAGGGAAGCCGACGCGGTGCTGCTGGGCGCCGTGGGCGGCCCCCAGTACGATACCCTGGACCGGCCCCTGCGCCCCGAGCGCGGCCTCTTGGGTATCCGCAAGGAACTCAACCTGTTCGCCAACCTGCGCCCGGCTACGCTCTACCCCGAACTGGCTTCCGCTTCCACCCTGCGCCCTGAAGTGGTGGCCGGCCTGGACATCATGATCGTGCGGGAACTCACCGGCGACGTGTATTTCGGCCAGCCCCGCGGCATCGAAGTCCGCAACGGCGAGCGGGTCGGCTTCAACACCATGCTGTATTCCGAGTCCGAAGTGCGCCGGGTGGCTGACCTGGCTTTCGGCATCGCCATGAAGCGCGGCAAGAAGCTGTGCTCGGTGGAGAAGGCCAACGTGCTGGAATGCTCCGAGCTGTGGAAGGAAGTGGTGATCGAGGTGTCCAAGGGCTACCCCGAGGTGGAGCTGTCCCACATGTACGTGGACAACGCCGCCATGCAGCTGGTGCGCAACCCCAAGCAGTTCGACGTCATCGTCACCGGCAACATCTTCGGCGACATCCTGTCCGACGAGGCTTCCATGCTCACCGGCTCCATCGGCATGCTGCCCTCCGCCTCCCTGGACGCGAACAACAAGGGCATGTACGAGCCGATCCACGGCTCCGCGCCGGACATCGCCGGCAAGAACGTGGCCAACCCCCTGGCGACCATTCTGTCCGCGGCCATGATGCTGCGTTACACCCTGGCTCAGCAAGCGGCGGCGGACCGCATCGAGAACGCGGTGAAGAAGGTGCTGTCCCAGGGCTACCGCACCGCGGATATCTACACCGAGGGCACGAAGAAGGTGTCGTGTTCCGAGATGGGCGACGCCGTGCTGGCGGCCCTGTAACCCAAACATTCACGAATCGAGGTAAGCAAGATGTTGCGAGTAGGCTTTGTAGGCTGGCGTGGCATGGTGGGTTCGGTCCTGATGGGCCGCATGCGCGAGGAGAAGGATTTCGACCTGGTGGAGCCGGTGTTCTTCACCACCTCCAACGTCGGCGGCAAGGGCCCCGATGTGGGCCGCGACGTGCCGCCCCTCAAAGACGCCATGAGCATCGACGAGCTCAAGGCCATGGACGCCATCATCACCTGCCAGGGCGGCGACTACACCAAGGAAGTCTACCCGCAGCTGCGCGCCGCCGGCTGGAACGGCTACTGGATCGACGCCGCCTCCACCCTGCGCATGAAGGACGACGCCATCATCATCCTCGACCCGGTGAACAAGAACGTGATCCAGGATGGCCTCGTCAAGGGCGTCAAGACCTACGTCGGCGGCAACTGCACCGTGTCCCTGATGCTGATGGCCATCGGCGGCCTGTTCGACGCCGGCCTGATCGAGTGGATTTCCCCCATGACCTACCAGGCCGCCTCCGGCGCCGGCGCCCGCAACATGCGGGAGCTGATCCAGCAGATGGGCGCGGTCAACAGCGAGGTGAAATCCCTGCTGGACGACCCCGCTTCCGCCATCCTGGAAATCGACCGCAAGGTGGCCGATTTCATCCGCTCCGACCGCTACCCGGTGGACGCCTGGCCGGTGCCCCTGGCCGGCTCCCTGATCCCGTGGATTGACGTGCAGCTGGAATCCGGCCAGAGCAAGGAAGAATGGAAGGCCCAGGTGGAGTGCAACAAGATCCTCGGCAAGAGCGATTCCCAGATTCCCATCGACGGCCTGTGCGTGCGTGTCGGCGCCATGCGCTGCCATAGCCAGGCCCTGACCATCAAGATGACCAAGGACGTCCCCCTGGACGAAATCCACGGCCTCATCGCCGCCCACAACCCGTGGGCGAAGGTGGTTCCCAACGACCGGGAAATCACCATGAAGGAACTGACCCCCGCCGCCGTCACCGGCACCCTCACGGTGCCCGTGGGCCGCATGCGCAAGCTCAACATGGGTCCCCAGTACCTGTCCGCCTTCACCGTGGGCGATCAGCTGCTGTGGGGTGCCGCCGAGCCTCTGCGCCGGATGCTGCGCATCCTGGTGGAGAAGTAAGCGCAAAAGCTGTTTGACAAGGTCGCCGAATTACTCCATAATCCGCGGCTTTGTTTCGGTGGGGTTCCCGAGCGGTCAAAGGGATCAGACTGTAAATCTGACGGCTCTGCCTTCGAAGGTTCGAATCCTTCCCCCACCACCAAGTATTTTTGGTTTGAAGACGAAACAAAAGACGCGAATTTTCGCGTTTTGCGATGGAGTCTTCGGGCCGTGCGGGTGTAGCTCAATGGTAGAGCAGAAGCCTTCCAAGCTTATGACGAGGGTTCGATTCCCTTCACCCGCTCCAGTGTTGTTGTAGAAGCGATTTTAAGGCCCGTGTAGCTCAGTGGTAGAGCACTCCCTTGGTAAGGGAGAGGTCGACAGTCCGATTCTGTCCACGGGCACCACCGATTCTTTGGGAAACGCGAAGAGGGAAAATCATGGCAAAAGGCAAGTTT
>DDYH01000062.1 GCA_002347615.1 Gallionellaceae bacterium UBA2239 | reverse complement strand
CGACCCCGCCTCCTACCCGATTGCTTCGCCGCTCGCTTGCTAATATGCTAGTAAAGAAGATCGGGTATAGCAGCCAACGGCCTTCGGAAAGGGACGGGAGACGCCATGAAGAAACATGCATTTACCTACGTGATCGTGGGCGGCGGTTTGAGTGGAGCATCGGCGGTGGAGGGCATCCGCGAGCGGGATGCGACCGGGTCGATTCTCCTGATCGGCGATGAAAAGCACTTGCCCTACAACCGCCCGCCTTTGTCCAAGCAGCTGTGGTTCGGCAAGACCCGGGTGGAAGACATTTTCATCCACGACCAGGATTATTACCGGCAACAGGGGGTGACCGTCCTGTCCACAGCCAGGGCGGCGAAGGTGGACCCCGAGGGGAAAACCCTCACCCTGGACAACGGCGACAATTACCGTTTCGACAAGCTGCTTCTGGCCACCGGGGTGTCGCCGCGCAAGCTGTCCATTCCCGGCGGCGATCTCGACGGGGTGTGCTACTTCCGCAATCTGGACGACTACGAGCGCATCCAGGCACGGGTGGCGACGGCGGAATCCGCCCTGGTGATCGGCGGCGGCTTCATCGGCTCCGAATTGGCCGCCGCCCTCAACACCAATCTGCACGTCACCCTGTTGTTTCCCAGCGCGTACATCTGCAACCGGGTGTTCCCCAAGCTACTGGGGCTGGCCGTCCAGCGCAAGTTCCAGGAGCGCGGCGTGCGCGTCCTGGATTCCGAGATGCCCACCTCCATCGCCCGCAGCAACGGCGGTTTCGTCACCCTGACCACCGGCGGCAAGCAAATCCTGTCCGACCTGGTGATTGTCGGCGTCGGCACCGAGCCCAATGTTCATCTTGCCCAGGTGGCGGGTCTGGAGGTGGGGGACGGCATCGTGGTGGACGAATACCTTCGGACTTCCCATCCCGACATCTACGCTGCCGGCGATGTGGCTTTCTTTCCCCACGCCGCCCTGGGGCAGCGGATGCGCATCGAGCACTGGGACAATGCCCTGAACCAGGGAAAATGGGCCGGGCGCAACATGGCCGGCGCGGAAGAGGTGTTCGACTACCAGCCGTTCTTTTTCTCCGACCTGTTCGAATTCGGCTACGAGGCCACCGGTGAAGTCAGTTCCAAGCTGGACACCTTCGCCGACTGGAAGAAGGAGTTCGAAACCGGCGTGGTCTACTACCTGGCCGACGGCAAGGTGCGGGGAGTGATGATGTGCAACGTGTGGGACAAGGTGGATGCGGCACGGGAACTGATCCGCAAGGGGGAAACGGTAAGCCACGAAAGCCTGCTGGGTTTGATCCGCTGATTTCCGGACTTAGGTAGAATGGTTGCCATCACAGCCCCGGAGAATCCCCCATGCCCTACGTCAACATCCGCATCGCCGGCTCCCTAAGCCGGGAGCAGAAGCAGCAGATCGCCGAGGAAATCACCGACACCCTGGAGCGCATCGCCCACAAGCCCAAGTCCTACACCTACATCGCCTTCGACGAACTGCCCGACGAGAACTGGGCCATCGGCGGCAAGCTGCTGGACGAGGCGTAAAGCATTTATCCCCTCTTCCGCACCTTGAAGGGTGTTCTCACCGGGTACCCGCCGCTTCGCGGCGACCTCGGCGGAAGGAGAGGGCAGGGGTGAGGGACGGCCCTCATCCGTTTCCCGAACGATTCCATGTCCGATTTCGATTTAAAGACCTTCCTCGCCAACCTTCCCAACCTGCCCGGCGTGTACCGGATGTTGAGCAAGAAAGGGGAGGTGCTCTACGTCGGCAAGGCCAAGAGCCTGAAGAAGCGGGTTTCGTCCTACTTCCAGAAGACCCAGCCGTCGCCCCGCATCCAGCTGATGGTGTCCCAGATCGCCCGCATCGAGACCACCGTCACCCAGAACGAGTCGGAAGCGCTGCTGCTGGAAAACAACCTGATCAAGGCCCTGGCTCCCCGCTACAACATCGTGTTCCGGGACGACAAGTCCTATCCCTACGTGATGCTGAGCGGCCACCGTTTTCCCCGGCTGGCCTTCTATCGCGGCACCCCGGACAAGAAGCAGCAGTTCTTCGGCCCCTTCCCCAGCGCCGGTTCGGTGCGGGAAAGCATCCAGCTGCTGCAGAAGGTGTTCCAGCTGCGCACCTGCGAGGACACCGTGTTCAGCAACCGTTCCCGGCCCTGTCTGCTGCACCAGATCAAGCGCTGCACCGCTCCCTGCGTCGGGCTGATCGGCGAGGATGACTACCGGGAGTCGGTCAACACCGCCGCCCTGTTCCTCCAGGGCAAGGAGCAGCAGGCCCTGGACCAGATCGCCCGCAAGATGCAGGCGGCGGCGGAAGCCCATCACTACGAAGTGGCGGCGATTTTCCGCGACCAGATTTTCGCCCTGCGCAAGCTCCAGGAGCGCCAGGTGGTGGACGACGCCAGCGGCACCACCGACGCCGACGTGGTGGCCTGCGCGGCGGAAAAGGGGCTGGTGTGCGTCAACTTGGTGATGGTGCGGGGCGGGCGCCACCTGGGGGACAAGAGCTTCTTTCCCGCCAACGCGGAGGAGTCCGACACCCGCTCCGCCCTGGAAGCCTTCATCGCCCAGCATTACCTGCCCCAGCCGTCGCCGCCCCTGATCCTGGTGAGCGAGGCGATCGAAACCGATGAACTGGAAACGGCGCTGTCCGAGCAGGCCGGGCGCAAGGTGCGCATCATCTCCCGGGGAGTGGGGGAGCGGCGGGTATGGCTGCAGATGGCGTTGCGCAACGCCCAGCTGGCCATCGCCCAGAAGCTGTCCCAGCAGTCCACCCAGGAGGCGCGGCTGGCGGCATTGCAGGAGGGGCTGGGTCTTTCGCCGGAAACCCAGCGCATCGAGTGCTTCGACATCAGCCACACCATGGGGGAGGCCACGGTGGCCTCCTGCGTGGTCTACGATCGCTACGCCATGCAGAACGGCGAATACCGCCGCTACAACATCACCGGCGTGACGCCGGGGGACGACTACGGCGCCATGCGCCAGGCCCTGGAGCGGCGCTACCGCAAGATCGCCGAAGGGGAGGGCGAGGTGCCCGACCTGGTGCTGATCGACGGCGGCAAGGGGCAGCTGGCGGAGGCGGTGAAAGTGATGGCCGACGTGGGCCTCACCGGCATCGCCCTGGTGGGGGTGGCGAAAGGGGAGGAGCGCAAGCCCGGCCTGGAAACCCTGGTGTTCCCCGACCGGCCCCCGGTTCACCTGCCCAGCGACCATCCCGGCCTGCACCTGATCCAGCAGATCCGCGACGAAGCCCACCGTTTCGCCATCACCGGCCACCGGGCCAAGCGCGGCAAGGCCCGCACCGCTTCCACCCTGGAGGAAATCGGCGGCATCGGCGCCAAGCGGCGGCACAAGCTGCTCACCGCTTTCGGCGGACTCAAAGGGGTGCAGGGGGCGAGCGTGGAAGAGCTGGCGAAAATCGAAGGCATCAGCCGCAAGCTTGCGGAAGAAATCTATCGCCAACTACACTAAGGGCTCAGTCAATCCATATCGCTTTCCCGTCGTTGTCGTCACGGCGTGAGGCCAGGCCAAAAAAACATGAAATTGAACATCCCGAATCTCCTCACCTGGCTGCGCATCGCCATGATTCCCCTGGTGGTGGGCATTTTCTACCTGCCCGCCGGGTGGATGACGGCGGAAACCGTGAACCTGACGGCGGCCGCCTTCTTCGCCGCCGCGGCGGTCACCGACTGGTTCGACGGCTACCTGGCCCGGGCCCTGAACCAGACTTCCGCCTTCGGCGCCTTTCTCGATCCCGTGGCGGACAAGCTGATGGTGGCGGCGGCCCTGGTGGTGCTGGTGGAACTGTCCCGGGTCAACGCCGTCATCGCCCTCATCATCGTCGGGCGTGAAATCACCATCTCCGCCCTGCGGGAATGGATGGCCTCCATCGGCCAAAGCAAGAGCGTGGCGGTGTCCTTCGTCGGCAAACTCAAGACCGCCACCCAGATGGTGTCCATCCTTTTGCTGCTCTACCACGGCCCCCTGGTGGCGGGACTGGATGCGCAGATGGCCGGTACGTTTTTGATTTATCTGGCAGCTTTTCTGACCCTGTGGTCCATGGTCTATTACCTCAAGATGGCGGCACCGCAAATCATGAAAGCAGACGCTTGACAGTCGTCCGAGAATCATTAAAATGGCGGCTTCTTTGCAGTAACGACGCGGGAATAGCTCAGTTGGTAGAGCACAACCTTGCCAAGGTTGGGGTCGCGAGTTCGAGTCTCGTTTCCCGCTCCAGAATTTCCAAGGGAAGGCGTCAAGCTTTCCCTTTTTAGTTTGATCGCATTTATCGGCGCGATAGCAAAGCGGTTATGCAGAGGACTGCAAATCCTTCCAGGGCGGTTCGACTCCGCCTCGCGCCTCCAAACTTAAAAAACCGCCTGCCTGGGCGGTTTTTTATTTTGCGCTTCTTGCTGCTTTAGACCTCCGGTCCGAATTTCCTTTACAATCGGCTGCCTTCACCGTCCACGCCTGTGATGCGCGGACCGCACCCGAACCGATAAAGAAACATGGCTTATTCCGAATCCTCCATTCGCGTCCTCAAGGGACTGGAACCCGTCAAGGAACGGCCGGGCATGTACACCCGGACCGATTCCCCCACCCACATCATCCAGGAAGTGATCGACAACGCCGCCGACGAGGCCCTGGCGGGGTTCGCCAAGAAAATCGCGGTGACCCTCCACGACGATGGCTCGGTGTCGGTGGAGGATGACGGCCGCGGCATTCCGGTGGGTATCCACCCGGACGAGGGGGTGCCCACGGTGGAAGTGGTGTTCACCCGGCTCCATGCCGGCGGCAAATTCGACAAGAAATCCGGCGGCGCCTATGCCTTTTCCGGCGGCCTCCACGGGGTGGGCGTGTCGGTGACCAACGCCCTGTCCACCCGGCTGGAAGTGCTGGTCAAGCGCGACAGCAAGCTGCACCGGCTGGTGTTCGGCGCCGGCCACGTGGTGGAGCCCCTGGTGGAGGTGGGCACCGTGGGTGCCCGCAATTCGGGCACCGTGGTGCGCGCCTGGCCCGATCCCAAGTATTTCGACGCCCCCAAGATCAGGAAGCACGAACTGGAACGCCTGCTGCGGGCCAAGGCGGTGCTGCTGCCCGGGGTGAAGGTCACCCTCAAGGACGAGGAGTCCGGCGACGAGAAGACCTGGCTCTACGCCGACGGCCTGGTGTCCTACCTCAAGGAGACCCTGCCGGAGGGGGAGGACGCGGGTTTCGTCAGCCGGGTGTTTGCCGGCGAGCGCTATGCTTCGGCGTCGGACCCGGCCGGATTCGCCGAAGGGGAGGGGGCCGCCTGGGCCCTGGCCTGGTGCGAGGCGGGCGGGGCGGGGGAATCCTACGTCAACCTGATCCCGACGCTGCTGGGCGGCACCCACGAGGCCGGCCTGCGGGCGGGCATCTACGAATCCCTCAAGGATTTCGTCACCCACCACGGGCTGTTGCCGAGCAAGGTCAACATGCAGGCGGACGACGTGTGGAAGCACGTGCGCTTCGTGCTTTCCGCCCGGGTGCTGGACCCCCAGTTCCAGGGCCAGACCAAGGAAAAGCTCACCAGCCGCGATGCCCTGCGCCTGGTGGCCTCCCGCATCAAGGACCCCCTCGATTCCTGGCTCAACGGCCACGTGGAGGAGGGCAAGAAGATCGCCGAACTCGCCATCAAGGCGGCCCTGTCGCGCCAGAAGGCGGGCAAGGTGGTGGAGAAGAAAAAGCAGTCCGGCGCCGCGGTGCTGCCGGGCAAGCTCACCGATTGCGAATCGGAGGACATCGCCCGCAACGAGATATTCCTGGTGGAAGGGGACTCGGCGGGGGGCTCCGCCAAGCAGGGCCGGGACCGGGAGTACCAGGCCATCCTGCCCCTGCGGGGCAAGGTGCTCAACACCTGGGAAGTGGAGCGGGGCGAAATCTTCGGCAACAACGAAGTGCACGATATCGCGGTGGCCTTGGGGATAGACCCCCACAGCGCCGATGCGCCGGATACGGTGCTGGACAACCTGCGCTACGGCAAGGTCATCATCATGGCCGATGCCGACGTGGACGGCAGCCACATCCAGACCCTGCTGCTGACCCTGTTCTTCCGCCACTTCCCCAAGCTGATCGAACTCGGCCACGTGTACATCGCCCAGCCGCCGCTGTTCTGCGTCAAGGTGGCGGCCCAGGGCAAGGGGCGTCCCGAGCGCCGCTTCTACGCCCTGGACGATGCCGAGCGGGACCAGGTGCTAGAGCGCCTGCAGGAGGACAAGGTGCGGGACGACAACATCCACGTGGGCCGCTTCAAGGGCCTGGGTGAAATGAACCCCGAGCAGTTGCGGGAAACCACCATGCACCCGGACACCCGGCGCCTGCTGACGGTGGTGCTGCCCCGGGAAGTTCTCGAAGAGGCCCGGCGCATGTTCACCCTGCTGATGGGCAAGGGCGAGGCCGCCGGCCGGCGCTCCTGGATGGAAGCCAACGGCAACCTGGTTGAAGCGGATATCTGATTACCATGACTACTGATCAACCTGACCTGTTCGGCGCTGTCGCCGAAGATGACCAAGAAGCTGCTTTGCCGGTAACGGAGGCGGAACTGCCGCCCCCTCCGCCTCCTGCCGTGGAACTGGCCCTGGGGGACGACCACGTTCCCCTGCACCTGTTCGCCGAGCGGGCCTACCTGACCTACGCCATGTCCACCGTGCTGGACCGGGCGCTGCCCTTCGTGGAGGACGGCCAGAAGCCGGTGCAGCGGCGCATCCTGTACGCCATGCGGGAGCTGGGCAACCGCTCCGATGCGCCGTTCAAGAAATCGGCCCGCATCGTCGGCGACGTGATCGGTAAGTTCCACCCCCACGGCGACAGCGCGGTGTACGAGGCCGCGGTGCGCATGGCCCAGGAATTCACCCTGCGCTACCCCCTGATCGAAGGCCAGGGCAACTTCGGCTCCCGGGACGGGGATTCCGCGGCGGCCATGCGCTACACCGAAATCCGCCTGTCGAAGTTCGCCGAGGACATCCTGCTGTCGGAGATCGAGCGGGGCACCGTCGATTTCAAGGAGAACTACGACGGCACCCTGAGCGAGCCGGCCCTGCTGCCCGCCCGCCTGCCGGTGCTGTTGCTCAACGGCGTGTCCGGCATCGCCGTCGGCATGGCCACCGAAATCCCCGCTCACAACCTGCGGGAAGTGGTCCAGGCGTGCATCGCCGTGATCGAAGGGCGGACCGAAGGGGACGGCGCCATCTACGAGGCCATTCCGGGCCCCGATTTTCCCGGCGGCGGCCAGATCATCTCCTCCGCCGAGGACCTCCGCAAAGCCTACGAAACCGGCCGCGGCAGCCTGCGGGTGCGTGCCCGCTGGGCGGTGGAGCCCCTGGCCCGGGGCCAGTACCGCATCGCCATCACCGAATTGCCGCCGGCGGCCAGCACGGCCAAGGTGCTGGCGGAAATCGAAGACCTGATCAACCCCAAGCTGAAGACCGGCAAGAAGTCCCTCACCCCGGAGCAGCAGAACCTCAAGAATGCCGTGCTGTCGGTGCTCGACACCTTCCGCGACGATTCCGACGCCGCCCACCCGGTGCGCATCGTGCTGGAGCCTAAGTCCCGCACCGTGTCGCCGGACGACCTGATGAACGTGCTGCTGGCCAACACCTCGTTGGAGAGCAACGTCTCCATCAACATGACCATGATCGGCCGGGACGGGCGCCCCCAGCAGAAAGCCCTGCCCCAGGTGATCCGCGAGTGGTGCGATTTCCGCATGGAGGTGGTGGAGCGCCGCCTGAAGCACCGCCACGCGGAAGTGGACCGCCGCATCCACATCCTGGAAGGGCGGATGATCGCCTTCCTGCGCATCGAAGAGGTCATCAAGGTGATCCGCGAGGCGGACGAGCCCAAGGCCGAGCTGATGGCCCATTTCGGCCTGAGCGAAACCCAGGCTGAGGACATCCTGGAAATCCGCCTGCGCCAGCTGGCCCGGCTGGAAGGCTTCAAGATCGAGAAGGAACTGGGCGAGCTGCAGGCCGAGCGGGACAGCCTGAACCATCTCCTGGGCAGCGAATCCGCCCGGCGCAAGCTGATCGTCAAGGAAATCCGCAAGGATGCGGAAAAATACGGCGACGACCGCCGCACCCTGATCGAAGCCGCCGAGAAGGTCACCGCCGGCAAGGTGGAGGCGGTGGCCGACGAACCGGTGACGGTGATCCTGTCCCGCAACGGCTTCATCCGCAGCCGCTCCGGCCACGGCATCGACCGCAACGCCCTCACCTGGAAGGACGGGGACGGGGAACTGGCCATCGTCGAGACCCGCACCGTGCATCCGGTGGTGCTGCTGGACTTCGCCGGGCGGGCCTACACGGTGCGGCCCGCCGACCTGCCGGGGGGCAAGGGGGACGGCGTGCCGGTCACCTCCCTGGTGGAACTGCAAAACGGCAAGATCGTCGCCATGCTGTCCGGCCCGGCGGAAACCAAGGTGCTGCTCACCACCACCGCCGGCGTCGGCTTCATCGGCCGCATCGGCGACATGGTGGCCCGGGTCCGGGCCGGCAAGGCTTTCATCACCGTGGACGACGGCGCTTTCCTGCTGCCCCCGACCCGGATTCCGGAGGCGGCGCGCTATGTCGCGGCCCTGTCCGGGGAAGGCCGCCTGCTGATCTTCCCCCTGGAGGAAATGAAGGAATTGGCCGGCGGCAAAGGGGTGATCCTGATCGGCCTCAACGGCGGCGAAAAACTGTTCGCCGCCCGGGCCATCGTCGATTCGGCGACCGTCATGGGCATCGGCCGCGGCGGGAAGGTGGTGGAATACGCCGTGGCCGGCGGCGAAATCGAAACCTATCTGGGCAAGCGGGCCCGGAAAGGGCGGGTGCTGGGGGTGGCCATGAAGACCCTCATCGGCCTCGGCTAAGCCGTTTTTCGCCCGCCGGGGACGGGGAGAAGAGGGTATAATCCCCGCTTCCCGGCGGTTTCCCGCCCTCAGAGTCAGCCCGGATGGTGAAATTGGTAGACACAAGGGACTTAAAATCCCTCGCCCTTACCGGCGTGCCGGTTCGATCCCGGCTCCGGGCACCATCCTTTTCCGAAAGTTGCTAGCGTGAGCCACGCCGTCCTGGTCAACGGCAAGCCCGCCGATACCGTTTCCGCGGCGGACCGGGGCTTGATGTATGGCGACGGCGTGTTCCGCACCCTGCTGGTCCGCAACGGCCAGCCCATCGCGTGGGCGCGGCACTTGCGCAAGCTGGCGGCGGATTGCGCCGCCCTGTCCCTGGCCTGCCCCGACGCCGGGGATTTGCTGCGGGACGTGAAAACGCTGACGGCGGACATTCCCGATTGCGTCATCAAGCTGGTGGTGACCCGGGGTGTGGGAAACCGCGGCTATGCCCCCCCCGCCCCCCCGCGCGCCACCCGTATCGCCCTGCGCAGCCTTTTGCCCGGCTATTCCCTGGCCCATGCCGACAAGGGGGTGGCGGTGCGCTTGTGCTCCGTTCGCTTGGCCCATCAGCCGCGGCTGGCGGGGATCAAGCACCTCAACCGGCTGGAGAACGTCCTGGCGCGCATGGAATGGAACGATCCGGCCATTGCCGAGGGCCTGATGCGGGACGAGGCCGGCAACGTGGTGGAGGGCGTCATGAGCAACCTGTTTGTGTGCCACAATAGCGCCCTGACAACCCCCGACCTGTCCCGCTGCGGCGTGGCCGGCGTCACCCGGGAACGGGTGCTGGAATGGGCGGCGCGGCAGGGTATCCGGGTAGAGGTGAAACACCTGTCCCTGGAGGAGGTGCTGGCGGCGGACGAGGTTTTCCTGTGCAACAGCGTGGCCGGGATCTGGCCGGTACGGGAACTCGAAGGCCGCGCGTGGAACCGGGGGCCGTTGACGGCGGCGGCGCAGGATTGGCTACAACAACACGATGATTAAGAAACTTTTCCTGACGATTTTTCTGCTGGCGGCCCTGGGCGCGGGATGGCTGGTCTATTTCGCTGCCCAGCCCCTGAGCCTGCCGGCGACACCCTTCGAATTCGAACTGCGCCAGGGCAGCACCTTGAAAGGCGTGGCCCGTCAGTTGACCGAGGCCGGGGTGCTGGCCGAGCCCTGGTCCTTCGTCGCCCTCGGCCGGCTGCTGGGCAAGCAGGGGCAGGTCAAGGCCGGCAATTACGAGTTGCAAGGGGGGCTGACGGCGTTTTCCCTGTTGAGCAAGATCACCCGGGGCGACGTCACTCAGCAGGAAATCACCTTCATCGAAGGCTGGACCTTCCGCCAGATGCGGGCCGCCCTGGACGCCCATGAGCACCTGCGCCACGACACCCGGGGCATGAGCGAATCGGCCATCCTCCAGGCCATCGGCGCCGCGGACGCCAAGGCCGAGGGCCTGTTCCTGCCGGACACCTATTTTTTCAGCAAGGGGGCCAGCGACCTGGCGGTGCTCAAGCGCGCCTACCTCAACATGCAGAAGCGCCTCGCCCGGGCCTGGGAAAACCGCGACCCGGCGGTGCCCTACGCCAACCCCTATCAGGCCCTGACCATGGCCTCCATCGTGGAGAAGGAGACCGGACAGGCGTCCGAGCGGCCCATGATCGCCGGGGTGTTTCTCAACCGCCTGCGCATCGGCATGCGCCTGCAAACCGACCCCACCGTGATCTATGGCCTGGGGGAGGCGTTCGACGGCAACCTGCGCAAGGTCGACCTGCTCACCGACACCCCCTACAACACTTACACCCGGGCCGGACTGCCTCCCACGCCCATCGCCATGCCGGGCAAGGAGGCCATCGACGCGGCCCTTCACCCGGAGCAGACCCGGGCCCTGTACTTCGTCGCCAAGGGCGGCGGCGCCCACCATTTTTCCGCCACCCTGGCCGAGCACAACGCCGCCGTGGCCCGCTACCAGCTGAGAAGGCAATGACCACTAGCGCACGCTTCATCACCCTGGAAGGCATGGACGGCGCCGGCAAGAGCACCCACCTGTCCTGGCTGGCGGCGCACCTGAGGAACCGGGGGCTGGACGTGCTGGTGACCCGGGAGCCCGGCGGCACGCCCCTGGGGGAGCAGTTGCGGGAATTGCTGCTCAACCAGCCGATGCACCCGGAAACCGAAGCCCTGATGATGTTCGCCGCCCGGCGGGAGCATCTGGAGCAGGTGATTTTTCCCGCCCTGGCCCGGGGAACCTGGGTGGTGTCGGACCGCTTCACCGACGCCAGTTTCGCTTACCAGGGCGGCGGCCGGGGGCTGGACGAAGGCCGTTTGCGCATCCTGGAACAGTGGGTGCAGGGGGACTTCCAGCCCGACCTGACCCTGCTGTTCGACGTGCCGGTGGAAGTGAGCCGGGCGCGGTTGGCCAACAACGCCACCCTGGACCGCTTCGAGCAGGAGAAGAACGACTTTTTCCTCCGCGTGCGGGACGCCTACCTGCGCCGCGCCCAGGCCTTCCCGGAGCGCATCCGGGTGGTGGATTCGTCCCTGCCCCTGGACGCCATCCAGGCCGAACTGGCCGAACTTCTCACCCTCTGGCTGGACTGATGCGCTACCCCTGGCAGACGGTCGCCTGGAACCACCTCATCGCCCGCCGGGGCAGCCTGCCCCATTCCCTCTTGTTCCACGGCCGCAAGGGCATCGGCAAGCTGGATTTCGCCTATGCCTTCGCCCAGTCCCTGCTGTGCCGGGAGCCGGCGGCGGACGGCACGGCCTGCGGCCAATGCCCCGCCTGCAACTGGTTCACCCAGGGCAGCCATCCCGACCTGTGGGTGATCGACCCGGAGCGGGAAACCGAAGCCGGGGAAGACGAGGAGGCCAAGCCGGTGGAGAAGAAAGCCGGCGGCCCGATCAAGGTGGAGGCGATCCGCGAGCTGGCGGACTTCGTCAACCTGTCCTCCCACCAGAGCGGCCTGCGCATCGTGCTGATCCACCCGGCGGAGGCCATGAACGTCCAGGCCGCCAACGCCCTGCTCAAGACACTGGAGGAGCCCACCCCGGGCACTCTGTTCCTGTTGGTGACCCACCAGTTGCAGCATCTGCTGCCCACCATCCGCAGCCGCTGCCAGAAACTGCCCCTGCCGTCCCCCAGCCGGGAGCAGGCGGCGGAGTGGCTGGCGGCCCAGGGCATTCCCGACGCCGCCCTGTATCTGGCCCAGGCCGGCTATGCGCCCCTGGCGGCCGCCCAGCTGGCCGACGAGGAAGGGCAGGGGCGGCGCCGGAGCTTTCTGGAAGCCATCAGCGTTCCCGCCAAGCTGGACCCCATCGGCCTGGCCGAATCCCTCAAGGGCGCCGACCTGGGGGAGGTGGTGAACTGGCTGCAAAAATGGATTTACGACCTGATGAGCCTGCGCCTCGCCGGCTGCCTGCGCTACCAGACCGATTTCGACGGGGCGCTGCGGACTTTGGCGAATAAGGCGCGAATGGCCGAACTGCTGGCGTTCCACCGGGAATTGACCGCCGTCCGCCGCACCGTGGGCCACCCGTTGAATTCACAGTTGGTGCTGGAACAGCTATTATTTTCCTACCGTAACCTGACCCGCGCCCCTTGATGGACGATATCCCGAAAGTTGTTCCCCCGCGCCCCGGCGTGCTTTCCCTCAGCATCCGGGAGCGGGCGGCGCTGTACGCCGCCTACATGCCCTTTCTCAAGGGGGGCGGGCTGTTCATTCCCACCACCAAGGCCTACCGCCTGGGAGACGAGGTGTTCGTGCTCCTGAGCCTGATGGACGACCCCAACAAGATCCCCGTGGCCGGCAAGGTGGTGTGGATTACTCCCGCCGGCGCCCAGGGCAGCAAAACCCAGGGCATCGGCGTCCAGTTCGCCGACGCCGAGGGCGGCGCCGTGGCCCGCAACAAGATCGAGGGCCTGCTGGGGGGAACGCTGAAATCCAATCGCCCCACCCACACCCTATAGTCCCTTACCCTTTTCCTTCCCCATTCCATGCTGGTCGATTCCCACTGCCATCTCGATTTTCCCGACCTCGCCGACAAGCTGGACGAGGTTCTTGCCGCCATGGCCGCCAACGGCGTCACCCACGCCCTGTGCGTGGGGGTGAACCTGGAGAAACTGCCCGGGGTGCTGGCGGTGGCCGATGGGCACGCCAATGTGTTCGCCTCCGTCGGCGTGCACCCCGACTACGAGGACGTGGAGGAGCCGGATGTGGCGCGGCTGGTGGGACTGGCCCGGCATCCCAAGGTGGTGGCCATGGGCGAAACCGGCCTGGACTATTTCCGCATCAGGGGCCAGCCGGAATGGCAGAAGCAGCGTTTCCGCACCCATATCCGCGCCGCCCGGGAAGCCAACAAGCCCCTCATCGTCCATACCCGGGAGGCCGCGGCCGACACCTTGGCCATCATGGCGGAAGAGCGGGCCGGCGAGGCGGGCGGGGTGATGCATTGCTTCACCGAGAACTGGGACGTGGCCAAGGGCGCCCTGGAGCTGGGTTTTTACATCTCCTTCTCCGGCATCATCACCTTCCGCAGCGCCGAGGCCCTGCGGGAGGTGGCGCGGCAAGTGCCCCTGGACCGGATGCTGGTGGAGACCGATTCCCCCTACCTGGCCCCCGTTCCCTACCGGGGCAAGACCAACCAGCCCGCCTTCGTGCGGCATGTGGCGGAGGAGATCGCCCGCCTGCATGGGACCACGGTGGAGGAGGTGGGGCGCATCACCTCGGAAAACTTCTTCCGCCTGTTCCGGGGAGCGGCGGCGTGAAGCGCCTGCTGGCGGCGATTCTGCTTCTTCTGGCCGCCGCGGCGGCTCGGGCCGACCTGCTGGGAGACATGCAGCAGGCGGTCAAGGGCGGCAATTTCGAAGCGGTGCAGGAGTTCCTGGGCCGGGGCTTCGACGCCAATGCCACCGATGCGGACGGCAATTCCCTGCTGATGCTGGCGGTGAAGGAAGGCCACGGGGATATCGCCCGGGCCCTGGTGGACGCCGGCGCCCAGGTGGACGCCCGCAACCGCTATGGCGACACCCCCCTCATGCTGGCGGCGCTGAAGGGGAATAAGGACCTCACCCTCTACCTGCTGGACAAGGGGGCCGCCCTGAAGCAGACCGGCTGGGCTCCCTTGCTCTATGCCTCCTATAACGGACACGCGGAGATTGCGGAAATCCTCCTGCGGCGGGGCGCCGACCCCAACGAGCGGGCGCCCAACGGCACGACTCCCCTGATGCTGGCGGCGAAGAGCGGTTCGGCGGAACTGGTGGATGTCCTCCTTCGGCACGGCGCCAACCCCTCCCTCAAGAACGACGACAACAAGACCGCGGCGGATTGGGGCAACGAAACCCAGAACACCGACGCGGCGAAGAAAGTCGCCCGGGCCGCCGCCCTCCTGTCCCAGGCCCTGGAAGCGGTGAAGGGAGGACAGCCGGAAACGCTGAAGCGGGCCTTGGACGCCGGCCTCGACCCCAATTCCGCCGACCCGGAAGGGAATTCCCTGTTGATGGTCGCCGCCCGGGAGGGCTTCCCGTCGGTGGCTGAACTGCTGCTGCGGCGGGGAGCCCGGGCGGCCCAGGCCAACGGGGCGGGGGAGACCCCCCTTTCCGTCGCCGCCTACCGGGGCCACGACGACACGGTAAAGGTGCTGCTGCAACACGGCGCCACCCTCAAGGACAGCGACCCGGACGCCCTGATCTACGCCACCATGAACTGCTGGGACGGCGCAGCCAAGGTACTGGTGGAACACGGGGCCGATCTCAACCGCCAGGATGGAGAGGGCCATACCGCCCTGATCCTCGCCGCCCGCAACGGCTGCCCGGGCATCGTCCGCCTGCTGCTGGAACGGGGGGCCGACGACCTGATCGCCGACAAGAGCGGCAAGACCGCTCTGGCCTGGGCGGGGGAAATGGGCGAGGGGGAGGCGGCGGACCTGCTGGCGGCTTCCGCTATCCGCCGTTTCGTGCACCAGTGGTACCTGTCCATGGACCTGCTGGCGGACGAGGAACTGTACCTGGGCAGCCTGGACGAAAAGGACCTGATGATGCATATGCCGGAAAAGACCCTCCGCAGCCGGGCCGACTTCCAGAAGTGGTACCAGGGTCTGCGCACCACGGTGGAAGACAACGCCCACCTGATAGGGGAGATCACGGTGGCGAAGAACGCCGCCGGCCGCTTCGAGGTGGGCTTTGTGGACGACTGGCGGGCCACCACCTTCAAGGGGGAGAGTTGGGAACAGCGCTTCCTCAATCGGTGGGAAGTGGCCGTCACCCCCGACGGGCGGGTGGTGGTTCATCGCGTACGGATGGAACGGGCCGTGGAAGGGAATGCCGTTTCGCCCGAACCGGCTTCCTGAGCGGGTTCCCAATAAAGAGCCGGCGTCGGGCCGGTTTTTTTCGTCGGCAGGTATGAAGATTTGTATTTTCTTCCCATTGGCCTAGACTGGCATTCCCGGAATGCGCTTTTTTCGACGGAGATGCCATGGAAAACCTGCCCCACGACTGGCTCGCCCTGATGATGGTGGTGTTCATGCTCGGCCTGAAGCACGGCATGGACCCGGACCATCTGGCCACCGTGGACGGCCTCACCCGCTTCAATGCCACCGCCCGGCCCGGGCTTTCCCGCTGGTGCGGCTTCCTCTTCTCCCTCGGCCACGGCCTGGTGGTGACCCTGATCGCGGTGGCGGTGGGGGTGGCGGCCAAGCGCTGGATCATCCCCGCCTGGGTGGACGACCTGGGGGCCTGGATTTCCATCGTTTTTCTCCTGGTGCTGGGCTGGCTCAACCTGGCCGTGGTGTTCAACGCTCATCCCGCCCAGGTGGTGCAGCCGGTGGGCCTGAAAGGGCGTTGGCTGGGCCGCTTCTCCCGCAGCAGCCGGCCCGGGGTGATCGTGCTGGTGGGAGCCCTGTTCGCCTTCTCCTTCGACACCCTGACCCAGGCCGCGGTGTTCTCCCTGGCCGCCACCAGCATGGGGGGCTGGGGTTTTTCGGTGCTCCTGGGCGTCACTTTCATGGCCGGGATGATGGTCACCGACGGCGTCAACGGGCTGTGGATTTCCCGCCTCGTCAGCCGGGCCGACCAGCGGGCCCTGATCGCCTCCCGGGTGATGGGCCTGGTGGTGGCGGGCCTGAGCCTGCTGGTGGGCGCCTTCGGCATCGCCAAGTATTTCTTCCCGGCGGTGGCCGAGCGCAGCGAGGGGCGGGAGCTGATGTTCGGCCTGGTGGTGGTGGCCATCGTGGCCTTGAGCTTCCTGGTGGCGGTGCGGCTGGCCAATCGGCCTGGGGCTCGGGAAACCGCCCCCTGGGTATCCGAGCGGTCCTGAAGGCTTTCGGAAGGGTAAGCACGTAGTTGACCTGGTGGCAGTTCACCCCAAATTTTCGCCGTGGCGGGGACCATTCGGCTTCCCCCGGCTACAATGGGGAAACGACCATCGGCAAAGGCTCTCCCCATGACGGACAAATCCATCCTGATCCTTGGCATCGGCAACCTCCTGTGGGCCGACGAAGGCTTCGGCGTGCGGGCGGTGGAGGCCATCAATGCCCGCTGGCGCTTTCCCGAACACGTGTCCCTGCTGGACGGCGGCACCCTGGGGCTCAATTTGATCCACCACGTCCAGGAGGCGGAGCGGCTGATCGTGTTCGACGCCATCGACTACGGCCTGGCTCCCGGCACCCTGAAAGTGGTGCTCAACGATGAGGTGCCCATGTACCTGGGAGTGAAGAAGATGAGCCTGCACCAGACCGGTTTCCAGGAGGTGCTGGCCTGCGCCCGGCTCACCGGCCAATGCCCCGCCGAACTGGTGCTGATCGGCGTGCAGCCGGCGGAGCTGGACGATTTCGGCGGCAGCCTGCGGGACGAGGTCAAGGCCCAGATCGCCCCCGCCCTGGAAACCGCCCTGGAATGGCTCGCCCGCTGGGGCGTGTCACCGGAACTCCGGGAGGAGGGGGCACTTCCTCTGAGCGCACCCAGCCTGGGGTTGGCGGCTTACGAAGCTCTCCGGGGGGCCTGACGATGTGCGTCGGCATTCCCATGCGGGTGGAGGAGGGCGACCTGGTCGCCTGGTGCCAGGGACGCACCGGCCGCAAGCGCATCAACATGATGCTGGTGGGCCCCCAGCCGGCGGGCACCTGGGTGCTGGCCTTCCTGGATTCCGCCCGGGAGGTGCTGGACGAGGAGGGCGCCCGCCGCATCAACGATGCCCTGGATGCGGTGGATGCGGTGCTGCGGGGCGAGGCGTCGGACGTGGATGCGCTATTTCCCGATTTGGTGGGCCGCGAGCCGCAGCGCCCCGATTTCTCTCTGCCGTCGGAGCCCCATGAGTAATCCCCTTCCCATCGCCATCCTGCTGGACGAAGTCCGCCTGGCGGTGGCCGATTTTCTGGCCGAAGGCGTTTCCCGGCACATTCCGCTTCCCACCCTTGACCCCCACGCCCAGGCCCTGCTGGACGAAACCTTGGGAAAGGGGGAGGTGAGCGGCGAGGCGGAATACGGCGCGGTGGAAATCCGCGAGGCCAAGTTCCCCGGGCTGTGGCGGGTGCGCCGTTTCGACGGCGGCAGGTTGGTCGGCGACGGCATCGAAATTGGCGCCATCCCCGCCGTGGTGTCCGCGTCGGCGCGGCGGGCGTCTCTCCCTGAACCCCCCGTTCTGGAGCCGCCTTTCGGCGTCATGAATGCCCCGCCGGTGGTGCACGAAATCCGCGACCGGTTGCGGAATTTCCGCCCCGGTGACCCGCCCTACGGAATCAATTTGACCCAGATGCCCCTTTCGCCCCAAGATGTGACTTTCATCGACCGCACCCTGGGGGCCGGGGCGGTGGCCCTGCTGTCCCAGGGGGGCTTCGACTGTTGCATCAGCAGCACCGGAGTCGCCCATGTGTGGCGGGTGCGGTATTTCAACGATGGCGACAGCCTGGTGCTGGATACCGTGGAGATCGCCGAGGTGCCGGAAACGGCGCTGGCGGCGCGGGAAGACATGGAGAATACCGCCGCTGAGTTGGCGGAAGCCCTGCGTTGGTTGGAGGGCTGAGGGGAAAAAACATGAGGTTGGAAGGTTCTGGAGCAGGACGCTGAGATGCCGAGCCTGCCGGTAGTGCTGGTGGTGGACGACGAGGTGCGCTCCCAGGAGGCCCTGCGCCGCACCCTGGACGAGGAGTTCGAGGTATTCACCGCCTCCGGCGCTGAAGAGGCGTGGGGGGTGCTGGCGCGGGAATGGGTGCAGGTGATCCTGTGCGACCAGCGCATGCCCGGCGTGAGCGGGGTGGAGTTCCTCAAGCAGGTGCGGGCCAGCCACCCGGACGCGGTGCGCATCATCATCTCCGGCTACACCGAAACCGAAGACATCATCGCCGGCGTCAACCAGGCCGGCATCTACCAGTACCTCCTCAAGCCCTGGCACCCGGAAGCCCTGATGCTCACGGTGCGGGCCGCGGCCCAACTCCATGCCCTGCAGCGGGACAACCAGCGCCTCGCCCTGGAAATGCGCACCGCCGAGCCGGTGCTGCGCCAGAGCGTGGAAGCCAAGCGGGAATTCCTCCGCGGCCATTACGACTTCAAGCGCCTCACCAAAGCCCCGGACAGCCCCCTCGCCGCCGTGTGCGACACCGCCAGCCGGGTGGCGCCCTTCGACATCTCCATCCTGCTCACCGGCGAATCGGGCACCGGCAAGGAACTCCTGGCCCGGGCCATCCACTACGGCAGCCGCCGGGCCGACAAGAGCTTCGTGATCGAGAACTGCGGCGCGGTGTCGGACCAGATTCTGGAAAGCGAGCTTTTCGGCCACAAGAAGGGCGCCTTCACCGGCGCCTTCGAAGACCGGGTGGGCCTGTTCGAGGAGGCCGACGGCGGCACCATTTTCCTGGATGAAATCGGCGAGACTTCCCCCGCCTTCCAGGTCAAGCTGCTGCGGGTGTTGCAGGAAGGGGAAATCCGGCCCCTGGGCTCCTCCCGCTCCCGTCGCGTGGACGTGCGGGTGATCGCCGCCACCAACCGGGACCTGGAGGAGGACGTGCGCAAAGGCCGCTTCCGCCAGGACCTCTACTACCGCCTCGCCACCTTCACGCTTAATTTGCCGCCCCTGCGCGAGCGGCCGGGGGATATTCCCCTCATCGCCGCCGACCTGCTGGAGCAGGCGAAAAAGGCCCTGGGCAAGGACTGCCAGGGCTTCACCGCCGAGGCCTTGGAAGCCATGGCCGCCTACCGCTGGCCGGGCAACGTGCGGGAGCTGAACAACGAAATCCACCGCCTGCTGGCCCTGGCCGACGGCCCCCTGCTGGGGGCGGAAGGGTTCTCGCCCCGGGTGCTCCAGGCCGCGGCAGAGGAGCTGGAGGCGGACCTCCAGGTGCTGTGGAACCTGTCCGGCACCCTCAAGGAGCGCCTGGAGCAGCTGGAAGCACGGGTGGTGCGGGAATCCCTGATCCGCAACCGCTGGAACAAGAGCCGCGCCGCCGACGAGCTGGGCCTCTCACGGGTGGGACTGCGCAACAAGCTCCAGCGGTACGGTTTGGTCAAGAGCGGGCGGGATGAAACCGAACACTAACAAACCACTCACGCCCTCTCCCCTCGCGGGAAGTGGGGTAGGCAGGGATGGGCGGCTCGCCGCCCACCTCGCAGAGGGCGGGGGTGAGGGGGAAGATTCCATGGCTCCACCCCCACCCCAGCCCTCCCCCGTCAAGGGAGAGGGGGTTAAGAGAAACCTCCTCTGGCTCCAGGCCGCCAGCTGCGGCGGCTGCACCCTGTCCCTGCTGGGAGCCGAAGGCCCGGCCCTCAACGCGGCGCTGGATGCGGCGGGAATCAATCTGCTGTGGCACCCGGCTCTGAGCGAGGAGACCGGTGCCGAGGCGATGGCGATCATCGACAGCTGCCTCAGGGGCGACACGCCCCTGGATTTCCTGTGCATCGAAGGCGCCCAGTTGCGGGGCCCCAAGGGCAGCGGCCGGTTCCAGATGCTGGCCGGAACCGGCCGGCCCATGACGGAATGGGTGCGGGAGCTGGCCGCCGTGGCCCGCTACACCCTGGCGATGGGCAGCTGCGCTTCCTACGGCGGCCTGTGCGGTGCCGCCGCCGGCCCCACCGAACCCTGCGGGCTGCAATTCGAGGGGGAGTCCGGCGGCGGCCTGCTGCCGGCGGAATATCGTGCCAAGTCCGGGCTGCCGGTGGTCAATGTGGCCGGCTGCCCGGTCCATCCCCATTGGGTGACCGAAACCCTGCTTGCCCTGGCGCTGGGCCAGATGGACGAATCCGGCCTGGACCGCTTCCAGCGCCCCCGGCTTTACGCCGATCACCTGGTTCACCACGGCTGTGCCCGCAATGAATACTACGAATTCAAGGCCAGCGCCGAGAAGCCCTCGGACCTGGGCTGCCTGATGGAGAATCTGGGCTGCAAGGGCACCCAGGCCCACGCCGACTGCAACACCCGGCTGTGGAACGGCGCCGGCTCCTGCACCCGGGGCGGCTACGCCTGCATCAACTGCACCGCCCCCGGTTTCGAGAATCCGGGCCACGCCTTCATGGAAACCCCCAAGGTGGCGGGCATTCCCATCGGCCTGCCCACCGACATGCCCAAGGCCTGGTTCGTGGCCCTGGCCGCCCTGTCCAAGTCCGCCACCCCGCGCCGGGTGCGGGAGAACGCCGTGGCCGACCACCAGGTGGTGCCGCCGGTGGTGCGCAAGACGGGGCTGAAATGAGCCGCTTGGTGATGGGCCCGTTCAACCGGGTGGAAGGGGACCTGGAAGTCACCCTCGACGTGGCCGACGGCCGAGTTCGGGAGGCGAGGGTCAACGTGCCCCTCTATCGCGGCTTCGAAGCCCTGCTCTACGGTCGCTCGCCCCTGGACGCCCTGGTGATCGCTCCCCGCATCTGCGGTATCTGCTCGGTGTCCCAGTCGGTGGCCGCCGCCGCCGCCCTGGCTTCCGCCATGAACCTGGCCACGCCCGACAACGGCCGCCTGGCGTCCAACCTCATCCTGGCGACGGAAAACCTGGCGGACCATTTCACCCATTTCCACCTCTTTTTCATGCCCGATTTCGCCCGGGAAGCTTATCGGGGCCGACCCTGGTTTCCCGCCGCGGAGGCCCGCTTCAAGGCATTGCAAGGCAGCGCCACGGCCGACGCCCTGCCGGCCCGCTCCCAGTTCCTCACCCTGATGGGCTACCTGGCGGGGAAATGGCCCCACACCCTCAGCCTCCAGCCCGGCGGTTCCTCCTGCGCCGTGGAAACGGCGGAGAAGATGCGGGTGTACGCGTTGCTGCGGGCCTTCCGCGATTACCTGGAAAAGCGGCTCTTCGGCGACAGCCTGGAAGCCGTGGCGGCCCTGGATTCGGTGGAAGCATTGGAAAAGTGGGCGGGACAGAAGGCGCCGGAATCCAGCGACTTCCGCCTGTTCCTGGAAATCGCCCGGGACCTGAATCTGAACCAACTGGGCCGGGCCACGGACCGCTTCCTCAGCTACGGCAACTACCAGGAGGAGGAAGGCCGTCTCTTTCCCGCCGGCGTGTGGGATGGGGGCCTGAATCCCCTGGCGGTGGAGACCATCGCCGAAGACATCAGCCACAGCTGGATGATGGGCCCGGTGGAACCTTTGCCTCCCGCCCAGGGAGTGACCCTTCCCGACCTAAGCCGCACCGGCGCCTATTCCTGGTGCAAGGCGCCGCGCCTGGCGGGAAAGGTGGTGGAAACCGGCGCCTTGGCGCGGCAAGTCGTGGCCGGCCATCCCCTGGTGCGCGACCTGGTGGCGAAAGAGGGTGGCAACGTCCGCAGCCGGGTGGTGGCCCGCCTGCTGGAACTGGCCCTGGTGCTGCCCCGCATGGAAGCGTGGGCTTTGGCGCTGCGCCCCGGCGGGCCTTTTTGCGCCCAAGGCACGCTGCCCGGGGAGGGGCGCGGCGTCGGCATGATGGAAGCGGCTCGGGGCAGCCTGGGCCATTGGCTGGAAATTCACAACGGCCGCATCCACAACTACCAGATCGTTTCCCCCACCACCTGGAACTTCTCCCCCCGGGACATCGACAACGTGCCCGGCGCGGTGGAGCAGGCCCTGGCCGGAACACCGGTGGGGGAGAATGAGACAGAGCCCCTGGCGGTGCAGCACGTGGTGCGCTCTTTCGACCCCTGCATGGTGTGCACGGTGCACTGACATGGTTAAGAAATTCCAACCCCCTCAGCCCCTCCGGGAAACCGCGCTCCCCGTGCCAGTGGAGGAAATGGGCGAGGACGCCTGGATCGACGTCATCCGCAAGATGGACGAGGTCTACAGCGAGCTGCTGCAATACGAGGTGGCCCTGGAAGAGAAGAACATGGAGCTGGAGGAAACCCACCAGTTCATGTTCAGCGTGCTTACCTCCATGTCCGACATCGTCATCGTGTGCGACCGTTTCGGCCGGGTGGAGGACGTGAACAGCGCCATGGCCCGGCTGGTGGGGCGTCAGGAGGAAGACCTGCGGGGGATGCCTTTCATCGACCTCCTGGCGGACGAGGATTCCCGCATGACCGCGGCCCTGTTCCCCACCTGCCTGCGGGACGGCAACGTCCACGATTGCGAGGTGGTGCTGCGGGCCGCGGACGGCGGCGAGGTGCCGGTGTCCCTCAACTGCACGCCCCGCTACGGCACCCAGGGCACCCAGGTGGGGATGGTGATCGTCGGCCGCCCGGTGGGGGAATTGCGCCGCGCCTACCAATCCCTGCGGGAAGCCCACGACCAGCTCAAACAGGCCCAGCAGCAGCTCATCCAGTCGGAAAAAATGGCCTCCCTGGGCCGCCTGGTGGCGGGGGTGGCCCACGAGCTCAACAACCCCATCAGCTTCGTCCTCGGCAACGTCCACGCCCTCAAGCGCTACGCCGGGCGGCTCAAGCCCTACCTGGACGCAGTGCACCAAGGCAACCGGGAACAACGTGAGCAACTGCGCCAGGAGTTGCGCATCGACCGCATTCTCTCCGACCTGGACCCCCTCATCGACGGCACCATCGAAGGGGCCGAGCGCACCCGGGACATCGTCGACGGCCTCAAGCGCTTCTCCGCCCTGGACAAGGAAGAGGCCGAGGTGTTCAACCTGGCGGAGGTGGTGGAAAAAGCGGTGCACTGGGTGAGCAAGGCCGGCCCGACCCGGTTCCAGGTGGAAAACAAGTTGCCGCGGGAACTGCCGGTGTCCGGCAACCCCAACCAGATGCAGCAGGTGGTCATCAACCTGGTGCAAAACGCCCTCGACGCCACCCGCGGCGAGGAATCACCCACGTTGGAAATCAGCGGCGGCATCGAAAACGGCCGGGTGGAAGCCCGTTTCCACGACAGCGGCCGCGGTATACCGGCGGAAAACCTCACCCGTGTCTTCGACCCCTTCTTCACCACCAAGCCCGTGGGCAAGGGCACCGGCCTCGGACTCTCCATCTCCTACGGCATCGTCGAGCACCACGGGGGCAAGTTGTCGGCGGGCAACCACTCCGAGGGCGGGGCGGTGTTTACTCTGAGTTTGCCGCTGGCGAAAGTCGGCTAGTCATGGCGTTGAAACCATACGCAACCTGCGTATAATGAATCCATGAAAGCCGTCTTCGTCGAGCTTCCGCCTTTTTCCCGCCATCGTCAGGATTATCTCGATGACGAGGGCTATAGGGCATTCCAGCAGGCGCTTTTGGTGAATCCGGAAGCCGGTGACGTGATCGAAGGCACAGGCGGGCTTCGCAAGGTCCGTTTTGGCGACAAGCGGCGCGGCAAGGGAAAGCGCGGAGGTTTGCGGGTGATCTACTACTGGTGGCTGGGTGGTGCCCAATTCTGGTTGTTCACCCTTTACGACAAAGACGAAGCGGCCGACTTGACCACGGAGGAGCGCAAGGCGCTCAAAGCCCTGCTCAAGAGGGAACTGGATGCAAGGAGTTAACCATGAAACGGAACCTGTTCGCTGAATTGACTGAAGGATTCGACGCCCTCAAAGCGGAGCGGGAAGGGAAGGTAACGCTGCGCCGCCATTCAGTGGAAGCCTTGCCACCCCTCCAGGTATCCGCCGATGAATTGCTGGCCCTGCGGGAGCGGTTGCACCTTTCCCGTGCCATTTTCGCCCGCTATCTGCGGACCAACGAGCGCACCTTGGAAAATTGGGAACAGGGCCGTGCCAAGCCCAACGCCCAGGCGAGCCTCCTGATTCGGCTGGTGGAGCGGTATCCGGAAACGGTGGAGCGGTTGGCTACTTTGTGATTCCCTTCGTGTCGCCCTCACGATTACCAGCATCGAAGACGCCGGCCCATGGTTAAACCCAGATTATCCATTAGGACGCGAGATGATGGCGAGGTGGGTTGCGAGACAGTTTCGTTGCTTGCGAGGAGTTCATGGTTATTCCATGGACGACGAACAAGCGGCGAAAATGGCCGCAAACCGGCCGCCAGCGCTCGCGTAGGCGCGAAGCGCCGCCTAATAGATAATCTGGGTTAAATGAAATGCCCACACATCCGGCGGATTACGGCCTTACGCGGGCTGTACCATAGGGAAGTCATCCATGGTAATCGTTGCCAAATCGGGATTTCCCGCCTCAATGGCGCGCCCTAATGCATTCTGTTCCGCTTGCTCAATCCAGTTGCGGAGATCGCGGCCGCTCAATCCCTCACCTCGTTCAGCCAGATAACCACAAGCCTCTTCAAGATTGAATGCGATTGGCTTCGAACACAGTAGTATCTGCAACAACTTCTGGCGTGCACTTACATCAGGAACGGGAATTTCCACGCGCCTGGGGGGTTACGGTTGCCATTTTGAGGTGCCCCGGTTGTTTGTTAACTAATTGTATAATAATGGGGAAATGGCGCAAGCCTAACCGATGGAGATGCTGAGTCGCATCAGCAGGATTGCCGCGGGCCTGCGGCCCTCGCCATGACGTCATTGCGAGGAGGCGTAGCCGACGAAGCAATCTTGCGTCGCCGGATGGATTGGAAACAAAGTTTCCATGCTGCTTTCCACTCTGAAAATCTCCTTTGGCATTCCCCTTCGCCAGTCTCCGCCTAACCCTCTGTCCCGAAACAATTTCGTAACCCTGGCCCGCTTCTTGTAATTCCTCTCCCGATTTATCCATTCACAACCGAACGCGGGCTGTACACGAAGGAGTCGAGAGATGGAACAACAAGGCATCGAGATGCTGAATGACGACCCGGCCATGGAGGCGGTGGGGGAGCGGTTGGGGCTGTCGCGGCGGAGTTTTCTTCAGTTGTGCGCCGCCATGGCGGGGACCATGGGGCTGCCGGCGGGGGCGGAGGCGGCTATCGCCAAGGCGATGGCGACGGCCAAGCGGCCGTCCGTCATTTGGCTGCACTTCCAGGAATGCACCGGGTGCTCCGAATCCCTGCTGCGGGCCGAGCATCCCACCATCGAGAAGCTGATCCTGGACGTGATTTCCTTGGACTACCACGAGACGTTGTTCGCGGCCGCCGGCCATCAGGCGGAAGCGGCGCGGGAAGCGGCGATGAAGGCCAACAAGGGCCAGTACGTGCTGGTGGTGGAAGGGGCGGTGCCCACCAAGGAGAACGGCATCTACTGCAAGGTGGGGGGCAAGACGGCGGTGGACCTGGTGAAGGAATGCGCCCAGGACGCGGCGGCGGTGATCGCCATCGGCTCCTGCGCCTCCTGGGGCGGCATGCCTTCCACCCCCCCCAACCCCACCGGCGCATCCGGCGTGGCGGAGGTGCTGGGCAAGCCGGTGGTGACCATTCCCGGCTGCCCGCCCAACCCCTACAATTTCCTCTCCACCGTGGTGCATTACCTGACCTTCAAGACCCTGCCGGCGGTGGACGACAAGGGCCGTCCCAAGTTCGCCTACTCCCGCCTGATCCACGAGAACTGCGAGCGCCGCGCCCACTTCGACGCCGGCCGCTTCGCCATGAAGTTCGGCGACGAGGGGCACCGCAAGGGTTACTGCCTGTACAAGCTGGGCTGCAAGGGGCCGGAAACCTACGGCAACTGCCCGGCCATCCTGTTCGGCGACGTGGGCAACGCTTCCTGGCCGGTGGCCACCGGCCACCCCTGCATCGGTTGCACCGAGAAGGGCATCGGCTTCACCAAGCCGATCCACGCCCTGGCGGAACTCAAGACGGTGCGGCCGCCGGTGGGCTATCCGCGCATCGTCGAGGACCAGGGCAAGGTGAGCTTCGCCGCCGCGGCTGCCCTGGCGGCCATCGCCGGCGCCACGGCGGGGGCGACGGCCAGGATCGCCAAGAACCTGGGCAAGGGGGTGCAGGTGGAACAGCCCCCCGTCAAGCCGCAATCCGAATCCAAGGAAGAGGCCGAATCATGACCAGCCGCCGCGACTTTTTGAAGTCGGCCCTGAGCGGAGGGGCGCTGCTGGCCGCCGGCACGGCGCCGGCGGAAGCGCGGGATAACCTGCCCCAGCCCCCCGACGCCATCGGCCTGCTGTACGACAGCACCCTGTGCATCGGCTGCAAGGCCTGCGTTTCCGCCTGCAAGGATTCCAACCAGCTGCCCATGGAGTTCTCCACCGAGGAGCACCTGTGGGACACCCCCCTGGACCTCTCCGGCAAGACCAAGAACGTGATCAAGATGTACAAGGACGGCAGCGGCGAGAACAAGGACCAGGAGAAGGACGGCTTCGCCTTCATGAAGGTGTCCTGCCTGCACTGCAACGACCCCTCCTGCGTTTCCGCCTGCCCGGTGTCCGCCATGACCAAGGACCCCAAGACCGGGGTGGTGGGCTACGACGAGTCCATCTGCATCGGCTGCCGCTACTGCGTGGCCGCCTGCCCCTTCGGCGTGCCCCGCTTCCAGTACGACACGCCCTTCCCCAAGATCGTCAAATGCGAGCTGTGCCGCCACCTCAAGCCGGGCCATGAGAAGTACGACACCTACCAGTTTTCCGCTTGCGCCCAGGTGTGCCCCACCGGCGCCACCCTGTTCGGGCCGGTGAAGGCGCTGAAGGCCGAGGCCGAGCGCCGGCTGGCCCTCAAGGCGGGGGAGGCGACCACCTTCCCCCGGGGCAAGCTCGGCGGTCCCGATTCCTATCCCGGCAAGGCGGGGGCCTACCTGCCCCGGATTTACGGCGACAGGGAAGTGGGCGGCACCCAGGTGCTGAAGCTGTCCGCCGTGCCCATGGAGAAGCTGGGCATGCCCAAGCTGCCCGAGCGCTCCTATGCCAGCGTTTCCGAAACCATGCAGCATACCCTCTACGGCGGGCTGATCGCGCCCATCGTGGTGCTCGGCGGGCTGGTGGCGGTGGCCCGGCGCAACATGAAGGGCGAACCGGATGCTTCCGGCAAGCCGGAACAGGAGGATTGAGATGGCCCATTCCACCCATCACGCACCCATGCCCCTGGGCGGCAAGCTGGTTACGCCGGTCACGGTGACCCTGGCCGCCCTGGCGGCCATCGCCGGGGTGATACTGCTGGTCCGCTTGGTTTTCGGCCTGGGGGCGGTGACCAACATCAACGACGGCTACCCGTGGGGCATCTGGATCGCCTACGACGTGGTGATCGGCTCGGCCTTCGCCTGCGGCGGCTACTCCGTGGCCCTGCTGGTGTACATCTTCAACCGCGGCGAGTACCACCCCCTGGTGCGGCCGGCCCTTCTGGGCAGCCTGTTCGGCTACACCCTGGCGGGGGCGTCGGTGATCTTCGACCTGGGCCGCTACTGGAACTTCTGGCACATCTTCTGGCCCGGCTACGCCCAGGTCAATTCGGTGATGTTCGAAGTGGCCCTGTGCATCACCCTCTACATCGCGGTGATGTGGATCGAGTTCTCCCCGGCCTTCCTGGAGAAGTTCGGCAAGCCGGAGCAGAAGAAGAGGCTCGACCGGGTGATGTTCGTCTTCATCGGCCTCGGCGCCTTGCTGCCTTCCATGCACCAGTCATCCCTGGGCTCGCTGCTGGTGGTGTTCGGCAACCAGGTGCATCCCCTGTGGCAGACGGTGCTGCTGCCCCTGATCTACCTCATGACCGCCATCACGGTGGGCTTCGCCCTGGTGATTTTCGAGTCCTGCCTGTCGGCCATGGGCTTCAAGCGGCCCTTCGAGCTGGACATCCTGTCCCGCCTGTCCAAAGTGATGTGGGGCATGCTGGTGGCCTACCTGGTGATCCGCATCGGCGACCTGGTGGCCCGGGGGGCGATCCTGCGCATGTTCGAGTTCTCCATCGAGGCGCTGATGTTCCTGATCGAGATGGCGTTCTTCATCGTCCCGGCGGTGCTGCTGCGCAAGCCGGAGTACCGGCGGCAACCGGCCAAGCTGTTCGTTTCGGCGGTGTGCCTGCTGGCGGGGGCCTTCCTGCTGCGCATCAACTCCTTCCTGGTGGGCTACGAGACCGGCTCCGGCTGGCACTACTTCCCGTCCTTCCCGGAGCTGATGGTCACCATCGGCATCATTGCGATCGAAATCCTCGGCTACATCGTTCTCGTCCGGTTCCTCCCCATCCTTCCCAAGACGGAAGGCGCGCTGGCCGCGGCCACCAAATAACAGGAGAAGATAGAAATGGCTAAACGAATCACCATCGACCCCATCACCCGCATCGAGGGCCACCTGCGCATCGACTGCGAAGTGGACGGCGGCAAGGTCACCAAAGCCTGGTCCTCCGGCCAGATGTGGCGCGGCGTGGAGCAAATCCTCCTGGGCCGCGATCCCCGCGACGCCTGGGCCATCACCCAGCGCTTCTGCGGCGTGTGCACCACGGTGCACGCCATCTGCTCGGTGCGGGCGGTGGAAAACGCGTTGAACATGGAAATTCCCCTCAACGCCCAGTACATCCGCAACATGATCATCAGCGCCCACGCCATCCACGACGAGATCGTGCACTTCTACCACCTTTCCGCCCTGGACTGGGTGGACGTGGTGTCCGCCCTCAAAGGCGACCCGGCGGGGGCGGCTGCGCTGGGCCAGAGCCTGTCCTCCTGGAGCGGCAACAGCAAGCAGGAAATGGCCAAGGTGAAGGACAAGCTCACCACCTTCGTCAGCGGCGGCCAGCTCGGCATCTTCACCAACGGCTATTGGGGCCACCCGGCCATGAAGCTGCCGCCGGACGTGAACCTGATGGCCGTGGCCCACTACCTCCAGGCCCTGGAAGCCCAGCGCCACGCCAACAAGATCGTCACCATCCTCGGCTCCAAGAGCCCCCACATCCAGAACGTGGCGGTGGGCGGGGTGTCCAACCCCATCGCCCTGGACAGCCAGTCGGTGCTGTCCATCGAGCGCCTCCTGGCGGTGAAGGAGCACATCGCCGCCCTGCGGGACTTCGTCGAGAACGTCTACATGGTGGACGTGGCCGCCATCGGGGCCATGTACGCCGACTGGACCGCCATCGGCGCCGGCGTCACCAACTACCTGGCGGTGCCCGACATGCCCCTGGATACCAAGGGCACCCAGTTCGACACCGTGGGCGGCTACATCGCCGGCGGCAACCTGTCGTCCTACAAGCCCATCAAGGGCTTCGGCGACCCCTACTTCCGCGACGGGGTGGAGGAGAGCGTCAAGCACTCCTGGTACAAGGGCGGCAAGGGCGCGCTGCACCCCTACAAGGGCGAAACCCTGCCCGAGTACACCGACTTCCAGGACAACGGCAAATATTCCTGGGTGAAGTCCCCCACCTTCTACGGCAAGCCCGCCCAGGTGGGCCCCCTGGCCCGCGTCCTGTGCGGGGTGGCGGCCAAGCACGAGCCCACCACCCAGCACCTCAACCGCCTGGTGGGCATGGTGGAAGGGGTGGCCAAGACCAAGCTGCCCCTGACCGCGCTGCACTCCACCATCGGCCGCCACGCCGCCCGCTCGGTGTCCGCCGCCCTCAACGTGGACGCCGTGGACCGCCAGTGGACCCTGCTGATGGAAAACCTGGCGAAAGGGGACACCGCCACCTTCAACCAGCCGGTGTTCCCGAAAGGGGAGCAGCAGGGCTTCGGCTTCCACGAAGCGCCCCGGGGCGTGCTGTCCCACTGGGTGGTGATCGACGACGGCAAGATCAAGAACTACCAGGCGGTGGTGCCTTCCACCTGGAACGCCGGTCCCCGCAACGAGAATGACGCCATGGGCCCCTACGAGGCTTCCCTGGTGGGCACGCCCATCGCCGACCCGGAGAAGCCCCTGGAAGTGCTGCGCACCGTCCACTCCTTCGACCCCTGCATCGCCTGCGCCATCCACGTGCTGGACACCGATCAGCAGGAGGTGGTGAAGGTCAAGGCGATGTAGTTCTCGACAGGATGGACATGATGAAATCCTGTCTTGGTTTGTTCAGGGGGGTTCGATGCGGGTAGCGGTTTTAGGCGTAGGCAACATCCTGATGCGGGACGAAGGCATCGGCGTGCGGGCGGTGGAGGAATTGCCGCGCCGCTACCGCCTGCCGGAAGAGGTGGAAGTGATCGACGGCGGCACGGCGGGCATGGAACTGCTGGAGGACCTGTCGGACCTCGACCACCTGATCATCGTCGACGCGGTGCGCAGCGGAAAGGCGCCGGCCACCATCGTGCGCCTCGCCGACGAAGAGGTGCCTGCCCTGTTCAAGCTGCGCTTCTCACCCCACCAGGTGGGCCTGTCCGACGTGCTGGCGGCGCTCTCCCTCACCGACCGCTCCCCCGGCAGCGTGGTGGTGATCGGCGTGGAACCGGTGGCCCTGGATACCGCTTTCGAGCTCACCCCGCCGGTGGCGGCGGTGTTGCCCCAGGTGGTGGAGAGGGTGGCGGACGAGCTGCGAGGCCTTGGGTTGGCGATGGAGAAGCACTAAAGCATGTGCATGGCGATCCCTTCCAAGATCGTTGCCCTGGACGGCTATCAAGCCACGGTGGAGTGCTTCGGCCTCACCCGCACGGTGAGCCTGATCCTGATGGACGAGGAACTTTCCCTGGGAGATTACGTGCTGGTGCAGGCGGGGAATTTCGTCTACGAAAAAGTGGAACCCGGCCGCGCCCAGGAAGCCCTCGCCCTGATGGCGGAAGTGGTGGCCTCCGAGCCGAGTCCGGATTCCTTGCGCCTGCTTTGAATTTTCTTTGCGCTTCTTGCGGTTCCCTCGTTGTGGCGCCGAGGCGCCCTTGCTAAGCTTGGTGTTCAAAGTTCGAGTTTCCAAGCAGGTTCCCCGTTGATAGCCGATAAGCTGGTGTCCGTGTTCGAAGCCATCCGATCCGATCGGATGCAAGGCGTGCCCATCCTCAACCCCAACCTGAGCGTGGAGGCGGTGGATTTCCGCGAGTGGCGCGGCCATCGGCTGGGCATCCTGATCACTCCCTGGTTCATGAACCTCATGCTGCTGCCCGGCAGTGGCGGCGCCTTCGACCACCTGCCGGAAGGCGCCGCCGTGGGCTTCGAGCTTCCAGCCGGGACGGTGGAGTTTCTGGTGGGACGGGAAGACCTGCTCGGCATCTACCTCTCCCGATCCCTGTTTTCTCCCATGTCCGAGTTTGGCGATCAGGGCACGGCCCGGCTGGTGGCCCGGGAAACCATGAAAGGGCTGATGACGGCGCCGGAGGCCGAAGAGCAGGCGCCGGCTTCCCCGAGCCTGTCTTCCTCCGCCATGTCGAAGCGGGATTTTCTGCGAGGAGCGTTCTCCCGTGGTCGGGGATGACAAGCTGATTTTGAATCTGGGCTGGGATGGCGCCCGCATCGCCGGGGTGACCGTGGCCTCTTCCCGGCGCCCCGAAGTTTCGCGGGTGCTGGAGGGCAAGACGCCGGAGCAGGCAGGGCGGATGGTTCCCCTGCTGTTCAGCCTCTGCGGCCGGGCCCAGGAGACGGCCGCCGCGCTGGCCCTGGAAACGGCCCTGGGGCAGTCTCCCAACGGGGAGGTCTTGCAGGCACGGGAACGCCGGGTGCTGGGCGAGGCCGCGATGGAATATCTGTGGCGCATCCTGGCCGACTGGCCGTCCCTGATCGGCGAGGCGCCCGAAATGGAAACCCTGGCGCAAATCCGCAGCCGGTTGCGGCAGGCCGGGGAAAATTGGCAGGATTTCAGCCAGCGGCTGGAATCATTTTTGGAGCAGAAAGTCCTGTCCATGGCGCCGTCCGCCTGGCAAGAAATGGGCAACGTGGAGCTATGGGCCGAGGAAGGCAAGACGGCTGCGGCGCGGGTGGTACGGCAGTTGATGGCAGGGGAGGGCGCGTTCGGCGACGGCGGTGTGGCCCTGATGCCGTTGCCCGAAACCCATGGCTTGCTGCGGGAAATCGAGCCTGCCCTTCGGGACCAGGGCGATTTTCCGGCCCGGCCGACCTGGGCCGGTGTGGTACGGGAGACCGGCGCCCTGGCGCGGACGGCGGGCTCACCTCTGGTTGACGCGTTGAGGAAGCAGGGCGGCAATTCGGTAGCGTTGCGTTTTGTCGCGCGTTTGGTGGAACTGACGGAGATGCCGGGGCGCCTGCGGAAAGAGACCGAAAACCTTTCCTGGATCGGGGCCGTTTCGCCCCGTCCGAACTGGGGCCTGGCCTGGGTGGAATGTGCCCGAGGTCTGTTGCTGCACCAGGCTCAAGTGGAGGAGGGAAGGGTGGTACGCTACCGTATCGTGGCTCCCACCGAATGGAATTTCCATCCTGAAGGCCCCCTGGTGCGGGGCCTGCAAGGCGTGACGGCGGCAAGCGAAGGGGCGGCCAGATCCAAGGCTACGGCCATGATCCAGGCTCTCGATCCCTGCGTGGCCTATGAAATTGAGGTTTATCATGCATGAAATGTCCCTCGCCGAAGGGGTGCTGCAAGTGATCGAGGATTACGCCAGGAAGGAAGGCTACCGCCGGGTGAAGACCGTCACCCTGGAAATCGGCCGCCTGTCCGGGGCGGAGCCGGAAGCCATGCGCTTCTGCTTCGATGCCGTGGTGCGGGGCACCCTGGCCGACGGGGCGGCGCTGGAAATCGTGGAAACCGGGGGCAGCGGCTGGTGTCTCGCCTGCGGCAAGACCGTGCCCCTGGAAGCGCGCTACGATCCCTGCCCCGACTGCGGCGGTTACCAGGTGCAGGCCACCGGCGGCATGGAAATGCGGGTCAAGGAACTGGAAGTGGAGTAGCGCAGGCGACTCGCCTGCTCTTCAAATTGCAAGGAGAATCCTATGTGTACCGTATGCGGCTGCGGCCAGGGCGAAACCAAGATCGAGGGGGAATCCCACGAACACACCCACGTCCACGAGGATGGCACGGTATACAGCCATAGCCACGGCCACGAAGAAGAGCATCACCATCCTCATGACCACGACGAGGCTCACGCCCATCCCCACGAAAGCCAGGAGCACCTCCACGTCCACGACGACGGCACGGTGCACAGTCACGGCCATGTCCACGAAGGGGGGCACCACCACGGCCACGAGGGCCTGGACATCCACTTCGGCCACGGTCCGGCCCATGCCCACGCTCCCGGCATGAGCCAGGCGCGCATGGTGCAGATCGAGCAGGACATCCTGTCCAAGAACGACGCCTACGCCGGCGAGAACCGGCGCCTGTTCCAGGAGCACGGCATCTTCGCCGTCAACCTGGTTTCCAGCCCCGGCTCCGGCAAGACCACCCTCCTGGTGCGCACCATCAGCGCCCTCAAGGGCCGCCACCCGGTGGCGGTGGTGGAGGGGGACCAGCAGACCAGCAACGACGCCGACCGCATCCGCGCCACCGGCGCCGCCGCCATCCAGGTCAACACCGGCAAGGGCTGCCACCTGGACGCCCACATGGTGGGCCATGCGGTGGAGCGCCTCAAGCCCGCCGACAACAGCCTGCTGATGATCGAGAACGTGGGCAACCTGGTGTGCCCCGCCGCCTTCGACCTGGGGGAGGCCCACAAGGTGGCGATCCTCTCCACCACCGAAGGGGAGGACAAGCCCCTCAAGTACCCGGACATGTTCGCCGCCGCCGACGTGATGCTGCTCAACAAGGTGGACCTGCTGCCCCACCTGCAATTCAACGTTCCCCTGTGCATCGAGTACGCCCGCCGGGTCAATCCCAACCTGCGGGTGATCCTGATTTCCGCCCTGTCCGGGGAAGGCATGGACGAGTGGCTGGGCTGGCTGGAGGACAACCTCAAGGCCGCCGCCGCCCGCAGGGAGGAAACGGTGGCCCAGCTCAGGCAGCGCGTCGCCGCCCTGGAGGCGGAAGTGGCGCGGCTGAAAGGCTGAGCGCCGGGTCTTTCACCCATGAAGATGGATGCCTCTCCTCCCGGCGGCCGGCGGCTGCGCTGCCGCGTGCGCGGACAGGTGCAGGGGGTGGGCTTTCGCCCCTTCGTCTACCGCCTGGCCCGGGAATTGGGTCTGTCCGGCTGGGTGCGCAACGACGCCGCCGGGGTGGAATTGGAGGTCCAGGGCGGGGGGCTGGATACTTTTCTGGCCCGACTGGAAAGGGAAGCGCCGCCCCTGGCCCGCATCGACGGTATCGAAACCGCCGCCCTGGCGCCGGAGGCCGGGGAGGGCTTCGCCATCCGGGAAAGCGCCGGAGGCCCCGCCGCCACCGGCATCACCCCGGACACCGCGGTATGCCCGGACTGCCTCGCCGAACTGTTCGACCCCGCCGATCGCCGCTATCGCTACCCCTTCATCAACTGTACCCACTGCGGTCCCCGCTACACGATTACCGGCGCTCTGCCCTACGACCGCCCCAACACCAGCATGATCCGGTTTACCCAGTGCCCGGCCTGCCAAGTGGAGTACGACGACCCCGCCCACCGCCGCTTCCATGCCCAGCCTAACGCCTGCTCTGTTTGCGGGCCGAGACTGTGGCTGGCCGACAGCAGCTCCCCCCCATCCCAACCTTCCCCCGCAAGGGGGGAAGGAGCGACCCCCTCCCCCCGCACCCAAAGGGTGTCCTCGCCGGGTGCCCGCCACTTTGTGGCGACCGCGGCGGGAGGGGAGGGCAGGGGTGGGGGTGAAGCGGAGGCAATCGAAGCCGCGATAAAACGCATACAGCAGGGCCAAATCCTCGCCGTAAAAGGCCTGGGCGGCTTCCACCTGATGTGCGACGCCCGCAACCCCGAAGCCGTCGCAAAACTGCGCGCCCGCAAGGTCCGGGAGGAAAAGCCCTTCGCCGTCATGGCCGCCAATTTCGCCTCCCTGGACGGTTTGGCCCAATGGAGCGAAGCCGAACGAAATCTTCTGCGAAGCCCGGAGCGCCCCATCGTTCTGTTGCGCAAGGCCGAAGGCGCCGACGCCGTCCTACCCGGCGTGGCAGACGGAATGCCCTGGCTGGGAGCGCTGCTGCCCTACACCCCGCTTCATTACCTCCTGTTCCACGAAGCGGCGGGCCGCCCCGCAGGAACCGGCTGGCTCGATCAGCCCCAGGAACTGCTGCTGGTCTGCACCTCCGCCAACCCCGGCGGCGAGCCGCTGGTGGCCGGCAACGAGGAGGCGATAAATCGTCTGGCGGACATCGCCGACGCCTTCCTGCTCCACGACCGGGATATCCTGGTGCGCTGCGACGACTCAGTAGCAAGGATGAAGGATGAAGGCGGAAGGATGAAGGAAAAGCAATCCGACCCCGGCGCCTCCACTTCATCCTTCATCCTTCATTCTTCATCCTTGCCCTTCCAGTTCCTCCGCCGCGCCCGGGGCTATACCCCCCGCGCCGTCAAGCTGCCCCGTTCCGGTCCGTCGGTGCTGGCGGCGGGGGGCTTTTTCAAGAACACGGTGTGCCTCACCCGTGGCGACGAGGCCTTCCTGTCCCAGCACATCGGCGAACTGGACAACGCGCCGACCTGCGAAGCCCTGGAGGAAGCGGCGGCCCACCTGATGGCGGTGCTGGAGATCACGCCGGAGGTTGTCGCCCACGACCGGCACCCGGATTTCTTCAGCACCCGTTTCGCCGCCCGTTTCGCGGCGGACCGTGGCCTTCCCGCCGTGGCGGTGCAGCACCATCACGCCCACATCGCCGCCGTCATGGCCGAGCATGGGCTGGAAGAGCCGGTAATCGGCCTGGCCCTGGACGGCGTCGGGCTCGGTGCCGGCGGCGGCGCCTGGGGCGGCGAGCTGTTGCGGGTGGAAGGAACGGCGTTCGACCGTCTCGGCGGTTTCCGTCCCCTGGCCCTGCCCGGCGGCGACCGGGCCGCCCAGGAGCCTTGGCGCATGGGGGCCAGCGCCTTGCACGCCCTGGGCCGGGGACAGGAGATTCCGGGACGCTTTCGCCAGCCGGGGGCGGAAATGGTGGCGGCCATGCTGGAGCGCAAGCTGAATTCCCCCATGACTTCCAGCTGCGGCCGCCTGTTCGACGCCGCCGTCGGCCTGCTGGGGGTGAAGGAGGCGCTGGGCTTCGAGGGCCAGGGGGCGATGCTGCTGGAAGGACTGGCCCACCGCCATGGCCCTGTTGCGCCCATGGTGGACGGCTACCGCATTGAGGGTTATACATTGAGCTTTCTGCCGCTTCTCGACCGTCTGGCGGATACGGCCGATGCCGTCGAAGGCGCGGCCCTGTTCCATGCCACACTGGCCCATGGGCTGGCGGAGTGGGTCCTGCGGGCAAGGGAGGAAACAGGCTTGTCCAAGGTGGCCTTGGGAGGTGGGTGTTTCCTCAACGCCATCCTCGGCACTCGGCTCACCAGCCTGTTGGCGGAGCGAGGTTTGAGCGTCTATCAGGCGTCCCAGGTTCCGCCCAACGACGGCGGCCTGAGCCTCGGGCAGGCGTGGGTGGCGATGAATTCCATAGAAGGGACATGAACCATGTGTTTGGCGATACCGGCGAAGGTGGTGCAAGTAGGGGACGGCGACACGGCCGTGGTGGACCTGGGCGGCGTGAAGAAGGCGATTTCCCTGGCCCTGGTGGACGACGTGGCGGAGGGGGACTACGTGATCGTCCACGTGGGCTACGCCCTCAACAAGCTGGACCCGGAGGAGGCGGAGAAGACCCTGGCCCTGTTCGCCGAGATCGGTGATTTGCGCCTGGAGGCGGGGGCTTGAAGTACATCGACGAATTCCGCGACGGGACGCTGGCCAGGAAGCTCGCCGCCGACATCGCCCGGGAGGCCGATCCGGCCCGGCGCTACAGCTTCATGGAGTTCTGCGGCGGCCATACCCACGCCATTTCCCGCTACGGGGTGGAGGACCTGCTGCCGCAAAACGTGCGCATGATCCACGGCCCCGGCTGCCCGGTGTGCGTGCTGCCGGTGGGGCGCATCCAGGCCGCCATCTGGCTGGCTCGGCAGCCCGGCGTGGTGCTGTGCACCTATGGCGACATGCTGCGGGTGCCGGCGGAAAAGGGGCTGAGCCTGCTCAAGGCCAAGGCGGAGGGGGCCGACGTGCGCATGGTGTATTCCAGCGCGGACGCCCTCAAGATCGCCCAAAGCCACCCGGACAAGGAGGTGGTGTTCTTCGCCATCGGCTTCGAGACCACCACGCCGCCCACCGCCGTGGTGCTCCAGCAGGCCAAGATACTGGGGCTGGAAAATTTCAGCGTGTTCTGCAACCACGTGCTGACCCCGGCGGCCATCCAGAACATCCTGGAGTCGCCGGAGGTGCGCAAGCTCGGCACCCTGCCCCTGGACGGCTTCATCGGCCCGGCCCATGTGTCCACCATCATCGGCAGCCGGCCCTACGAGTACTTTGCCGAGGAATACCAGAAGCCCGTGGTCATCGCCGGCTTCGAGCCCCTGGACGTGATGCAGGCGATCCGGATGCTGGTGCGCCAGGTGAACCAGGGCCGGGCGGAGGTGGAGAACGAATTCACCCGCGCCGTCAGCCGGGACGGCAATCTCAAGGCCCAGGCCCTGGTGGCCGACGTGTTCGAACTGCGCAAGACCTTCGAGTGGCGCGGCCTGGGGGACGTGCCCTACAGCGGCCTGCGCATCAAGGACAGCTACGCCCCCTGGGACGCGGAGCGCAAATTCACCGTGCCGGGCTTCTCCATCCCCGACCACAAGGCCTGCGAATGCGGCGCCATCCTGCGGGGGGTGAAGCATCCCCGGGACTGCGCGGTGTTCGGCACGGTGTGCACCCCGGAAAATCCGATCGGCTCGTGCATGGTGTCATCGGAAGGGGCCTGTGCCGCCCATTACACCTACGGCCGCTACCGGGATACAAATCGTTAGCCGCCAAGACGCCAAGTACGCCAAGAAATGGGGAGAGAAATCCTTGGCGCTCTTGGCGTCTTGGCGGCGAAAATCAAGGTAAACAAAGCATGAGCGAAATCCGAAAAAACTACATCCGCCCCGTGGACTTCAAGCATGGCCGCGTGGACATGACCCACGGCTCCGGTGGCCGCGCCATGGCGCAACTGATCGACGAGCTGTTCATGAGCGCCTTCGACAACGAATTCCTGCGCCAGCAGAACGACCAGGCCTGCTTCCGGGTGCCCACCGGGCGCATGGTGATGGCCACCGACAGCCACGTGGTGTCGCCCCTGTTCTTCCCCGGCGGCGACATCGGCTGCCTGTCGGTCCACGGCACGGTGAACGACGTGGCCATGTCCGGCGCCCAGCCCCTGTACCTGTCCGCCGGCTTCATCCTGGAAGAGGGCTTTCCCCTGGCGGACCTCAAGCGCATCGTCGAATCCATGGCCCGGGCCGCCATGGAGGCCGGGGTGCCCATCGTCACCGGCGACACCAAGGTAGTGGAGCAGGGCAAGGGGGACGGGGTGTTCATCAACACCACCGGGGTCGGCGTGGTGCCGGAGGGGGTGGATATTTCCGGCAACCGGGCCCGGCCCGGGGACGTGATCCTGGTGAGCGGCCACCTGGGGGACCACGGGGTGGCGATCATGGCCCAGCGGGAGGACCTGGCCTTCGACCTTCCCATCCGCTCCGATACCGCCGCCCTGCACGGCCTGGTGGCGGCCATGGTGGAAGCGGTGCCCGGCATCCACTGCCTGCGGGACCCCACCCGGGGCGGCCTGGCCACCACCCTCAACGAACTGGCCCAGCAGTCCCGGGCCGGCATGGTAATCCGGGAAGGGGCCATCCCGGTGCGGGAGGAGGTCAAGGCTGCCTGCGAGTTCCTGGGCCTCGATCCGCTCTACGTCGCCAACGAGGGCAAGCTGGTGGCCATCTGCCCGGCGGAGGAGGCGGACCGCCTGCTGGCAACCATGCGCGCCCACCCCCTGGGGCGGGACGCGGCGGTCATCGGCGAGGTGACCGAAGACGCCCACCACTTCGTCCAGATGGAAACCGCCTTCGGCGGCAAACGCATCGTGGACTGGTTGACCGGAGAGCAATTGCCGCGGATTTGCTGAACCCGTTAAATCCTTTAACCGCAAAGGACGCAGAGGTACGCAAAGGAAAACCTTATTGTTTTATGAATTCCTTAGCGTACCTCTGCGTCCTTTGCGGTAAAGTTTTTTCGCAGTTGTTGTTCATGTTTTTACCGAGCAGTTGATAAGCATTCTCATCTGAGATAAAGTTGAACCGTCGACATCCTCGAAAACAACGACGGAGCCCAACATGAAATTCCTCAGCATCCTGCTGGCCTTTGCCGGGCTGGCCGCCGCGTCTGCCTCGGCGGCGGAAGTGGTGGTGTATTCCGCCCGCAACGAGCAGCTCATCAAGCCCCTGTTCGACGCTTACACCAAGGAAACCGGGGTCAAGGTGACCTTCATTACCGACAAGGAAGGGGCGTTGTTGCAGCGCCTCAAGGCGGAAGGGCAGAACACCCCGGCGGACATGCTCATCACCGTGGATGCCGGCAACCTGTGGGAAGCGGCCCGGGAAGGGCTGCTGAAGCCGGTGAAGTCCAAAATGCTGGCGGCCAACGTGCCGGCCCACCTGCGGGACCCGGGCGACCGGTGGTTCGGCCTTTCGGTGCGGGCGCGGACGATTTTCTACAACACGCAGAAAGTGAAGCCCGCCGACCTGTCCACCTACGAGGACCTGGGCAGCGCCAAGTGGAAAGGGCGCCTGTGCCTGCGCACCTCGAAGAAGGTCTACAACCAGTCCCTGGTGGCGATGATGATCGCCGAGCACGGGGAGGCCAAGACCGAGCAGGTGGTCAAATCCTGGGTCGCCAACCTGGCCACCGACCCCTTCCCCGACGACACCAAAATGCTGGAAGCCGTCGCCGCCGGCCAGTGCGACGTGGGCATCGCCAACACCTACTATTTCGGCCGCCTGATGGAGAAGAAGCCGGGCCTGCCCCTGGCCGTGTTCTGGCCCAACCAGAAGGGCAGCGGGGTGCACGTCAACGTCTCCGGCGCCGGCCTCACCAAGTACGCCAAGCACGAGAAGGACGCCCTGGCCCTGCTGGAATGGCTGTCCTCCCCCAAGGCCCAGAACCTGTTCGCCGACGTGAACCTGGAATACCCGGTGAACCCGGCGGTGAAGTCCGATCCCACGGTGGCGGCCTGGGGCACGTTCAAGCAGAACGTCGTCAACGTCTCCAAGGCCGGCGAATTGCAGGCGGCGGCGGTCAGGCTGATGGACCGGGCGGGGTACAAATAAGGATGAACCCAGATTATCCATTAGGCGGCGCTTCGCGCCTACGCGAGCGCTGGCGGCCGGTTTGCGGCCATTTTTGCCGCTTGTTCGTCGTCCATGGAATAACCATGAACTCCTCGCAAGCAACGAAACTGTCTCGCAACCCACCTCGCCATCATCTCGCGTCCTAATGGATAATCTGGGATGAAGGCATAAGGATGAAGGATGAAGGCGGAAGGATGAAGGAAAAACCCGTCTCCGCAGGAGACGACGCACTACCTTCATCCTTCATCCCTCATCCTTCATCCTTGCTTTTCGACGGCTGGCGCCTGGCGGCGGTGGCCATCGCCCTGCTGATCGTCGTTCCCCTCACGGTGGTGCTGTCCTCCCTGCTCTCGCCGGAGCGGGAGGAGTGGGGGCACCTGCTGGAGTACGTCCTCCCCGGCCTGCTGGCCAACACCTTCCGCCTGGCCCTGGGGGTGGGGCTGGGGGTCACCCTGCTGGGGGTGAGCCTGGCCTGGCTCACCGCCGCCTGCGACTTTCCCGGGCGGCGTTTCTTTTCCTGGGCGCTGCTGCTGCCCCTGGCGGTTCCCGCCTACGTCACCGCCTTCGTCTACGTGGCCCTGCTGGATTTCACCGGGCCGGTGCAGACCTGGCTGCGGGAGGTGGCCGGCGGGCCGGTGGCCGTTCCCCCCATCCGTTCGGCCGGCGGGGTGATCGGGGTGATGAGCCTGGCCCTCTATCCCTACGTCTATCTCCTGGCCCGCAACGCCTTCCTCACCCAGGGCTGCCGCGCCCTGGAGGCGGCCCAGTCCCTGGGCTACGGCCGGGTGGCCGGCTTCTTCAAGGTCGCCCTGCCCATGGCGCGGCCCTGGATCATGGGGGGGCTGATGCTGGCCCTGATGGAAACCCTGGCGGACTTCGGCACCGTGGCGGTGTTCAACTACGACACCTTCACCACCGCCATCTACAAGACCTGGTTCGGCCTGTTCTCCCTCCAGGGGGCGTCCCAGCTCGCTTCGGTGCTGATCCTGCTGGTGTTCGCCCTGATCGCGGCGGAGCAGCTGTCCCGCCGCCGCCTGCGCTACACCCAGGCCGGGCGCCATTCCCGGGCTGATCGCATCGTCCTTTCCGGCACCGCCGGATGGCTGAGCGCCGCCTATGCCGCCCTGGTGCTGGCGGTGGGCTTCGTCCTGCCGGTGTGGCAGCTGGGGGTGTGGACGGCCCAGGTGGCGGCCCAGGACTTCGATGCCCGCTACCTGGATTTCCTCTGGCATTCCCTGTTGCTGGGGGGGCTGGCCGCCGCCATCACCGCTGCCGCCGCCCTGGTCCTGGCCTACGCCCGGCGCCAGCGGCGGGATGCTTTCACCCAGATAGCGACCCGGGTCGCCACCCTGGGCTATGCTGTGCCCGGCCCGGTGCTGGCGGTGGGCATCGTCATCCCCCTGGCCTGGTTCGACCGCCAGCTGGCCTTTCTGGCCAAGGATTGGCTGGGCATGGAAACCGGCCTCTTGCTCCAGGGCACCCTGCTGGCGATGCTGCCCGCCTACCTCACCCGCTTTCTGGCCGTGGGCTACAATCCCGTGGACAGCGCCATGCAGCGCATCACCCGCAGCGTGGACGAGGCGGCCCGCACCTTCGGCGTGTCGGGGCTGGCCATGCTGCGCCGGGTGCACCTGCCCATGCTGCGGGGCGGCCTGCTGTCCGCCGCCGCCCTGGTGTTCGTGGACGTGATGAAGGAAATGCCCATCACCCTCATGACCCGGCCCTTCGGCTGGGACACCCTGGCGGTGCGCATCTTCGAAATGACCTCGGAAGGGGAGTGGGAGCGCGCCGCCCTGCCCGCCGTGGCCCTGGTGCTGGCGGGCCTGCTGCCCATCGCCCTGCTGGTGAGACAATCCGAAAGAGCCTGATGACCGACCCGATCCAATGTCCCGTTCTCATCCCCGGCACCCCTCTGCTGGAGGTGAAGGCCATCCGCCAGGGCTATGCCGGGCAGGAGGTGGTGAAGGGCCTGTCCTTCAACCTGGCCCAGGGCTCCATTGGCTGCCTGCTGGGGCCGTCCGGCTGCGGCAAGACCACGGTGTTGCGGGGCATCGCCGGCTTCGAGCCGGTGGCCGGCGGCGAGATCGTGCTCAACGGCCAGCCGGTGAGCCGTCCCGGCTTCATGGCCCCTCCCGAGCGGCGGCGGGTGGGGATGGTGTTCCAGGATTACGCCCTGTTCCCCCATCTTTCCGTTGGGGACAACGTGGCCTTCGGCCTCCAGGGCTGGGGCAGGGCCGAGCGCAAGCTGCGGGTGGCGGAGCTGCTGGAAGTGGTGGGCCTGCCCGATAGCGGCAAGCGGTATCCCCACGAGCTTTCCGGCGGACAGCAGCAGCGGGTGGCCCTGGCCCGGGCCCTGGCGCCGTGCCCCATGCTGCTCCTGCTGGACGAGCCCTTTTCCAGCCTGGACGTGGAACTGCGGGAGCGCCTGGGCCTGGAGGTGCGGGACATCCTCAAGCAGCAGAACACCACCGCCCTGCTGGTGACCCACGACCAGCATGAAGCCTTCGCCATCGCCGACGAAATCGGGGTGATGGACCAGGGGGTGTTGCAACAGTGGGACAGCGCCTACAATCTTTATCATCGGCCCGCCAACCGTTTCGTCGCCGATTTCATCGGCGATGGGGTGCTGGTGCCGGGAACGGTGCGGGAAGACGGGCGGGTGGAAACGGAACTGGGGGTGCTGTCGGGGGAGATTCCCGTCGAATGCAAGGCCGGTTGCCCGGTGGACGTGCTGCTGCGGCCCGACGACGTGGTCCACGACGACGCCAGCCCGATGCAGGCGGAAATCGCCCACAAGGCCTTTCGCGGCGCGGACATCCTGTATACCCTGCGGCTGCCCAGCGGTCGCCGCATCCTGTCCCTGGTGCCCAGCCACCACAACCACGCCTACGGCGAACTGATCGGCATCCGGCTGGCGGTGGACCATGTGGTGGCGTTTCGGCGGGACAAAGCACGAGAATGAAAATCGGGACAGGATTAACAGGATTGATGGGATTTACAGGATGAAATCCCGCGGCTTCATCCTGTGAATCCTGGGCATCATGTAAATCCTGTCAAAAGCTTTTTGAGTCGGGAGAAGGCATGGCAAGCATGAACGAACCGGCGGAAACGGCCGAACCATCCAGGGTGTGGGCCTCGGCGCTGGAAATCCTGCGCTGCATCGATCCCGGCTTCGATGTTTCGCTGGTGGAAAAGGTGTTCACCGACGTGGTCCGGCTGTTCCGCGGGGAGTATCCCGGTTACCGGAAAATCCGCACCCCTTACCATGACCTGACCCATACCCTCGACGTCTTCGTCTGCGCGGTGCGCCTGATGCACGGCGCCCGGGTGGCCGGCCTCGCCCTGTCCCAGGAGGACATCACCCGGGGGCTGGTGGCGGCGCTGTTCCACGATATCGGCTACGCCCAGGAGGCTGTCGACGACAGCGGCACCGGCGCCCAATACACCCCGGTCCACGTCCAGCGGGGCATCGGATTCATGGGCCGCTACCTGGCGGCCAAGGGGGTCTCCCTGGAATTCATCCACGCCAGTGCGTGCATCATGCTGGCCACCGACCACCGCCAGGGTTTTTCCGCCGTGACCTTCCCCGACGAGCACACCGCCCTGATGGGGCGCTTGGTGGGGACCGCCGATCTGGTGGGCCAGATGGCGGACCGCCAGTATCTGGAAAAGCTCCTGTTTTTGTACTTCGAATTCCGCGAGGCCCAGGAGGGGGACTTCGGCAGCATGCAGGAGCTGCTGCGCCGCACCGGCGACTTCTATCAAACCACCCGCAAGCGCCTGGACGAGGAGTTCGGCGGCGCCTACCGGCTGCTCGCCCAGCACTTCAAGGCCTACAGCAACGTGGAACGCAACTTCTACATGGAATCCATCGCCAAGAACCTGGGCTACCTGGACCAGGTGATCCGCCAGGACGAAGCCGACTATCTCTCCATGCTCAAGCGCGGCGGCATCGTGGAGCAGGCCGTGGAAATGGCCCGGTCGGCCGGCTACCTGTAGGGGCTGAGGGCAGTGCGCATCCTGCTCCTGGCCCATTCCTTCAACAGCCTCACCCAGCGGCTGTACGCGGAACTGCTCCGCAAGGGGCATGAAGTTTCCGTGGAGTTCGACATCCACGACGATGTCACCGTCGAAGCGGTGGACCGCTACCGCCCCGATCTCATCCTGGCGCCTTTTCTCAAGCGGGCCATTCCCGAAGCGATCTGGAAAGCCCATACCTGCCTGGTGCTGCACCCCGGCATCCGGGGCGACCGGGGGCCGTCGGCCCTGGATTGGGCGATTCTGGAAGCCGAACGGGAATGGGGCGTCACCGTGCTCCAGGCGGACGCTGAAATGGACGCCGGCCCCATCTGGGCCACCCGGCGCTTTCCCTTGCGCGACGCCAAGAAGAGCAGCGTCTACCGCAGCGAGGTCACCGAGGCCGGGGTGGCGGCGCTGCGGGAGGCGGTGGAAAAATTCGCCGCCGGCGATTTCGCTCCCGAACCCCTGGACCCCGCCCTGAGCCGCTGGCGACCCCTGATGCCCCAGGAGGCGAGGGCCATCGACTGGGGCCGGGACGATACCGCTACCGTGCTGCGAAAAATCCGCGCCGCCGACGGCTTTCCCGGCGTGCTGGACGAGCTGCTGGGGGAGCCGGTGCTGCTGTTCGACGCCCACCCGGAAGGGGGGCTGAAAGGCGCGCCCGGCGCCATTCTCGGCCAGCGCCGGGGCGCCCTGTGCCTGGGAACCGTGGACGGCGCGGTATGGATCACCCATCTGAAGCAGAAGGCCGCCGACAGCTTCAAGCTCCCCGCCGCCAAGGTGCTGGAGGCCAAGCTCGCCGGGGTGCCGGAGCTGCCCGAGCACGACGGCCAGACCTGGCGCGACATCCGCTACGAGGAGGCTGGCGGCGTCGGCTACCTCCACTTCGACTTCTACAACGGCGCCATGGGCACCGAGCACTGCCATCGGCTGCGGGAAGCGTTCGACGAAGCCAGCCGCCGCCCCATCCGGGTGCTGGTGCTGATGGGCGGGGCAGACTTCTGGTCCAACGGCATCCACCTCAACCTGATCGAAGCCGACCCCAACCCCGCCGATGAATCCTGGCGCAACATCAACGCCATGAACGACCTGGCCCGGGCCGTCATCACCAACGGCCGCCAACTCACCGTTTCCGCCCTCCAGGGCAACGCCGGGGCCGGGGGCGTGTTCCTGTCCCTGGCCGCCGACCGGGTCTACGCCCGCCAGGGCGTGGTGCTGAACCCCCACTACAAGGGCATGGGCAACCTCTACGGCTCGGAATACTGGACCTACCTGCTGCCCCGGCGGGTGGGGCAGGAAAAGGCCCGCGCCCTGACCCGGAACCGCCTGCCGGTGCTGGCGGAAGAGGCGGCGGAATGGGGCTTGCTGGATGGCTGCTTCGGCGATGGGCGGGAGGCGTTCCTGGCCGAAATCCGGCAACGGGCCGAAGCCCTGGCCGCGTCTCCCGATTTCGGCGCGCAGCTGGCGGAAAAGAACCGCCGCCGGGCCGAAGACGAGGCCATCAAGCCCCTGGAGGCCTATCGGGAAGAGGAGATGGCCCACATGAAGCTCAACTTCTACGGCTTCGACCCCAGCTACCACGTGGCCCGTTCCAACTTCGTGCGCAAGGTGCCCCGCTCCCGCACCCCCCTCTATCTGGCCCGCCACCGGGCGTAGCGCAGGCGACTCGCCTGCATGTTTTTGTTTGAGAGGCAGGCGGGGTCGCCTGCGCTACATGGGATTGCCATGAACCTGCCCGTCATCCTGTTCGGCGCCTTCGACCGCCACAACCTGGGGGACCTTTTGTTTCCCCACGTGGCGGCGGCTTTGCTGAAAGACCGCAGGCTGGTTTTCGCCGGTGTGGCGGAGCGGGATTTGCGCCCCTGCGGCGGGCACCAGGTCGTTGCCCTGGCGCAGGCGGGGGAGGGACATTTGGTTCACGTCGGGGGCGAAATCCTCACCTGCGAGGCCTGGCAGACGGCAGTGATGGTGCAGACGGTGGAGGCAGCCAGCCGGGTGGTTGCTGCCTACGACGCCGACGAGGTTCAGCGGACGGCCTGGGCGGCGCAGCAATTGGGCGTTTCCCGCCGGGCGCCCTACGTGGCGCCAAAAGCCGGCGGCGCCCTGGTTTTCTGCGGGGCCGGCGGGGTGGAACTGGAGCGGTTGTCTCGGGATTTCCGGGACGAGGTGCTGGCCGTCCTGCGGCAGGCGGATTATCTTGGCGTGCGGGACGCCGTGACGTTGGAAACCCTCGCCGCGGCAAGCATCGCCGCCAAACTGGTGCCCGACCCGGCGGTGATGGTGGCCGAGCTGTTCGGCGACCGCATCCGCCGCCAGGGGGAGGGCGGCGAGCCGGCCCGGATCCGGGCCGCTTTTCCTCAAGGCTACCTGGCGGTCCAGTTCAGCGCCGATTTCGGCGACGACGCCACCCTGGCGGCCATCGCCGCCCAACTCGACCGGGCCGCGGAGGATAGCGGGCTGGGAGTGGTGTTCTTCCGCGCCGGGGCGGCCCCCTGGCACGACGATCTGGAAGTGCTGCGGGCCGCGGCGGCGCCCATGGCTGCCCCCCACAAAGCGGTTTTCGAGTCCCTCCACCTGTGGGACCTCTGCGCCCTCATCGCCGGCAGCCGGGGTTATTGCGGCAGCAGCCTCCACGGCCGCATCGTGGCCGCGGCCTTCGCCCTGCCCGGGGTGAATTTCCTTCATCCGGGCCGGGGGGGCGGTCTTGCCAAGCAGGAGGCGTATGCACGGACGTGGGGCATGGGTGAAGCGCCGGTGGAGGTGGAGGGGGTCGCCGCGGCCCTGGGGCGGGCCTTGGCGGCGGATCGGCATGGCCTGGAGCAGACGGCGGCAAGTCTATGCGCCGCCTATCGGGCGAGCTTTGCCCAGTGGGGGGCGCTGGTGTGGTAAAAGTACCACCGGCAAAGCCGGTGGCCGCTAGACCCCTTCCCCATCCTCGTCGTGGTTTCGTCCCTCCGGGCCGGCCACGACGGGAACGGGGGAAGGTTGGGATGGGGGTGGAAAGGGTCGATTGTTCCTGGCGCTGTGTCACCCCCACCCCCGCCCCCCGTCAAGGGGGAGGGTGCGTTCCGTCCCGCAGGGAATCAAGCCGCCGGCCTCGTGTCGTACAAGGCCGATATCTCCCCCAGGGCCTTGCCCTGTCCCTTTTCCGCCCAGCGCAGGATCCGTTCGTCCGCCGGCACCGGCTTGGAGTAAAGGAAGCCCTGCACCTGGTCGCAGCCTTCCCGGGTGAGGAATCTGGGGTGGAGGCTGTATTTCGCGGCGGTTAGAAAGCCTTGGTTTCGTGGGAGCGGCCTCCCGGCCGCGATTCGCCGATCGCGACCGGGAGGCCGCTCCTACACGCTCAAGGCAGGGGGACGCGGAAGCGGTGGCCTTTAAAGCTGAACACGGCGTTGGTGTCGGCGATTTTTTCCAGTTTCAGGCCGGAGGACGTTTCATCGCCCTCGCGCAATAGCGAATCACCCACCCCCACCATCCGCTCGGCGGGATCGGCAGAGTGATTGATGTACCCCGAAATCGCCACCTTGGGCAGCGTCCGTTGCACCGAAGAGGGGAGTTCCGAGAGGTTGACCACGCCTTTCCGGGGGGGCGCCTCCGCCTCGGGAACCGCGGCGGCCATGGCCGGTACGGTATCGGCCAGGGCGTGCTTGGACTTTTTCGCCGGTTTGGCTTCGGCGGCTGCTTTCTCCTTCTTCTCCTTGTGGCGAACGGCTTTGGGAGCCGGGGCGGGGGGCGCTTCCGGGAGCGGGGCGGCGGCGATGGAAGGGCTGGGCGGTGCCGCCGGGAGTTCTGCCTGGGGCGGGGCGATGGGCATTTCCATGGCCAGGGACAGGGCCGGCGCCGGAGCCACGGCGGCATCCGCCTTCCACGGGCGCTGCCAGCCGATCAGGACCAGCACCAACACCGCCGGCACGGCGAAATAGTGCCAGGGATGGCGGGATTCCCGCAGCGGCTCGTCGTGCATCACGTGGAGGGTCGGCGCCGCCCCCCGTACCCTCTCCTGTTCGGAGCGTTTCAAGGCTTCGAGGATGTAGGACATGTCACCTTGCCTCCCTGGGCTTGGCATCCACGGGGATGCCGGCATCGGTCGTGGGTTCCGTTTCGATCCGGGCGTCGGCTACCTGGGCCGGCAAGGGCGTGCCGGCGGACGCCAGCTTGAATGCCGGGAAGGGCTTGTATTGGTAGCCGTAATAGAACGCCGCCAGGGCCATGCCGCCGGCCAGCAGCGCCGTGGCGGCCCGCCGCAGCCTGTCCCGGGTCATCTCCAGGGGGAAGCGGCTGCCCAGCACCTCCCGGGCGGCCCGGGTGAGGATGCGCTTGTTCACCGCCGACTCTCCCTCGATGTAGGCCCCCAGCAGTGCCCGGTCGCACAGCACGTTGATCAGCCGGGGAATGCCCCCGGAAAGGCGGGCCAGGGAATCGATGGTGGGGGCGGGAAACAGCCGGCTGCGGGCCCCGGATACCGCCAGGCGGTGGGCGACGTAGGCCGCCACTTCGGTTTTCGACAGGGGTGCCAGGTGGTAGCGCGCCGTGATGCGCTGGGCCAGCTGCCGCAGCACCGGGCGGGAAACCATGTCCCGCAGTTCCGGCTGGCCGATGAGGATGATCTGCAGCAGCTTGCGCTGGTTGGTTTCCAGGTTGGTCAGGAGGCGCATCTGCTCCAGCACCTTGATGTCCAGGTTCTGCGCCTCGTCGATGATCAGCACCGCCTTGCGCCCCTTGGCGTGGGCGTCCAGCAGGTAGTCGTTGATGCGGTCGAAGTATTCCTTGATGCTGGTCGGGCCCTGGGGGCCGGCGATGCCGAACTCCTTGCAGATGGTGGCCAGGAGTTCCTCCACCGTCAGCCGGGGGTTGAAGATGCAGGCCACGTCGCAGCCTTCCGGCAACTGCTCCAGCAGGCAGCGGCAGACGGTGGTCTTGCCCGTGCCCACCTCCCCGGTGAGCAGCACGAAGCAGCCATCCCGGTTGATGCCGAAAAGCAGGTGCGCCAGCGCCTCCCGGTGCCGCTCGCTCATGTAGAGGTAGCGCGGGTCGGGGGCGATGGAAAAAGGGATTTCCACCAGACCGAAATAGTTTTCGTACATAGTCGCCTCGGTGTGCCGAATCAACCAAGCGGGGCAGCCCGCTCCAGGGATTTCAACGTCCTAGTCAATATAGGCGGTAGGTTCGAGGCGGCAGAAAAGTTGGGGAAAAGACTGTAGGCGGGAGGGGAAAAGGAGGTGTTTTATTTAGGTTTCGCCGGGGCGAAGGGATTAGCCAAAATACAGTGATTCACGGAGTCGGGGCGTGGGCGGCGCCGTAACCCAGCCCGAAATACCCGGCTTCCCCGCTGTCCGCCGCGTAAAAGGCGCTCTTCTCCCGCAACGTCTTGTTGTTCTGTAGCGTAGTCGTGCTTCGATACCTCATGCTTCGAT
>DDYH01000065.1 GCA_002347615.1 Gallionellaceae bacterium UBA2239 | reverse complement strand
GTAAGCTCAACCCGGAAACGGGGAGGCAGAAACCGCCGGATACGTGATCCGTATGTCCGGTGGTGTGGGAGGACGGTGGGGGCGACCCCGCCTCCTACCCGATCAGAGGCTGAGACTTACTTGTCGGCGCCTTCCACCTTGGCCTGCTTGCGCAGGTCGGCTACCGCGCTTTGGATTTCCTGCTGTTCCAGGCGCTGGCGCAGGGAGTCCTTCACATTGTCGAAGGGGGGGGTCTTGAGGGGGCGCACATCTTCCAGCTTGATGATGTGCCAGCCGAACTGGGTCTGCACCGGTTCGCTGGTTTCGCCCTTCTTCAGCTTCGCCAGGGTGTCGCCGAACTGGGGCACCACGTTGCCCCGGGTGATCCAGCCCAGTTCGCCGCCGCGGGCCTTGGAGCCCGGGTCCTGGGATTTCTCGGAGGCCAGCTTGTCGAACTTGGCGCCCTTCTTCAGCTGGGCGGCGATGCTCTTGGCTTCGGCTTCGCTGGCCACCAGGATGTGGCGGGCCTGGTATTCGGTGTCGCCCATGGCGGCCTTGATGCGCTCGAATTCGGCCTTCAGGGCGCTTTCGCTGACGGGGTGTTTCTTGATGTAGTCCTGGAGGTAGGCGCGCACCAGGACGCTCTGGGAGGCGATCTGCATCTGCGCCACCACGTCGGGATTCTTGTCCAGGCCCCGCTTCTTGGCCTCCTGGCTCACCACTTCCCGGGCGATCAGGTCTTCGCGCATGGCTTTACGCAGTTCGGGGCTGTCCGGCTGGCCCTGGGCGGTGCGCTCCTTGACCAGGAGGTTGACCTGGGCGTCGCTGATGGTCACCCCGTTCACCGTCACCTCGGCGAAACAGACGGAGGTGGACAGCATCCCGGCGCAGCCGGCCAACAGGATTCGAGATTTCATGGAGATCATTGTTTAGTCCTTGATGTGTGGCGAAATAGGGAAAAATCAGCTTTCCAGTATAGTGCATGCTTTTATGCTGACGGCGTGAATTTCGTTGCTGCGGATCAGGTCGTCGAGCAACTGGTACACCATGCGGTGGCGCTCCACCAGGGATTTTCCGGCGAAGGCGTCGGAAACGATGCTTACCTGGTAGTGGCCGCCGCCCCCGGCGGACTTGTGGCCGGCGTGTTTGGCGCTGTCGTCCCGGATGTCCAGGCTGGAAGGGGCGAGGGGAGCGAGGCGCTCCCGGATGGCTTCGATGCGGTTCACGGGGGGAGCACTTTCCTGAAAGGTTTCACGGTCATTTGCCGGTAGACGCCGGCGGCCACGTAGGGGTCGGCATCGGCCCAGGCGTGGGCGTCCTCCAGGGAAGGAAACTCGGCCACGATCAGGCTGCCGGAAAAGCCCGCCGGGCCGGGGTCCGGGCTGTCGACGGCGGGGAAGGGGCCGGCCAGGATCAGGCGGCCCTGGTCCTGCAACGCCTTCAGCCGTTCCAGGTGGGTGGGGCGGGCGGCGAGACGTTTTTCCAGGCTGTCCGGCCGCTCCTCGCCGATGAGGGCGTAGAGCATCAGTCGTTTTCCTTTTCCACGTACTTGGACAGGAACATCCCTTGCACCACCACGAACACCAGCATCAGGCCGAGGGTGCCGAAGAGCTTGAAGTTGACCCAGATGTCGGTGGGATAGTGGAACGCCACGTACAGGTTGGCGCCCCCCATGAAAGTGAAAAAGGCGGTCCAGGACAGGTTGAGGTTGAACCACACGTGGGGCGGAAGGGTGAGCTGGGCGCCCATCAGGGCCGCGATCAGGTTCTTCTTGAACACCGCCTGGCTCACCAGCAGCACGGCGGCGAACAGCCAGTAGAGCACGGTGGGCTTCCACTTGATGAAGGTTTCGTCGTGGAGCAGCAGGGTGGCGCCGCCGAAGGCCACGATGATGGCCAGGCTGATCCACAGGGTGGGCTCCACCTTGCGGTGTTTCAACCACACCCAGCCGATCTGGGCGAAGGTGCCGACGATAGCCACGGCGGTGGCGGTGAAAATGCCGTAAAACTTGAAAGCGACGAAGAACAGAATGACGGGGAACAGGTCGAACAGGAATTTCATGCGGTGTGCTTCGGTTTTCCTTGGAGGGGGTATTTTGCTATGATTCCGTGGGTTCCCACAAGCAATAAGCCCCTTTTGATACCCCTGATCGATCTTCACTGCCATTCGACCGTCTCGGACGGCACCCTCACCCCCACGGAATTGGTCGGCCACGCGGCAACCCTGGGCGTCGGCGTCCTGGCCCTCACCGACCACGACGACGTGGCCGGCCTGGACGATGCCCGCCGGGCAGCGGAGGGGGCGGGCATCGCCCTGGTGAACGGGGTGGAGATTTCCGTCACCTGGGGCAGCCGCACCATCCACCTGGTGGGGCTGCGCATCGACCCGGCCGGTGCGGCCCTGTACGACGGCCTGGCGCGGATACGGGAGAGCCGCGTCGGCCGTGCCGAGCGCATTGCCGCCGAACTGGACAAGGCCGGCATCCATGGCAGCCTCGAAGGGGCCTACGAATTCGCCGAGGGGGGCATCATCGGCCGCACCCACTTCGCCCGTTTCCTGGTGAGCCGGGGCCACGCCAAGGACATCCGCACCGTATTCAAGAAATTCCTGGTCAAGGGCAAGCCCGGCCACGTCTCCCACCGCTGGGCGGAACTGGGGGAGGCGGTGGAATGGATCCGCTCCGCCGGCGGCATCGCCGTCCTGGCCCACCCCGGCCGCTACGACATGGGGCGCACCACGCTGGAAAACCTGCTGGCCGAGTTCAAGGAAGCCGGCGGCACCGCCATCGAGGTGATTTCCGGCAGCCATTCCTTGGACATGAACCGGCACATGGCCGAAGTGGCGGTGCGCCACGGCTTCCTCGCCTCCCGCGGCTCGGACTACCACGGCCCGGACCAGTCCTATTTCGGCATGGACAAGTTGCCGCCGCTGCCCCTCACCTGTACCCCGGTGTGGCACGACTGGCACGACTTGAAGATGTTCATGGCGGATAGCCATGAAGGTTTCCCTCACCCCTGCCCTCTCCCCGCACCCGCAGCGGGCGTTCTCGCCGGGTGCCCGACGCTTTGCGGCGACCACGGCGGAATGGGCGAGGGGGACGAAGTGTCGCTGCGCGACTGTCGATATAATCCCCTGGCGCCCGCAGCGTGAACCCCGACGATATGGCACAGTTTTTTTCCATCCACCCCGAAAATCCCCAGCAGCGATTGATACACCAGGCGGTGGGGATTCTTCGGAACGGCGGCATCCTGGTCTATCCCACCGACTGCAGCTACGCCCTGGGCTGCCAGATCGGCGACAAGGGCGCCATGGAGCGCATCCGGGAAATCCGCCGGGTGGACGAGCGCCACCATTTCACCCTGGTGTGCCGGGACCTGTCGGAAATCGCCCAGTACGCCAAGGTGGACAACCGCCAGTACCGCCTGCTGAAAACCTGCACCCCCGGCCCCTACACCTTCATCCTCCAGGCCACCAAGGAAGTGCCCCGCCGCCTGCAGCACCCCAAGCGCGCCACCATCGGCATCCGCATCCCGGACAGCCCCGTGGTGGCGGCCCTGCTGGAGGAGTTGGGGGAGCCCGTCCTCAGCACCACCCTGATCCTGCCCGATGAAACCGAGCCCCTGTGCGACCCCTACGAAATCCGCGACCGGCTGGAGCACTGCGTGGACCTGATCATGGAGGGGGGCTATTGCGGCATGGAAATGACCACCGTGGTGGACTTGAGCGGCGACGAGCCGGTGCTGGTCCGCAAGGGCAAGGGGGCGCTGCCGCCTCTCGGCCTGGAAGAGGAGTGACATGGAACCCAGCATCGTCCAGACCATCGCCATTTACGCCCTGCCGGTGATTTTCGCCATCACCCTCCACGAGGCGGCCCACGGCTACGTGGCCAAGATGTTCGGCGACCGCACCGCCTACATGCTGGGCCGGGTGAGCCTCAACCCCCTGCGCCACATCGACCCCATCGGCACCATCCTGATCCCGGCCCTGACCATGGCCCTCGGCGGCATCCTGTTCGGCTGGGCCAAGCCGGTGCCGGTGGACTACAGCCGCCTGCGCAACCCCAAGGGGGACATGCTGTGGGTGTCCCTGGCCGGTCCCGGCGCCAACCTGTTCATGGCCCTGCTGTGGGCCCTGTTGATGCGGCTGGCCATGACCCTGCCCCTGGGCGACTACGCCGAGCCCCTGTCTCTGATGGGCTTTGCCGGGGTGCAGATCAACGCCGTACTGATGGTGCTCAACCTGCTGCCCATCCTGCCTCTGGACGGGGGCCGGGTCGCCGTCAGCCTGCTGCCGGCCCACCTGGCCCAGCGCTATGCGATGCTGGAGCCTTACGGCCTGATGATCCTGGTGCTGCTGCTGTTTTCCGGCGTCCTGGGGACGGTGATCGGCCCCATCATCAACCTGACCGTTTCTCTGATCGTGTCACTCTTTGGAATCTGACGAGGAAATTCGATGTACACCGAACGCGTATTGTCGGGCATGCGCCCCACCGGCCACCTGCACCTGGGGCATTACCACGGGGTGCTGAAGAACTGGGTGCGCTTGCAGCACGAATACGAATGCCTGTTTTTCGTCGCCGACTGGCACGCTCTCACCACCCACTACGACGCTCCCGCCAGCATCGAGCAGAACGTGTGGGACATGGTGATCGACTGGCTGGCGGCGGGGGTGGACCCGTCCCGCTCGACCATGTTCATCCAGTCCAAGGTGCCGGAACACGCCGAACTGCACCTGCTGCTGTCCATGATTACCCCCCTGGGCTGGCTGGAACGGGTGCCCACCTACAAGGACCAGCAGGAAAAGCTGACCGAAAAAGACCTCGCCACCTACGGCTTCCTCGGCTATCCCCTGCTGCAATCGGCGGACATCCTGATCTACCGCGCCAACCAGGTGCCGGTGGGGGAGGACCAGGTGCCCCACATCGAGTTCACCCGGGAAATGGCCCGGCGCTTCAACCATTTCTATGGCAAGGAGCCGGGGTTCGAGGACCGGGCCAAGGATGCCATCAAGAAGCTGGGCACCAAGAAGGCCCGGCTGTACGAGGAATTCCGCACCCGCTTCCAGCAGGAAGGGGACGACGAGGCCCTGGAGTCCGCCAAGGCCCTGCTCAACGAAACCCAGAACCTGTCCCTGGGGGACCGGGAGCGGCTGTTCGGCTTCCTGGAGGGGGGCGGCAAGATGATCCTGGTGGAACCCCAGGCCCTGCTCACCGAAGCCTCCAAGATGCCCGGCCTGGACGGGCAGAAGATGTCCAAGTCCTACAACAACGTGATCGCCCTGCGGGAGACGCCGGACAACGTCAGCAAGAAAATCCGCACCATGCCCACCGACCCGGCGCGGATGCGCCGCACCGATGCCGGCGACCCCAACAAGTGCCCGGTGTGGCAGTTCCACCAGCTCTACAGCGGCGAGGACGCCAGGAAGTGGGTGGTGGAAGGCTGCACCACCGCCGGCATCGGCTGCATCGAATGCAAGCAGCCGGTGATCGACGCCGTGCTGGCGGAACTGGCCCCGATCCAGGAGCGGGCCCGGCGCTACGAGGAAGACCCCACCCTGGTGCGCAGCATCGTCGCCGACGGTTGCGAGAAGGCGCGCAAGCTCGCCTCGGAAACCATGCGCGATGTGCGGGAATCCATGGGGCTGGCTTACGGCTAAGGAAGGCTGCCTCTTCACCTAAGGGAGAGCAGTCGCTTCCCGCAACCATGGGATGGCGGAGAGGGTTTATACGAGATCAGAGCTAAGGGGTAGGGGCCGCGATGGCAAAGCTGACGGAGCAGGAACAACAGGAAATCATCCGCTTCCTGGAAGCGGGCAAGCCGCTGCCGGATAAATACCGCTTTCTGCTGTTCGAGGACAAGCGCGAGGTCGAGCTGGTGTGGAACGGCAAGACCGGCGAGGTGTGCAACGTCGTGCTGCCGTTCCAGGTCATCGAGCAGGTGGACGAGCCCCGCGCCGAGAAACCCACTTCATTGCAGTTCGGCCTGTTCGATACCGACGCCCGTGGCCGCCAGCTCAAAGGCTGGACCAACAAGCTCATCTGGGGCGACAACAAGCTGATTCTTTCCAGCCTGAAAAACGGCCCCCTGCGCGAGGAAATCGAGAAGCAGGGCGGCCTCAAGCTGATCTACATCGACCCGCCCTTCGACGTGGGCGCGGATTTCTCCATGGACATCGAGATCGGCGGCGACACCTTCACCAAGCGCCCCAACGTGCTGGAAGAACTTGCCTACCGCGACACCTGGGGCAAGGGCGCGGATTCCTTCATCGCCATGATCTACGAGCGGCTGGTGCTGATGCGGGATTTGCTGGCGGAGGATGGGAGTATTTATGTGCATTGCGATTGGCGAATGAGTGGATATTTGCGGCTCATCTTGATCGAAATATTTGGTGAATCATGCTTTCAAAGGTCAAGTCCAAAATCTGCTGT
>DDYH01000034.1 GCA_002347615.1 Gallionellaceae bacterium UBA2239 | reverse complement strand
GTCATCTTCCCCGCCACCACAGCGGGGAAAACAGCGCCAGTCACGGCGCTCCGAGCCATGCCTGGCGCACCGAAAAAAAACCGGAAGGCCGAAGCCTACCGGTTTATTTTAGGCGGAAACGGAGCGGCGGGTTCTTCCCGCGGCGCTCAGTGGCGCACGACAGGCCCCTTTTTGGTGCCGCCCCGCTCCAACGGAACCATCAGCGGAGGCCGGGAGCCCTTCGGCGGGCGCTCCTCGATGCGCTCCATCAGCCGCGGCATTTCAAAGCCGTGTTCCGGCAAGCCGCGCTCGGCCGTCGTCTCCCCGGTCGCTGGGATTTCCCACTCTCCCGTAACCATGTCCCAGATGACGCTCATGATCCACCTCCTGTCATTGGCTGATGCGGCTCCGTCAAGTTACTTAACGGCCAGGGCGGGGAAAAGTTGATTCGCCGGCCCTCACTCAAGAAGGAGCAATTCCCGTGCCGGGTCCACGGCGCAAATCCGCTGCACCGCGGCCGGCCCTTCCCCCAAACCTTCCTCGAAGGCCACCACCCGCAAGCGGCCCCGCACCGCCTCCAGCAGTTCCCCCGGTTGCAGCAGGAAATCCGGGTTGCGGGGACGGCCGAAACGCTCGTTGCCGGCGGCGAAGGTCTCGTAAATCAGCACCCCGCCCGGCCCCAGGGCGTCCAGCAGAAAAGGGAACAGGGGGCGGTGCAGGTAACGGGTGACCACGATGCCGGCAAATTCCGCCGTCCGGTACGGCCAGGGGGCGTTTTCCAGGTCGGCCTGGCGCAGCGTCACGCCGGGCAGGCAGCGAAATTCTTCCGTCAGCTGAGACAGGTCGATGTCCACCGCCTCCACCGGATGCCCCAGCGAAGCCAGATAGGCGGCGTGGCGCCCGCTGCCGCAGGCCAAGTCCAGCGCGCGCCCTCCCGCCGGGATGTGCCCCGCCCACCGGGCCACCCAGGGTGACGGTTCGGTCACGGGTGGGCCAACCGGGGAATCTTCACCATCATCTGGGTGCCGTTCTGCAACAGCTCCCCGATGAGGGGCAGCAGGTAGGGCAGGGAAATGGCCAGCACCAGGAAGCCGACGCTGAGGGTGATGGGGAAGCCCACGGCGAAGATGTTGAGTTGGGGAGCGGCCCGGGTCATGACGCCAATGGACAGGTTGGTGATGAGCAGGGTCGCCACCACGGGCAGGGAAAGCAGCACCCCGACGCGAAAAATCTCGCCGCCCCAGGCGGCTACGGCCATCCAGCCCCTGGCGGACAAGGGCTGGGCCAAGACGGGGAGTTCCCGGAAGCTGTCCGCCATGGCCATCAGCACCCACTGGTGGCCGTTCATGGAGAGAAAGATCAGCACCGCCAGGAGACCGGCGAACTGGGCCACGATGGGCACCTGGCCGGCGTTCTGGGGATCGTAGAAGGTGGCGAAGCCCAAGCCCATCTGCAGGCCGGCCATGTGCCCGGCCATTTCCACCGCGGTGTAGACGATGCGCATGGAAAAGCCGATGGCCAGGCCGATCATCACCTGTTGCAGGAGGATCAGCAGCCCCGCGGCGGAGCCCGGTTCCACGCTGGGCATCGGCCCCAGGGAGGGCGCCAGGAGGATAGCGAAGAGAGCAGCCAGCCCGATCTTCACCGTGGGCGGAATGCTGCGGTTGCCCAGCACCGGCTCGGTGGCGATGATGGCCAGGATGCGGACGAAGGGCCAGATGAACAAGCCCAGCCAGGCGTTGAGCTGGGCGCTGGTGACCGTCAACATGGGACGCCTAGCCGACGAAGCCGGGGATGCCGCTCCACAGGCGGCGTATGAAATCCAGCAGGGTGCCGATCATCCACGGCCCGGCCAGAACCAGGGTGATAAACATCGCGAACAGCTTGGGGATGAAGGACAGGGTCATTTCGTTGATCTGGGTGGCCGCCTGGAAAATACTCACCAAAAGGCCCACCGCCAACCCCACTCCCAGCACCGGGGCGGAAATGAGCAGGGTCACCTGCATCGCCTGCTGGCCGATGGTCATCACCATTTCGGGGGTCATCATGGCTCTTTTCCTCTTCTCCGAACTAGACGTAGAAGCTCTGGACCAGGGAGCCGATGATCAGGTTCCATCCGTCCACCAGCACGAACAGCATCAGCTTGAAGGGCAGGGAAATAATCACCGGCGACAGCATCATCATACCCATGGACATGAGCACGCTGGCCACCACCATGTCGATGATCAGGAACGGGATGAACACCACGAAACCGATTTGGAACGCGGTTTTCAACTCGCTGATGACATAGGCCGGCACCAGGATTTTCAGGGGGACTTCCTCCGGGCCGTTGAAGGGCTTGGAATTGGATATCTTCATGAACAGGGCCAGGTCGTCCTGGCGCGTCTGGCGCATCATGAAGGCCTTGAGGGGCTTGACGCCCCGATCCAGGGCATCGGTAAAGGTGATCTTCTGTTCCGCATAGGGCTGGTAGGCCTCGACGTAAATCTTGTCGAACACCGGCGCCATAACGAAAAAGGTGAGGAACAGGGACAGGCCCACCACCACCTGGTTCGGCGGCGCCTGCATGGTACCCATGGCCTGGCGCAGCAGGGACAGCACGATGACGATGCGGGTGAAGGCGGTCATCATCAGCAAGGCAGCGGGCAGGAAGGTCAGGGCCGTCAGCAGCAGCAGGGTCTGGAGGCTGAGGGTGTAGTTCTGCCCCCCCCCCGCCGAGGGGGTGCTGGAGAAGGCGGGAATACCGGGGTCGGCGGCCCAGGCCAAGGCGGGGATGAGCCCCATAAGGGCCAAGCAGATCGGGGCCGCGCGACGGAAAGGATGTCCGGACATAGGTGTTAGGGTTTGCGGGCCTGCATGGCGTGTTTCAACCAGGCGGCGAAATTTTTCTGGTCCCCGGCGAGGACGTCAGCGGGGATATTATGGGTCTGTTTCGGCAGGGTATGCAATGCGTTGACCTGGCCGGGTGCCACCCCCACCACCAGCCAGGTGTCCCCCACCTCCACCAGCACGATGCGCTCCTTGGGCCCCACCGCCACGCCGCCCACCACCCGCAGGGTGCCGGCAGCCAGGTTCTGCCCGGGGGAAAAACGCCGCAGCAGCCAAGCCGCCCCGGCCACCGCCCCCAACACCAAGGCCAGGGCGAACACCACTTGCAACAGGCTCCAGAAAGAGACCGTGGAAGGCTGAAAGGCCGGTGCGGGCTCGGCAGCCAGCGCGCTCCCGCAGACCACCAGCGCCAGGAAGACGGCAATGGCCCGAAGGAAAACAGTCATCGATTGAGCTTGCGAATGCGTTCGGCGGGGGAAATGATGTCGGTGAGACGGATGCCGAACTTGTCGTTCACCACCACCACTTCGCCCTGGGCGATGAGGCAGCCGTTGACCAGCACGTTCATCGGCTCGCCGGCCAGGCCGTCCAGTTCCACCACCGAGCCCTGGGCCAGTTGCAGCAGGTTGCGGATGGCGATCTTGGTGCGCCCCAGTTCCACGGTAAGGTTGACCGGGATGTCGAGAATCAGGTCCAGGTTGCCCGGTGCCGGGGCGGCCGAGGCTTCGGGGGTGAGGGGTTCGAAAATCCGCGCCGGTTCGGCCTGGGGCGCGGCGGCCGCATCCACCGTGGCCTGTTCCGCCATGGCGGCGGCCCAGTCGTCGGCGCCCGCGTCCTCCTGGCCCCCGGCGTCGGAGGTGGCCTGTTCCGCCATGGCGGCGGCCCAGTCGTCGGAGAGACCTTCTTGTTCGTTGGCTTCGCCCTCGGCCATTGCCGTTCCTATTCGCTATCCGTTGCCGTCAGGACTTTGTTCACCTTGAGCGCGTACTGGCCGTTCAACACCCCGTATTTGCATTCGAGGACGGGGATGTTGTCGACTTCGGCGATCACCGCTTCCGGAATGTCCAGGGAGATCACATCGCCGACTTTGAGATTCAGTATCTGCCCCAGGGTTACCGACGTCTGCCCCAACGTGGCCACCAAATCCACCTCCGCATTCTGAATCTGCTTGGTCAGCACCTTGGTCCAGCGCTCGTCCACTTCCAGCCGCTCGCCTTGCAGGCCGCCGTAGAGCAGATCGCGGATCGGCTCGATCATAGCATAGGGCATGCACATGTGAAAATCGCCGCCCCCCTCGCCCAGCTCGATGTTGAAGGTGGTGGTCACCACCACTTCGCTGGGGGTGGCGATGTTGGCGAACTGGGTGTTCATCTCCGAGCGCACGTATTCGAAATCCACCTTGAACACCGGATCCCAGGAACGCTTCAGTTCCTCGAAGGCCACCTCCAGCATCCTCTGGATGATGCGCTGCTCGGTGGGGGTGAAGTCCCGGCCCTCCACCCGCATATGGAAGCGGCCGTCGCCGCCGAACATGGAGTCCACCACCAGGAACACCAGGTTGGGATCGAAAATCAGCAGGGCGGTGCCGCGCAGGGGCTTGATGTGCACCAGGTTGAGGTTGGTCGGGACGATCAGGTTGCGGATGAATTCGCTGTACTTCATCACCCGTACCGGCCCGACGGAGATTTCCGCCGTGCGGCGCATGAAGTTGAACAGGCCGATGCGGAACTGGCGGGCGAAGCGCTCGTTGATGATCTCCAGGCCCGGCATGCGGCCCCGGACGATGCGGTCCTGGGTGGCGAGGTTGTAGGGGCGAACGCCTCCCCCTCCGCCTTCTTCCTCTTCAGGCTCTTCGGTTTCGCCGGTTACGCCCTTGAGCAGGGCGTCGACTTCTTCCTGGGAGAGAATCTCGTCTGCCATAACCTCTGACTACTGGATGACAAAAGTGGTAAAGAACACGCCCATCACGCCTTGGCCGGCGGGCAACCCCAAGGGCCTGTTCACTGTTTCTGTCAACTCGTTGGCCAGCTTCTGCTTGCCTTCCAGGGTGGCCAGTTCTTCCGCGTTTTTGCTGGACAGCAGCAGCAACACGCCGTTCTTGATTTCCGGCTTGTGCAGGTTGATCTGGTCGATCACTTTGGCATCCGCCACCTTGAGGTCGATCCCCACCTGGAGATAGCGGTTGTCGCCCTGCAAATTGACCGTGAACTGGTCCAGGGTGGTGAAGATCGGGGGCTTGTGCCCTTCTTCAGCCTTGGCGGCTTCCTTGTGGTCCCCGCCCTTCCCCTGGAGGAAGAACCAGGCGGCTCCGCCGCCGGCAGCTGCCAGCACCAGCGCCACAATGATGACGAGCATCAGCTTCTTCTTCGGATTGGCTGCCGGCGGGGCGGCAGCCGCTTCCTGAGCGGGCTGTTTGCGCGGGTCTTTAGCCATTTCCTGCCTTCTCCGATTGCATACGTTCTGGACCCCAGTCTGGTCTGCGCTTTATTTTATAATCTTAAAAAATTTAAAAATCAAGCAGTTTTGGGCCATAGTTTATGTTTTTTATAACAACAAATCAATGGTCCGCACCCACCCTTCACACCCTGTTAATAGAACCGCCCATTCGCCCTTAGGTGCCATCAATAAAAAAACCGTTGCCATTCAATGGAATGGCAACGGTTTCTGGCGCCGGCCGCTGACCGCGGCGAAAATTCCAGGCGGATGTGCTAGACGAAGGTGTTCACCAACCCGCTTCCCTCGATGCGCACCGCTCCACCCACGGTGGCCTCCTCCCCTTCGACGGAGGGGGCCAGAGGGAATCCCTCCTGGCCAGACCCCTGCCCACCTTGCTGGGCGGCAGCCTGCTGTTGTTGCTGGGCAAAGGATTCCGCACCCACCATCACGTTACCCAGGGCGATGCCGCTGTCGGCCAGCATTTCCCGCAGTCGAGGCAAGGCGGCTTCGATCGCCTCCCGCACCGCCCCGTGGTGGGAAACGAAGGTCGCCGTCATCTGATCCTGGTTGAGGGACAGGCGCACCTCCAGGGGGCCGAGATTGGGAGGGTTCAACTGCAACTCGGCGGACTGCTTCTGCTGCCCCACCATCCACACCACTTTCTGCCCCAACTCCCCGCCCCAGCCCGGCGCGCCCACCGGCCGGTCGATGCGTCCTGCGTGGATGTCGCCCGCGGAGGAAACCGCCCGGGCCGGCGCAGCGTGGACCAGGGCCTGCTGCGCCGCGGCCAGCTTGTCGCCAAACTGCTCAGGGAGCGCCTCTTTGGCCTCTCGGCCGGGGACGTCGCGCAGGGCGGGGTCCGCTGGCAACATTTTGCCGTTCTCGGCAATAACTGCCGCTTTATCTTCCCTGGAAAGGGATTTCTCGCCGGCGGCATCCGCCGCCACCGGGAGGGCGAACTCCTTCGCCTCCTTGGAAACCCCTTCGATGCCCCCTTTGAGCACGGGCGTCTCGCCTTTCGCTTCCTGCCCGCCGCCGGCCAAAGCAGGCTTGCCGTTGAGCCCGGCCAGGGCCTGGGCCACCAGGCCCGCCAGGGCGTTGGGGTCTACGGGATGCTCCGGGGCAATTTCCAGCACCAACTGGGCGGTGTCGGCCTTTGCCACGTCGTCGGATTGCAGCAGCTCCAGGGGCAGCACCGGCGCCGTCGGGGGGGCGTCCAGCTTGAGCTGGCGGGCCAGCAGGGCGCCGAAGGCGCTTTCGCCCCCCGCGTCCGCCGCAGCCGCCGCACCCTCCCCGGTCGCCGCCTGCGCCGCGCCGCCCTTGACTACGGCGGCGATGGCGTTCATTGATAGGGTCTGCATTGAAGAGTCCTTTCCGTTCATCACGATGCCTGAACGGTAATTAGCAACTCTCGTGCCATGTTACTTGTGGGGCTTTTTCCCGCTCTTGCGTTCGAAAGCATGGCGGGCGCTCTCGTCCTGCTCCTTTTGCTCCTGCTTGGCTTCCCGCTTGGCTTCCCGGGCATGGTGCCGCTGCTCCAGGGTCTGGTAGGCCTTGAGCTTGCGGCGCTGAGCCATCCATTCCTCCCGGCCTCGTTCCCAATCCGCCTGGCAGCGAGCCACCTCCCCCTGCTGCTGCTCGATGGCCGTCTCCAGCTTGGCGAGAAAAGCCCGGTAGTCCACCAGGGCGGTGACGCTCATCCCCCGCTGGGAGGCCTGGGCCAGCCGATCCTGGTATTCCTGGCGGTACAGGATGAGTTGCTGCAACTTGTCCTCCGCCGCCTGCCAGCGCGCCTTGAGCAGGGCGAGGCGCTTGGCCGCGTCATCGGTCTGGTTTTCGGTGTATTCCACCAGGGGTTGCAGGGGAAAGCGCCGAGGCATCTACCGCGCTCCTAGGATCCGACTCAGACGAAAATGGCAGAGAGCTGCCGGCGGGCGTCCGCCACCCCGACCCGCTCCCGTATCTCCTGCCGGAGAAACTGCTCCATCTTAGGATAGAGCATGATCGCCTCGTCCAGCACCGGGTCATTCCCCCGCACGTAGGCGCCGACGTTGATCAGGTCGCGGTTGCGCTGGTAGCGGGAATAGAGGTGTTTGAAACGCCGCACCACCTCAAGCTCCTCCTGGGTGAGCAATTCGGTCATGGCGCGGCTGATGGACATTTCGATGTCGATGGCGGGATAGTGCCCCTGGTCGGACAGGGCGCGGGACAGCACCACGTGGCCGTCCAGGACGGCCCGGGCGCTGTCGGCGATGGGGTCCTGCTGGTCGTCCCCCTCCACCAGCACGGTATAGAAGGCGGTGATGGAACCGCCCCCGGGGCGACCGTTGCCGGCCCGCTCCACCAGCTGGGGCAGCTTGGCGAACACCGACGGCGGATAGCCCTTGGTGGCCGGCGGCTCGCCGATGGCGAGAGAGATTTCCCGCTGGGCCATGGCGTAGCGGGTGAGGGAATCCATCAGCAGCAGCACGTGCTTGCCCTGGTCGCGGAAATATTCGGCGATGGCGCTGGCGTAGGCGGCACCGTGGAGGCGCAGCAAAGGAGGGGTATCGGCAGGGGCCGCCACCACCACCGAGCGGGCCAGCCCCTCGGGGCCGAGGATGTTCTCGATGAAGTCCTTCACCTCCCGTCCCCGCTCGCCGATCAGGCCCACCACGATCACGTCGGCGCTGGTGTAGCGGGCCATCATCCCCAGCAGCACGCTCTTGCCCACGCCGCTGCCGGCGAACAGGCCCAGGCGCTGGCCCCGGCCCACGGTGAGCAGGGAGTTGATGGCCCGGATCCCCACGTCCAGCACGTGGGTGATCGGCTCCCGGTCCAGGGGATTGAAGGGGCGGCTGTAGAGGGGGACGTGATGATCGGAATGGATGCTCCCGCGGCCGTCCAGGGGCCGGCCGGCACCGTCCAGGATACGGCCGAGAAGGTGGTCCCCCACCGCCAATTGCCGTCCTTTGTCATGGGCGCGGCGGCGGGGCATGAGGGCTTCGCCGGGGGGCGGCAGCGGGGTCGGCGCGCCCTCCAGGGGAAAGACCTTGGCTCCGGGCACCAGCCCGTAGACGTCGGTGGAAGGCATGAGGAACAGACGGTCTTCGGAAAAGCCCACCACTTCGGCGTCCACCAAGTGGCCGTCGGGAAGGGACACCAGGCAGCTGCTGCCCACCGCCAGGCGCAGCCCCACCGCCTCCATCACCAGGCCCGCCACCCGGGTCAGACGACCGCAGGGCAGCCAGGGCGGCGCGGTTTTCGCCACCGCGGCGCAGTTGCGCAGGTAGGTGCGCCAGCGCCCGGCCCAGTCGCGCTCAACCTTCCCAGTTGTCATGTCGTCCAAAAGCCTCGGTCAGCCGCTTCCAGCGGTTTTCCAGGGTAGCGTCGATTTCGACGCTTTCGCTTTCCACCCGGCAGCCGCCCCGGGTCATCTGCCCGTCCTCCATCAGCTTCCACGGCAGGGTGGCCAATTCCGAGGCCAGGTGACGCCGCACCAGGGCGGCGTCGTCGGGATGGAGCACCAGCACCGGGTGGCGGGTGGTCTGGACCAGTTCGCCGATAGCCTCCCGCACCACCGGCAGCATGGCTTCGGGCTTGACGCGCAAGCCCTCCCTCAGCACCTGCTTGGCCATGTCCAGCGCCAGGCGCAGCATTTCGTCGGCCAGTTCCTGTTCCAGCGTGCCCAAGGCCCGGTCATAGGACGTCATCAGGGCCGCCAGCTGGGCGGCCTCTTCCCCGGCCCGAACCTGGCCTTCGGCATAGCCGGCGGCATAACCCTCGTCCCTTCCGGCGGCGAAACCCTCGTCCCGGGCTTGGCGGCGGACGGCCTCGATCTCCTCCGCAGTAGGCAAGGCCGGCGGAGGGGGGGGCGGGGGCTCGGGGGGGATATTTTCCGGCGACCGGAGCGCCGGGGGCGACTGCTCACCGTCCAGGGGCACCAGTTGCCAACGCTGGAAGGTATTTGAATCTTCCTTGGAGATAATTTTCGACATGGCTTCAGACTGCCGCCATATCAAGAAACACTTTCCTCACCCTTGCCGCCGATGACGATCTGGCCTTCGTCGGCCAGGCGCCGCACGGTCTTGAGGATTTCCTTCTGCTCAGCCTCCACCTCGGACAGGCGCACCGGCCCTTTGGCTTCCAGGTCGTCCCGCAGCATTTCGGCGGCCCGCTGGGACATGTTCTTGAAGATTTTTTCCCGCAGTTCTTCGCTGGTGCCCTTGAGGGCCACGATGAGGGAGTCGGACTGGATTTCCCGCAACAGCAATTGAATGGAACGGTCGTCCAGGTCGAGGAGGTTCTCGAACACGAACATTTCGTCCTGGATTTTCTGCGCCAGATCCGGATCGTAGTCCCGCACGCTGCCGATGACCGAAGCCTCCTGGGAGGTGGCCATGAAGTTGAGGATTTCCGCCGCCGCACGCACCCCGCCCATGGCGGCTTTCTTCAGGTTCTGGCTGCCGGCCAGAAGGCCGGTGAGCACATCGTTCAACTCCTTCAGGGCGGACGGCTGGATGCCGTCCAGGGTGGCAATGCGCAGCAGCACGTCGTTGCGCAGGCGCTCCACGAAATGGGACAGGATTTCACTCGCCTGGTCCCGCTCCAGGTGCACCAGGATGGTGGCGATGATCTGGGGATGCTCGTTCTTGATCAGCTCGGCCACGTCCCCGGCATCCATCCATTTCAGGCTTTCGATACCGCTGGTATCGCCGCCGTGGAGAATGCGGTCGATCAGGTTGGCCGCCTTGTCGTCCCCCAGGGCCTTGGTCAGCACCTTGCGGATGTAGTCGCTGGAGGCCATGCCGAGGGTGGTTTTCTTTTCCGCCGAGGCGCGAAAATCCATGAACACCTCTTCCACCTGCTCCCGGGTGACGTTGGACAGGCTCGCCATGGCCATGCCGAGCTTCTGCACTTCCTTGGGCCCCAGGTACTTGAACACCTCGGCCGCCGCCTCCTCGCCGATGGTGGAAAGCAAGATGGCGCTCTTCAGGACGCCGACGTCACTCATTGACCCATTCCTTCACCACGTTGGCCACGATGGCCGGCTCCTGCTTGGCCAGGTCCTTGACCATGCCCAGGGTCGCCTCGTAGCCCTCCTCGGCGGTGACGATCTTTTCCATGGCACGAGCATGGGCCACCCCTTCGGCCGCTACGGCCTCATGCACCTCCCTGCGACCGCCCGCCTGGGCGAAAGCGGCGAACAGCGGCTTGACCACACCGAACACGAACAATAGGACAATGCCCAGGATGAGGAGGTTCTTCACCACCTCCTTCACCAGGTCGATGGTGTCCGGGTCCTTCCACAACGGCACCTCGGCCGGTTTCTCGCCCAGGTTGAAGTCGGCGTTGACCACGTTCACCGTGTCGCCCCGGACCTGGCTGTAGCCCATGGCCTCCCGCACCAGGTTGTTCATCTGGCGCATTTCCTCCACCGCGAAAGGCTTGGAGGAGACCTTGCCGTCCTTGCCGGTCTGCTTGCGCGTGTTCACCACCACCGCCACCGACAGGCGCTTGACCGAACCCGCCCCCTGCTTGATGTGCCGGATGGTTTTGTCCACCTCGTAGTTGATGGTGCTTTCCTTGTGGCCGCTGCCCTGGCTGGCCGCCGCCGGCCCACCGGCCGGCACATTGGGCGCGGTAACGGGCGCGGTAGCCGCCCCCGGCGGCTGGTTGGACAACGCGCCCGGCACCCCGACCGCCCCGGCGCCGGCGCCGCTGGTCTCGCTACTCTGCTCGCTGCGAATCGCCGCGTCGGCCGGAGTGGGGTTGGGCTTGAAGGTTTCCGCCGTCTGCTCCACCTGGGAAAAATCGATGTCCGCCGCCACCTGGGCGTGGACATTGCCGGGGCCGGCGATGGGGGTGAGAATGGACTCGATGCGCTTGATGTAGCTTTGCTCCACCTGGCGGATGTATTCCAGCTGGGCCGGCTCCAGGCCCATGCGCCCCGCGTCGGAATCCGTACGGCTAAGCATGTTGCCGTTCTGGTCCACCACCGTCACGCTCTTGTAGGACAACTGGGGAACGCTGGCGGAAACCATGTGGGTAATGCCCGCCACCTGGGCGGCATCCAATGCACGGCCGGGATACAGGCTCAGCAACACCGAGGCGCTGGGCTTCTCCTGCTCCCGCAGGAATACCGAGGGACGGGGAATGGCCAGATGCACCCGGGCCGACTGGACGCTGGAAAGGGACTGGATGGTGCGGGCCAGCTCCCCCTCCAGGGCACGCTGGAAATTCACCTGCTCCTGGAACTGGCTCACGCCCAGCTTCTGGGTTTCCAGCAACTCGAAGCCCACCGACCCGCCCCGGGGCAACCCCTGGGAAGCGAGCTTGAGGCGGGTTTCGTAAACCATGTCCGACGGCACCAGAATGGCGCCGCCGCCTTCGGCCATCTTATAGGGAATGTTCTGCTGCTGGAGCAAGGCCACGATGGCGCCGCCGTCGCGGTCGGCCAGATTGCTGAAGAGGACCTTGTAATCGGGGGTGCGGTACCAGATCCAGGATCCCACCAGAAGGGAAACCACGGCGGCAACCGCCAGCATCAGACCCAGCTTTTGCCCACTCGACAGACGGTTAAACCCCTCAAACCGGTCGAGCAGAAGTTGGGGTGCAGTAGCCATAGGCGCGACCTAGCCGCAGATCAAACCTGCATGCCCATGACTTCCTGGTAGGCGGTCACCAGTTTGTTGCGCACCTGCACCATGGTTTGGAAGGAAACGTTGGCTTTCTGCAAGGACACCATCACGTCCTGGAGATTGACCCCCGGAGCACCCAGCTCGAATTCCTTGGACAGCCGGTCGGCTTCCTGCTGGGCGCCGTTGACCTGATCGATGGACGATTTGAGCAGGGAGGCGAAATCCGCCCCGCCGGGAGCCGCATCGGTGGCAGCGGCGGCTCCGCCGCCGCTTGCCAGGGCGGACGCGGCCCGCATCTGGCTCAGCAACTGATCGATCCCTTGGGTATCCATAAATCCGGCCCTCGCGTAAGGCGTACTAGAAGTTCAATGATTATAGCATCAACGAGCAAGTTCCATGCCCGTAAAAAAGCGGCTTCCGGCTCTACTGCCCCGCCGTGCCGCCCTCCGCTTCCTCCCGGTACTGCTGCAGCTTGTAGCGCAGGGTGCGCTCGCTGATGCCCAGGCGCTGCGCCGCCAGCTTGCGGGAACCGTTCACCGCCTCCAGGGTTTCCATGATGTGGGCACGCTCCAGGGAACGCATGTCCAGGGTCTCCCCTTCCGATCCGCCGGGGGCGGCAGATTTTGCCGCCGGAAGATTCTCGCCGCCTTGCTGCGGCAGGAGGAGATGCTCGGTGTCGACCACCTCTCCCGGAGCCAGAATCATGGCGCGCTGGATCACATTTTCCAACTCCCGGATGTTACCCGGCCAGGAATAGTGCGTCAATCGCCGCTCCGCGGCCCCGGACAGGCTCAAGCCGTGGCGTCCGACGCCAACCGCCAGGCGGCTGACGAAATGCCGCGCCAAGGGAACGATGTCCGCCGGGCGCTCCCGCAGGGCAGGCAACCGGAGAGGAAAAACGTTGAGGCGGTAATAGAGATCCTCCCGGAACGCCCCCTTGGCCACCTCGGCCTGCATGTCCCGGTTGGACGTGGCCACCACCCGCACGTCCAGGGGAATCGGCCGCCGGCCGCCGACCCGCTCCACTTCCCGTTCCTGCAGCACCCGCAGCAGCTTGGCCTGGAGCGGCAGGGACATCTCCGAAATCTCGTCCAGCAGCAGGGTGCCGTCCTGGGCCTGCTCGAACTTGCCCGGCTGGGACTGGGCGGCGCCGGTGAAGGCCCCCTTCTCGAAACCGAACATGGTGGATTCCAGCAGGTTCTCGGGGATCGCCGCGCAGTTGACGGCGACGAAAGGCTTGGCCGCCCGGGGGGAATGGCGGTGGATGTAGCGCGCCACCACCTCCTTGCCGGTGCCGCTCTCCCCGGTGACCAGCACCGTGGCATTGGTGACCGCCACCCGCCGCGCCAGCTCCAGGGCCGCCTCCATGGCGGGGTCCGCGGCCACCACCGCGCCGTCGTCCTCCGACAGGGAGGGCAGCATCCAGCGCGCCACTTCCGCCAGCAAGGCATCTGGCTCGAAGGGCTTGGTGAGATAGTTGCAGGCCCCCTGGCGCATGGCCTCCACCGCCTTGTCGATCACGCCGTAGGCGGTCATCAGCAGCACCGGCACGTAGGGAAAATGGCGCTTGATCTCCAGCAACAGGGCGTGGCCGTCCATGGGCTGCATCTGCACGTCGGACACCACCAGCCCCACCTTGCGCTCCTCCAGCACCTTCAGGGCCGCCAGCCCGTCCGCCGCCCCGACGGCCTGGTAGCCGGAAAGCTCCAGGGTGTCGCACAGGGCTTCGCGCAAATCCCGGTCGTCCTCGACGATCAGCACCGGCAGGGTTTTCATTGTTGTTCCCCATCGCTTGTCACCGGCAGACGCAGCGTGAATTCGCTGCCCTGGCCGGGCACGGATTTCATTTCCACCCGCCCACCGTGGGCCTGGACCACATTGCGCACGATGGCGAGTCCGAGGCCGGTACCCTCGGCGCGGGTGGTGAAAAAGGGCTCGAACAGCCGCTCGTGCAGCGCCTCCGCCACACCGCGTCCGGTATCGGCCACCGCCAAGACCACTTCGCCGCCGGCGCGCTCGCCCCGCACCAGAACCTTGCCACCGGCGTCGCAGGCCTGCATGGCGTTCTCCAGCAGGTTGATGAGCGCGCCGGTCAACTCCTTGCGGTCGCCCAGCACCGCGGCATCCCCGCTGCGGTCGTCCAGCTCGAACAACAGCCCCCGCTGGACCATCTGAGGCTCCACCACCTGCCGCAATTCAGCCAGCAGGGAGGCGATATCCACCCGCTCCCGCCCCCCCGTCTCCCCTTTGACGAAGGACAGCATGTCGCGGATCAACTGCTCCAAGTGCCGCAGCCGAGCCAGTGCCTTGTCGGAGAAGCGCAGCCGGTCGGCCTCCGCCAGGGCCGGCTTGGTCAGGTGGGCAGTATAAAGCATGGCGGTGGCCAGGGGCGTGCGCAGCTGGTGGGCGAGCCGCGCCGCCATCTCCCCCATGGCGGTCAGCCGCTGGTGGCGCTGCAATTCCTGCTGCATTTCGTAGGCTTCGGTCACGTCGTGGAGCAGCACAATCTGCCGCCCCGCCGGGTCGATGTGGCTAGTCACCACATTCACCCGCAGGGGCCGGCCGGAGAGGGGGGGCGCCACGTCCCAGTCATGGGGGGTGGAGGTGGGCCGCAGGGCGCGGGCCGCCACCCGTTCCCAGGATTCGCCCACCAGGGGCTCCCCGAGCATGGCACGGGCGGCAGGGTTGACCTCCTCCACCACCCCTTCCCCGCTCAAAGCCACCACCCCTGCGGGCAGGGCCGCCAGCAGCAGCCCCAGGCGCTGGGACAGAGCCTCCTTTTCCAGGTATTGGCGACGCAGCTCGCCGTTGGCCACCGCCAGCTCGGCGGTCAGGCCCTCCACCTGCTGCTGCAGTTCGTGGTAAGCCCCGGCCAACTGGGCCGAGGCTTCGCTGAACAGGGCGAACGCCTGCTCCAGCTCCTCGGCCTTGACCTGCTTTTCATCCTCCGCCAAAGCGGCCCCCTTCATTCATCCCAGATTATCCATTAGGCGGCGCTTCGCGCCTACGCGAGCGCTGGCGGCCGGTTTGCGGCCATTTTCGCCGCTTGTTCGTCGTCCATGGAATAACCATGAACTCCTCGCAAGCAACGAAACTGTCTCGCAACCCACCTCGCCATCATCTCGCGTCCTAATGGATAATCTGGGTTCATCTGACATGAGGGGAAATGATACACGGGGCGCCCCGATTAGACATCCCGCCCCGTTCTTTCCGGTTGCGGCAGAGGGCCGAAAACATTAGCATTACAGAGCCTATTCCAGTAGATTTCATGCCCCGCGCCATAACCATTTGGGGTACAGTGCTAGACGCGAGCCGCGCCGTTTGGTCATTCCAAACAAGCGGCGAGCAACAACGCAATGTGCCCCAAATGGTTATGGCCCTTCGGGTTGCGGCCAGAAAGCGCGTCTGCGTTGTTGCAGGGCTTGCCAAGGGAACAACCCTTGGCCGCGCCCTGCGCCTAGCAGCCATCGCTTTCTGGCCGCAACGCGGGGTATGAAATCTATTGGAATAGGCTCTCATGACAATTATCGCCGTATTCAACCAGAAAGGGGGAGTGGGAAAAACCACCACCAGCCTCAATCTGACCGCCGCCCTGGCCCGGAAGGACATGGACCCCCTGGCGATCGACCTGGATCCCCAGGCCCATCTTTCCGCCATCAGCGACACCGCCGTCCCCCTGGGCGAGAACAGCGTGTTCGGCTTCTACAAGGAACTGAAATCCCTGGCGGAACTGGTGATCCAGGCCGAGGCCGGCTACCGGGTGATCCCGTCCCATTTCGAGCTATCCAAGGTCGACTCCCTGTTCGGCAAGGGCCCCAAGGTCATCAACCGGCTGAAAAGCGGCATCCAGGCGGAAATGCTGGACCAGGCCGGCACCCCCATCGTGATCGACTGCTGCCCCATGCTGGGGGTGCTGTCCCTCAACGCCATCTTCGCCGCCACCCGGGTGCTGGTACCCATCTCCACCGACTTCCTGGCAGTCAAGGGCGCCCTGCAGCTGGAACGTTCCCTCAAAGCCCTGGAACACGTATTGAAAAAGCGTGTCGAGCGCCGCTACGTCATCACCCGTTTCGACTCCCGGCGCAAGCTGTCGTGGGAGATCGTGGAGCAACTGCGGGAGAAGTTCGGCAAAGAACTGTGCGAAACCCGCATCGCTGAAAATGTCGCCCTGACCGAAAGCCCCGCCTACAACCGGGACGTGTTCCGCCACGCGCCCCACAGCCAGGGGGCAAAAGATTACGAATTTTTATTGGAAGAGCTGATTGACTCCGGGTTCCTGTGATACCCCCAAAACGCTTTACCGCAAAGCATTTGCAAATTGTCGCGGGCCTATTTAAAGTTACGCTTTACTTTAGAATCACCGCGCAAAGCCGCTAGAATTGAAGATGTCGCCACCCAAGGCGGCACATGACAGAAAATAAGATCGGAGCCTCACGAGATGTCCGAACTACTAAAAAGCATCGACGCACGAACCAAGCTCGCCGGCACCAACAAGCTTGAAATCCTGCTCTTTTCCCTCGGCGTGGACGCACGCACCGGCCGCAAGGAAACCTTCGGCATCAACGTGTTCAAAGTACGGGAAATCATGCGGGTGCCGGAAATCACCCACGCGCCGGAAATGCCCTCCTCGGTGGAAGGCATGGTCAGCCTGCGGGGCGTTCTGGTGCCGGTGATCGACCTCATCAAGTACACCGGCGTCCAGGCCGAGCGCAAGCCGGACATCATGATCGTCACCGAATACAACGGCCGCACCCAGGGTTTCCTGGTGGAGAGCGTGGACACCATCCTGCGCCTGGAATGGTCCTCCATGAAAGTGCCGCCGGAAATGCTCAACTCCCAGATGGGGGGCCTGATCACCGCCGTCACCGAGCTGCCCGACGGCCGCCTGATCATGGTCATGGACGTGGAGAAGATTCTCGCCGAAACCTCCCACTCCCCCGACGACGACCTGGTTTTCTCCGCCATCCAGCCCATCGAGCGCGCGGACCGGACCGTGTTCTTTACCGACGACTCCTACGTCGCCCGCAAGCAGGTGGAAAAGACCCTCGACGCCATGGGGGTGCGCCATATCAGCGCCATCAACGGGGGGCAGGCCTGGGACGAACTGCTCCGCATCGCGGCCCACGCCGACTCCCTGCACAAGCCGGTGAAGGATTTCGTCCAATTGATCCTCACCGATATTGAAATGCCGGAGATGGACGGCTACATGCTGACCAAGCAGATCAAGAGCGACCCGCGCTTTGCCGGCATCCCGGTGGTGATGCACTCTTCCCTGTCCGGCATGTCGAACCAGCAGTTGGGGCGTTCCGTGGGCGTGGACGAGTACGTGTCAAAATTCGAACCGCAAAAACTGGCGGCCGCCATTTCCCGCCTGCTCGCCTGAGCGGCCAAGCGGTTGAGGACCAAAGGGGACCATAATGTCAGAACAAACTCCTGCCCTGCTGGATAAGATCACCGGCAAAGTCACCCTGGCGGGCTCCAACAAAATGGAGATCCTGCTGTTTTCCCTCGGCACCGGGGAGATTTTCGGCATCAACGTGTTCAAGGTGCGGGAGGTGAGCCAGACCCCCTCCATCACCAAAACCCCCAACATGCCGGAAGGCATCGACGGCGTCATTTCCCTGCGGGGCAACATCATCCCGGTGATTTCCCTGGCCCGCTTCATCCATTTGCCCGGGGCGCCGGACGACACCGGCCACACCATGATCGTCACCGAGTTCAGCCGCCATACCCAGGGCTTCCTGGTGCACGAGGCGGACCGCATCATCCGCGTCGACTGGGACCGGGTGAAACCGCCCCAGAACATGCTTGCCGGCAACGACGGCCTGATCACCGCCATCACCGAGCTGGACGACGGCCGCCTGGTTTCCATCCTGGACGTGGAGCAGATTCTGGCCAACGCCATCGGCATCGAACCGGTCCCCGAACTGCCGCCGGTGGAAACGGAAACCGAGCGCACCGTGTTCTTTGCCGACGACTCCTCGGTGGCCCGCAAGGAAATCGTCATGGTGCTGGACAAACTGGGCGTCAAATACATCCAGGCCAACGACGGCAAGGAAGCCTGGGATCGGCTCCAGGGCCTGGCTGGCCGCTCCCAGCAGGACGGCATGCCGCTGCACAACCAGGTCAGCATCATCCTCACCGACGCCGAAATGCCGGAAATGGACGGCTATGTCCTGACCAAGAACGTGAAGTCGGATCACCGCTTCGACGGCATCCCGGTGGTGATGCACTCCTCCCTGTCGTCCGAAGCCAACAGGATCATGGGCCAGCAAGTAGGGGTTGACGCCTACGTAGCCAAATTCGATCCCGTGGTGCTGGCGGAAACCCTGCGCCCCCTGTTGATGCGCTGACCATGACTCTCCCCACCCCCGCCCTTCGCCCGGTGGCGCTTATCTCCTGCCCCGGAGCGTCATATAATAATGCCGGTCGCATTTTTACATGTGGAGCAACACATGTCTGACAAAAACATTAAATTCCTGGTAGTGGACGACTTTTCGACCATGCGCCGCATCGTCCGCAACCTCCTCAAAGAACTGGGCTACACCAACGTGGACGAGGCCGAAGACGGCGTCGTCGGCCTGTCCAAGCTCAAAGGCAGCAACTTCGAATTCGTGGTCACCGACTGGAACATGCCGAACATGACCGGCATCGACCTGCTGCGGGCCATTCGCGCCGACGCCACCCTCAAGCACCTGCCGGTGCTGATGATCACCGCCGAGGCCAAGAAGGAAAACATCATCGAAGCCGCCAAGGCCGGCGCCAACGGATACATCGTCAAGCCGTTCACCGCCGCCACCCTGGAGGAGAAGCTGAACAAGATTTTCCAGAACCTGGAAAAAGCTAAAGGAGGTGCGTAGTGAGCAACGAAAGCGGCGACAATCCGGAACTGGAAGCCCTCTTCGACAGCATCGCCTATGCCGACGACCAACCCATCGAAGGCGAGGCCACCGTCATCGAGGATATGCACGAGGCCGCCCCCCCCGAAGACGTCTACACCCAGATCGGCCACGCCACCCGCAAGCTGCACGACACCCTGCGCCAGCTGGGTTACGACAAGTCCCTGGAAGACGCCGTATCGGCCATGCCCGACACCCGTGACCGGCTGACCTACATCGCCACCCTGACGGAAAAAGCGGCGGTGAAAGTGCTCACCGCCACCGAGAAAGCGAAGCCGATCCAGGAAAAAATCGGCAACGACGCGGGCACCCTGGCCAAGCAGTGGCAGAAGGTATTCGACAACCAGATGGGGGTAGACGAATTCAAGCAGCTGGCCGCCCAAACCCGGGATTTCCTCGGCGGCCTGCCGGCACAGACCCAGGCCACCAACGCCTATCTGCTGGAAATCATGATGGCCCAGGACTTCCAGGACCTTACCGGCCAGGTGATCAAAAAGGTCATCGCCCTGGCCCAGGACCTGGAACATCAACTGTTGCAGGTCCTGGTGGCCAGTACCCCGCCCGACATACGCAAGAACCTGGGCGACGATCTGCTCAACGGCCCGGTCATCAGCGCCGAGGGCCGCAGCGACGTGGTCACCAGCCAGGAGCAGGTGGACGAGTTGCTGGCGAGCCTGGGCTTTTGAAGCTAAGCTAACAACAACGCAAAATACTCAAGGGAAGTGACGATGAGCAACTTCGCCGGAATGGAAGACCTGCTGGCCGATTTTCTCACCGAGGCGGGCGAACTGCTCTCCGACGTGGACAACAAGCTGGTGGAACTGGAGAAGCAGCCGAACGACAAGAACCTGTTGAACGACATTTTCCGCGGCTTCCACACCATAAAAGGGGGCGCCGGCTTCCTCAACGCCACGCCCCTGGTGGAACTGTGCCACCGCACCGAAAACCTGTTCGACAAGCTGCGCTCCGGCGGCCTCACCCTGACCCCGGAAATCATGGACACCATCATGGTCGCCACCGGCACCGTGCGCCAGATGTTCGACGCCCTGCACCAGAAGCAGATGCCCGCCTCGGCCGACGCCAGCCTTCTGGGCGCCCTGGACGCCATTCTGTCCGGCCGGGCCCCCGCCGCCGTCCCCAAGGCAGCCGCGCCCGAACCCCAAGCCGCCGCCGGCGAACCCAACTGGCCCGCCCTGTTGGGTGCCGTTACCGGCCAGGCCGTCGCGGCCGCCGCACCGTCCGCCCCCCATCCGGCCGAAGCAGCCACCCGCATGGACGCCATCCAAACCATTCAGCCCCTGAAGCCCAAGGCCGCCGCCCCGGTCGGCCAGGCTCCCGCCGCCAAGGAAACCACCATCCGCGTCGACACCACCCGTCTCGACATGGTGCTCAACCTCTCCGGCGAAATCGGCCTCACCAAAAACCGCCTTACCACCCTGAGGGCCGACATCCTGGCCGGCAAAACCGATAGCGGCACCCTCAAGGCCCTGGATGAAGCCGTCAGCCAACTGGATTTGCTGGTGGGCGACCTGCAGAACGCGGTGATGAAAACCCGCATGCAGCCCATCGGCCGCCTGTTCCAGAAGTATCCCCGCCTGGCCCGGGACGTGGCCCGCCAACTGGGCAAGGACGTGGAACTGGTGCTCGCCGGCGAAGAAACCGAGATCGACAAGACCATGATCGAGGACCTCAACGATCCCCTGGTCCACCTCATCCGCAACGCCGTGGACCACGGCGTGGAAACGACCGCGGAGCGAACCGCCGCCGGCAAACCAACCAAGAGCCTGGTCAAGCTCTCCGCCATGCAGATCGGCGACCACATCATCATCGAGATCGCCGACGACGGCAAAGGCATGCGCCCCGACGTCCTGCGCCGCAAGGCGGTGGAAAAGGGCCTCATCGACCTGGAAACCGCCAACACCCTGGACGACCGCCAGAGCTTCAACCTCATCTTCCTCCCCGGTTTCTCCACCAAGGAGCAGATCTCCGACGTGTCCGGCCGGGGGGTGGGCATGGACGTGGTAAAGACCAACATCTCCAAGCTCAACGGCCGCATCGACATCGATTCCGCCGCCGGCCACGGCACCACCATCACCATCTCCCTGCCCCTGACCCTGGCCATCCTGCCGGTGCTGCTGGTGCGCCTGGGGGAGCAGCCCTTCGCCGTGCCCCTGGCCCTGGTGCGGGAAATCATCCCCATCAACGTCAAGGAAATCCAGCAGGTATCGGGCCGGGCCACCATGGTGGTGCGGGACGAGGTGCTGCCGATCCGCTCCCTGGCGAGCCTCATCGGCTGGCCGGAGAAGACCCCGGCCTACGGGGTGCTGATGCAGACGGCGGAAACCACCTTCATCCTGGGCATCGACGGCTTCCTCGGCCGGGACGACGTGGTGATCAAGCCTTTGCTGGACATCAAGCCCCGGGGCATCGCCGGCGCCACCTTGTCCGGCGACGGCGATGTGGTGCTGGTGCTGGATATGGAAGAGTTGTTGAGTTCCTCCACCACCGAAACCCGTGCCTCCCTGTTCGTCTGATTGCCACGCCCGGCCGGGGTTCGGCCGGGCCGGCTCCCGGACCCGTTGTGCAGCACCAGACCGCTAGGCTCAACCCCCTACCATGAGCGACCAGGCATACATCGGCCGCCAGCCCATCCTGGACCGGCAGCAGAAAATCATCGGCTACGAACTGCTGTTCCGCCATAGCGCCGAAGCGGGGCACGCCCAGGTCATCAGCGATCTCCACGCCGGCACCAACGTCCTCGCCAACACTCTCAGCAACATCGGCACCAACTGGCTGGTGGGCAACAAGCTGGCCTTCATCAACCTCTCCAACCCGATGCTGGAGACGGATTTCATCGAGCTGCTGCCGCCGGAGCGCATCGTCTTGGAGCTGCTGGAAACGACCCAGCCCACGCCGGAGTTGCTGGCCCGCTGCAAGGAGCTGCGCGGCCGGGGCTTCAGCATCGCCCTGGACGACTTTGTCTACGAACCGGCCCTTGCCCCGTTGCTGGACCTCGCCCAGTACGTGAAACTGGACATCCGTCTCATCGGCATGGCGCAGTTGCCGGCCCACGTCCAGAAGCTGGAGGAGCGGCCCTTCAAGCTGCTGGCGGAAAAAGTGGAAACCCGGGCCGAATTCGAGGAGTGCAAGAAACTCGGTTTCCACTATTTCCAGGGCTTCTATTTCGCCCGCCCGGAAACCCTGTCCGCCAAGGTCATCAACCCGGCCCACGCCCACGTGCTGGAGCTGCTCAACAAAGTGCGCAACAACGCCGACCTGCCGGACATCGACCGCCTGTTCAAGCGGGACGTGGCCCTGTCGTTCAAGCTGCTGCGCTACATCAATTCCGTGGGCTTCGGCCTCTCCTGCGAAATCCAGTCCATCAAGCACGCCCTCACCATCCTCGGCTACCAGCAGCTCTACCGCTGGCTCACCCTGCTGCTGGTAACGGCGGGGGAAGACTCCACCCCCCCGGCCCTGGTGAAGACGGCCATCATCCGCGGCCGGCTCACCGAGCTGCTGGGCCAGGACTACCTGGAAAAGCAGGACCGGGACAACCTGTTCATCGTCGGCGTGTTCTCCCTCCTGGATGCCATGCTGGAAATGCCCATGGACAAGATCCTGGAACAGCTCAACCTGCCGGAAAACATTTGCGACGCGCTCATGGGCCGCCAGGGCATCTATGGCCCCTTCCTGGCACTGGCCGAAGCTTGCGAGGGCACGGACATCGCCCAGTTGCAGACCCTGGCCGAATCCCTCCAGCTGGAGCCGGAAAAGGTCAACCAGGCCCATCTCGCCGCGCTCAAGTGGGTGGAAGCCCTCGGTGTATAAATTCGCCCTAAAAACAGTTTGTTCTTATTCAGCCCCTTGGTTGCCGTTTCTTCCCCGCCTTCCCTATAATGCGGTGCTATGACAAGGGACGAAAAGACACCGGACCGCCACCTGATCCGGATCGAAAAACACTTCGCCGAGGGGGGCGCCGAACGCTGGTGCAAGACCCTCGCCCCTGACTTTCCCGCCGCGTCCTATTGGCTCTGCCACGAAGCCCAGATTCTCCAGGAATTCCACAACAGCCACCCCTGCGTGGCGAAATTCCTGTCCCTGGACCTGGAGCGCCGCACCCTGGTGACCGACGCACCCGGCCACCCCCTTTCCCAGCTCCTGAGTGTGCCGGCGGAACGGCTCCAGCACCCCTTCCAGCGCTCCAGCGACCTGATCCGGCTGTTGAAGGCGGTGTGCGAAGCCGTCGCCTCCCTCCACGCCAAGGGCATAGTCCACGGCGGCTTGCGCCTGGACAACATCCTGCTGGCTCTTACCCCCGAGGGGCGAGTCGATTTCGACTCGGTGCGGCTCAACGATTTCGCCAATGCCCACAGCCACCGCCACCCCATCGAAAAACCGCCCTTCATCGACGTGCGGCAGGGAGCAGGCAGCAGCGGCCTGTCCGAAGGGTTTCTGAAAGCCCTGGCCAAGGATTGGGAAACCTACGCCCGCATCTGCCAGGAGGAAGGCAAGGTCGGCTGGGACGAGTTGAGCGACAAGGCGAAACGGCGCTACCCGGAAACCCTGATCCCCTCCCTCCAGGTCAATCAGGCCGACTGGAGGGTGGACCTCTATGCCCTCGGCTACTGGTTCCGCCAGCTTTCCCTGTGGCGCATCGACTACCACAGCGACGACCATCAGGAACGTTTCCCCAAACTGCTGAAAAAAATGCAGAAGCCGGTATGGCAGGGGGGCTTCAAGAATATCAAGACCGCGATCCGGGAACTGGAAACCTTCGAGTTGGACCCCTATTCCCCCACCGTCAGCGGCAATCCGGAATTCGCCCCCCTGGAGGACCTGACGCCCCTGCCCAAATCGGGAATGCCCGAGGGGGACGGCGGCGCGGATATCCTGGCCTTCTCTTCCCCCTCCACCGGGGAAACCCGGGCCATGCCCTCCCTGGGCGGCTCCCGCCCCGCCACCGGCTCCAGCCAAGCCGCCTTCGGCGAAGGGTCCACCCGTAAAAAGCCGGCGGAAAAAGAAAAGCCCGTCTCCACCGCCAAGGTCAACTGGAAAGCGGCCGTCCTGGTGGCTGTGGCGGTGATCTGGATTGCCGCCTGGTTGGCCGTGTCGGGGCGCGGCAAGTCCGCTGCCGTCGCCACCGAAGAGCCGGCCCAGCTCGCCATGCCCGCGCCGCCCGCCACCATGCCGGTGTCCGTCTCCGCCCCGGCATCGGAGCCGGCGCCGCCGCCCGAAAAACCCGCCCCGGCGGCCGTGGCGGCCGACGAAGCCCCCCCGGCCAACGACAAGGAGGCCTTCGCTTACACCCTCAAGCAGGCGGAAAAAGGCGATGCCGCCGCCCAGGCCAAAGTCGGCCAGATGTACCGGGAGGGGAAGGGCACCAGGCAAAACTTCACCGACGCGGTCAAGTGGTACCGCAAAGCGGCAGAACAAGGCAACGCCGAGGGCCAGGCCCGGCTGGGCTTCATGCAGATGACCGGCCTGGGGGTGAAAAAGGACGACAGGGAAGCCTTCCAATGGCACCGCAAAGCGGCCGAGCAGGGGAATGCCATCGGCCAGTACAACCTGGGCCTGATGTACATGACCGGCCGCGGCACGAGCCCCGACAACATCCAGGCCTACAAGTGGCTCAAGCTCGCCTCCGCCAGCGACACGGCGGCGCGGGAAACCCTGCGCGCCCTGATCCCGCGCATGAAGAACCTGGACGTTCTGGAAGCCGAACGGTTGGCGGACGAGTGGCGCAGCGGCCACCACTGAGTCCCCTCACGACATGACCACCCGACAATCCCACCTGGCCGTTCTCTTCGCCGACATCAGCGACAGCACCCGGATGTACGAGGTGCTGGGCGACCGCACCGCCTTGCAGCGCATCGAGCAGACCCTCACGGCCATGAAGGGCGTGGCGCAGAAATTCGCCGGCAAGACGATCAAGACCATCGGCGACGAGATCATGTGCGTGTTCCCGACGGCCGATGCCGCCCTCCAGGCAGCCTCCGAAATGCAGGCCACCGCCGCCCACGAAACCGTCGGCGACAAATTCCGCCTCGCGATGCGCATCGCCTTCCACTACGGCGAAGTGATCGAGGAGGACGGCGACGTGTTCGGCGACACGGTCAACGTGGCCGCCCGCCTGGCAGACCTGGCCAAGGCGGAACAAATCCTCACCAGCCGCCAGGCGGTGGACGCCCTCTCCCCCTTCCTGCGCCTCGGCATCCGCAAGATGGAAACCCTGCCCCTCAAGGGAAAGCAGGAAGAAGTGGAAGTGTGCGAGGTGATCTGGCAGTTCGGCGACGATCTGACCATGATGGAGGGCCGTGTCCCGCACACCCCAAAGAGAGAAGCCGCCAAACTGACCCTGCGGCTGGGCGATCGGACCTGGGTCCTGGAGGACGGCCGCGCCGCCCTCACCATCGGCCGCGACGCCCACAACGACATTCCCGTCGGCAGCAAAATGGCTTCCCGCCAGCACGCCCGCATCGAGCACCGGCGGGACAAATTCGTCCTGGTGGACGTCAGCACCAACGGCACCTTCGCCACCCTCGACGGCGCCGAGGAGGTGATGGTCAAGCGGGAGGAACTGCGGCTCCACGGTTCCGGCGTCCTGAGCTTCGGCCAAAGCACCCTCCACCACCCGGAAGCGGAAATCCTGCGCTTCTCCTGCGAGTAGTTTTCCCCATGTAGCGCCGGCGGCTCGCCTGCAACGGACCGCAGCCCCGCCTCCGGCGGACAATGCAGGCGCGCTTCGCTACGGCTCAGGCCGCCTGCGCCAGGTTGTGCAGACTGGCCTCCAGCAGCGCGGCGTTGTTCCGCTCCTGTTCCGCGGTGGTGGTTTCGAAGCCGCAGTAGGTGCAGCAACTGTATTCCAGCATCACGGTGAAATGCCGGTTGCCGTGGGTTGCCTGCTGGGGAAGGGTAATGGACGTCAGGATGCCCTTGTGGCAAACGGGGCAGAGGTTGTCCATGGCAAACTCCTTGAGAAAAGCCACTCATGTGCCGGTTGGACCGCCCCGCCGCGCCAAATATCCCATCGGGTAGGAGGCGGGGTCGCC